>JANQKV010000014.1 GCA_028280945.1 Opitutaceae bacterium
CTTCCACAACTACCGCATCCGCGTCATCGCACAATGCGGTTAACCTCCCTCCCTAAAAATGCCTCTCCGCAGCAATCCCCCACTTTTTGGTGTAGACCCCTCGCTTTCACCACAGGCTGGCCTGCCAGCCGAAGCCTTGGCGAAGGCTTGTTCGCCTCTGGCGAGCTGGTGCCCCCGCTGGGAATCGAACCCAGATTAACGGTTTAGGAAACCGCGGTTCTATCCATTGAACTACAGGGACGGATGACCTTGGCCAAAAAAGCCACTCCGACCACTCGCGACAAGTCCGGATCGACTTGGGTCGCAGGATCGTCACGGTCGGTTGCTCCATGTCTGCCAACTTCGAAGAGATTGACTATCAGGAAACCCCCCTGGGGCCCGTGAGTCTGCGACGCCAGCGCCTCAAGATACTGGGCGACCGCGAGATCCATGAAGTGAAGTTGGGCAACGATTATTTGATGTCCTCACTTTTCACCAAGGTGGAGGAGGAACTGGCACGTTCGGGACTCACCGCAACACCGGGTGATAAACTGACGGTGGTGGTGGGAGGCCTGGGCCTCGGATACACTGCCTGGACCGCGCTGCAGGATCCACGGGTAATGGAACTCATCGTGATCGACTACCTGCAACCGGTCATCGACTGGCACCGTCGCGGCCTCGTGCCCTTGGGGCCGAAGCTCACCGGCGATGCGCGCTGCCGCTTCGAACACGGGGATTTCTTCGCCATGGCCCATGCCGACGGACCGGGTTTTGATCCTGGGCACCCCCAGCGCCAATTCGATGCCGTGCTGCTCGATATCGATCACTCGCCCGACCATCTGCTGCACCAACGGCACGCCGGGTTTTATTCCGCCGAAGGACTGCAGAGTTTTTCACGACTGATTCGGCCGGGAGGCGTGTTCGGCCTGTGGTCGGATGATCCACCCGAGGAACAGTTTTTGGCCCATCTCAATCAAGTCTTCGCGACGGTGAAGACGGAAGTGGTCGCGTTCCCCAACCCGTTTCTGCACCGCGATTCGCACAGCACCGTCTACGTGTGCCAACGGGCCGAATGACTGGATCAACCTTCCGCCAGCTCCACCCGTCGTTCGTATTCGAGCCAACCTTCGGACAACGCAACCAGCATGGCGGCCTGGTTCAGCGGCCGGGGTACGTAGGCATCCGCTCCGGCATCCAATAAACTCTCCACCCCTTGCACGGTTTGATCGCCGCTGACCGCGATCAGACAGGGCAGGATTTCACAGCGGTCGCAGGCTCGAAGGACCAGGGCAATCTCCCGCACTTCGGTTGGCCCGTGGGCGATGGACGCCACGATGATCGCCGGTGGCTCCGCTTCCACCGTGCGGCTCAACTCCTGGATTTGGCTGCAGGCTGGAGGTGTGACGTGAGTCGCCGCCGCAACCACTTCGACCAGTCGTTCTCGCGAGCCAGGATCGCGATCGATCACCACCAAACGACTGGCCAGTCGCTCAAGTTGATCGGGCCGCAGCGAAAGCGGCCCCTTCTGCTCAGGTTGGCTTTCGGACAAACCATGACCAGCGGCCGGGGCGGTCAAAATGAGCGTCGCCCGCCAAGGTGCGGCCAAGGACGCATTCACGCGCAGGTCTGCCCCCTGCATCTCGGCCAGCCGCTGTGCGATGGCCAGGCTTACGGTGGCCGCATCGTAAGTGCGGGTATCATCCAATGAGACCGGCCGGAGTCGATCCTGCGCCGCCGATGGTCGGCCCGGGGTTCCCGGCGCGGGACGAGCCTCCACCGAAAACGCCAGACGCAGTCGTGCCTTGTGAACGGTCAAAACCGGCTGCACCTTCAGGCGCATTTGCAATCGTTTGATGCCCGCCCGGGACAAGGCGACCCGGACCAGGTGCTGGAGCAGCTGACGCAACCGTTCGCCGTCGAACTCGGCGCATTCCTTTTCCGGAGCCACCAACTCACATTGGACGCCCACGCCCATCGATTCACCCGCCGATTCGACCCAGGACTCGAGGCTGCGCATCCACCCGGAAAGTTGATTTGACGCAGGTCTGGTCTCGGTGGCATCGGCCTCGGCCGACGTGTAGTCGATCATGCGGTCGGTTGCGGCGGAGAGTTCCTGCGCGGCTTTCAGGATGCGTTCCGCCGACATCGCCGAATTGGTATCGCGCAAGCTCTGCTTCAACAGGTCGGCATAGCCTTGGATGACTGATAACGGTGATCGCACGTCGTGGCCGATCGTGGCGAACAAGGCCCGGGTTTGCTGGCGACGCGCTTCCTCGCGCTCCGACTCACCCACTTCATGAGAACGCCGTAGGTGACGCTCCAACAAGCCGGCTACGGTGGGGGCAACGGCGTTGAACACCGCCTCATGCCACCTTCCCAAGGAGTCGGTGCGCTCATAATCCTGCGTGGCCATGACCCCGATGACTTCGCCCCCTGAGCACAGGGGCACCCCCAGCCATACCTGGCTCGGCACGGCAAAATTCACGATCTCACCCGCGGCCAGCAGCGTGTTGGCCTCCTCGCGCCCCAACAGCAGGGATTTGCGGGAAAGGAAGACACGATCCGTGAGTCCCAAGCCATTCATGGGACGATCGACGTGACGGTCATGGGGATCGCGGCAATACAGAAACCGAATTCGCGGCGGTGAGGATTCCACCCGTGCGATGAAAAGGTTGGGCAAGTGCATCAAATCCTGCAGCACCAGGTCGATTTCCTCCCCGAGCCCTACCATCGTCAGCTTCCGCTCGCCCAACTGGCTGAGGAGAAGCAGTGCCTGCCCCAACCCCGGCACGACCACACCGGCGAGATCCGTCGCATCGGGGTCGCGAGGAGGAGGCGAAGGCGGCCGAAATTCAGCAGACACGGCCCCGATTTGAACCCATCCACGACAGCGCGCCAATGCCGAAGATTGCGTAGTTCTTCCCCACACAGTGAAACCCGACCACCAGCCGTCCTTGCATTTTTGGATCGAAGAACTCCACTGGGTGCGCCATGCCCCTCCCTCTTCGCATTGCCCACGCCACCATGGCCGTGCTTTTTGCTCTGTCGGCGTTGCTCCAATTCAACGATCCCAACCCCCTGGCTTGGATCGTGATCTATCTGCTCGCGGCTGGGGCGACCGGATTCGCTGTCATCAAAAGATGGCCCTGTGCCCAGATTATGGGAGGGATCGTGCTGGTCGCGGCTTTGATCAGCGAGATCCCCTACCTCACCAATCAGGCGTGGCAGACTCCCTTCGGTGACCTTACGCAAGAGTGGACCATGACCAGCGAAGCCATCGTCGATGGTCGGGAATTCTACGCGTTGATCTGGATTATTTCCTGGATGATCTTGGTTGTCGTCAGCGCCCGCCGCGCTCAGAAACAAGTCGCACCAGCAGGCGCCTGACCCAAGCCTGTGGAACAAATCAACCCACCTGCCCTCTCATTGCTGATGCCTGCTTCTCCCCTTCGCCTCATCGGAGCCATCGCTGCCTTCTCCACGACTTGGCTGGCCGCCGAGTCACCCCCTGCTCCGACGCCAGTCGAGGACGACGCCACGACCGCGTCAGCTCCGGCCGAAGTTGAAGGCTACTTTTTGTCCCGGCTCGCCCAAATTGAATCCCTTGCCACGGGCGTGCATGAGCTCTCCCGGCAGGAACAGGCCAATCTGGAAAACCTGATTGCCTACGAGGTGAACGCCGCCCGGGCCGGCGGAGTCAACGGATTTGCCCGGACCTTCAGCGAACGGCGCACCGAAGCCGAGCTCGAGGCCACTGGCATTGAGCGCCTGAGCGACGAGCAACGGGAGCGACTCGATCAGCACATCGCGGGATTCATCGCCGACCAACCGATCTCCTACGTCTTTCGCGGCGACCGGGTCGGGCGGGGCGGACAGACCCGGCCCGACCGCGGCGAATTCACGGGTCGCGGCCCTTTGCTCAACGTCAGCGGATCGGTCACGCTCGAGGTGGGAGGTGGAAGCGGCGGTTCGTATTACGGCGGTTCTGCCACGACGGTGATCAGCGACCCGAAAGGACGCTTTAACGCCGTGATCTCGTTTGGCACCATGAAGGGTGACGTGCCGTACTACTACGACGACTATTACGGCCGTCCTCGTGGGCCCTACCGGCCGCGATAGGCTGGCCCGCCCGAGCGGCCCATGGAGGCAACTGAAACCGCCGCTCAAGAAAAGGCGTGGATCAACGCCGCCCAGTCGGGCGATGAGACTGCGTTCGGCGAACTCATGCAGCTGCACTACGAGCAGGTGTTCCGCACCGTGCTGGCCGTCGTGCGCAACGAACACGATGCCCGAGAGATTTGCCAAGACGTCTGGGTAAAGGCCTGGCAGCAACTGACCCAGTTCCGGGGCGACTCGAAGTTCACCACCTGGCTCCATCCGATCGCAGTGCGCAAAGCCGTTGATCACTTGCGCAAGCGTCGACGCTGGTATGACCGTTTCCTGCCTTTGGGAGGAACCCGCGACGACAATCCTGATGCTCCGCCCGCCCCGGAACCGGCCGACGACCAGCCATCCGCGCCCGATCAACTCGAATCTGCTGAAAAACACGAGCGTTTTGAATATTTGCTGGCTTCATTGCCTCCCAAACAAAGAGCCGTGCTCGCCTTGCGTGAGATTCAGGGTCTAACCTACGACGAAATCGCCCAAGCCCTCGGTTGCCGCCGAGGCACCGTCATGTCCCGCCTCTTCCACGCCCGCCGCCAGCTCGCTCAAAAACTCCGCGAAACACCATGCGATTGACCCTCCGATTCCTACCCTTCTGCGCGCTCTTGCTCGCCATCGTGCTGCCCTCGAAGGCAGCGGCAGCCGGAGATGAAGTCACCGTTCGCGCCATCCTTGTCGCCGCCTCTCGGGAAGCCGGTGAAACCGATCGCAGCCTCGCCCGCTATGAGTCCACCCTTCGCCGCATCCTGCGCTTCGAGAGTTTTAAACAACTCGGCTCCGGTCGGGACCGAGCCGCGCTCCCCGGTGAGGGCTCCCTTGGCGTGGGCCAGGGGCAGTCGTTGAGTTTTAAAGCGGAAAGTGCGGACAATGACCGGATTCGACTCCAACTCCAATGGCAGGGAAACGGTCGCACGTTCATGCGCACAGGGCTCGTGCTCCGCTCCGGCGTGCCCGCGGTGCTGGGTGGCCCGAGCCGTCCGGACGGTGGCGTTTACGCGCTGATCGTGATCGCCGACTGACCGGAAATCTTTTTTTGAAAAAAAATGAATAGGGTCTCCGCCGGTTCCGTCCCAACGGGCGTAACTCAACTTGGAGACCACTATGAAAACCACCCTCATTGCCCTCACAGCCATCGCCGCCCTCACGTTCTCCCCTCGCCAAGCCCAGGCCTTGGGCGACAAGGAAGCTGCCATCCTCGGCGGTTTGCTGGGTGGAGCCCTCATCGGCGCGGCGATCAATGATGCCTTCGATGACGATTATGTCGAAGTCCGCTACCGTGACCGCGATCGTTGCAGCCCCCGCTACGGCTACGACCGCCACTATGGCTACGACCGCCACTACGATCGCGGAGGCTACTGGACCTACCGCACGGTCAAAGTCTGGGTGCCGCGCCGCGTCTGGTATTCCTACGACCACTGCGGCCGCCGGATTAAGCACTACCAGCGCGGTTATTGGACGCACCGGAAAGAAAAAGTCTGGGTGGAACGCCGTGGCCGCTGGTAATGTCCAAAAGTTGATCTCATGAACTGCCGCGATGCTGAATCCCAAATCTTCGCCGCCCGCGACGCCGAACTTGGTGCCGCGGATGCGGCTGTTTTGGAACAGCATCTTGCCGAGTGCCCGCACTGCCGGCGGCTGGCCGAGGGACTCGAAACAGCCAGCCAATCATGGCGCGAACGCGACACCCGTGTCGCGATGCCGAACCCCGTCCAGGAATGGCACGCGGTGCGCCGTCGCATCCGCCAAGCTGAGAAGTCCCCGTCCAGGACAACCGGCCTGCCCTCTTGGAACCACCTGCTGCGCCTGGCTGTTCCGCTGGCTGCCGTGTTCGCCATCGTGATTGGCATCACCAACCGCATCCAGCCACCCGCGGTTCCCACTGTCACGGAACCTGTCGTCGCCCAGGTCGACTGGTCACATTTTGAAGAGCACTTTGTCCTCGCCCACGCGGAATACGTGGAAACCGAAAACGAGGATGTCTCTCCGTTCGTCTACCTCGACGAAGAGTCGGGCTGGTTGATCGTCTGGGCCACCGACCCCATCGAACACCCCTCGATCTGATCGAGTAAGTCTCAATTGAGACGACACCCTGCCAGCCAGTGTCACGTAATAAGTGACAATCGGCTTCGGGATCGCGCGAAGGGTGGAGAAATCCCGGGCTGGCCCTGGCGGCTTGGCTCTTCCAACCTATCCGTATGTTTCGCCGGTTTTTGATCTTGATCGTCGGATGGGTCGCTCCGCTCGTCGTCTTCGCCCAAGCCGAGCGCACCCACGTCACGGTCTTGTCGACGACTGACATTCATGGCCACGTGCATCCCGTCGACTACTTTACGGGCGAACCTGCCGAACGCGGCCTGGCCAAGATAGGCACGCTGATCAAACGCTCCCGGTTGATCGACCCCGAGCTCATCCTGATCGACTCCGGCGACACCATCCAGGGCTCTCCCTACGCTTATCATACGGCAGTGGTCGAGCCGACTACGCCTCACCCGATCATGGCGGCGATGAATGCGTTGCGCTATGACGCGATGGCCCCGGGCAACCACGAGTTCAACTTCGGGCTCGATGCCCTCAACAACGCCCGCCGTTCGGCTCGGTTTCCATGGATCGCCGCCAACATTTGCCTGGAGGGCACCGAAGATCCGGCCAATGCCCCCTACATCATCAAACAGGTGCGCGGAGTTCGTGTGGGTATCCTTGGACTCACTACCCCAAGTATTCCGGGATGGGAGGATCCCGCGCACTATGCGGGTCTCTCGTTTACCGATCCGGTCAAGGCAGCCCATCGCTGGGTCAGCGAATTGCGCCGGCGCAGCCGTGTCGACGTGGTCATTGTCGCGATGCACATGGGTTTGGAGGAGGACATTCTCAGTGGCGCGCCTTCGCCCGGACAGATTGCGAGCGAAAACGCCGCGGTGCGCATCGCTCGCGAAGTGCCGGGAATCGATTTGATCCTGATGGGCCACACCCACCGCGACGTGCCCTCCCTCGGCATCAACGGCGTCCTGCTCACCCAAGCCGGCCGCTGGGGTGAGTTCCTCTCGCGCACCATCATCATGTTGGAACGCCGCGAACCCATGCTGCCTTGGAAAGTCATCGGCAAGACCGCCACCACCCATCCGGTGACCGCGGAAGTGCCTGCCGATCCGCAAATCCTGCAGATCACCGCCGACTCCTACGCAGCTGCCGAGGAATGGCTCGACAATCCCATTGGGTTTTCGCCCGGCGCACTCTCGGCAACCCGCTCGCGCCTCGAAGACACGCCTATCATGGACATCATCCACCGGGTTCAGCTCGAAGCCGGTGCAGCCGACGTATCCATGGCCGCAAGCTTTAACCTCGAAGCCAGGATCGACAGCGGAGACATCACCGTCCGCGATATCGCCCGCCTCTACGTCTATGAAAACACGTTGGTGGTCGTGGAGCTGACGGGCGAGCAACTGAAGGATGCGCTCGAGCACTCCGCTCGTTACTTTGGGCCCGCCCGCCCGGGTTATCCCGCCGAGGCCGCCATCGACCCTGCGATTCCCGGCTACAACTTCGACATGGCGGAAGGCGTCGAATACGTCATCGACCTGGGCCAACCCCTTGGCGAACGGATCCGCAACCTGACCTTCCGTGGTGGTCCGCTTCGCCCCGACCAGACCCTCCGTGTCGCCATCAACAACTACCGCCACAACGGCGGTGGCGGCTACACCATGTATGCTGACGCTCAGGTCGTCAGTCGTTCCAATGTCGGCATCCGCGACCTTATCATCGATTGGATCCAGAAGAACCCCGATCTACCGATGCACGCCTCCGACAACTGGCGAATCGAGATCCCCTGAGCGACCGCCACCAAAACCGCGATTATGCGGCCCGTTAGGCCGCCTGCTACTGGTTTTGGCGCCCGTTTCGCGCTTTTCATGGACAGCTCGGTGGCCTACACTTTGGGGAACAACCCCTCCAAAAGTCATGAATGCAACCCCAGTCATCGAACGTGCGGGAAGCTACCTCAACCTGCACGCCTCTCATTCGGGTCCGAGTCCAGAACCCCATTCCCCGCGCCCCTTCATCACCATATCGCGCGAAGCCGGCGCCGGAGCCACCACGCTCGCCAAACTCATTGCCCAGGATCTCAACGCCCGCGACGCCACCCGCCGGCCTCCTTGGCGAATCTTCGACGGAAATCTAGTCGAAGCCATGCTGCAGGATCACCGCTATCCGCAAAAGCTGGCCCAATACCTGCCCGAGGACAATGTGTCCGAACTCGATGCTGCGATTGGAGAGTTGTTGGGACTGCACCCGAACCTTTGGGAGATGGTCCAGGATACTCACCAGTTGATGCAAAGACTCGCCGCCCAAGGACACTGTATTCTCATTGGGCGGGGGGCCAACTTCGCCACGGCCCGCGTTCCGCAAGGATTGCACCTGCGCTTGGTGGGCCGGCCGCGTGATCGTGCCCAACACATGGCGAAGCTGCTCGACATCCCGGTCCGCCAGGCCACCACGCGCAACCATTCCGCCGACCAAGCCCGCCGACGCTATGCCCGGGCCCACTTCAATCGCGACGTCGGAGATCCCATCGCCTACGATGCCACCTTCAATTCTTCACAGATTTCTCCGGCGCGCATTTGCGCCGGAGTGGTGAGTTTGGTGGAAAGCCTGGTCTCGGTGCCGACCACTCCCGGTATCGGCAACTGATGGTTTTGGGATTCGCCAACCCGGTGCGGCCGGCGGCAATCCCCTCGTCGCGCCGTGGCCTGGCATTGCCAATTCCACCCAACCTTGCATGCTCGTCATCATGCAGGCTGATACCAGCATCACTACGCCCACCGCTTACCTGGCCTCCCTTCCCGCTGATCGAAAAAAGGTTCTCACCACGCTGCATCGCGCAATTCGCAAAGCTGCTCCCAAACTCAAACCGGGGATCTGCCACGGCATGATTGGCTACGGCATCGGCCCCTACCGCACCAAGAGCGGTTGCACCGGTGAGTGGTTCCAGGTTGGCCTGGCCAGCCAGAAGAACTACATCTCGCTCTACATTTGCGCATGCGACCCAAACGAGGGTTATCTCGCCGAAAACAATCGGGATCGCCTTGGCAAGGTATCGGTCGGGAAGAGCTGCATCCGGTTCAAAAAACTCGAGAACCTCAACCTCGAGGTCGCGATGGAACTCGTTTCCGAAACCGCGCGGTGCGCGTCTTCGGTTTAATCCCTGCGATGTCCCAGTCCCGGCCGGTCTCCACGTGTCGACTTCGTGCTGGCGGAGAGCCTGAGTTCATCGAAGACCTCGTCGCCACCGAGGAACCGCTTGAGATCCGCGTGCAGGGCCGATCCGTTGCCCTGACCATGCGCACACCCGGACACGATGAGGAGCTGGCGATCGGATTCCTGTGTACGGAGGGAGTTATCACCGGGCCCGACGACGTGCTCGACCTGGACATTTGCAGCGCAGCCAACGACGGCCCAGGCAACGTGATCGATGTTACCCTGCGAGCCCCGGAGTCGGTCGATCTGGCCCGACTCTCGCGGCGGGTTTTTACGTCCTCTTCCTGTGGCCTCTGCGGCAAGGCCACCATTGATGCAGTGAGCACCAAGTATCCTCCGATTCCGACCAGGCAGTCCCTCCGCCCGACCATCAAAACCCTTCTCGGACTGCCGACGCAACTCCACGCGGCTCAGGCCACGTTTCAAACGACGGGCGGTTTGCACGCCGCCGCATTGTTCGACTCCGCCGCCAACCTACCGGTCGTTCGCGAAGACGTTGGCCGGCACAATGCGGTCGACAAGGTCCTCGGGCGCCTCCTGCTCGACCGCCGCAGTCCCGCCGACCTGGGTTTGGTTGTATCCGGCCGCATTGCGTTTGAGATCGTGCAAAAGGCGTTGATCGCCCGGGTCGGTTGCATCGCCGGCATCTCCGCCCCGACCAGTCTGGCGGTGGACCTGGCGGCGAAGTCGGGCCAGACTCTGGTCGGGTTTCTGCGTAACCAACGCGCAAACGTCTATACCGGTCAACTAGCATAGGACTTCCCAAAACGAAGACCTTAGAATCACTCTGCTACTGTTTTTACAGAAGGAAACGAAAGGAGAACAGGGCCACTCTGCTGTTGGGTTTAGAAGGATCACCCCGGCGATATCTAAAGCGGACTACGCCGATTATTGCAGGGATAATAAATCCAAGTAATCTGAGAAATCTGCGGTTAGCAATACGTCGCACAAGTTCCGCGCCTTCCGTGACTCTAAACAACAGCAGTCGAGTAGCACCGACTCGACTCCGGTTCGCAGCTGCAGCACATTCCAACCATGCGCCCGCCTATGCCCAATTTCGCCGCTGCCGTCTTAGCGGGCGGCCATTCACGTCGCATGGGCACCGACAAGGCCCACTTACCTCACCCTCGCAACGGCCAGACCCTCCTGCTCTACCAACTCGATCTCCTCGCCACCCTCAATCCCACCCAACTCCTCGTCTCCGCCCGCACGGGGCAAGAGCTCCCGCCCTTGCCTCCGCACGTTATCCGCGTAGATGACGACGGCACGCGCGGTCCCTTAGCTGGTATCGTGAGCGCCATGACGGCCAGTTCCTGTCCTCACCTTCTGATCATCCCCGTCGATCTACCTCAGCTCACCTCGGAAGTTCTGCACTCCCTACTGTCTCAAACCACCCTCAGCAAAGGCATCTACGCCGTCTCGCCCCGCAGCCCTGAACCCTTAGTCGTCGTTCTGCCTCGCGGCTTACTGTCAGACCTAAAGGTAGCCCTTGAGCAAAACGAACTCTCCCCCCGACGACTCTGGGCTCATTCCCTTGCCTCCAAGATGACTCCGCTTCCATTCGAAGATGCCTTCCTCTTCCAGAATTGGAATCGCCCCCAATAATTCGTACCTCTCATTTCTCCACCCACAAACCAACCATAAAAGCCCCAATTAGTTGCACCACCCTCTGCTCCCTCCTTTCGGCTGCCCCGTTCACACTCACAAAAACTGGCAGTACTTGTTGGTCATCATAGCGATGGTCACACCGATTCTGTTCTTCGTAAGGCGTGCTTCTTCAGGCAATGAACTCCCCGTAGCAAGCTACAATATCCGTCATGGAAAGGAATAGTATTTTGTTCGGTTACACTGGTAACAGTTGTTCGGGCAAGGAGGTAACACTTTTCAATAAAAACTGCGGTGTCTCTAAGGGATCACCGCAGTTTTAATTAAATACCAAAAGCTTAATTACTATTCAATATACTAAATGATGTATTAAAATCTCACTTCAGTTCATATATTTATAAAATAAGACTAATTAACTAGAGGGCAGTAATTCTTTCAAAACAACAGCGAATCGATCAAACTTATCTGGTGAAGCTTGATCAGCGGTTGATTTAAAAACCAGAACTTCGTCTTCAGTCCCTGCGATGTCGTCCAATAACAAAGAATACCGTTCAACAGTGATGCCATACACCTTTGTCATGCTTTCATCTCGCACTGAATCAATAGTAATAACTTTTCGCAATAAACCAATATTGGGCACTTCCTGCATGGCAAGAGTCCGATCCCTTAAGCTATATTGTTTAAAGCCCTCATCACCCAACACTTCGGTCATCCCTGATACGTATTGAGAATACACATCAGCACCCAATTGCGGATATCTGTCCACCTCAATGCGAATCGATCCATCTGGAAGTTGAGCAACGCTTGAATGCTTTAAATCAAGCTCTGCCAAATAATTACGAAGTTTACTCCGCAAGCGATTTAGTTTTTCAATGTCTGCATCCGAAAGGTTAAACTCTTGGGCAAATCTATGAGTTACAGCGTCTGTCTTGTCGTGCCAATAAGCCGAAAAAGAATACTCCTCCTGATTTAAGTTTACATTCTTTACTTCTTCCCTACTGGACTCAACACTCTGCTCTTTTGTTAAATGGGAAGTATATTCAGATTCAAATCGAGGCTGTAAAGTCTCTTTTTCTGCTTGAGTGACTGTTGGATAAGAATCAGTCTGATCAGTGTCGTGCTTCTGAGCACCGAAGCTAGTGAAAAGCATATATATCCCCAAAATACCTATCAATAACACACTAGATGCTAAAATCCATTTGGTCTTCATATTAACGATCTCCTATCTGTCCCGCTCCTCCACTTGGAGGAATGGGAGTAATTGGACCGATAGTAACGGTGCCGTTTGGGATACTGGTCAGTATAATATAAATATGACTAGGATTTGATCCACCGCTACTTCCGCCTGAGCTTCCAGCACCACCTCCACTAGCGTGGTTTCGTATCTGAAGGGGTAAATAAGGGTATGTAGAAGTTTGACCATTCTCTGTAATTTCTACCGTAACTTTAATTCTGCCTGCTGAATCTACAGTAATTTCCCACGAAAACTGATCAGGCATTTGACTTACAGTTTGAGAAACGCTGAAAGCAACCCCGTCAGGCCCAAATGAAACATCAGTGGATGTGCTGTTTTTAGTAATTGTTACACTGAGAGGGTTGCCAGGGGTAGATGAAACACCATGGTTCCCGTTTTGATCTACGACAACCGTAACTGTTGGTTTAGCATTTAATACGTTGGATGTTCCGTTGAACAAATTTACGACTTGGCTCAACCAACTATCATTCCCAGTCAACTTCCCAATATCTATTTCAGAAGTTTGGGTGGCGATTGCCTGCGCACTCGAGATCGTTCCACTTACAAAAAACACAAAGAAAAATATGAAAACCCTGTGTTTATTAGCCCATGAAGGGATATTATTATATAGCATGATACGTATTTATCATCGTAGTCGAATTTAAATTGTATTATGCCAGCCGAGACAGCTAAAGTTTACAAGACATGGGCTGTCAAGTGCAATAAGTGCATATATTTTATGCCGAAGTCATGACACAGCACATTCTCCGCAGGAGTCTCGAGGGGGCTGAAGTTTGCAGTCGATGACAAAATATCTGGAAATCGTATCAGTTAAAACCACCGACTAGATAAAGGCCGTCTTCCAAAGTGAATGAGCTCCTCTGCCAGCACAAAAACGGATACCAAAACCACAACCGAAGGTTGATCTGATATGTCTATCAGCCAAGGTCCTCCCCATGCATACCACGCTTGTCATGACCATCATAGGCCCGGACCGCACCGGCCTTGTCGATGCCCTCGCCCGCCCGATCGCAGATCACGGTGGCAGTTGGTTGGAAAGCCGAATGTGCCGGCTGGGAGGTCGCTTTGCCGGGCTGGCCCGCGTGGTGGTGGATTCCAAATCCGTTGACCAGCTCCGCATTGAAATCGAGGCGCTAAGCCTGGATGGAATCAGCGTCAGCGTGCAGGCCGATCACCCGGAGCCTGAGCCGTTGGTGACCTCGTTGATCGAGGTTGAACTGGTCGGGTTGGACCGTCCCGGACTGCTCCGCGAAATCACCGGCGTATTTACCCGTCATCATCTCAATGTGGAAGAGCTCGACAGTGAAATCGCCGAAGCCCCCGAAGGCGGCGGCAAACTCTTCCGAGCCAACGCCACGGTGTCGGTGCCACCGACCGCGGAGCTCGACGTGGTGGGGGACGATCTCGAAAAGATCGCCACCGACCTGATGGTCGACATCCGCCTCGCCCCGGAAGGGAGCTGACCTGACTACGGCCGACCGCGGGCCCAGGAACTGAGGATCGGGACCGCAAAGTGGCGGTCATAGCGATACTCCCGGCAAGCACTGAAGAGGAACCAGTCGCAGACCTGCTGACGGTGTTCACCGAATACATCCGGATAGATCTCCTGCAGATCAGTCCGTTGCGAATACAGCCAATGGGCAAATTCGGTCACCACAGGATACCGCTCTTCGCGATGAGGGTCGGCCACAGCGGGCTGCATCAGCCAGGCGTAAAAGGTTCCTTCGCCCACGGCGCACCCATCGGGCCAGTTGCGCGCGACTTCTTCGGATTGATCAAAATATGCTCGCAAATGAATCGGCGCCACGTCGATGCCGTTGTCGAATTCGCGTTTTTGAAAGGGGTTTTCCGGGCTCGATGGTTCTTCCGAACGTGCGTTGTCCGAATCATCCGGATTCATCGTGTATCCGGTGGCCGACATCTGCGTGGGATACGGCTCCTGCTCGGCCAACAACGTCTTGATTCTTTCCGGCAACACGGTCGGCCATGAATTCAGCCCCCCCTTCCGCACAAAGGTGCGTTGAGGATCGTAGGTGTCCTGCATCAAGCCGATTTCACAGGCCGAGAGGGCATGGCGAAGTTGATTGCGGGATCGGGGAACAAGCCGATCGGTCAGCCCTTGAAACGTCTCAAGGGGCCGTCGCCAGAGATCCTCGTAACGCACCCCATGAGCCCAGCCCCCGCGCAGCCAGGCGATGGAGAGGTGCAGGTTCACAAAAAAACCATCCCGGACAAACTGCTCGGTATTGGGGCCAAACACGTTTTCCCCATCCTCCAACATTGCCCCGGGCAACAGGGTGCGGATGCGTTCATCGTCCGAAGAGTTGGCTCCTTGTTTTTGAATGTGATGGCGGAGTGAAATCAGCACGTCTCCCGGATGCCGGAACGGTGCGATGAATACGATCCCCCGGCGTTCGCCCTCAGCCACAATGCTTGGGTCAGGCTGATAATGCTGCTGCCCTACCCAGCGACGCCCAAACGAATCGAAATCGTTGGCGTGAAAGTTCGGGTCAAGCTCCACCTTGGGCAAAACGTAGAGCTCGCTGAACAGGTGCTTGAGCCAGGTGTTCCCCGTCTTCGGCGTGCCGGTGATGATGATGCGCAACTGTTCAAAATCGAGAGGTGCGTCGCGGGACGGACCCGCCATGGACAGCGGCAAAACAGGATTGGCATCAGACATTCCGACGAGGCAAACCTGCCACGCGGCCACCGTCCACCGGAAAGATCACGCGGCCGGCCCCCGGGCCCATGACTCGATCACCGGCAGCACAAAAGCATCATCGAATTCAAATTCACGGATCGCGCTGTGCAAAAACCAATCGGCAAAAACGCGTCGGTCCTCGCCAAACGGATCCGGAAAGACCGTGGGCAGGTCCTGGCGCATCTGGTAAAACGCATAGGCCAACTCGGTGATGGTCGGGACGTCGCCTCCTTGCGAAGGGTCCGCCGATGCCGGTGAGTTCAACCAGGCGTAGTAGCTTCCAGGGCCTGTCCCGCTGGCGTCAGTCCATTTCTGTGGATCCTTTTTGATACCCTCGAAGTAAAAGTGGACCAGGATGGGCGCCACCGGCACGCCATTGGCAAATCGACCACCCGCAAACGGACTGTCCTCCCGCGAGGGTTCGGTGACCGTTTCGTTGGCCGGATCATCTGGATTCATGCTGTAACCCAAAGTGGCAAACTGCTGGGGGTAAGGGGCCTGTCCGGACAGGATTTCATGCAGGTGCGAAGGCAGCGCCTGCTTCCAACCATTGATCCCTCCACGTCTCACGAAGCCACCCGCCGGATCAAGGACCTGACGCATCACTCCGATTTCACAGGAACAAACCGCCCGGCGAATCTTGTCGGAATCCACCTCCAGAATCTGATCACACAGGGTTGCCATTGTCGCCACCGGTTGCAGCCAAAGGTCCTCATATCGCACCCCAAACGACCATCCCATCCGCAACCAATAAATTGAGAGGTGCAGCTTCAGGTAAAAGCCGTGCTGCAGGTAGTGGCTGGTCGCCTCTCCAAAATTTCCGGGCCCATCCTCCAGCATGTAATCCGGCCGACGGGTGCGCACATTAACTTCATCTTCATCCCGTGCCTCCCTCCGGTCAGTATAGTGACGCAGGGAAACAAAAACATCAGCCGGGTGCCGGATCGGGGTGACAAACACGACGCCAAGGCTCTGGGCGATGTGCTTCAGTTGAGCCTCTGGCTGATAGTGCTGTTGCCCCACCCAACGAGGACCGAGCGCGTTCCAATCGATCGCCTGATAATCCGCCGACAAGGAAACCTGGGGAAGATCGTAAACCTCCGCCAGGAGGTGGGTGAGCCAAGTGTTGCCGGTCTTGGGTGTACCCACCACGATTATCTTGAGCGAATCGTCCGCGACCTCCGGCTGGTGGTGCGGGGCATTCATTGCGAGAGGAGCCACAGAAGCTTCAGGCATGGAGGCGCAGCCAAAAGCGCCCAATCCCGGTCGTCGACGCGAAATTGAGAATCACGGCTGGCATGGCCGGGAGTCTGCTGCGTTGCTGGGGCATGCGCGTTCTGGTCGCCTTCGACAAATTCAAGGATGCCCTCACGGCACCCGCTGCTTGTGAAATTGCCCGGGAAGTCTTGTCGCAGGCCCGGCCCGACTGGTCTCTCGAAACGTGCCCGCTCGCCGATGGCGGCGAGGGATTCGCCACCATTCTGACTTCGGCAGCCGGCGGCGAATGGCATCCGGTCGACGTGACCGGACCGCGGGAACGTCCGGTCAGATCAGGCTTTGGTCTGGTCGAGCTCGAACGTCTACCCGACGCAGCGCGAGCGATGCTGCAACTGCCAGGCGTGAACCGGCTGGGCGTGATCGAGATGGCAACCGCCAGCGGCATCGAGTCGTTGCACCCGAAGGAGCGTGATCCATGGCAGACCACCAGCCTCGGCACAGGCGAAGCCATCCGCGCCGCTTTTGCCGCCGGTGCCGAGGCAGTGTTGCTTGGGGTTGGCGGCAGTGCAACCAACGACGTCGGCATCGGGGCGCTGGATGCCCTGGGGTGGCAGGCACAAAATGCCGCGGGTGATCCGGTTTCAGTGCTCACGCCGTCGGGCTGGAGCGAAATTGCAAGCTTCCAACCTGCCATCAAAACGCTCCCGCCCATCCGCATCGCCTGCGACGTCGCCAATCCCTTGTTGGGCGAACGTGGAGCCACCAGTGTCTTTGGCCCCCAGAAGGGACTGCTTCCAGCCGATCAAGATGCCCTGGAGAGTGAAGTTGTCCGCGTGGCGAAGCTGCTGGGCCAGGCCGCCGGCCGGCCAGGACGGGAGACCACCCCTGGAGCGGGTGCAGCCGGTGGGATCGCCTACGGCTTCCTGGTGGCAGCGGAGGCTCAGCTTGTTCCTGGCTTCGACCTGGTGGAAGCCTGGCTGGGCATTGAGTCAAAACTGGCAGTGTGTGACCTCGTCATCACCGGTGAAGGTCGATTCGACCAGAGCTCGCTGGAAGGCAAGGGTCCCGGTTCCTTGCTGCGGCGCGCGCGAACCGCGGGCAAGGATGTTTGGATCCTGGCGGGGGCAATCACCCTCGATGCCCCGCCACCGAACGCGAGCGTGCTGGCCATTACACCAGAGGGCATGGCCCTGCCGGAGGCGCTTCGTCTCGCTTCCGAGAACCTGGCCACGGCGCTTCGGCGAAAGCTGGTAGAGTGACAAAAAATCCACCTTCGGGCCGCGATTATTGCAAAACCATTTGCGCCGAGTGTGCGGGCTTCGCAGGGTGCGCGGCTTCCTACTCGTCTCATGTCTGCCGACCACGAAAAGAAACGTCACGAACGCTTCGCGCGCATCCGCCGCGTGAAGTGGCTGCTGCGCTTCGTGCCGCGTCGAGCGCGGTTTCATCACTACCCGCTGATCGGCCGGTTCGCGGACATCGCCCGCAAACGCGACTACCTGTGGTCGTTTCGCACCGAGAGCGTGCGGCCGGGAATCTATGCCGGATCGATCCTGGCATTGATGCCGCTCCTGGGCATTCAGACTCCCATCGCCTTCCTGCTCGCGCTGCTGCTCCGCGCCAACGTGATGGTGCTGGTGGGCCTGCAGTTCATCACCACACCAATCACGGCTCCACCGCTCTATTTCGCCACTTACCATATCGGGCGCACGACGATGGAGGCGGTGGGTTTCGACACGAAATCCCACCAAGTGGCCGACCAGGATGAATTGTTTCGGGAAATCGAAGCTCTCGATGGCGAAGCGGATGCGGCCGCGGCCACGACACCTGCTCCGGCGAAGCGATGGACCACATTGCTCTACTCGCTTGTGACGGGTGGTTTCATTTTGGGCGGAGCAACCGCGATCATCCTCGACCTGATCTGGCGGTTTCTCAGTGGCCAATTGGACATGCGCCGGATTCGCCGGGCACAAAACCGCCATTCCGACTCGACGCCAACCCGGGCCCCGCCAAAGTGACCCGCGACGCATGACCGGTCGCCCCGTTCCCCCTCTCCTGCACTCCTTGATTCCCTTGGTGAGCCTGCTTTTTGCCGGCCTTGCCGGATGCGCGGCCAGCGGCGACCGTTCCGCGCCGGCCCGGCCAACCGGCACGCTCGCAACCAGTGCCCCGACAACGCCGGCCGCCCAACCTGCCGCAAGATCCCCCATCGCTCCCCATCCCATCATGCTCGGCATCGATGTGCTCGAGGCCAATGGTTTCGCCCAGGTCGCGGGCAAGCGCGTGGGATTGCTCACTCATCCGGCTGGTGTCAATCGCCGCGGAGTCAGCACCGTGGATGTTTTGCGCCGGGCGCCACAGGTCAATCTGGTGGCTTTGTTTGGGCCGGAACACGGAATCTACGGCGACGAAAAAGCCAACGTGCCGGTCGACGACAAGATCGATCCCCGCACCGGGCTGCCGGTGTATTCACTCTACGGCAAATACCGAAAACCCACGCCCAAGATGTTGGCGGGACTCGATGCCCTGGTGGTTGATCTACAGGATATCGGCACCCGCAGCTATACCTACGTGAGTTGCATGCGCCTGGCGATGCAGGCCTGCTTCGAACAGGGGGTTGAGGTTGTGGTGCTCGACCGCCCGAATCCGTTGGGTGGCCTCAAAGTCGACGGTCCGCCCCTCGACCCTCAATGGAAGAGTTACGTGGGCGCATTCCGTGTCCCCTACGTGCACGGCCTGACCATCGGTGAACTTGCCCGCATGTGTAAGTTTGCGCCGGGCGTGCTGGAGGTCGATGAAGCCACCCGCCAGGCCGGCAAACTCACCGTCGTGCCGATGCGCGGTTGGAATCGGGCAATGCGTTGGCCCGAGACCGGCCTGAAGTGGATTCCGACGTCCCCCATGATCCCTGATTTCGCGGCCGCGGTCGGTTATCCCATGGTTGGACTGGGCACGTATCTGGGCGACTTTTCCCACGGCATCGGCCCGCACTTTCCCTTCCGCGGCATTTCCCACAAAGGCACCCGGATCGACCAACTTGAACGCTACCTCAAAAGCCTGAACGTGCCCGGGGTGGCGATTCGTCGAGTGCAGGTGCCCAATGCCCGCGGCCTGGCCGCCCAAGGGCTCTACCTCAGCATAGCCGACTGGAATGCTTGGAACCCGGTGGAGTTCAACTTCCACCTCATGAAGCTCGCGTGCATGATCGAACCCGAGAATCCGTTTGTGGAAGCATCGGATCCGGTGGCTGGACTCTTCATCAAACACATGGGGTCGGAAGCTTTCTTCGAAGCTCTGAAACGCGATGGCGCCCGCATCGATCTCGCCTCCTGGTTGAGCACGTGGGAGCGCCAGGCTGCGGTTTACCGTCAACAGAGCCAACGCTACTGGCTTTATCGGTAGCCAAACGCGGAAGTACGGCGGCGCCACGCCGCCCATCCGAACGATAACTTAACGAAAGGCCGTTTCTATATTGCGGCCCCAAGGGGTTTGGTAAGGCTGATTTTTCCCGCACGACTTCAGCATTTCGCGGCCCTCTTTTCCCCACCCTTCAACATCCATAACCCCCTGAAAATATGCCACGTCCCGTCACGTTGTTCACCGGCCAGTGGGCCGACCTTCCCCTCGAAAAACTCGCCCCGCTCGCCAAAGACATGGGCTACGATGGACTCGAACTTGCCTGTTGGGGCGACCACTTCGACGTCGATGCCGTCAATGCGAAATATGTGAAGGAAAAATGGGAACTGCTCGCCGACCACGGCCTGACCTGCTTCTCCATCTCCAATCACCTCGTTGGCCAGGCGGTTTGCGACAATATCGACGCTCGCCACCAGGCCATTCTGTCACCGGCGGTCTGGGGCGACGGTGCCCCTGAAGGAGTCCGCAAGCGGGCCGCCAAACAGATGATCAAAACCGCCAAAGCCGGCCGCAAATTCTTCGACGCCAAGCCGGGCGGCGAAAAAGGCGCCGCCTTCACCGTCAACGGATTCACGGGTTCGTCCATCTGGCACTCGATCTACGCGTTTCCGCCGACTTCGGAGGAATTCTGGCAGGCCGGTTTTGCCGACTTCGCCAAACGTTTTGGCCCAATCCTTGATGGGTTCGACAAAGTCAACGCGAACTTTGGCCTCGAGGTGCATCCAACCGAAATTGCCTTCGACATCGCGTCGGCGCACACCGCACTGAAAGCGGTCAAGCACCACCAACGCTTCGGCTTCAACTATGATCCCTCCCACCTCGGGTATCAGGGGGTTGACTACGTGAAGTTCATCCGCGAGTTCGGCTCCCGCATCTTCCACGTTCATATGAAGGACGTCTGGTGGGGCCACGGTGACGGCACCGTGGGTGTCTTTGGCGGCCACACCAACTTCGGCGATGCACGTCGTTTCTGGGATTTCCGTTCCGTCGGCCGCGGCGACATCGAGTTCGAGGACATCATCGTCGCCCTCAACGACGTCGGTTACAACGGCCCGCTCTCCGTCGAGTGGGAGGACATCCGCATGGACCGTGTCCAAGGCGCCACCGAATCGGCCGCGTTCTGTCACCAGATCGACTTCGGCGCGAGCGACGTCGCCTTCGACGCCGCCTTCGACAAGGAAAATCAGTGATTTGAAGTAGTGAGCATCGGGCAGCGAGTAGCGAGCATCCACGCTACTGCAGCACCCGACTAGTCGGCTCACTCTTTGTCATCTACTCGTTACTCACTATTCACTACTCGCTACTTTCAAAATGAGCAAAAAACTCGCCATCATCGGAGCAGGCGGCATGGCCGCCTATCACATCAACGGCTTCCGCCAGGCTGGCGCTGAGGTCCTCGCCGTCGCCGACGTCAATGCCGAGGCCGCGGCCAAGACGGCCGCCGACCAGGGCATCGGTCAGTCTTTCGGCGACGTCGCCGAAATGTTCACCGCCCTGCCGGAGCTGGACGGTGTATCCATCATCGTGCCGAACAAGTTCCACGCCCCTCTCACGCTGCAAGCGCTGGCCGCGGGCAAGAACGTGTTCTGCGAAAAGCCGCCCGCCTTAAACGCCGCGGAGATGACCGAACTCAAGACCGCCGCCGAAGCTGCCGGGCTCACGCTGATGTTCAACTTCAACAACCGGGCTCGCCCGGAGAGTTACGCCATGCGCGGCTACATTGAGGACGGCACCATCGGCACCATCAACAGTTGCCAAGCCAAGTGGGTACGCCGCGCCGGCATCCCCGGTTTCGGCGGTTGGTTCACCAACAAGGCCCTCTCCGGCGGCGGGCCCCTCATCGACCTGCTGCACATGGTTGACCTCGGCATGCACTTCATGGGCTATCCGGAGCCCGCCCACGTTTTGGCCCGCACCTACAGCGACAATATCGACAACAAGGCGTTCAAGGGCCCCTGGGGCATTCCCGACAACGCCGCGGGTGTGATGGACGTCGAAGCCGCCGCACATGGTTTTGTCACGTTCAAGACCGGCCAATCCATGGCGTTCCAAATCTCCTGGGCGGAAATGAACGAACGCGAGGAGTGCTCGTGCATCTTCCAAGGCTCGAAAGCCGGTGGCATGGTGCGCCGCCTCTTCGGGATCGATGGCCTCGATGAAACCGCGATCGACAGTTGTGAACTCTACACCACGGAAAACGGCCTGCAGGTGAACCGCGACATCACCGTGGCCCAGGATGAAACCATGGGACGCGAACGTTCCGCCGCCAACTTTGTGAAAACCCTCGAAGGAGAGGAAACCCCGCTCAACACCCCCTCCGAGGCCCTCGCTCTGATGAAGGTCATCGATGCCGCCTACGCCTCCGCCGAAAGCGGTGCGCCGGTGTCGCTGTAAGCCAAATCCATCTTTCTCGTTCTCTTATTCATTCTCCAATTCTGCCTCCCAGCCGAATCCCCGGGAACGAGTAGGAGTATGAGAAAGAGTATGACCCTTAAGATTCCACACCCCTTATGAAACTGAATCGTAAACTTCGCATGGGCATGGTCGGCGGAGGCCGCGGAGCCTTCATCGGCCAGGTCCACCGGATGGCCGCCAACCTTGATGGCCAGATTGAACTCGTCGCCGGCTGCTTCAGCTCCGACCCCAAGAAGTCCAAACTCTCCGGCAAGGACTTCTTCCTCGACCCGAACCGCGTTTACGCGAACTACGAGGAGATGGCCAAGGCGGAGGCTACCCTGCCCGACGACCAACGCATCGACTTCGTTTCGATCGTCACGCGCAACAATACCCACTTTGCGGTCGCCAAGGCGTTCCTTGAGGCAGGCATCCACGTCATCTGCGACAAACCGCTCTGCTTCACCGCCAAGGAAGGCAAGGCACTCAAGAAAGTTGTCGAGAAGACCGGCAAGGTGTTCACCTTGACCCACAACTACACGGGCTACCCCATGGTGAAGGAAGCCCGCGATTGGGTGCGCCAAGGCAAATTGGGCAAACTCCTCAAGATCGTTGCCGAATACCCGCAAGGCTACGCCATTACCGCGCTCGAAGAAGCCGGTGACGGAGCCATCTCCAATTGGCGCATGGACCCGTCGGTGGCCGGGGTCTCCAACTGCATGGGCGACATCGGCACGCACGCGCACAACCTGGCTCGCTACATCACGGGACTGGAAGTGGAGGAAATCTGCGCCGAGCTTTCGACCTTTATTCCCGGACGCCCGCTGGATGACGATGGCAACTGCCTCGTGCGTTTTTCGGATGGGGTGAAGGGCATCATCTACGCGTCACAGATCTCCAATGGTGACGAGAACAACCTCAACATCCGCGTCTACGGCACCAAGGGCAGCCTTGAGTGGCACCAGGAGAACCCCAACGAGCTCATCTTCAAACGTGCCGACGCCCCTCCGGTTACCCACCGCCGCGGCAACAGCTATCTGGGCGCTGCTGCCCAAGGCGCCACCCGCACGCCGTTTGCCCACCCGGAAGGATTCATCGAAGCTTTTGCAAACATCTATGGCGCTGCCGCCACAGCGATCGCCGATGCCGTATCCGGGCGCAAACCACCCAAGGCCGGTTACGACTTCCCGACAGTCGACGACGGCATCGCCGGCATGCACTTCATCGAAACGGTTGTGAAGAGCTCGAAGCGCGGCGCCCGCTGGACCAAGTTTCCAAAATCGTGAGTCGTCCTGAGCGACTCACGAAAGTGACACATTCCAAATAACATCAGCCCAGCCTTACCTGCTGGGCTTTTTACGTCACTCCTCCGATGTTTTCTACCGAAGAAACCAGAGGTAAACAGAGCCACTTCAACGCCCTTGTTCAGGAAGTTAACAAAGAGTCCTATCATCACTTGTTTGTCATCAAATCCTCTGCTCCCCTCTGCTTCCTCCTGTAAAATTCAGCGCCTTCCTCCCTGCGCCCTCTCGCCTTTCTTTCCTTCGTTTCCCTCTGTAAAAAACTGCCTCGGCCTCACAGATCTGTTCGTCTGCGGCTAAAACAAACCCTCCTACCCATGGCTGCTCTTGGTAACGATTCCGCCCACCACCTCTCTCCCGCTTCCCGCAAACTTCGCTTTGGCATGATCGGCGGTGGACAGGGTGCCTTCATCGGCGCCGTGCACCGCATCGCCGCGATCATGGATGGTGAGGCTGAACTCGTGGCCGGCGCCTTCTCCTCCACGGCCGAAAAGTCCAAGGCATCGGGCAGGGACCTCTATCTCGACCCCAACCGCGTTTACGGAAACTACCAGGAAATGGCCGAGGCCGAGGCGCAGAAGCCCAAATCAGAACGACTGGACTTCATTGCCATCGTTACACCCAACCACCAGCACTTCCCTCCCGCCAAGCTCTTCCTCGAGAAGGGCTTCAACGTCGTCTGCGACAAGCCCGTCACGATGAACGTGAAGGAAGCCCGCGCGCTCAAAAAAGTGGTGGAGAAATCCGGCAAAATCTTCGCGCTCACCCACAACTACACGGGTAATGTGATGGTGAAACAGGCGCGCGAACTTGTGCGCAAGGGCAAGCTGGGAACCATTCGCAAGGTCGTCGCTGAATACCCTCAAGGTTGGCTCTCCTCCGCCGTCGAAAAGGCAGGTCTCAAACAGGCCGACTGGCGCACCGACCCCAAGCGCACCGGTGCCGCCGGTTGCATGGGGGACATCGGCACACACGCTGAAAATCTTGTGACCTACATCACCGGACTGCGCATCGAGGAATTGTGTGCGGATCTCACCACATTTGTGCCGGGTCGCCAGGTCGACGATGATGGCAACGTGCTCCTGCGTTTCGAAGGTGGAGCCAAAGGCGTGCTGCACGCTTCACAGATCAGCGCCGGTGATGAGAACCACGCCAACATTCGTGTTTGGGGCACCAAGGCGTCACTCGAGTGGTATCAGGAACACCCCAACGAACTGATCGTGAAGTATCCCGATCAGCCCCGCCAGATTTGGCGCCGCGGCAACGATTACGTGAACGTGCCGGGGCACTTCACCCGCGTGCCATTTGGCCACCCCGAGGGTTACCTCGAAGCGTTCGGCAACATCTACCAGGAAGTCTTCCGGGCGGTGCGGGCGGAAGTCGCAGGCAGGAAGATTCCCAGGAACATCGACTTCCCCACCATCGACGACGGCCTCGACGGCATGCTCTTCGTCGAATCCGTCGTGAAGTCCTCCGCCCGGGGTGCCCGCTGGGTGAAGATGCCCAAGGGGTAGTCTCCCGGCAAACGACCTGAATTTATCCGGGCAGCGGCCAGGAGAACAGAGCCAACCGGGCGGAAAGCCATGGTGGTTTCCAAACTCACTCCGTGGTTGTAAATGACGACGGGTGTTTTCCGAGTTAGGATCACAACTTTCACCCCACATCACCATGATCCAACTCATCGAAGACAACCGCACCGCCCCCCTGTGCCCCCACTGCGAAAAGCCTCTCAAGACTGTTTCCTGCCAACGAATCAAAAGCAGTCTGGGTGTTCGTTTCCTCTATTTCTGCGGTCAATGCCGTAAGACTCTCGGAGTATCTCACCGCAAAGGATTTTGGATGGGCTGATCCCAGGGATGCCCTCGAATCGCTGAATCGATTCGCGTTACTTTCCGGGTAGGAATTCTGTTCCAACATGCCTGACGAAATTGTCCATGATCGCCCCAACCATCGCTTTGCCGTAACCGTCGCCGGCCATACCAGTGAGGCCACCTATACGGAAAATGGGAATGTCTGGGTGATGGACCACACTTACGTGCCGGACGCCCTGCGGGGTCAGGGCATTGCCGCGAGACTGGTGGAGGCTGCCTTCGCCGCTGCGCGCGAAGCGGGAGTGAAAATTGAGCCGCACTGCAGCTACGTGGCGCGCTACATGGAGCGGCATCCGGAAACGGCGGATCTGCGGGCCTGAAAGCAACGGCTTCACTTCACCACAAAAAAGCCGACCGGCTGGTGGCGGTCGGCTCGGAAAGTGAACTTCCGCTTCGGGCTACGCCTCGCTCATCATCACCTCGAGCAGTTGGAAGCTGCGTTGGGGGTTGATGAGATGGATGCGCCCGTCATCGACGATGTCGGCACCGAGCGTAATCAAATCCACCAGTTGGCGAATCGTCAGGTCGGGTTTCACAGCGAGAAGTTTGGCGGCGAGGTTCGATACGTTGGGCGACGCCATGGAGGTGCCGGAGAAGTTGATGATTTCTCCGCCCGGCACGTAACTCGGCACTTCAAACCCATTGGCGTGAACGTCGACGTTGGCCCCAAAGGTGGAGAACGACGTCTCCTCACCCGCTTGGTCCACCGCGCCCACCGTAAGGATGTTGGGCAGGTCGATGCCGGAGGGATACATGTCGGAAAACTCGGCGTCGTTGTCGCTGTTGCCTGAGGAAACGACAAACAGCACATCGGGAGCCGCTTTGATGGCCGCGGTCAGTTTCTCCACGTAGATGTCGAACATCTCCTTGGAAGTCTTCCGACGCTCTTCCGGAGTGCCGCCGGCGCCGTTGGCCTCGAAGGCCGCCTCAATGCCCTGCGGGTTTCCGCCCCAGCTCATGTTGACGATACGGGCACCGTTTTCGGCCATATAGGCGACAAACTTTTCCATCGCCGCGGCGTCTTTTTTGACCTGCTCCATGGTCGGCACGTCCGGAATGGTGCGATAGTCGAAAGTGATGCGGGAGGTCATCAGCCGCACGGCGGGGTTACCCGTTGCGGCAATCCCCGCCACATGCGTGCCGTGGGTGTAGTTGCCAACGAGGCCCAGGTCTTCGATGAACTGCTGGACCTTGTCCGCCTCCAGCGTGCCCATGTATTGGCGCAGATCAGCCGCCTCCTTGCTGTCGATGTTGGCCTGCAGATCGAGCAGCCCCTTGGTCATGGAGAGCATGGAGGGATAGGCCGCCAATTGCTCATCGGTCATCGAGTAGAGCATGTCCGTGGACGGGTCGGATTTGAGGGTAAATGCGATGCCGTGCACGTCGTCGACGAAACCATTGCCGTCGGTGTCGGCGCCGTCGAGTTGCTCATCCTCATTGATCCAAAGCTGGCCTTTCGGCGCGAAGATCGGGTTGTCGATGCCACTGTCCCAAATGGCGACAGTCACCGGGGTGAGTCCCTTGGCATTGGTCAAATCCACGCTGCGGGCCGCCCAAATGTCCTCCTTCTCCACGAAGTTGGCGTCGATGAATGCCTGCAGCACAGCAACCCGTTCAGCCTGCAACGGAATGTAAGCTTCCAGTGCCGTCCGTTGCGAAACCAAGCCTTGGGCAATGGCGCCGCTGATCGTGCCCGTTTTGTCGAGACCGGGCTGCACCTGGCTGTCGACCATGCCAATGAGGAGTTGGTCGGTCACGATTTCGGCGCTGCCTTTGGAGCTTTTGATGTTGTCCCCCACAATTTCAAACGGCAGCGCATCGATGCGCTTGGCGTAGGCCTCGGCAAAAGCCTTCCGGTAAGCTTCGTCGGAAGCGTAGTCCTTGGAACGCGCCTCGATGACACTCTCCATCAGCACGCCCATGGTGAGTTCGTTGGCGGGCTTGCGCTCCAGCTCGCGCATCACGGCAAGGCGCTCCCGAGCGGCATCAAATTCGCCGGCCTGGAACTCGATCGACATCAGCGTGCCAATGATGCCCTGCAGGGTGGTGGCATCCTCAATGTCGTATTCTTCGATCAGGTTTTCGAGATCGGCTTTCACCCGGACTGCGAGATCGGTATAGGCTACCGGGTCGGTCAGAATGTCGGTCGCCTTCACATCGAGTTCATACTCGAATCGTGGCAACTGGTCTTGCGACGTGATCTTGGGCTTTTCGGCCAAGGCCACGGATACCCCCAGCAGCACGGCAACCGCGGAGAGCAGGTTAAGGGAACGTAATCGAGTGAGCATGCGGTAAACCGTGTTTTCCGCTTGGCCATCGTGCAACTGCCACCCCACAAATGGTCGAAGAACCGGATAACCGGTTGTTGACCCGGGTCCGATGCCCGGGAGGAACAGCTAAACCGTGCTGAACTGAAACTCAGTCTCGCTGAAATAGGGCTCTCCAGGATGCACCACCGTGCTGGGAAAGTCGGGCCGATTGGGCGCATCCGGGAAGTGCTGGGTCTCCAGGCAAAAGCCGCTGCGCGGACCGTAGACCTGGCCGGCTTTCCCGGCCTCGCCTTCGGGAATGAAATTCCCCGTGTAAAGCTGCACTCCCGGCTCGGTGGTGAAAAGCTCCATCAGACGACCACTCTTCCGTTCCAGCACACGCGCCACCAGTCGCTTGTCCGGCCCCGGTTCGTCGAAGATCCAACAATGGTCGTATCCTCCACCGATCTCGAGTTGTTCGTGTTCATCGCCAATCTGATTGCCAATCGGACGCGGGGCCACGAAGTCAAACGGTGTGCCCACGACCATTTCGCGCTCACCGGTCGGGATCAATCCTCGCGTGACCGGCAAAAACCGTGATGCACCCAACTGCAGGATCTGGTCTTCGATGGTTCCCTTACCCGCTCCCGCAAGATTGAAGTAAGCATGCTGGGTCAGGTTAAGAATGGTGGGCGTGTCCGTCTCTCCGCCATAGGTCACGCGGAGAGCATTGTCGGCGGTCACGCGGTAGGTCACGGTAAGCAGCACATTTCCCGGGTAGCCCATGTGGCCGTCCGGACTCATGTGGGCCAGCCGGAGAACGGGCTCCCCCTCTTCCACGCGGGCGTCGGCCTGCCATACCTGGCGATCAAGTCCCTCGGGTCCGCCATGCAGATGACAGGGCACACCTCCGGGCTCATTGTTGATGGGCAAGGTGTAGTCCGTGCCGCCGAGCGAGAACTTTCCACCTGCAATACGATTCCCGAATCGGCCCACCACCGCGCTGTAGTAATTCCTGCCCGCTTCGTAACCGGCAAGGTCGTCGTAACCGAGTACTATGTCGGCCAGGCGTTCTTCACGATCCGGCACCCAAAGTCGCACGATGGTCGCCCCATAGGTCATGATTTCCGCCCGCAATCCTCCCAGGCCGACGAGCGTGTAGATCTCCACGTCGGATCCATCGGCGGCGCGGCCAAACGGTTGTTTTTCAACGGAAGCAGGAGGCAAGGAATCTGAACTCATGATGGGGAAGCGGAAAACCCCACTTCACGCGGTCTCTGCTCGCGACTCAAGAGTCCTGTGCCCGCCGGAGCCCCTCACGCACCGCGGTCTCGAGGGCCTCTGCCAGCACCTTGCGATCCGTTGTCGCGGCGAACGGTTCGCCCCAATCCACCCGGACCTCTATCCATGGCAGACTCAGCATGCCCAGCAGATGTGGAACCAGGGGCATGGTGCCCCACCAAGCCACTTCCAACGCGGCATCGTGACCGGGAGGCACCCGGTAGGACAGCGTGGTCGGCACGGCGGACCGGCGAATCTGCACCAATGGCTCCAGCAGGCCCGGACGAAATCGTCGCACCTCGGAACCATCCGTGCTCGTGCCCTCGAGAAAGGCGACGAGGTTAATGCCCGCCGCCAAAACCGGCGCAATCTGCTCGCCCACTCGCACAAGATCGCTCTTGCGTTCACGCCTCAGGAAAAGCGTGCCCGCCTTGGCCGCGAACCACCCAAAGACCGGCCATCGCTCGACCTCCGATTTCGCCACAAACGCCGTGGGGCTGAGCGAAGCGAGTACCAGGATGTCGAGGTAACCGATGTGGTTGGGCGTGAGCATGGCGCCATCGGGCCGCTTTCCCGATTCCGTCACGCGAACGTGCAACACCTGCAACGCGTGGGCGCAGGTTCGACTTAACCATGCTGCCCGGCCGGCCCGCGTGCTCCGGTTTTCCCGCCGCATCACATAACTCCACGCGCCGACCATTACTACCCAAGCCATGCCCAAAAATCGCCAAACCGCCAGGAGGCTGAAGCGCCAGGGCACGGGTGGAGACTGTGGATGAGACGTTGCCATGAAGAAACGGGAACGCACGGAAGCACGAACCACCGGCCAACAGACTTCAGGAAAGGTATTTGCGCAAGACCCGCGCCGGTAGTGCTTCCAAGTCAAGCCACGTCAAAAACACAATGGTGCCAAACTCACGATCGAGGGCAGGTTCGCCGCAAATCTTTGCGCCCAGAGCCAGATACGCTGCCATCAACTTGGGCACCTTCAAGGGCTCACCCACCTCGTCGCCACAACACCAGCCCGGCAAAGGCGCCGTGCGCCAGCGCGGCTCCACCTCGCACCGTGGTGCCAACTGGCGATAGGTGCCCAATCCACCCGCTGCGTCCTGCGAGGTGATCGAACTGCAACCCACCAGGTATCGCAGGTCGTACGCCTGAGCATAGCGGGCAATGCCTTTCCACAACAGTCGAAGCACGGCCTGATTGCGGTGTCTCTCCGCCACGCAAGCTCGCCCCAGCTCGAGGATCTGCGCCCGGGCCGGCTCGAAGGGGGTAAAATCAAACTCCGTCGCCGAGTAATACCCATGGTTCCGACCCGCACTGATGCCGGTCTGCATCCGATATGTCCCGATAATGCCACCGGAGGATTTCTCCAACACCACCAGGTGATCGCAAACCGCGTCGAATTGATCGACGTCGCGTTCCAAGGCATAGGAAGTGGTCAACCCTTCGTTAAGCTCCAAATTGAAGACCTCAAAGCGCAGTCTTTGCGCCGCTCGAATTTCCGACTCTGATTCGGCCAAACGCATCGTGTAGCGCTCGGTGTCCAAATGCAGGGTGGTGGGCATCGCATTCATGCCTGCGTGTGCTCCCGCAGGAGTTTAACCACCTCCGCGATCGAAGATACCGGCGCCCCTCGCTCGCGATTGGCCGCGCCAATGGCAAAGGCCAAGCGCCATTGCCGGGCCAAGGTGCGCCAGGCGTGCAAAACGCTGTGTCGTGGATCGTAAATACTCGTCGCTTCCGACGTGACCCCGTTGAGCTCGATGACCCGGAACTCACCACGCTGAAACGCTTCCACCGATTCAGCCCGCACGTCGTATCGCCCGAAGTGGAATCCTGGATACGCCCGCGAAACCCGGTCAATTTCTTGCGCCATCCGGGAGGTGACCCGCCCCATGCCGTCGAGAAACAGGGCGCCCCGGCAATGCGTGCCGAGCTCGCCCAGCAGCACGCGTTCGCCCCTCGCCGGCACTTCGGCAAGGCGAGAGGCGAATTGACTCAGGAAATACCGGACCATGCCCACGGCTCGGTTGTCCTGGAGAATCAGCGCCTCCAATGTGCGCTCGCCATCACCCTCCACCACCACGTTGTGTTTTTCAGTGACGGCAAAAATCTCGCCTTCTTCCGCTTCCGGATGGCGGACATAAAAAACGCCAAATTCCACTCCCGCCACATAGGCCTGCACCACCAGGGATCCCGCGGTCTCGCGCAGGGCCGATTCCACGTCCCGAGCTGATCGCGCAATCACCACTCCGGCACCTCGTTCGCCGCGATCCGGCTTCAGCACGATTGGATAGGCCAGTCCGTGGTCGGCCATGAAGAGGCGAATGGCGGCATTGCGTTGCGGAAACTCCCCCGGGGCAACCCTTGTCCAAGGTGCAACCCGGTCACTTGCCTCCGCCAAGCCAGCCAGTATCTCCGCCTTAGAACGACCGACCAAGCCACTCGCCGCGGGCATGCCGGGGTTTACGGCTGTGAAAACCGTGGCCCCGCGGTAACGCACCGCGAGCCAGACGAAGTAAGGCAAAAGTGGCCCGTAAACCGCCCAGATCGGCCAATATTCCCAACGCGTCAATCGACGCCACGAAGACAGCCACAGCCGGCGACGACGCCAGCCGGGATCAACCGGAGCGGTGGCCGAGTCAGTTACCGGCAACAGCTCACTTGTCGCGGAGTTCGGGCCAGTGCTCATCGGCCTTGGCGATGTTGGCGGCCATCTCCTTTTCCCAGTTGGCCTGCACGTCGTGGTTATAGTTCAGGTAGAGTTTGCCGGCGGCGACTTTCCACGCCTCCGGATCGACCGGCGCGGTGTAGTTGTTGCTCACGGCCCAGGCGCAATAGCCGCCGTATTGCGGGGCATACTTCTCCGGGTTTGCCGCGAACAGGTCCTTGTGCTCCGACGAGGCAAAGCGCCACTTCGCCCCGCCCCACTCGAATTCGTGATCGGCCGAGCCCTTCATGGGCTTGCCTGCGGCGAAATAGGCAACCGGGTCATAGCCCTTGATGGCGACCCCGCGCCACGTCTTGTTGACGGCGGCGGCGCCCAGCAGGCCGGCACTCAGTATCAGAAATGTAAATACAGTTAAAAAACGTTGCATGATGTTCATGGTTTGCCTCCCACCCCGGGGAGAGTTTTGCGATACCACCAGAGCACGACGGCGCTGCAGACCCACACGACAATCGCGAGGGTAAACAACGAGCCGCCATCATCGTTTACCACGATGCCAAGCTTGGTGAGGTGAAAGAAAATGGCCCCGCTCATGACGCCGACGGCAAGCAGGGCACCGACCGCCACCCAGCCCGGCACGAACAGCAGCACGCTGGCGATCAGTTCGACCACCCCCGAACCGATGCGCCCGATCGGCTCCTGGCCCACCGCCTCAAAGATGTGCACGGAGCTTGGGTGGGCGCTGAATTTAAAGAAGAGCGTCTGCAGGAGAATCACCGCCGCCACGAGCCGAAGGATCCAGCTGGCAACCCTTACGGGCTTGGAGAAGGCAGAAGATGCGTCGTTCATGGGACAGGGGATGAATCAGGAGTTGAGGGAAACCGGCTTGAGGCGGGTCAACCGATGGCGCGACGGCGGCGCCGGATCTTCGATCCACCAGCCTTGTGGTTCGTAATCCAAATCCACCCGATCCGCCGTCACCCGCACGTGCGCGATGCTGCGCGTGCTTGCATCAGCCCGGCACATGTTCACCGAAAGCGCGCCATCCGCCGGATCGTGGGCGTGGTGATATTCCTCCAGTGATTCGATGGTCGGATGATCCGGATAACTCGCCCGCCGGGCCGCCGTGACTTCGACCGTCCGATGAGAAGAAGATGTCAGGGGCGCCAAGATGTCACTCCCGGCCGCCAGGTGACCCGCAACGCCATCCCATCGCACTTCGCTGATACCGCCGGACGGATCCAGCGCAACGACGTGAAAACCGAGCATGCCCGCGAACGGTTCCCGTCTGATCGTTTCGATCGCCTGTTCGGCCGTGGTGGCATCGGCGGCCAACGGCGCCAATCGACCCCGGCTGGATCGGGGCCGGGCCGGTTCGTCGGGCAAGGGTGACATGCCGGATGGGTAGCGGTTGAGCAACACACAGGTGACACCGTGGGCATTGATCATCAGCCACGTGCCGCCGCTGTCCGGATCCTCCGGTGCCAGCCATTCCACGCCGTCAGCCGTGCGGTAAAGCGCCGGCGGCAACTCCTCGGCCCGCGAGTTGAGTTCATCGCGGTTGAACCAAAGGTCGTAACCCTCCTCCTGCCGAATCCAACTCAGCGTGCACATGCTATGTTCTGCTCCTGTTGGTGCTTTAACGTCGAGGGTGCCACGCCGAAATTGATCGGGGGCAATATCCCCAATTGCCCGGCCACCACGGCAATCAGCGCATAATGGTGCACGGTATGCCCCACCAAAAACTCCAATTCGCGAGCGAGCGTCGTCGTCAACTTCGCCCCCGCCACCGTCTCCGCCACGACCTGCAACGAACGATCTTGCGTCGACGACTCCGCCATGCGGGTCAACCAATCCGCCAAACCGCCCATTACCTCGCGGGCATGCTCGGCGTCGGTCTCAATCCGCAGGTCACGTGCCCGTCCCTCGTAATCCACGATGCCCGAGGCATCCGCGGCTTGGAGCGCCTGGTAATGCTCGATGACATGGCGGAAATGACCTCCGGCGGATGAATTGAAGCAGGCGGAAGCTCTGTCTGTGTAACGATCAGGCTCGAGCCGGGTGATCATTTCGGAACCCTGGGCCAGCAGGAGTACATTGGCTCGCGCAGCGGCGGGGACCACCGAAGAAGGGGCGGAAGGGACGGACATCGAGGTATTAGAGTGGGAACTCCCGGAATTATTCCGATCCTGAAACCGTGACCATCGACCTATTTGCACGAATCGTCACATTTGCTAAGGTCTGCCGTCATGGGATTGGTCAACCGCTTCCCCGATCGAGGAGAACTCTACGGCATGCTGGCCTTCGCGGGCACGGGCCTCGGGGCGTTCAGCGTGTTTCCGTTCGCGAACCGCCTAAACGGCGAAATCTGGGAAGTCGCGCTGACTTTCCTGATGGGCGGCGCGTTTATTCTAATCGGAATCAGTTCCAGCCACCTCGTGGACAACAAACCCCATTCCTGGGCGTGGCGCTACTGCATCGGGCAAACCGTTCTTGGTTACGGTGCGGTGGTCATCAGCCCCAGCCACGGGTTTTTCGCCATCATCCTGCTCCCGCTGGTCAGCCAGATCATCTTTATTTTCCCCTGGCGGATCTCGTTGCCTTGGGGAATCGGGTTTTACCTGGCGACCTCGGGGAGATTCGTGCCGCTCTATGGATGGGAATCGTTTTTGGAGGCACTTGTGTCCTATTCGCCGGCCTACGTTTTCACGATGGTTTTCTCCTACGTGACGCGCGATGCACTCCTCGCCCGCGAACATGCCATCTCCCTGAAAGACGAGTTGGAGGCGGCCAACGCCCAGCTTCGTGCCCAGGCCGCTCAAGCCGAGGAACTCGCCACCACGCGCGAGCGCAACCGCCTTGCCCGCGAAATTCACGACGGTGTCGGCCACTATTTGACCGTCATCAATGTGCAGTTGGAAGCGGCCCAGACCCTGATGGATTCCGATCCAAACCGCGCCATTGAGGCCATCAACAAGGCAGCCAACCTCAGTAGGGACGCCCTCAACGATGTGCGCCGTTCGGTCGGTAGTCTGCGCACCGAGGAGAATCGGCCGCCCCTCGACGAATCGATCCGCCAGCTTACCGCCGACGCGGGCGTGGCCGTTGATCTCACGGTCGCGGGCGAACCCCGCCAGCTGTCCGAAGCCGCCAACCACGCCCTGTTTCGAGCCGCCCAGGAGGGGCTCACCAACGTGCGAAAACATGCCCGGGCCAATCGAAGCTGGGTCAAACTCGACTTCGCCGACCCTGCCCGCACCCGCCTTACGATCGAGGACGACGGCCAAGGTCCCGCCTCCGATGAACCCGCTGCCGGATTTGGTCTGCGCGGCATGAACGAACGCATCGAACTGCTGGGCGGACAAGTGCGCAGCGGTCCCCGCGTCGGCGGGGGATTCTCGCTGCAGGTGGAGGTGCCCGCATGAGCGCTCCCATTCGGCTCGTCCTGGTCGACGATCAGGCGCTGTTCCGCGAGGGCCTGCGCATCCTCTTGAGTCAACACGCCAACCTGGAAATCGTGGCCGAGGCCGGCAATGGCGAGGAGGCCATTGCTGCAGCGAGATTGCATGTGCCCGACATCATGTTGATGGACCTGCGCATGCCCCGGCTCAACGGTGTGGAGGCAACACGCCAGATTCGGCAGGAAATGCGCTCGGTGCGTATCATCGTGCTCACTACGTTCGAAGACGACGAGGAGGTTTACGAAGCCCTGGCGGCAGGCGCGACCGGGTATTTGTTGAAAGCCTCGCCCTCGGAACGCGTGGTCGAGGCCATCGAACTGACCGCTCGGGGTGAATCCTTCATTGAGCCATCTGTCACCGCCAAGCTGCTTAACCATTTTTCCCGGTTGGCCTCAGGCCAACCCAAGCGCGAGGCGCCGCAACCCCTGGCCGAGCCTCTCTCGGCGCGTGAGCACGACGTGCTGACGCACCTGGCGAACGGTCGCAGCAACAAGGAGATTGCCCACGAGCTCGGCATTGCCGAAGGCACGGTAAAAAACCACATGACCAATGTGATCAGCAAACTCGGCGCTTTGGATCGAACCCAGGCCGCATTGCGGGCACGGGAGCTGGGCCTGATCTGAGGGTCGGGATGCGGGAGGTGCAACTGAACCACCTCGCATCGCAAAACCGTGACCGCCGGCCATGACCATTGGCACATGCATCACGCACGCCTATCCTGTTATGCTAGCGGCAACATGAACGAAATCGTCGCCGATTGCCAAGAAGCCCTTCGCCAACTCCGTCGCGCTCCGGGCTTCTCCCTCCTTGCCACTGGTCTGCTCGCCGTGGGTTTGGGCAGCACGGTAGCGACCTATTCACTGTTCCACTCCATCGTTCTGTCACCCCTGCCCTACGCGAATCCCTCCGAGATCGTCGTTTTCCGGTCGCTTAACCACGCCAAGGCCATCGACCAGGAGTCGATCTCACCCGCGGACTTTCGCGACATTACGGAGCGCACCCAGAGCCTGTCCGTGGTCGGGGGCGTCCGGGCGGACTTCATCGCCTACACTCCCCGCGACGGCAACCCGTCGCAGTTCATCACCGGGTTGGTGACCGCCGGATTGTTCGATGTTTTTGGGGTTCAACCCAAACTGGGCCGCACCTTTCGCGACGACGAATTCTCCTTCTCCTCCGCTCGCACCGTCATCCTGAGCGAACCTACCTGGGAACGACACTTCGGTGGCGAAGCGGATATTCTGGGTAAGACCATCCTGCTGGATGATCAACCCCACACGGTCATCGGCGTGATGCCGGAATCATTTCGTGAACCGACGTTTGTGGACGTTTGGCTTCCCTTTCCTGAAGAATCCCCGGAGTATTTCGCCCGCGACTCGCGGCACTGGAGCGGCTTCGGTCGCATCGCGTCCGGCCGCAACCTTACGATGGCCCAAACGGAGATCCGCTCCATCTCCGCCGACCTGGCCCGGGAGTATCCTGAGTCCAACCGGGACTGGGTGGCTACGGTCCAACTCATGCAGGAACAACGCACCGCCGGTATCCGCACCAGCCTGGTGCTGCTGCTGGGCGCCGTGGGCCTGGTGCTGCTGATCGTCTGCTTCAACCTCGCCAACCTCCTGCTGGCGCGCAGCATCGCGCGTTTCCCCGAACTCGGCGTTCGACTGGCATTGGGCACCACCCCGCACCGCCTGGCCCGCGTGGTGGTGGCCGAGAGTGTTTTCCTTGCCTTAGTTGGAAGCGTCGTGGGCGCCGCGCTTGCCGCGGTGGTGCTTCCCATCATCGCCAATCGCATTCCCCCCGTGCTGTTGCCCCGCGCCCATGAAGTCGCATTGCAACCCTCCGCTCTGTTGATCGGTATCGCCGCCGCCGTTATCAGCGCCCTGATCTGCTCGGGGCTGCCCGCTTGGCACCTTGCCCGCGCCAATGTCAGCCAATGGCTGAAAGATGGCGCCTCTCGCGGCAGCACGGGCGGCGGACTTTCCCGCTGGCAGTCCCCGCTCGTGTCAGGGCAGGTCGCCCTGACCGTCACGGTCCTGGCCTCGGCGATGCTCCTGATGCAGAGCCTGGTGCGGTTAAACCAGGTCCCGCCCGGCTTCGAACCGAAGGATGTGCTGACCCTGCGCCTGTCCCCGCCTCAAACGCGGTATGAAACCAACGAAGAACTCAATCTCTACTACGACAACATCCTGCGTGTCGTGTCGGAGGTACCGGGAGTGAGCAGTGCCGCCATCAACGCCAGTGCTCCCCTCAACGGCATCACCCTCACGTTCCCCAGTTGGAAAGAGGGGGTCAGTGTCGACCAGACCAACGCAGTCGATGCGGTCTACGCCCCGGTTTCGGAAGACTTTTTCGAGACGTTGCGTATTCCCGTCCACGCAGGGCGGACCTTTACCGAGTTCGACAAACAGGAAAATGCAGCGGTTGCCATCATCAATGAGGCGTATGCCCGCCAGGCGTTTCCCGGCGAAAACCCGATCGGCAAACGGGTGTTTCTGATGCCTTGGATGGGACAAGTCTACCGCGAGATCGTGGGCATCGTGGGTGATACCAAACAAACACTGCTGTCGGAACCGCCACCCCCGCAGATCTACGTGCCCGACGAACAGATGCCTTGGTTCTTCAGCACCTTGCTCATCCGCCTTGATCGGGTCAACGCCGCCAACGACGTGGTCGCTGCACTCCGCGCCCATGACAGTTCGCTGCCCGTCTCGCCCGTGGCTCTCGAGGAGAACATCGCCGCGGGCTCCACGCAGTCCCGCCTCTACGCCTATCTTTTCGCCGGCTTCGCCGCCCTGGCTTTGGGACTCTCCGCCCTCGGTCTGCACGCCAGCCTGCGCTTCTCGCTCGAACAGCGCACCCACGAAATCGGCGTGCGCATGGCGCTGGGCGCCACGCCCCATTCCATCCGCAATCTTATGCTGGGCCGGGCCGGACGGCTGACAGGCATCGGCCTCGGTATCGGCACGGTGCTCGCCCTGCCCATCACCTTCCTGCTGCGCAGCCGTCTCTATGGTATCGGGTCCTCCGACCCCCTCACCTACATCACCCTGATCATCCTGATCGCCACCGTGACCGCCCTCACCGCTCTCCCGCTCGCTCGCCGCGCCACCCGCATTGATCCCGCCTCCATCCTCCAAGATTCCTGACGATATCATCGTGTCACCATTATGGTGACAAATCATGCTAACTCATTGAATAATAATATGAAAAACATCAAAAAAATCCTCACCACTGCCGTGGTTTTAATTGGCTTCAACTTGACCTGCTTTGCCGAGAATGCCGGTACCTTGGCGGCTGAAGCCGCCGAAAAACTCAAGACGGGCGATGCCAAAGCTGCCGTCAGCCTATACGAGGACGCCGTCAAAGCCGACCCGGAAAACGCCACCCTGCAGACCGACTATGCCCAAGCCCTCACGGTGCGAATCAACGAGGTCAACTTCATGGCTCAGGGCATGATCGCGAGCAAGATGCTTAAGGCGTATCGGCGGTCCGTCGAAATCGATCCTGACCATATCGCGGGATGGATCGGCCTCTGCCGCTACTACATCAACGCCCCGGCCATTGCCGGTGGCAGCGCCGACAAGGCAGAGAAATACGCCCAGGAAGTCATGAATCGCATGCCCTTTCTCGGGCACGTTGAAATGGGCCTGGTGGCCCAGAAGCGCGGCGAAACAAACGTCTCCATTGAGCACTTTAAGAAGGCTTTGGAACTCAACCCGAATCACGGCGAGGCCCGGTATCACCTTGATCGCGCCATGGCCCAAAAGGCAGAGTCCTGATCTCCGGCCTCCCCGCGCCTCGCGAGGTTCTAGTCCTCGAGGGGCTGGCGCATGCGGACCAGGAACCAGCCGGCGGCAATCAAGACCGCACAGGTGTAGAGAAACCAATTGCCGTGCCGGATGTAGAAACTCTCCTGGTCGATCCAACGTTGGTCGCGGGTCACGTCGATTACCCCCGAGCCCTTGAAGTAGATCGATCCTGCATCCGTCGGCTTCGTTGACACGACGTAGCGGCGCACGCCGTCGGCTCCCAATCGCGAGACTCGCTGCAGCACCGCGCGGGTCGCGCCAAATTCATCGATCCAGCCGCTCCAGCCGGCGTTGCCCACCCGCAATACGGGACGCCGGGTTTCCACAGCTCGCAGGACGCTGTGCGCCGCATGCTGCTCAGCCGCTCCGCCTTCGCCAAACCAGCCGTTGTTGGTTTGCACGACAAACAGGTCAGTGCCGGCCTTCACGCTCGCCCGGGCAAGGTGCGGATAGGTGTCCTCGTAGCAGATGAGCGGGCTCACCTCGACGGGATCGTAGCGGGTGTTGATTTCGATCGAAGACGCGAACCGCCCCGCCACAAAATCTCCGCCGATCGGAACCACCTTTTCCAGCCAACCCAGGATCGGCCGCAACGGCACGTATTCGCCGAACGGCACCAGCCGTCGCTTCACGTAATAATCCGGTTGCAATCCCCGGACGGGGTCCACTTTGAACACACCATTGATCCAGCGGATATCCTTCGGGTCTTCAGCTCCCGGCTCGATGCCAATGGAGCCCAGCAGCAAGGTCGTTTCCGCCGCTGCCGCAGTGTGCTCCACGAAGTCACGCACGGAGGAATCGTTGCCGCCCACGATGACCCAGGGCGTCACGGCTTCCGGCCAGAGGATCACGTCCGGATTGCGTCGGGCGGCGGCGGCGGTGGCTTGTTGCAGGGTTTCGACGATCTCGGGTCCGCGGGACGGGTCCCACTTGATCTCCTGCGGCACGTTGGGCTGGACCATGGCAAACCGTCCGACCGGCACGTTGAAGTGATACCGGTTTACTGATTCGGACACATGGATACTCATGCAGGCGAGCAGCCCAAACACGGCCAGCATGAACTCCTGGCTGCGCTTCTCCAGCCCCTTCAGCTCGTGTTCGAAAAACAGCCGATGACCGTAGGCGGCGAACCCGCAGTTCGCGAGTATCAAGAAAAACGATACACCGCCCGCCCCCGTGTAGGCGGCCACCTGCAACACGGCGGACCGTTGCCATTGGCTGGCGGAAAGCGGCAGCCACGGGAAGCCGGTCAGGAACCACGTGCGCGTCCACTCGATGAGCACCCACGCGGCGGACAGGGCGGCGACGGCGAACAGCCGGTTGATCGTGGGCAGCCCCAGTATCCGGGGCATGGTCCACCGCACCAGCACGAACCACGATCCCACCCACAGCCCCGTGATCGGCGCAAGCAGCACGTAGCCCGGCCAGGTGGCATGGTGGAGCCAGAACAGGATGATCGACCACGCCAGCACCTGCGAGCCGAGGACAATTCCCAGATACAGTTTCCATGACGGCCGCCGATAAGCCCAGAGGATTGCCGGCACCGCAAAAACGTAGGCCGCCTCCGGCACATCGAAGGGCGGGAACATGACAACCGTGAGCAACGCCGTGCCAAGCAGGACAGCGAGCGGCATGAGCCACCAGCCATGGGCCTGCCAAAACGGAACCGGCGGATTGTCGTATTCCGGGAAGAGCGGCGGCGTATCTGCTTTCTCGGGATTCATCGGGAGCGGCACCTTCGCGGGAAGCGCGGCGCAACCGCCTTACTTGCCGTGGCAGTGTTTGAACTTCTTGCCACTGCCGCAGGGACAGGGTTCATTGCGGCCCACCTTGGGCATCGCTTTCACCGGCTGCGGTTTGGGCATGGGCAGCTTGATACCGCTGCCGCCTCCGCCGCCGGGGGGACCTCCGGCCAAAGTCGCAGCTCCGGCGGTCTGGGTGGTGCGGATGGCCGGGCCGCCCGCGGAGGCCGCCGCCGGGGCGTTTTCGGGCCCCTGAGTCTTCGCACCCCGGCTGAGCATCGCGAGCATGTTCTCAAACGATTTGATGTTGGAGGCGCTGCGGAACAGTCCCGTGCAGATCTGCAGCCGCACATTGTTCATCAACTCTTCGAAATATTTAAAGGCCTCACCCTTGTATTCGACCAGCGGGTCTTTCTGGCCGTAACTGCGCAGGCCGATGGCGCGTCGCAGCTCCTCCATCTCGGTGAGATGCTCCTGCCAATAGCGGTCGATGGCGTTGATGATCACGTAACGCTCCAAAGCCCCAAGCGCCTCGGGAATCTCGGAGGATTCCTTGATCGAATAAGCCTTTTGGACGCGCTCAAGCAGATCGGCCTGCAGCGCCTCGAAGTCCTTGCCCTGGAGGTCGGCCAGTTTCACCCCAATGGGAAAGTGGGTGTTCATCCAGCCGGCCAGCGATTCGAGGGAGGCGTCGTCGGGCCCCGTCTTGTCGTCCAGTCCGGCGGCCTCCAATCGGGTTATGATCTCTTCTTCGACCTGCTCGAAAATGATGTCCTTCGGCCGGTCGGAATGGATCGCCGCGTTGCGGATGCCATAGATGACTTCGCGCTGCTGATTGAGCACGTCGTCGTATTGCAGCAGGCGCTTGCGAATGGAGAAGTTCTGCTGCTCGACCTTTTTCTGAGCGCTCTCGATCGAGCGATTGAGCAGCGAGTGTTCGAGCTCCTCACCTTCGCGCATGGAGCCCTCCATCAGCTTGGAGGCCAGGTTGCCCTGCAGGAACAACCGCATGAGGTTGTCTTCGAGGGAGAGGAAAAACTTGGTTGTGCCGGGGTCGCCCTGACGCGAACAGCGACCGCGCAGCTGCCGGTCGATGCGGCGGGACTCGTGGCGCTCGGTGCCGATGACGTAGAGGCCGCCGATCTCGCGCACGCCTTCGCCCAGTTTGATGTCAGTGCCGCGACCCGCCATGTTGGTGGCGATCGTTACAGCGCCACGTTGCCCCGCCCGGGCGACGATGTCGGCCTCCTGCTGGTGAAACTTCGCGTTGAGCACGGTGTGGGTGATCTGGGCGCGCTTGAGCATGCGCGAGAGCACCTCGGACGATTCAACCGAGACGGTGCCGACCAGGACGGGCTGGCCGCGTTTGTTGGCCTCGGTGATCTCCTCCATGACCGCGTTGTATTTGTCGCGGCGGGTTTTGAAGATGGAGTCGTTCTTATCGATGCGGATGTTGGGTTTGTTGGTCGGAACGACCTGAACGCCCAAGCTATAGATCTCATTGAACTCGGCTGCCTCGGTCTCGGCCGTGCCGGTCATGCCCGCAAGTTTCTCATACATCCGGAAGTAGTTCTGGATGGTAACCGTCGCGTAGGTGCGGGTCTCGCGTTCGATGGTCACGCCTTCCTTGGCTTCGACGGCTTGGTGGAGGCCATCGGACCAACGCCGGCCGGGCATCACGCGACCCGTGTTTTCGTCAACGATGTTCACCTTGCCCTCCTGCACCACGTATTCGACGTCGCGTTCGTAGATGCAATAGGCGCGCAGGAGCTGGGAGATCGCGTGGATCTCTTCGGAGACCGCGGCGTAGGACTCGTGCGACTTGTTCTTTTTCTCCTCCCGCTGTTCGGGGGTCAGGTCGGTGTCGCCATCGATGGCGGAGTGCTCCAACGCGAGGTCGGGCAGCACGAAGGCATTCGGGTTGTCGGGGCGCAACGTCTTGCGACCGATTTCGGTAAGATCGGCCTGGTGCTGTTTCTCATCGATCGTGAAAAACAGGTCCTCCTTGAGCCGGAACATCTGCACCTTCTGCAAATCGGAGCTCAGCTCCGTCTCAAGCCTGTCGAGGTCCTTGTTGATCTCGGCGTTTTCCTTGGCGCGCAGCAGCTGTTTGTTGCGCGGCTGGCCTACCTTCACCTGAAGGAGCTTGCGCAGGGCATCGTGCCGGTCGTCCTCGGAAGCATCCTTTTTGTCGAGGATAGGGCGGGCCTCGGAGACAAGCCGGTTGCAGAGCTTGTTCTGCATGTTGACGAGGCGCTCGACGTTCGGTTTGAGCCTCGTGAATGGTTGCTCGCGCTCGACCGGCGCGGGACCGGAAATGATCAGCGGAGTGCGGGCCTCGTCGACCAGGATGGAGTCAATTTCGTCAACGATGACGAACCAGTGGTCGCGCTGGACCTGGTCCTCCTTGCGGGTGGCCATGCCGTTGTCGCGCAAGTAATCGAAACCAAATTCGGAAGCAGTGCCGTAGGTGATGTCGCAGCCATACATCTCGCGGCGCACGTCCGGACGCATCTGCTGCTGGATGCAACCGACGGTCAGGCCGAGGTATTTGTAGAGGTGCCCCATCCACTCGGAGTCACGGCGAGCCAGGTAGTCATTGACGGTGACAAGCTGGGAATTTCGGCCCGTGAGCGCGTTCAGATAGAGTGGCAGCGTGGCGACAAGCGTCTTGCCCTCACCCGTGGCCATTTCGGCGATCTTGCCTTTGTGGAGGGCGAGTCCGCCGATGAGCTGCACGTCAAAGTGGACCATGTCCCACTCCTGCTCGTGCTCGTTGACGATGGCGGTTGTGCCCAGGAGACGGCGAGCGGCGTTTTTGACGGTCGCAAACGCTTCGGGCAGCAAATCATCCAAGGTTTCCCCGTCCTGGAAGCGTTGGCGAAACTCGGCGGTCTTGGCTTTGAGTTCGTCCTCGGAGAGCGATTGATACGACGCCTCCAGCTCGTTGATCCTGGCGACGAGAGGTTTGGCGGACTCGAGAAACTTACGGTAGTGACGACCGGCGAAACGTTTGAGCAGAAAGTCGAACATGAAGAACCGGCCAGCGTAGGCGACCGGACCGCCTTTGCAAATGGCAAATCTGAATCCGGGTGACGGTCCGGCAACACCGGAGATTGGCGCAAAATTCCGCGTTTATTCTCCGCCGCTGAGCGCGGATGGGGAGATTCGCACCAACTGGATTTCGTAGATTGTTTCCGTGGTCTCGTCGGGTGCCGCCTGACCGCGGGCCGCCTGCACCGCGGCCATGCGGGTCGGATCGAGCGTTTCGACCCACGCGACGGTGTAGAGACGGCCGTCGGGCCCAATCTCAAGACTCTCGGCGAAAAACACCCGTTCGCCCGCTGGCCCGATCAGGGTACCGTGCTCCCGAAACTCATCCCTGGTAATGTCGTAGGTCAGCAGGTTGACCGTAGCCCGAACCGGCCGCCGACCTTCGATTTCGGTCGGCGGGCTGTGGGCAAGGTAGTGCAAAACATTGTCCTCACTGAGGACAAACCCCAGCTGAGTGCGCCAGGGATTGCGCGGGGCGGCTTCGATCCCCGTCGGCAGCATCGGTCGGACCGATCGCAGGATGCCATCGGTCGGCGAGAACTCGAACAGCTGGGTGCTACCGCCGTGGAGTCCCCAGAAGCTTTTGGTCTGTTCGTTCCATAGAATGGTGCGCCAGTTGCGCCAGAAGTAGTGGGGTTCGGGTTTTATGATGAAGGACTCGTCCCGCACGGGCGGCACGTGATCCAAGTCCAGATTCTCCAGGTATTCGACCGGGCGCTGGGCCGAAGGATCAAACGCCCAGATCCGGCCCTCCCGGTCTGAACCGAAGACCATGCCGCGATCGTCGACTCCGAGTTTACGACAAATGAAATCCCACGTGCTGCCCAGATGCCCCCATTCGCCCCGATTCTGCACCGTCCCCCAATTGCGAACGTGACCGGTCTCCAAATCCAGTCCCACCAGCAGTCCCGTCGGCCAAGTCAGGGCATACAACCACCGTCCCTCCCGACCTGGAGCCATGGTGATCAGTCCTTCGTTGGCCAGACCCGGCCCGCCCAAATCCTCGACTTCACCACTGGCCAAATCGAGACGCATGAAATGCCCGCCGCGGTAAGGAATGCGGCCGTCCTCCGGAGCGACATCAGGCAACGTGCCGTCGTAAACCGAGGTGTGCGTCGCAAAGTAGAGTCCACCGTTTTGCTCGAACAGCGGGGTGTGGACTTTGCCATGCGGAACCTCGGCGGACGGATCGAGCCCGATCACTTCACCCACGTCGGCCACAAAACTCACCTCGTTGTCGGTCGGATCGAAGCGGTAAAGCCGGGCGGACGTGTGCTGATGATGAGTACCGACCGTGAAGTAGATCCGGCCGTCCGACGCCGCAGTGATGCTGTGGTAGTTGCAGTCGCCTTCGAGAAAATCGAGCGGAAAGAGCTCGACGGTGATCTGGGTCTTGGCGCTGAGCGAGCCCGAGGCACTGCCCAAAGCCAGCAGCAAGCCGATAAAGCGAAAGTAAAACGGAAGACCGGGGCGGGACATGTTTGGGAACGGGGCTAACCGAACAAAGAACTAGGAGTCGAGGGTTTGACGGAAGTAATCGGCCGTGCGCTTGAGGCCTTCCTTCAGCTCAATGGTCGGCTCCCAGCCCAGGTGTTGACGAGCCAAACTGATGTCGGGCTGGCGTTGCCTGGGGTCATCCGCCGGCAACGGTTGGTGTACGATTTTGGAGTTTCCTCCAACCACTTCGAGGGTCTTCTCGGCCAGCTCCAGCATGGTGAATTCACCCGGATTGCCCAAGTTGATCGGACCGATGACCTCGTCCTGATCCATCAGGCGCAGGAAACCATCAATCAGATCGTCGACGTAGCAGAACGACCGGGTTTGCGAACCGTCCCCGTATACGGTGAGATCTTCGCCTTTGAGCGCCTGCACGATAAAGTTGGAGACCACACGACCATCATTCGGATGCATGCGCGGACCGTAGGTGTTAAAAATCCGCACGACTCGGATATCGACACCGTTCTCCCGATGGTAGTCGAAGAAGAGCGTTTCGGCGCAGCGCTTGCCTTCGTCATAGCAGGAGCGCAGGCCGATCGTGTTGACGTTGCCCCAGTAGGATTCGGGCTGCGGATGCACCGCCGGATCACCATACACTTCGCTGGTGCTGGCCTGGAATACGCGAGCTCGGACCCGCTTGGCGAGGCCCAGGCAATTGATTGCCCCCATGACCGACGTCTTGGTGGTCTTGATCGGATTGTATTGGTAGTGCGGCGGCGAAGCGGGACAGGCCAGGTTGTAGATCTGATCGACCTCAAATTTAAACGGATCGATCACGTCGTGGCGAACGAGTTCAAAGTCGGGATTGCCGATGAGGTGTCGGATGTTGTCCTTCCGGCCCGTGAAGAAGTTGTCCAAGCAGATCACCTCGTGCCCCTGTCCCAACAGGCGGTCGCATAGGTGAGAGCCAAGAAAACCGGCACCGCCGGTGATGAGAACACGCATGATGCTTCCGTTTTCACGGGGCGGGACGTGCTTGTCGAGTCGCGACCCGGGATAACATCCGCCACAAAGTGGCATATTTTTTTCGCACAACGATTTGCGATAAGCCACTCCCATCCGGAGATTTTGAACCCACCTGCTCTATTCTCATGAAACTCCCTGCTCCGCTTGCTTTTCTCGCGCTCACCGCCGCTGCCATCGGCTTCGTCGGTTGCGCCACGACCCCAGCCGAAGTGAATACCGAGTTCGATCCCCAAGCCGACTTCACCGGCGCCAGGACCTTCGCCATCCTGCCGCTGCCCAAGGAAATTCCGGGCGCCGACCCGGGACTGGCGATGCGCATCGGCGGCACCGCGGAGGAAACCATTCGCACCGCTATGGTCGCCAAGGGCTACACGGAAGTCGCCAAGGAGGACGCCGACATTGCGGTGCTCCTTCATGGCAGGCTCGTGCCGAAGACCGAGGTCACGGAATGGGGTTTCACGCCCTACTTCGGGGCGTATGGCTGGAATCGCGGTTACCGCGGCTACTACAGCGGCATGTATGGCGGCAACAGCGTGACCGTCGATCAATACAACGAAGGCACCATGATCGCCGAGGTCTACGACGTGAGCTCGAAGAGCATGATTTGGGTCGGCTGGATCACCGGACGCGCCAACCTGGAGCGTGAAGGCGAGCAGGAGCGCGTTGCCATCGCCATCGACCGCATTCTTGCTGCTTATCCCGCCAGGGGAGCCGCTCCCGTCGGAGTCGAGATGTAGCCGCCGGTTTTATATCCACTGCCGCCCACGCTGGACTTGCGGCCAAAACCGAGCAGGTTGCGCCGCCATGCATCGTCGCGGAATTGCCATCCTACTTGGCCTCGCCTGTTCCACCCTTGTCGCCAAAGATCGATTACAAGTCTCGGTGTTTTCCGACGCCGCCCGCGACTACGAACGCAGCTACCATGCCGATGGCAGCCCGGTGCCCGAACGCTACGCCATCGCATTTGGCGGCACCGTATCCGGCACCACTTGGGGACCTACACAAAAACGCGAGGATTTTCCCGAACTCGCCACCGTCATTGCCGAGCACCTCGCCGAGGAGGGCTACTACTTCGCCGAGAGTCAGGATCAGGCAGATCTGATGCTCGTTATTCACTGGGGAGCCACCAACGCCTTCAACGCTATCAACTACGGCGAGGGCATAAACCGTGCCGGCGAAGCGTTGAATCAATTGAACAGCGTGCGCGCCGCGGCTCCGACCGTCGAGATCACCGCGCCCACGGGCCTGGGCGGTGCGGCCAATACCGACTCCACCCTCGCGGCTGCCCTCAACGCCCAACTCGAATCCAATGCCCAGGCGCAATTCGACTCAGCCATGATGAGCCTCGAAATGGAAGACCGCCGCCGCAACCGGGCGCTGGCGGAGAACGCCGAGATCATTGGCTACACGTCCACCCTCGTGGACAAAAACCGGATCCCGGGAACGCTCGGTCGACAAATCCAAACCGAGTTGCGAGCCGAAGTGGAAGATCCCCGGTACTACGTCGTCGTGACCGCCTACGACTTTGATACGCTCGTGAAGCAGAACGAACGAAAGCTGCGCTGGATCACGCGGATGAGCATCCGCGTCAGAGGCAACGATTTCATGGATCGGGTGGATGAAATGGTGGCGCGAGCCGGGGACTTCTTCGGCCGCGACTCCGGCCGGTTGATTCGCGACTACGAAGGCAGTGTGGACATCGGTGAACTGCAGGTTGTTGGCACCGATGCCAGGCTGAGCGACGACAAGGACTGAGCGGAGCGTTGCACCGTCGGTTTTTCGAGCGACCGCCTAAGCCCGTAGGCCGCCTTATGGGACCTATAATATTCACTTCCTTTTGATTTTATAACCAATTGATTGGGATTTATTTGTGGAATGATCCACAGTCTTCCTGTGGGATGGACTTCCTCTCATGAATCCCATGCGTTGCGCCCTTACCTTGCTGCTGGCCCTGGTGGTGGGTTTACCGCTGCACGCCAAAAAACTCAAAGTCTCGATCTATTCCGACACTTCGTCGGACTATGAACGGAGCTACCAAACCGATGGTTCGCCCGTGCCAGAACGTTATGCGTTGGGGTTCGGCGGCATCGTGGAAGGCACCGCATTTGGTCCCACCCAAAGCAAAGGAGATTTCCCGGAAATCGCTTCGGTTATAGCGACCCATCTGGCTGAAGAGGGTTACTATTTCGCAGAGCAAACCGCAGACGCCGAACTATTGCTCGTCATTCATTGGGGGGCGACACGGTGGGGAAGCGCGGCGATCGATGGTGCCCGTGAGGGAATGACAAATGAGGCAATCAATCAACTGTCCGGGGCACGCCGCGCCGCTACGGCGGGAGCACTTGAAGCAGGCATGGTTACGGGTGGGGGCGCATCGAGCCGCTCAACTGCCGTCGGGTTGAATGCGCAACTTCAGTCCGTGGCCAATGCTGATTTGAACAACGCGTTACTCCAGCTGGATCAACTCAATCGAGCCCGCGACCGCGCAGTGGCTTCCACGGCAGCGGTTCTCGGCTATACCGACGCTTTGATTGATGTCAGTCGCGTTGGTGGAGGCTTCGGTAAATCTCTGTCCTACGACCTGCGGTGGGAAATTGAAGATCCTCGCTACTATGTCGTCGTCATCGCTTACGATTTCCGAGAATTGCTGCAAAAGAAAAAGCGCAAAATCTGTTGGGAAACACGCATGAGTATTCGCGTGCAGGGCAACGACTTTATGGAAAAGCTCGATAAGATGGTGGCACGAGCAAGCGACTATTTCGGAAGGGATTCCAAGCGGCTCATCAGGCGGTATCAAGGCGACGTGGAAATTGGTAAACTCCAGGTTGTCGGCACCGATGCCAAACTGAGCGACGACGAGGACTGAGCGGAGCATTGCGCTGTCGGTTTTTCGAGCGACCGCCAAAGCCCAAAAGCCGCCTTATGGGACCTATCATACCCGCTTCCTTTTGATTTTATAACCAATCGATTGGGGTTTAGTTGTGGAGTGACCCGCAGTCCTCCTGCGTGATAAACCTCCGATTATGAATCCCATGCGTTGCGCCCTTACCTTGCTGCTGGCCCTGGCGGTAGGTTTACCGCTGCACGCCAAAAAACTCAAAGTCTCGATCTATTCCGATGCGGCGTCGGGCTATAAACGGTCTTACCATGCCGATGGCTCACCCGTGGTAGAATACTACGCTCTCGCCTACGGGGGACTGCTGGAAGGCACTGCATTTGGACCCACGCAAAAAGAGGAGGACTTTCCTGACGTTGCGGGAGTCATCGGGGACAAACTTGCCGAAGAAGGATACCTCTTCGCGGAGAATTTTGAGCAGGCGGACCACATGCTCGTGATTCACTGGGGAGCGACCAATACGCTGCCGGGAGCGCTCGGACCGCAAGGCAATGGCCAAGCCGACCAAGCAATCAACGACATGGCTCGCGCTCGGCTTGCCGGCAGCTTCGGATCAATCGAAAGCGCCGGCGACGGCACGGCGGCAGGCGCGGCCAATGCCCGTGCACTCAACGCCCAGATACAATCCGATGCGCAGTCGGAATTCGTCAATGCGCTCCTTTTGAATGAGATTTACAACCGCGAACGCGACCGACGGGTGGCTCGAACCGCAGGCATGTTAGGCTACACCGACGCTCTGATCAGTGCGAATATGATCGCCGGCTCCATGGGGAGTTTCATGCAATACGAACTCACGTCGGAACTCGAGGATCCACGCTACTATGTGGTGATCATCGCCTACGACTTCGACGACATGGTGAAACACCGCAAGCGCACGCTGCGTTGGGTCACCCGCGCCAGCATCCGGGTGCAGGGCAATGACTTTATGGACAAGCTCGACGAGATCGTCGCCCAGGCCGGAAATTACTACGGTCGCGATACCAAGCGATTGATTCGGCGTTACCAAGGCGAGGTGGAAATCGGCGAACTCCAGGTTGTCGGCACCGATGCCAAACTGAGCGACGACGAGGACTGAGCCGCTCCCGGCGACGGCCACCAGCAGCTATTCCTGTTCGTAGCGCGCGATCCACCGGCGGTGCCAGGCCCCAAAGTCTCCGGCCTGCAAATGCGTCCGCACCTGTGTCATCAGGTCGAGATAGAAGTGAAGATTGTGCAGAGTCAGCAGTGTGCCGCCGAGCATCTCCTCAGCCAGGATGAGGTGGCGAAGGTAGGCCCGGGAAAAGTTGTGACACGTGTAATTGTCGAGCCCGTCGACCACCGGTGACTCGTCGCGACGAAAACGCTCGTTGCGCAGATTGATGGGACCATCCGGGGTGAAAACGAGGCCATTGCGCGCGACCCGCGAAGGCAACACGCAGTCAAACATGTCCACGCCCAGCGCCACCATTTTCAAGATCTGAGGCGGAGTGCCGAGTCCCATGGTGTAACGGGGTTTGGTGGCGGGCAGGTGGGGCGTGGTGGCGCCGACCTGCTTCAACATCTCCGGCTCGGGTTCACCCACGCTGACGCCTCCGACAGCGTAGCCGGGCAGATCCAGCGCCGCGAGGCCCTCGGCCGCCGACCGCCGCAGGTCATCGAACGTCGATCCCTGCACGATGCCAAAAACATGATGTCCTGCTGCGAAAAACCCCTCGTCCCGGGCAATATCGCGGCACTGCTCCGCCCACCGCTGACTCCGCTCGACCGCCGCCGCACAGGCATCGCGTTCACACGGCCACGGAGGACACTCGTCGATGACCATGGCGATATCACTCCCCAGATTCATCTGGATATCCATGACTTCGCGTGGACCCAGGAAGCATTTTTTGCCGTCGAGGTGGCTTTGGAACTCGATCCCGTTGTCCTTGAGCTTGCGCAGCTTCGCCAGGGAGAAGACCTGAAAACCCCCGCTGTCGGTCAGGATGGGTTTGTCCCAACCCATGAACTCATGAAGACCGCCCAGGTCGCGAACCAAGTCGCTGCCCGGACGCAGATTCAGGTGGTAGGTATTGCCGAGGATGATTTGGGCACCGATCTCGTGAAGATGGGCCGGAGTGAGGGCCTTGACCGTGCCCTGGGTGCCGACGGGCATGAAGATCGGGGTTTCCACCACGCCGTGTCGGGTCTGCAACCTACCGCGGCGCGCGGCGGTGTCCGTATCGGATAGAAGCAACTTGAAGTGATCAGGCATGGTGCGGCCGCCACCCTACCCGGACGCTTGACCCTGCTGTCAATCCGCCAGCTAATCCTCTGTTACGCTCCTGTGCTCCTCGTCATCGACAACTACGACTCGTTCACTTTCAACCTCGTCCAATACTTCGGTGAATTGGGCGTGGCCCAGCGTGTGTTCCGCAACGACGAGATCACGCCCGCCGAAGCGGCGGCCCTCAATCCCGACCGCGTGTTGATCTCCCCAGGGCCCTGCTCCCCCTCGGAAGCCGGCGTTTCGCTCGACATGATCGCCACCTTCGCCGGCAAAGTTCCGTTGTTCGGCGTCTGCCTCGGCCACCAATCAATCGGTCAACACTTTGGCGGCAGGATTGTGCGGGCCGAACGCCTGATGCATGGCAAAACCTCCCCCATCGCGCACCGCGATACCGACGTGTTTGCCGGATTGCCCCAGGGTTTTCCGGCGACACGTTACCATTCACTCATCATTGAGCGCGAAAGCTGCCCGGACTGCCTCGAGATCACCGCTGAAACCGCCGAAGGCGAGATCATGGGTGTCCGCCACAAAACCATGCCGGTCTGGGGCGTGCAGTTTCACCCCGAATCCATCGCCACCCAAGGAGGCATGAAAATCCTCGAGAATTTTCTGCACCTCAACTGAGCCGTCCCATGCGCTGCCCCAAATGCACTTCCATTGAGGACAAAGTCATCGACTCCCGCATCAGCAAGGAGGGAAACACCATCCGTCGCCGCCGCGAATGCTTGGAGTGCGGCCACCGCTTCAGCACCACCGAGATGCTGGTGCGCGAAGGCCTGTTTGTCATCAAACGTGATGAACGCCGCGAAGACTTTGATCGTGAAAAGCTGACCCGCTCCATCCGGGCCGCCTGCCACAAACGCCCCGTCGACGACGAACAAATCGACATGTTGGTCGAGGATGTGATCGACGTGCTGGAGGCTCGATTCGACAAGCAAATCCCGTCGCGGTCCATTGGCGACGCCGTGATGGAAGGTCTCTCCCGCATCGACCAAGTCGCCTACGTGCGGTTTGCCAGTATCTACAAGCAGTTCCGTGACGCTTCGGAGTTTATCGAGGAAATCGAATCACTCGATCGACCCACCGCATGACCGCCCCCTCCCGCGCCGAACTACGCCGGTTGCACTTGACCAATGCGCTCTTCGCGCATGTGACCGGGCAGGACCTCTATCTCGCCGAGCAGATCAAGGCGGCCATCACGTTCAGTCTCGCCGAGTTCGAGGAACAGACCCGGGAGCATCCCGAATTTGCCGCCCGCTATGACACCGCCTTCAATGCCGCTGCCGCCGAGTTGTTGGCCAAGTCCTTCGACCACCTGCCACGGCACGGGTTTTTTCATTGGGATGCAGCCAGCACCTTGACCGCTGCCACCCCGCTGTTCGCCCGCGCCGAACTGATGAACGGGTTCAGACAACTCGCAGGATTCCGGGAGTCGACCTTGCTCGTGACCAACCTCCGTCCCGCGCTCCTCCCGGCCGATCGACGCCAAACCCCACGGCGCAAAAGGGAGTATGCTGATGCCCTCGCCTACACGCAGGAACTCGCCGCCGCCCGCACCGCCCCGAGCGCAAATCTCAACCTGCTCTTCCTCTAGCGCAGCAGGTAAACTTCAATCAATCCCACCCCGGTGCCTTCTCCCCGTCCCGCAAGGGTCGCGGTGTAGGACCCCGGTTCGAGTTGAACAAAAACAGCGGAATCCGCACTGCCCGCCGGCAACGCAAAGGCACCGACCACCTCGGCCGCCGAAGCCGCCAATGACGATCTGATGTCGTCGGTCCAATTGTCGTTTGCCGCCACCACCTCGGCCCCGGCCCCATCGGTACGATTCACGGTCAATATGGGATCCACCAACGGTCCCGTGACACCAAACTCGGCCAAGGCCGGCCCCACGCCCCGAATCAACAATGGCACGGATTCCGGCCCCGTGACGACAAACCCGGCAATCATGACCGCATCCCCCGATTCCACGACACCGCGCACCGAGACATTCGACAGGCGCGGACCATAGGCCTCCACCAATTCGACGTGGCGCCCTTCGCCGGCCCCTGACGGCGCGACCAGGGTATAGGCTCCGCCTGACGTTTCCACCAGATCGGCCGCATCCGCACTGCTCCCCGGCAGGGCAAAAGCTCCCGCCGCTGCAGCGCGGACTTCCACGTCCTCGACCCGGGGCGAGGCTTGCCAGTCATCATTGATCATAAAGGGCGAAGTCTCCCCTGCCCGGTAGACTTCGAGCCGCGGATCAGGTGCCACGACCGACGCATCCAATCCGTAGTCCACCAAGGTGGGCCCCACCGCACGCACCAGGACTTCAGCCGGCGCTCCCGGAGCCACCACAAATCCGGTGATGAGCACTTCCTCGCCCTGCCCCGAAACACCCCGGGCCGAGACGTTGACCAGCCCGGGGCCCGCGTCTCCCGCGTAGCGCATCCGTTGGGCTTTGAGCCAGGCTTCGAGTCCCACCCGGGAGCCCAGGATCCGCCCCGGCAAATCGTCGTAAACCGGGTGAATGCCTCCAAAGATCCGGGAAATGCCCGCCTGGTCCGCCGCATCGTAATAGGTCGCCCACTGCAGGGAAACCTCCGCGGAGGGTCCGTATTCAAATTTTAAGGAGATTCCTTCCGCAAAGGTCGTTGAACCCAGGCCGTCGGGAAAAAACGCATCCCCGGTCATGAGGGTAATCGCCTCCGCCGCGGCGCGGCTGAAGGTGCTGTGACCGGACACATATCCCGGGAAGCCCGGCGAAACAAATGTGGGCAATTGGTAGGGCATCCAGCGCTCGGCCAAGATCCAACCCACACCCCCCGCCCGCTCGGTGGGGTTGGCCGGAGCACCCCGCCAAGCCCGGACCACAACCCGGTCCACCAAATCACCCTCCTCATCGCGACGGGACTCGAGCGAACTGTGACGTCCACCCGGCGCGATCGATTCCGCGGTTGTGAGCTCAATCAAATCCGGGATCAACGGGAGCCCCCTCTCGTGATAACGCGGCAAGGTCGGATCACTGGACTGACCGAGACCTGCGAGGTGACGGATCACCGAAATCGGACGCGCGCTGTCATACTGGAGTTTGACCGTCCATGCGGCCATGGCCGCGTCGTGAACGGCGCCGTTGAGAGCCAGATAGCCCCGGACATCCCATTCCAAACGCGACATTGCTTCCCCTCTGCCGGTCCATCGCAGGGGCTCCGGCAGCTCATCCGACGCCTCGTTAAAAATCACATTCCAATGTCCCGGCGGAGTCTCCGAGGCCGGACCATCCGCCCAATATTCGGCCAGCAAGCGGGCAAAATCAGCCCGCCTGACGGGATTCGAAGCGTAGGCCAGGCCGGTGGTGGGATTGATGGGGTGCCCGGACCCGGTGTTGGCGCCAAGGGGATTGTTCATCATCGCCCCCGGCGATATGTCGATCTGCACCCCATCCTCGGGATCCAGCATGGCGGAAAACTCGATAAGCTGCACCGCCGCCGCGATCACTTCTTCGTCCCCCGAGCCGTCAAGCAGCGGAAGCGGGCCGGGATCCGGCTGGATCCGCCGGGGTGCGGGACGCAGGAGGGCGAAAGGCTCGGTCAACGCCGCATTGCCTCCGATAAACGTCTGGGGGCCGGTGGGCTGAGGCAGCCCGTTTTGGCTCACCGAGTAAGCCAGCGAGAGGGGTTGCCACCGATCGGGATCATGCATGTTCGTGCCGGTCACCGCAGGGATCAGTGGTTCGTTCACCGCCGCGTAGCCGGTGGCATCCTCGTAATTGCCGGTCTCGTTGGCTCCGTCAGTGAGCGTCGCCGCCAGCACTGCTTCGGCAACCTCCCGACCAAGCAGGGCGGCCGCGGATTCACTCGCGGGGAGATATCCGAGATGATCCATCAACCAATCAAACCCCACCGCCGAACGATCCGCGCCGGGACTCAGGGCAAACCGCGCCGTCAACAGCCGGTAGGCCGCATGACTCATCGCCTCCCGCCGGGCCGCCTCGCGGCTTCCCGCAGCCAGCAGGTCGGACGGCACCACCGGCCGGGCATACATCATCGCCACTTCGTCATTCCGCTCCGGTGCAAAGGCCCAGTAGACGTCCCACATGACCGCCGAGAGGTGAAACAGGTTGCGTGCATGCACGGGGGGATTGGGAAAATCGGCGCGGATGGCATCGAGCAGCGCCTCATTCCACCAACGCGCCACCGACCGGGGTTCGGCGGTGGCGGCGACCGCAACCTCAAAGGGCGTGCTGGCGGTGGATCCGGTGATGTTGGTGGCGATCACCTGATATGTGCCCGTATCTGTCGGATGAATACGCTCAAAACGCAGCTCCGGGGTGGTCTGATTGGGGATGCGTTCGCCGTCCTTGAACCAGGTCAACGACGGATAGGGTTCGCCCGTGACGGCGACAGTAAGCTCCAGCGGTTGGTCCTTGGTGACCACCATGTCGGAGGGAGACTGCGCGAAGGCTGGGGCTGTAAAAACCACATCATCAGGCTCGTGCAGCTCAACAATCCGTCGGGCGGAAACATCGGTCAGCACCTGTCGCGCCCCGCTGGGCCAGGTGACTTCCACGCGGTCCGCCAGAAGAGCATCGCCCAAACCAAAGTGAAGCAGCGGTTCGCGTTGCCCGATGTAGGCGTTGGTCGGGTGATAAAGCAGCGTCTGGGTCTCCCCTCCCGTTGTGACTCGCACCAGGGTCCCGAATCCATCGCGGTTGGAAACCGTCCCTCGAAATCGAAAACGCAACCAGGATCTGGTGGCGGCATCCGAGTCGTTCCGATAGAGAATCCATGGCCCGTAGGATTGGCCGATCACCACATCCTCGTCGCCGTCGTTGTCGTAATCCAGGACCGCCAAGCCCCGTCCCAATCCGGTGTCCACCACCCCCCAATCGGCCCCCTGTTCCGAAAACGTTGACCCGTTGTTGATGAAGAGCCGGGTCCGGTCGGTGCGAGGATCTTCAATCCTGAGCGGACTGTCGCTCGTTCCCCCGGCGACCGCCCGATTAAACCCATAACCGTTCGTCGCAATCAGATCGGAAAGGCCGTCATTGTTGGCATCAAAAAACGCCGCGCCCCACCCCCATTCGGAGTGCATCACACCCTGGGCTGCCGCCACGTCCTCGAACTGCCGGTTGCCCGCGTAGCGATAGAGCCGGGCATCCGAAACAAGCACATCCCCCGAAACCACGGCGATGGAGGTCACGTAATAATCCAGCCAACCATCGCGATCGAAGTCTGCGATGGCGATGCCCATGCCGCTGCGGTCAAAGGCGGTCCGGGCCGAATCGCGGGATTGGGTGAACGTGCCATCCCCGTTGTTCCACCAAAACTGCGAGGTGCCAAAGTCGCTGACATAAGCGAGATCCACCAAGCCGTCCTGATCAAAGTCAGCCCATCCGGGCACGAACCCCCAGTTAATGGTGCCGAAATGTGGCTGCACCAGGCCGGTGCCCGAGGTGGCATTTTGAAAATGCCCGGGAGCCTCCCGGCCGCGGTTGCGCAGCAAAACCGCATATTGATCGCCGTTGGCTCCCGGCACCGAACCCCACTCCGCCACGTGGATATCGAGGTAGCCGTCGCGGTCGTAATCGACCAACGACACACTTTGGCCCTTGTGCGGCTCCCCGGCCACCGTCACATCCGCTCCCCGCTCCACCGCGCGCTCGACAAAGTTTCCCGAACCGTCGTTGACGTAGAGGAAAAAACGATCTCCCGAACGCGGGGCCAGAAAGATGTCCGGATGCCCGGAATTGGAGAGATCGCCCACTGCGATGCCGTTGATATCCTCCGCTGCCCCCAAACCTCGCGAGGCGGCCTGATCCACAAACGTGCCGTCTCCTTGATTGATGAACGCCTGCAGCTTTCCCGGAAGCCGCGCGAGCAGCAGGTCGGTCCAGCCATCGCCATTGAGGTCGGCCGCCGCGGTCGCGCCTCCGATCATGTAAGGGTCCAAGCCGTTGGGAGGCGGCAACTCCACCTCCGGGGCCGGCAATACGTGGAGTCCGGCGCTTCCGGCAACGTCGACCATTTGCCCTGCCAGCGGGACGGCCAGACCGAACCCCATGCCCGTGGCCACTCCGGCCAGTCGCACGAAGCGGCCGACCCAAGAGAAACGGGATATGAAGGCGAAAATGATCAAAACCGCAGATGGGGGTTACGACGGCTGAAACTCGACCATCATTTTTGTGAGCCAAGTCGGTTGCAAGGGGCCAGTCTTGCCAGGCTTTTGCCGGACGGCCCCGGATTGGTGAGCCGGATTCTCACCAGCGATTGGCCCGGTTTTCAGGTGGCCTGTTCCCGTTCACCCAATCAACTTCGAGCCCATGCCCACGCTCTTCGAAAAAATCATCGCTCGTGAGATTCCCGCGCAGATCGAGCACGAGGATGAACTTTGCATCGTGATTCACGACATTCAACCCCAGGCCCCGGTTCACGTTCTCGTCATTCCCAAAAAGCCGATTCCCCGAGTGGCCGAAGCGGAGGACGACGATGGCGCGACGCTGGGCCATCTGTTGCTCACTGCTCGTGACGTCGCAAAGAAGCTCAACCTTAGCAACGGCTTTCGTGTGGTCATCAACAACGGTCCCGATGGGTGTGAAAGTGTGCCGCACCTGCATGTCCATCTGCTCGGCCAACGGCAGATGCAATGGCCCCCCGGTTAGGGCTGCCCAACAGGAGCAAACCCAGGAGTCGTCACCCTCTGTTTATACCTTTTTTCAGCTGGCCGCTTTTTTACAGGAGTCAGCAGAGAGAACTGAGCCGGGGATGTGGCTACCTCAATCCTCCACTTCCTCCGCTGCCTCCTGTAAGAACCTTCATCCTGCTGACTCTTTTTTACACAAGCTAACGAAGGAAACCAAGCCGGACTTCCCCACTCCCACGCCTTCGTTCCCTTTGTTGCCTTCTGTAATAACCCACATCCAGGTGGCTCTTTTTACAGGAGCCAGCAGAGGGAACTGAGTGACACTCCCTCAAACCTCCATTTCCTCTGCTACCTCCTGTAAGAACCTTCGTCCTGCTGACTTCTTCTCACAGAAGCTAACGAAGGAAACCAAGCCGGACTTCCCCCACTCCCACGCCTTCGTTCTCTTTGTTGCCTTCTGTAATAACCCGCATCCGGATGGGTCTTTTTTACAGGAGCCAGCAGAGAGAACTGAGCCGGAGATGTGGCTACCTCAATCCTCCACTTCCTCTGCTACCTCCTGTAAGAACCTTCGTTCTGCTGACTCTTTTTTACAGAAGCTAACGAAGGAAACCAAGCCGGACCTCCCCCGCTCCCACACCTTCGTCTTCTTTGTTGCCTTCTGTAAGGACCCGCATCCAGGTGGCTCTTTTTACAGGAGCTAGCAGAGGGAACTGAGTGACACTCCCTCAAACCTCCATTTCCTCCGCTGCCTCCTGTAAGAACCTTCGTCCTGCTGACTTCTTCTCACAGAAGCTAACGAAGGAAACCAAGCCGGACCTACCCCGCTCCCACACCTTCGTTCCCTTTGTTGCCTTCTGTAATGAATGCTGTCCGGTGGAGTCCCTTGTCCCGGACTTGATCGGGACATGACGCCGGCCTCGATCACACGAGGCGGCTAGCTGACAACTTCGAAACGACCGTCCGGTTGTTTGGCCACGCGCCGCTGCAGTTCGAGCATCATCAAGGCCGTATTGACCTCCGCTATCGACAGGCCGGTCTGCGCCTCGATCTCATCCGGGATCAAGCGCTCTCCTCCGGCAAAGACCGCCATCACCTTGGCCTCGACGGCGGACATCGGTGGCCCCGCTTGATCCGCCGGGGTTTCCGGAGCAGCCGCAATCGGGGTCGAAGCGAGTCCTTCGAGGTAGCTGAACTCGGCCAGGATGTCGTCCACGCAGGTCGTCAACTTCGCTCCGTCTTGAATAAGCTGATGGCATCCGGCGCTGGTCGGCTGATCGATGCGCCCGGGCACTGCAAAAAGCTGCCGGCCCTGCTCCCCGGCAAATCGCGCGGTGATCATCGAGCCGCCCGCTTTGTCCGACTCGACGACGACAACTCCCGCACACATGCCCGCTACAATGCGGTTGCGCATGGCGAACGACTGCCGGTCGGCGCGACGACCAAAGGGAAACTCCGATACGACCGCGCCCGCCGCTTCCACCTGCCGGTAGAGGTCGATGTTTTCGGGAGGATAGATGATGTCCAAGCCCGTGCCCAAAACGCCCACGGTCGGTCCGCCCCCGTCAAGCGCACCTTCGTGGGCCGCCGTATCAATTCCCCGGGCCAATCCGCTCACGATGCAGAACCTCGCCCGCGCCAACTCAGTCGCCAGGGTGCGGGCGACCTTCTGGCCGTAGAGCGTCGTTTTGCGGCTGCCCACCATGGCAATGCCCGGACGGTCGAATCCGTATTCGCCCTTTTGATACAATCCAATCGGCGGATCATACAGCTCGCGCAGCAGGGCGGGATAAGATGCATCACGGTGGGTGACAAAACGCGCCCCGGCCTGGGCCAGGCGCTGTTCCTCGCGGGCGAGATTCACTTTGTCGCGCCAGGCCGTGATGGACTGACTCATGGTGGAGCCGACGCCTTTCACCTGCTCGAGTTCGCCCGGCGAGGCGTGCAGGATCGCCAACGGATCGTCGCCAAACGCATCAAGCAGCCGGCGCAGGCTGACCGGCCCGAGATTCGGCAGCGCGTTGAGCACCAGGAATGCCTGGGTTTCGCTCAACTCATGGGACGCGTTCATGCGCGCAGGGCTCCATTGAGTTCGGCCAGGAGCGAGGTATTGCGCACGGCGGTCTCGCCCCACCGCTGCGCCATGCACTGCGCCGCCCGGCCATGCCAGAACGCTCCTTGAACCGCAGCCAGCGCGGACGCCGCTGGATCGGTCGCCAGCAGTCCGCCAATGAGACCGGCCAGCAGGTCGCCACTGCCCCCCCGGGCCAGCTCGGGACCGCCTTCGATGACATGATACCGGTGCCCCGCCGCATGCACGATCGTGCGCGGCCCCTTTTGCACCACGACGGCACCTGTATCAACGCCCCCGATACGCTGAAGCTCCCCGGCATGGGGTGTCAAAATCCGGGCCGCGCGACCGGCCTGGAACAGTTCGGGCTGCAGGGCGTCCGCATCGATCACCCGGGGAAGCGACGAGGTTCCCAGCACATCGGCCAGCAACGCATGGGTTTCCGGCTCGTGCCCCAATCCCGGCCCCACCAGCAGGGCGGCAGCCCGGTCGAGTCGTTGCTTGATTGTGATACCCGCATCAATGGCCAGATTGCCGTCCTCCGTTTCCGGGCACCCCATCCACATTGCTTCCGGCCACTGGGCGGCAAGCGCGGGAGCAATGGATGCCGGGACAAAGGCTGAGACGTTGCCTGCCCCACTGTGCAAGGCAGCCGCCACGGCCATCGCCACCGCACCCGGATAGGACCGGGAGCCGCCAATTACCGCAAGTCGCCCATAAGTGCGCTTATCCGAATTCACCGGTCGCAAACGTCGCAGGGGAGCGAGTATGGCCGGCGTAACCACACGATCGGTCCCTTCGGTCTCCCGCTCAAAAAACCCCAAATCGATGTAGCGCAGGCGGCCGGCATGGCGGAGTCCCAGCAAGGGCGATTTCAAGATTCCCGTTGCGTAGGTGAAGTCGGCGGCAAAAGCACCCGTCTGGTCGAGCCCACTGGGTAGATCCACCGCAGCCCGCAGGCGCGGGTTGCAGCGTTGGGCGGCCGCAAACCAACTCACCGCTTCCGTCGCTACAGGGGGGCGAAACTGGAACCCAAACACGCCATCGAGCACGATTGCGTAATCGGTGGCTTCCACGGCCTCCCGGCGGACGGCACGCACGCGATCGCTGCCACCGGCCTGCTGCAGCTCGCGCCACGCGGCCAGCGCGAGCGGGCGCAATCGATTTTGGCCAAATACAAACCCGACCTCCACCTGCCAGGGAGTTGCCCGTAAAAACTCGATCGCCGCCAGCAGGGCGTCCCCCCCGTTGTGGCCTTTGCCCACCAGCACCAGGAGCTTGGCAGGAGCGGCCGGGTCAAGGTTCGCAATCGCCATGTCTTGCAGCAAGTGCCGTCCCACCCCGCGTCCCGCCGCCTGCATCGCCCGCCATTCGCGGTCAGCGTTCCCCTCAAACCACCCTCGTTCAAAGTCCCGTGCTGCCGCGCAATCGAGGATCGGGTCGGATCCTGCTGTCGGATTCATCAACGTCCCCTTTCTCAACCTCCGGATGGAGGCGGCGGCAAAGTGTTAAGCTCGATCGGAGAGGGCCGCTCCGGTTGAGGGACAGGGTCGGGATTGAGCTCCATTTCGCGTTTGGCGCGCTGTTCCGCCGTCTCCGTGAAGAGGATCGGGGAGTTTTTGGGACCGTAGCCCGGGAGAGGCAGGCGGGTAAAACGATCAATCGGTCGAAAGTAATCCGCCTCCAGCGTGCGGATGACTTCGTAATGATCCGTGAACCCCATGGTTTCGCTATTCCACACGGCAATCTGGGTTTTGTCGTCGGTCCACCAAACCCAGTCGCGGTAGGCGCTGAACAACGCGGCGACCGTTTCCGCGCTCATCCGGCCCGACTCAGGAGCCGGATCATCCGACTCAAATTCAGCGGCCGCTTCCGCCGCCACGGCCTCGGGAGAGGCATCGACGGGTTCCAACGGCGGTTCCGGTTCCCCCCGAAAAGCCCACATCGTGACCACGCCGACCAGAAACCCCACCATGATCCAAGAGGGAGCTTGGGAGAGACTCTTCTTATCAACGGGTTGGTCGTCAGTCATGGGAGGGACACCGCAGGATGGCCGCCACGGCCATGGCATTACTCTCAGTGTGGGAAAGACTGACCACTACATGCGTGCCGCCGAACTGGCGCAACAATGACTGTCCGGATTCGTCCAATCGCACCAACGGCTGGTGGCGGGCGCCATGGTAAATTGACGCTGATTTCCAACCGAAGTCCGCGCCAATTCCGGTCGTGAAGCACTTGGATACCGCCTCCTTGGCCGCAAAGCGGGCCGCATAGTGTTTGTGGGGGTGTTTCAGGCTCTCGCAATACGCCTGTTCCTCTTCCGTGAAAACCCGATTACGAAACCGCTCCCCTTGCCGCTCCAACACCCCGCGCACGCGATCCACTTCAATCACGTCGCAACCCAATCCAAGCAAAATGCCACCAGGGGGAAGTTCTATCATGCCAACCTAGCGAGTAGCGCCCGGAACCATCCGAGTAGAGCTAAAAACGAGCCCCGGCGAAGGACCGCGGCAGCTCAACCAGAGGCATTCAACAACCGGCGCATCTCGCTCACCGCCTCTTCGATCCCGTGGAAAACCGCCCGGCTGATGATGCTGTGACCGATGTTGCACTCGTGCAGGTGCGGCAAGGTGCGGATCTCGAACACATTCTCGTAGTTGATCCCGTGGCCGGCATTTACCACGAGGCCCGCCGCATGCGCCTGTTCGGCGCCGCGCACCAACCGTACAAACTCCTTCGCCCGGTGGTCGGTGTAATACGCATTGGCCCATGACCCGGTGTGCAGCTCGACCCAGGGCGCTCCCAGCTCCGCCGCCATCGCAACCTGCGGTTCATCCGGATCGATGAACAGGCTGACCTTGACCCCGATCTCACCCATCGCGTCGACAATCCGGGCGACGCGCTCGCGCTGTCCGACCACATCGAGCCCCCCCTCGGTGGTCACCTCTTCACGGTTTTCCGGCACGAGGCAGACCGAGTTCGGCCGAATCTCCTGCGCAAAGGCGGTCATCTCCTCCGTGCAGGCCATCTCCAGATTGAGCCGCGTGCCCTCCGCCTCCCGGAGGCGGCGCACGTCGCGATCGATGATGTGGCGACGATCCTCCCGCAGGTGAACGGTGATGCCATCGGCGCCGGCCGACTCGGCGAGCCGGGCAAGGGCGACGGGATCCGGCTCCACGGCGGGTTCAGCGCCGGAAACCACCTGGCGGTAGCGGGCCTGGCGAATCGTCGCGCAGTGGTCGATGTTGAGACCAAGCAATATCATGGAAGCATGAGAAAAATTGAATTTGAGGACTCAGGAAATCAGGAAAACCACCAGAATCGGCTTCCCGGCGAATAAATACAACGGTTCCCGCTTTCCTGATATCCAGATTAACGCCTTCATTTCGACCCATGCCGCCTCCCGCCAAACGTGAGAACCTGCTCGTCAACCTGATTTTTAACATCGCGATACCATCGCTGATCCTGGCGAAGGCCAGCACCCCCGAATTGCTCGGACCGGTATGGGGCCTGATCATCGCCCTGTGTTTCCCGGTGAGCTACGGCATCTGGGATTTCGTGCAGCGGCGGCAAGCCAACTTCATCTCGATCATCGGATTCGCGAGTGTGCTGCTGACCGGGGGGCTGGGCCTGATGCAGGTCGACAACTTCTGGTTCGCGGTCAAAGAAGCGGCTGTCCCGGCCATCATCGGCACCGCGGTCTGGATTTCCATGTATACGTCGCGCCCGCTGGTCCGGCAGTTCCTGTTCAATGAGCAGGCCTTTGACACGACCAAAATAAATGCCGCGCTGGCGGAACGGGACAACCTGGCCGCCTTCGATCGTCTGCTGCGATCCTCGACCTATTGGCTGGTCGGGTCCTTTACCCTGAGCGCAGTGCTCAACTTCGTCTTGGCCCGTTGGCTTCTGCAAAGCCCGACGGGAACACCGGAATTTAATGCGGAGTTGGGCAAAATGAATGCCCTGAGCTGGCCGGTCATCGTTATCCCCAGCATGGTCATCATGATCTTCGCGCTGTGGCGATTGATCGGTGGAATCAAACGTCTCTCGGGCTTGAGCTTCGAAGAGATGGTGCACGCGAAGGCCGAGAAAAAGTGAACCGCGGCGAAATCCTCGGTTGATTCACGGTCGCTCGGCTACCGGCTTTCCGCCGGCAACCGATCGGTTTGCTACGTAGTTTTTCAGGGAATTCGGGATTGGTCCCGTTCGCATTTTTTTTACGAATGGACTAAACAAGGTAAGAACTCGCTACATGTCGTCCGAGAAACCCATCTTCATTTCCTACGCCCCGGAGGACGCTGGCGCCGCCCAAAGGGTGGCGGCCGCGCTGCGGGAGTCGGGTATCGAAGCCAGGGTCGAAGACACTCCGGGCATCAACTTGCGGGCGGAGATCGAACAAAGCGCCCTCTTCCTGCCCCTGATGTCACGCCACGCTGAGCAAAGGGCACAGGGGAACTTTCGCAACGAGTGGGAAATTGCGGCCAACCACATGGATTCCCTGCCGCGAGGCGTGCCTTTCCTGCTGCCCATCATACTCGACGACACCGAGGAATACGGCATGGAGACCCCCCCGGCCTTCGCCGGAGTGCACTGGATCAAACAGCCGGACGGTGAAACGACTCCGGAGTTGATTGAGGAAGTCGTGCGGTTGCTCACCATTCCCCGCGGCCCCGTCTACTTCCCCCCCATTCCTCCCGGACTGTCCCGCCCCCCATTCTCCACCAAAAAAAAGGGACTCGCGGCCATGGCCACCCCGAACAAACCGAAGTGGCTCTTCCCCGCCGTGGGTGGTGTCACTTTGCTGATTTTTATTGTCGCGGGTATCCTGCTCTTCGGCAGTTCCAACGAGCCGGAGCCCGCTGAACCCGCCGCCCTGGCCTCCGAGCAATCCGCAGAGACTCCGATCGAGCCGCCTCCGCCCGAACCAGAGCCCGAGCCTGAACCCCTGACAGACGAACAATTGTTGGCGGCATTTGAGGAAGCCCGCCAGGCGCATGATTACGCGCAAGCCGCAGAATTGTTGCGGGAGTATCTGGATCGTCAGTCGGAAGTGGATCCAGCTTGGCGATTCGAACTGGCATGGGTGGAGTTCGCCCGGGACCTGCAACCGGAAAAATACCTCGCAGAGCTCAACCAGCTTCTCTCCCCCGATCCTGCGACCGGTGAAGTCCAGCTCACCCCTCTCGCCTACGGCATGCGCCGCGACTTTGCGAACCAGCGCCGTGCGATTCGAGCGGGTGGCGGAGTCCTTCGCGTTTCCTTCGATGCCGATGAATCGAAGCAAGTGATTGCGCTCACCGAGTCCTACATGGACCAAGGCAATTGGACCTTGGCCCGCCATTACGGAAATCAGGCCCGCAACGCATTGACCGACGTCCTGAGCCCCGCCGAGGTTGGACCGCTGGTGCACGGCCACTTCGAAGCATTTTTGCTGATGACCCGGCGGGAGCCGGCCGCAATCGCCACTCTTGACCAGCTGCTCAACGATTTCGCGGAGGAACGACAGAAAACCCTGCTCCTGCTGATCCGCGCCCTCATCGACCAAGGAGAAAAAGATCGGGCGCTCGATCTCATCTACCAAGCGCTTACCGAACCCAGTTTGCTCGATCCCGCGACGGTGTTGTTCGCACCGCCCTTTGATCAATTGCACGACCATCCCGCCTTTCGCGCCGCGCTGGGCCCGGTGGTGGGGATCGAAAAACTCGAGTCCGCGAGGGCGTGGTTGGCCGAACAGAAAAACCGTCCGGGCACACCGATCTACTGACCGCGAGTCACGACGGGCCGGCTGGGATCCGCCGACCACTCACTCCACGATCCCGGATAAAGCCGGGAACCCGCCAGACCGGCCTGTTCCATGGAAAGGATGTTCACGCAGGCGGTGATGCCTGAACCACATTGGTGGATCACCTGATCGGCCGAAAAATCAGCCAGGGCCTCCCGCCATAATTCCGCCAACTCCGGCGGTGATCTGAAGGTCTTGTCCGCATTCAGACTCTTCTGAAATGGCCAATTGATCGCTCCCGGAATGTGTCCCGCCACTTTGTCGAGCGGTTCGACTTCGCCCCGGTAACGCTCAGGCGCACGGGCATCGACAATCAGGCCCGGCCCGCCCTCAACGATCTCTTCAACCACGCCTGTCGTCGCAACAAGATCGGGTCGAGCCCGAATGGAGATCGATCCTGCAACCGCATCGGGTGGCCGCGTTGAGACCGGGCGTCCTTCACTGGTCCATTTTGACCATCCTCCGTCCAGCACCGCCGCACCTTCATGACCAATCCATCGACACAACCACCAAAAACGTGCGGCGTATTGGCCTCCAACATCGTCATAAGCGACGAGTCGACTGCCGGCATCGACACCACAGTTCGCCAAAAAAGTGGCAAAGCGATCAGGGTCCGGCAACGGATGACGGCCATTGGTGCCGGTCTTGCTCCCGGACAAATCGAAATCGACTCCGGCAAAAAACGCCCCCGGCAAGTGACCTTGATCATAAATTTCCCGCCCCCGCGCCGGGTTCATCAAGTCGTGCCTGCAATCAAAAACGAGCCAAGACGGGTCATCGACATGCCCGGCGAGTTCATCCGTGGAAACCAACATGGCAAGGACCGTAGCACGCTCCTCAGCCGTCGCGATTCAATTCAGGAAGTTGCTTCAGTAAACCGACCGGCCGCCGGTCAGGTCATAGGTGAATCCCGTGGTGAAGCTGTTTTCCGCCGAAACCACAAACATCGCCAAGGCCGCGAACTCCTCCACCGTGCCCGTGCGCTGCATCGGGATTTTTGCCGTCATGTAATCCACCTGTTTTTGGGGCAGCGCCGCAACAATTTCGGTCCGCACCACCGCCGGCGCGATGGCGTTCACCGTGATGCCGGTCGTCGCGTATTCCTTGCCCTGCACCTTGGTCAGGCCGATGACAGCGGCCTTGGAGGCTGAGTAGGCGGCCATGCCCGCATTGCCCTCCTTGCCCGCAACCGAGGCGACATTGAGGACACGTCCGTAACCGGCTCCCAGCATGTGGGGCGCAACGGCTTTGAACGTATTAAAACACCCCTTCACATTGACCGCCATCACCCGGTCGAAATCGGCGGAATCCACTTCGTGTGAATTGATGCCGGTCTGCCCGGTGATGCCCGCCGAATTGATCAGGATGTCAACGTGACCAAATTTTTGAACGACAACATCAACCGCGCGGTTCACATCATCTGTATTTGTTACGTCGATACACTCGCCGATCGCCGCGCCGCCGAACTCGGTCATCGCTTTTTCGAGGACCTCGGGCCGGGCGTCGAACAAGGCCAGCTTCACCCCGTGGGCGGCCAGGCGTCGGGCAGTGGCCAGGCCCAGGCCCGCTGCTCCACCTGTGATGACGGCGACTCGATCTGACCATTCGTTTTCCATGATATCTCCTACCTGGCAGCTTGGGCGACTTGGCGCTGGCACCCCAGGCCGTCGATACCGAGATCCACCACGTCACCCGGCTGCAAATAAACGGGTGTCGGTTTAATGCCCATGCCTACCCCGGGCGGCGTGCCTGTGCTGATGATGTCACCCGGCAGCAGGGTCATAAACTGGCTGATGTAACTCACCAAAGTCGCCACGCCAAAAATCATCTGGCCGGTGTGCCCGTCCTGCATGCGGCGGCCATTGACCTCGAGCCAGAGTTTCAGGTCGGCCGGGTCAGGAATCTCGTCGGCGGTGGTCAGGAATGGCCCGACCGGAGCAAAGGAATCGTAGCCCTTGCCCTTCAGCCATTGGCCACCTCGTTCCAGTTGCCAGGCACGCTCACTGTAGTCGTTCATGACCGCGTATCCCGCCACATGAAGCATCGCGTCAGCTTCGGTCACATTTTTCGCCTGCCGGCCGACGATGATGGCCAACTCAACCTCCCAGTCCGTCTTTTCCGAACCGGAGGGAATCTCCACCGGATCGTAAGGGCCGCAGAATGAGCTGACGGACTTGGAAAACAAAATGGGTTCATCCGGGATGGGCATGCCGGACTCCTCGGCGTGGTCCCGATAATTGAGACCGGCACAAATAATCTTGCTGGGACGGCAGATACAGGGCGCCCAACGCACGTCATCGGACACCGGAGGAGCCTCCGCCGCATTTTGCCCGGCCCAAGTCTTCAGGCGCTCGAGGCCGTCGCTGCCAAAAAAAGCCTCGTCGTAGTCTTCGCCAAAAGCAGACGCATCAATACGACGGGCATTATCAATCCAAAGGCCGGGTTTCTCATCACCGGGTTCACCAAAACGAATCAGTTTCATAGGGTTGGGTAGAGTGGGCTGAAGCGGTCCATCAACCACATCGCAGCGTCGTTAAGGCCGTCATCGACGCTACGGGAATACCAGCCTTAAACGAATCCCGGAGACAATAATGCGACTGAAAATTCATTCCCGCCGACCGTCATACCAAAGGAAACAAGCCTCCTTGGTGCGCATGGTGCGCAGAGGAGCAAACATCGCCCGGACCAGAAACCCAAGGCTTTCGCCAAAGCCGTAAAGCCGCGCCTTCCGCCCCGATGTCAGCAGGGGCACACCCCGCAGCACTCGAACGCGACGTCGCGGTTTTTGCCGCCGTCCCCACCGCTGGAGTCGCCGGGAGAGATCGAGCTCTTCCCCGGCAAAAAAGTCCGGAGAAAAGCCGCCGATCTCCCCAAAGGCCCGGGCGTCCACGGCAATGAACGACCCCGCCATGTGCGACCAGCACACGCTCCACAGCTTCCACAGTGAGGCCGCGAATCGAAAAAAAGGATCTACGTTCTCGAACTCCAAAGTTGTGCCAATGGCCACGGCATCACCCCGTTCGATCGCCTCCACCGTCGCGACAAAAAGCGCTTGCGACGGCCGTGAATCCGCATCCACGAACCAGAACCAATCACCGGTTGCCACCGATGCCCCCCGGTTTCTCGCCCGCGCAATCTGATTGATGGGTTCGGCCACTACCGTCGCCCCAAATTCGCGGGCGATGTCTGCCGTGCCGTCAGTGGAGTTATTGTCGCACACCACAAAGTCCACCAGCCAACCACGTTCCCGCATCACCTCTGCCGCCGCATCCATGTGACGCAGGTTTTCCCCCAGGAGCTTCGCCTCGTTGAACGCCGGCACGATCAAGGTCACCTTCATGATGAGAAAGGGCGGGATTGAGTTTATCCTGAATCAACCCAAGGGGCTCGAGGAATTCGACGGCGCAACCGGCCGTCGGCTCCATTTGGTTGCTGGGGAAAGTGGGAAAAGATGCCCGCTGCCCGGGACGATTTGTCCAGCCGGTCGGCCACCGGAGAATGCTCGGGGACGTAACTGATGAAAACGGCTGGGCGGGATGACGACACAGTGACTACGTAATCAAAGCCCGCCGCCATCGCAAGTGCCGGTGTCCACCCGCCGAGGCCACCCCAGGAGGGCGGCATTACGGCACCGTCGGTCCTAGGGTTGCACCAGCCTCATATCCAAATCCTGGATACGCCACCAATAGGGCTGCAGGAGCGGAGCGGTGAACCATTGCGCGCCCTGCGAATCCACAAACCATACCCGGCCACTCTCCGACCCCGTGTAGGTCAAGTCACCGAGCCGTTCATGGTAAATCCGCACGGGGTTGTCTTGATTGCGGACACTGGCGAACCGGAACCGGCCCAACCAGCTCTGGAAAACCTCATCCCCCACGGCTGTCGCTCCCAGCGCAGGCACAACACCTTTGTCCGGAGAAACAACCTGTCCTCCCTGGCTCTGCAGCACCACCCCCCAGTAAGGAACATCACTGGGTATATAGAGGCTGGCTGCCTCACCTCGATCGATTTGCCGGGCCTTGAAGTCCACAACTGCCTCAACGTAGTCGCCCCACGCGAAGTTCTCCACCGGTCGGGACCAGTGCTGATTACCGGGGAGGCCAACCGCAAGCAACCCGGCCTGCACACTCCACAATCCGATCATCAGCCGTCGGGATTCGGATCGACAAAGTTGGAACACCAAGCCCCAGAGACCGAGCAGCAGCAGCAGGGATGGCACGGTGAGGTAGCGCACGTGCCGCGGAAGATCGAGTGCCGCAAGCTCGGGAACATAGGCCGTCCGTCCCAGTGACAACAGCGCCATCAGTCCACCTGCCCCCAAGAGCAGAGCGAGTCCTCGACCAACATCGTCTCGACGGTATCGCCAAATCCCCCAGGCGAGACTCACCAGAACCAGGAACCCCCAGATCGATACCAAACCCGGAGCCCGCAGCACAACAACCTCGGCGACACCTTGCCCGACCAGGCCGACCCCGAGCCATCCTCGCAGGAACAAAACCTCCAGCGCGGGTGGAAGATCACTCAGACCAAACTCCCCGGCGCGCTCCCCCGCCGTGTCCCTGAATCCATAGGCCAGCAGGGCGGCCAACCCCAATTGGACCGTCGCCGCGAGATTCCAAATCCGGTCGAATCGTTCGGTCGCCCGCCACGTGCGATAGGCCAGCAACGGCCCCAACACCAAAGTCGACGGCGCCGACCAGACCGCAAAAAACATCAGCAGGCATACCCCTGCCCGAGCCAAGGTCTGTTGCGGCAAAGGCACCAGGAGGCAGAGCACAAACGCAAAGGCGAGATACCAATGCAGTCCGGTGAGCAGCCCCAGGTTTTCAGCGTTCGGAGCCAACGCCAGAAGAGCCACAATCCCCAGTCGAAGCGTATCGGACAGCACAAACGAACGAAACACCGGCAGGTAGACGGCTGAGAATGCGAGGGCATTTACCCCCAGTCCCACCAGTCCGTAGGCCACCGGCTGGGCCGCCAGCGGCAGACCGGACAAAAGCTCCGCAACCAATCGGGCGTCGAGCCGCAAGTATCCGGCGAAGGGCACAAAAATCGATTCATGCCACGGAGAATTAAAAGCCTCGGCAAAAAACACCCAGCCATCTTCCCCCGTGAATTGACCCGACTGCCAAACCAGCGGCACCCGCCAGGCCAGAAACAAAAATACGCCCAGCCAAAGCAGGGCGTGTTTCCAGGGACGATACTCAGCCAAGGCGGACATCAATTCACGATTCCCCCGCCCCCCCGTCCGCGCGGCTTACATCACGTCGCGCGGCACGGGTCCCATGTAGACTTGGCGAGGCCGATTGATGCGTGACTTCGGATTGGAAGCGACCTCGTGCCACTGGGCAATCCAGCCCGGCATTCGGCCGATCGCGAACATCACGGTGAACATATCCACCGGAATCTTCAGCGCGTTCATGATGAGACCCGAGTAAAAGTCGACATTCGGATAGAGCTTGCGGGAGATGAAGTAATCATCACTCAAAGCCGCCGCCTCCAGTCGGCGGGCAATATCCAGCAAGGGATCATCCGTGATACCCAGGCTTTCCAATGCCTTGTCGAAACTGCCTTTGATAATCTTCGCCCGCGGATCGTAGTTCTTGTAGACGCGGTGACCAAAACCCATCAGGCGCGCCTTGCCGTCCTTGGCCGCCTCGATGAAACGGGAACCGTCGTCGCCGTTCGCATGGATTGTGTTCAGCATCTCAAGCACCGCTTGATTGGCGCCACCATGAAGCGGGCCCCACAACGCGCTCACGCCGGCCGACGTCGAGGCGAACAAATTCGCACCCGCCGACGCCACCATGCGGACCGTTGACGTGGAGCAATTCTGCTCGTGCTCGGCATGGAGCAACAGGAAGAGGTTGATCGCAGACGCCACCTCCGGGGTGGCTTTATACTCTTCGTAAGGCTCCGAGAACATCAGGTGGAGAAAGTTCTCCGAATAATCCAAATCGGGCCGCGGGTAGTTGAGTGGTTTGCCACGGACCACCCGATACGAGTGGGCGGCGATGGTGCGTACCTTGGCCATCGCGATCGCGGCAGCTTCATCGAAGTGCTTGAGGTCGCGCTCGTGATTGTTGGACGCCATCTGCGAATGGTAAGCCCCCAATGCATTCAGGCTCGATGAGAGCACCGCCATGGGGTGAGCCCCTCGTGGAAAACCCTGCACAAAACGCACCATGCCTTCACGAATCGGGGCCTCGTTCCGCAGCCGGGCGGAAAACTCGGCGCTCTGCTCCGGAGTGGGCAGCTCGCCGTAAATGACCAGGTAGGAAACATCCTCAAAACTAAAACCCTCGGCTAATTGTTCGATGGGATAACCCCGGTAACGAAGGATTCCGGCTTCACCGTCGATGTAAGTGATTTCGCTCTGGCAGGAGCCGGTATTGCCGTAGCCTTCGTCATACGTGATGTAGCCCGTCGTTGATCTCAACTTGCGCACATCCACCGCCTTTTCGCCCTCGGATCCGATGATCACGGGTAGTTCAAGCTCTTGGTCGTCAATCTTTAGGGTAGCGGTTTTGGCCATAGGAACGGAAACGGATAGCAAAGTTAGACAGAGTTGCAAAGCAAAGGCCCGCCCATATTGCCTAAAACATCATAGGCCCGTGCTTTGCACAGAGTTAGCGATTCTAATCGCCAAACTTCGATCAGGCAGCGTTACCCGCAGCCAGTCGGACAAAATTTCGATAGAGCTCGAGTCCCTTGGATTGGCTCTTCTCCGGGTGAAATTGAGTGGCAAAACAACGACCTCGGCCAATCGCCGCGGTGAACACGCCTCCATAGTCGCAATCGGCCAAAACCAATTCCGCATCCCGGGGCACGCAGTGATAGCTGTGCACAAAATAGAACGACTCCCCCTCAACCGCCAGGTAGCCCCGCAACGCCGAGTCAGGTTGGGCAAACCGCACCGTATTCCAACCCATGTGGGGAATCTTGAACTCGGGCGAACGCACAAACCGCCGCACCTCTCCCGCAAAAACGCCCAGACCCTCGATATCCCCCTCCTCGGACCGCTCAAACAACGCCTGCATGCCAAGGCACACGCCGAGGAATGGACGATCCGCCCCGATCCAATCCCGCACCGAATCCGCCAGTCCCGTCTCGCGCAGGGAGGCCACACAATCCCGCAACGCCCCCACCCCGGGCAGCACCAGTCCCCGCACGCGCGCTTCGGCCAACTCCCCGGGCGTGCGCACCACCACCGGCTCGCCACCAACCGTTTCCAAAGCCTTGGTGACACTGCGCAGGTTACAGATGCCGTTGTCGATGACTGCGATCATGGAATTTCGGAATTTAGAATTCGGATTGCGGATTTACCAGCGGAGGACTCCGGAACGCGGGGCCAATCCGCATTCCCAAATCCGAAATCCGCAATCAGATCACACCCTTGGTTGACGGCAGGCTGTCCGCCGCCCGCGGATCAATCTGCGTCGCCGCATCCACGGTGCGGGCGAGACACTTGAAAATTGCTTCCGCCACATGGTGCGGCTCTTCGCCGTAGACGAGTTTGACATGCAGGTTCGCCCCCAGGGCGTTGCTGAACGCCCGGCAAAACTCCTTTACAAGCACGATGTTGAAATCGCGCACAAACATGGTCGGCGCCTCCGCGTCGTAGACGAGGTGGGGCCGGCCACCGATATCGATGGCGATGCGTGCCAGGGATTCGTCCATGGGAAGGATAAAAAACCCGTAGCGACGGATGCCCTTTTTTTCGCCCAAGGCCTGCTTGAAGGCGTCGCCCAAAACGAGGCCCACGTCCTCCACCGTGTGATGGTAATCGACATCAACATCGCCGGCACACTTCACCTGCAAATCGAACAGGCCGTGCTTGGCAAACAACGTCAGCATGTGATCGAAAAACGGCACGCCGGTTTCGATCGTGGAAGCGCCGGTGCCATCGACCGCGAGCGTGAGCTCAATGTCGGTTTCGGCGGTTTTGCGCGAGAGGGTTACGGTGCGGGATTCAGCCATGCTTCGATTGCTTGATCGACGGCGAGCATCTCGTCGTCGGTGCCGACGCTGATTCGCAGGAACGATGCGGTCAAGGCGTGCTTGGGAAAGGCGCGCACCAGGATTCGTCGCGTCTTGAAGAATTCAAATAGTCCGGCTGCAACCCCGGGTCCGGCTTCACCCCTGGCGTCGCGCGGTTCGAGAAACAGGAAATTGCTGGCCGAATCATGGACAAACCAACCGCGCTGCCGGAAACGTTCGAGCCAGGTGTCCCGTGTGGTTTTGATTTTGGTGATGATGCCTTTGTAGTAAGCCGCATCGCCGAGGGCGGCAGCCGCGGCAACCTGCGAGAGGTGGTTCACGTTGTAGCTGTCGCGGACGCGATCGAGCAGACCGATGGTCTCGGCGCTGGCGAGGGCGTATCCCACGCGAATTCCCGCAAGGGCGTGGGCTTTGGACAGGGTCCGCACGACCACCAGGTTCGGATACCTGGCCAACAACGGGATGGCATCGTCTTCGGCGAACGGAGCGTAGGCCTCGTCGACCACCAGGACTCCGCCAAACCCCTGGAGCACACGTTCGATTTCAGCAGGAGGAAAACCCACCCCGGTGGGAGCATTGGGCGAGGTCAGGAAAAACGCCGCCGCCGGGGAAGCGGTGATTTTTTCCACCGGCAACTTCATGTCGCAGTCGAACTCCACAACCTCGGTGGCTCCATCTTGGATCCCAACCAGGACCGGGTAGAGGGAATAACTCGGCCAGGTAAAGCCCGTGGCGGCCCCTTCCCCGCCGAACACGCGCACCAGGAGGTTCAGGATATCGTCCGAACCATTGCCGATGATGACTTGATCATAAGCGAGGTCATGAAGCGTCGCGATCTGCCGGCGCAGGGGTTCACTGGTCGGATGCGGATAAAGCCGCAGCGAAGCACTGTCCTCCCCCAACGCTTCGCGCACGGCGATGCCCACCAACGGACTGGGAGGATACGGACACTCGTTTGTATTGAGCTTGATCCAACCCGTTTCCGTCGGCTGCAGTCCCGGCACATAGGCGTGCAGGGCCGGCACGTGTGGACGGGCGAGTTGTGAAGGCGTTTTCATGACCGGAGCCGGGCAAGCTAGCGCGGCTTGCCTACCCTGATTGCGGCCGATCGGCCGTGTGCATCAAGCTGCTCCATGGCGGCAAACGCGCGAACGACCTTTTCGCCCGCGATGATGGAGTTTTCATCATAGCGGATGATGCTGGTTCGCCGCATAAAATCGGCGACACGCAATCCGCTGAAAAATCGACCGGCCCGGCCGGTCGGCAGGACGTGGCTGGGACCCGCGGTGAAATCACCCAGCGCCGTCGGGGTGAGGTTGCCCAACATGATTGCACCAGCGGTGGTAATGCTGCGCTCGAGTGACCGTTGTCGCGACGGCTTCACCAGAAGCTCCAAGTGTTCGGGAGCCACGTAGTTCGCGACTGCCGCGGCAGTCTGCAGGTCCTTGACCAGCACGGCGAGGAAGCCGTCGGCCAGCACACGCTCGACCTTTTCGTTGCGACCGAGTTCGGGCAGCTGTTGCGCAACCTGGTCCTCGATGGCGGCAATGATTTCACGTGACGTGGCGACCAGATAGATCTTCTCACGACCGGAACCATGCTCGGCCTGGGCCAGGAGATCCGCCGCCGCGAAATCAGGCCGAGCAGACTCGTCGGCGATCACCATGACTTCACTGGGGCCCGGGAGACTGTCGACTCCGACGGTGCCGAACACCTGTCGTTTGGCTTCGCAGGTGTAGGCGTTGCCGGGACCATAGACCTTGTCGACGGCCGGAATTGTCTTTGTGCCGTAGGCCATGGCGCCAATCGCGTGCACACCGCCAATGCGATAGACTTCGGAGACGCCGACCAGATGCAGGGCGGCAAGCAGGCCATCCGCGATTTTCCCGTGGGCATCCGAAGGCGTAAAAACGGCGATCTCCGGGCAGCCCGCGATTTTGGCCAAGGTGGCCGTCATCAAAACCGTCGAGACCAGGGGCACTTCTCCCCCCGGCACATAGAGCCCAACCCGGCGAATGGGGTGGTGGCGTTCGCCGATCTCCGCGCCTTGTGCATTGCGTCCCGACCAATTGGAAGGGAGGCCCTGCTGATTGAAGGCCTTGATGTTGCGCAGCGCCGCCCGCATCGCGCGAAGTTCACTCGCGGGAAGCCGTTTGGCTGCCGCCGCCAACTGCGCGGGCCGCACTTTCAGATCCCGGGCGCGTAACCTGGCACCATCAAACTTCTCCGCGTATTTCAGGACGGCGGTGTCACCGTGTTGCTGCACGTCGGCAAGAATCGTCGCGACACTGGCGGTGATTTCCGGGGGCACGACCGCCCCCGCGCAAAATTCAGCGAGGGCCTTCCGCGCAGACGAGGAACTGTAGTTGATCAGGCGCACAATTGCCTGAAGCTGCCCCAGTCCCCGGGCTGGGGGCAAGCCCCATGAAAGAATTTGCGGGAGTCGCGCTCAGCGCCGCGTAATCGACGGAACGCGGAAGAGCTGGTGATCCAACTCGGGGTTGACCTCAATCAAATCGAAATCCACCTGAACCCGTTGTTCCGCCCCGTCGCCTCGGGTTGAGGTGGTCACCACCTGGTTGGGAAACCGGACGCCTTTGATAATATTCTCGCCGGATTCCTCGATACGGGCACCGGTGTCAGTTTCGCTGAAAACCAAGCGGCCGGTCACCGGATCAAAATAGCGGTAGAACACGATGCCGTAGCCATGATCGTAAGCCAGCTTGTGCAGACTCTGGCCGTCGGCCTCAACCCGGCCCATGTCGTTGATTTCTCCCCCCCCTTCGTCGAGACCCTTAAAAAAGGCCAGATTCTCCCAGGTATTCGCACGCAGGCGACGGATTTGCACGGTATCAAGCAAGGTCAGCCGCCACTGTTCGATGTTGTCCGGATTCTCCACCCGCTGCCAGGCTTCGTAATCATCGAGGGCCGTGGTTTCCACGCGTTCCGTGGAGGTAATCTGGATGCGCTGGAAATACGGCTCCGCAAAGATGATTTCGATCCGGGCGACCGTTTGGCTGCCCTCTCCCTCAACCGGGGTCGTGCTGGAAATCAAGGTTCCCGCGTAGCGAACGGCCTTGACCGCATCGAGGGCGGAATCCGTGCCCAAATAGGACCGGGCCAACGAGATAACCTGGTCGGAGTCGGCTCGCATTGAGCCAATCAGAAACAACAGAGGCAGCAGGAAACGCAGAGATTTTTTCATAAACAAACGGGGGGAAGGTGGTAGTAGAAGTAACAGTGAGCGGCGCGGAATCAATGTCGCACCGAGCCCAGTTTACTCCCACTCGATCGTAGCGGGGGGTTTGGAAGAGATGTCGAGCACGACCCGGGAGACGTCGCGCACCTCGTTGGTGATGCGGTTCGAGACCCGGGCGAGCAAATCATAAGGCAGTTTGGTCCAATCAGCCGTCATGGCGTCGATGCTTTCCACCACCCGGATCGCGATCACCCAGGCATAGTTTCGCTCGTCGCCGATGACTCCAACGGATTTCACGGGGAGGAAGACACAGAAAGACTGCCAAACGTTCCAATACCAGTCGGTGGATTTCATCTCCTCGATGAGGATCGCATCCGCCTCGCGGAGGACATCGAGCTTCTCCCGGGTGATGTCACCCAGAACCCGGACCCCAAGCCCGGGCCCGGGAAAGGGTTGCCGCCAGACCACCTCCTTTGGCAGGCCCAACGCTGCTCCCACCGCCCGCACCTCGTCCTTGAACAGCTCACGCAGCGGCTCAAGCAGCTTGAGTTTCATGCGCTCGGGCAGCCCTCCGACGTTGTGGTGGCTCTTGATCAGCGCCGCCGGATTATCGCCAATCGCGACAGACTCAATCACGTCAGGATAGAGGGTGCCCTGAGCCAGATAATCCGCATGGCCGATGGTCTTGAGCGATTTTTCAAAGACCTCAACAAACGTGTTGCCGATGATCTTCCGCTTTTGCTCGGGTTCGGTTACGCCCTTGAGTCGGCGAAGGAAAAGCTTCGAAGCGTCAACGACCCGCAGGTCGATTTTGAAGTGTTTGCCATAAAGGGCTTCCACGGCCTCGCGTTCGCCTTTGCGCAGCAGGCCGTTGTCCACAAATACACAGGTGAGCTGCTTCTTGATCGCCTTGTGGATCAAGGCGGCGGCCACCGAGGAGTCGACCCCGCCGGACAGACCCAGAATGACGCGCGACGGGCCGACCGTTTTGCGAATCTCCTTCACCGAGTGCTTGATGAAATCGGCCGTCGTCCAGTTCGCCTCCACCTTGCAGACGCGCAGCAGGAAATTGCGAATGACGTCGACCCCGCGCTCCGTATGAAACACCTCCGGGTGGAATTGGATGCCGTAGAAATCGCGCTTCCGATCCTCGATGACCGCGTAGGGGGAATTGTCGGTTGTGCCGATCGCATCAAACCCGGGCGGCAGCTCGGTGACCTTGTCACCGTGGGAATTCCAAACCTTAAGCTTTCGGGGCAAGCGATGGAACAGGCGGCCGGGTTTAACGATGTTGAGGGTCCCCAGGCCGAACTCACGTTCCTTGCTGCGGGCCACTTTGCCGCCCAGTATTTTCCCCATGAGTTGGAGCCCGTAGCAGATGCCCAGCACCGGCACCCCCATTTCAAACACCGCGGCTTCGGGAGCGGGCGCATCCTTGGCGAACACGCTGTTGGGACCGCCGGACAGGATGATTCCGGCCACCCCGTCCCGTTTCAGCTGCTCAGCCGTTGTGGTGTGGTGGTAGATCTTCGAGTAGACCTCGCACTCACGAATGCGACGCGCAATGACCTGCGTGTATTGGGAACCGAAATCGAGGACGGCAATCGTCTGAGCCATTCGTGAGCAAAAGCAGGTGCCTTGCCGGAATCAAGAGGTGATGCAAACCGACCCAATTTCGTGACCTAGAACCGCAGTCGGCCGTTGGTGTGGCCGCAGCGCGGACAGTCGCCCTCCCCCAATTCACCCCGTTTGGCGTAGACTTCATCGCACCGCACGCAGTGGAAAATGGTCCGCCGCCGCTCTGCCTCAAACCGGGCGTGATCACGCCGGTCATAGTAGATCCAAAGGCTCAAAAAAAAAGCCGCCACCAGGAGGCTGTAGATGACGGTGGCGGTCGTAAGGTCGAACATAGGGTTTCAAGCACTGGAAGCCGATCATCCGGGTCGTGCAACAAAAACGCCGTCCCACAAGAGGGACGGCGTGGCAGGAATTGAAAACAAGTCGGAGGTCAGGCCTTCTTCTCTTCCGTTGACTCGTCCTCGGCCGCAGGAGTCTCGGCTTCGGCAGCCGGCTTTTCTTCCACAGCTTCAGCGGTGGTGGAAGCGGCTTCTTCGACGGCTTCTGCCTTGGTTTCGTCGGCGGGCTCCTCCGCAGCAGCCTCTTCGGCTTCAGCGGTGGCAGCTTCCTCAACCGAGGCCGGAGCAGTGGCCTTGTCCGCCGTAGCCTCGGCGGAGGCGGAAGCCTTCTTGGCCTTGGATCCCTTCTTCTTCGGCTTCTTGTAGCCCGGGTCGTCAGCTTTCACGAACTCGATGAGCGCCATCTCGGCGGCATCACCGGCACGTTGGCCCAGCTTGTAAATGCGAGTGTATCCACCCGGTCGATTCTCAAACTCGGAAACCTTTTCGTCAAAAAGCATCGAGATGGCCGCCTCGTCCCGCACGTCACGCAGGGCGAGACGGCGGAGGTGCAACTTGTCCTTTTTCTCGGTCTTGGCGGCCGCCTTCTTGGCCTTGGTGACAACCTTCTCGACAAAGGGGCGCAGGGCCTTGGCTTTGGCGAGCGTGGTCTTGATCCGCCCGTGGGTGATCAGGGAGACCGACATGTTGGAGAGCATGGCCGCGCGGTGCTCGCGGGTCAGGCCCATGGAATGGCGATGAACTTTATGACGCATTGGAATCTGGTTTTGTAGGTGGCGGTCTCCGATCGGCTACCGGGCTGCAGCGTTGGGCGGCACGGCGGCGCAAAGACCGGTGGGGAATTTTAGACTTACGAATTACGATTTACGACTGAAGGCGCCTCTTGGGACCGGACCGCCAATCGTAAATCTGAAATCCGAATTCGAAAATCTTTAGAGTTCTTTCTTGGTATCGAGAAGACGCTCGTCGAACTTCATGCCGAGCGAGAGGCCGAGATCCTCGAGCTTGTCCTTGATCTCGTTGAGGGACTTTTTGCCGAAGTTGCGATACTTGAGCATCTCCTGCTCGGTCTTCATGGCGAGTTCGCCGACCGTAGTGATGTTCGCGTTGTTCAAGCAGTTGGCCGCACGGACCGAGAGCTCGATCTCGTTGACCGACATGTTAAGGAGCTTGCGGAGCTTGTTCTGCTCTTCGCTGACCTCGGACTGCTGGTTATCGAATTCGTAGTTCTCCTCGGAGACGTTGTCGAAGACATCAAGGTGATGCTTGAGGATCGAACCGGCTTGTTTAAGGGCGTCGTCCGGGGAGATCCGGCCATCGGTCCAAACCTCCATGACGAGCTTGTCGTAGTCGGTAATCTGGCCCACACGGGTGGCTTCGACCGAATACTTCACGAGCTTCACGGGAGAAAAGAGGGAATCGATCGGAATCACGCCGATGGCCTGCTCTTCCTTCTTGTTGAGCTCTCCCGGGCAGTAGCCGCGGCCGGTTTTGACCGTGATTTCGGCTTCAAAGGAACGCTCGGTGTCGAGCGTGCAGATGACTTGGTCGGGATTGACGATCGTGATGTTGGCGTCGGCCTGAATGTCGGCGGCGGTCACCTCGCCCTGGCGATTTACGCGGAGGAGCAGCAGGGTTTCTTCCTGTTCGCTGGCGGAGATGATGAGGACCTTCTTGAGGTTGAGCACGATGTCGGTGACGTCTTCGACGACGCCATCGATGCTCTGGAACTCGTGGTTCACCCCGTCGATTTTGACGGAGGCGATGGCGGCACCCTCGATGGAGCTGAGGAGCACGCGGCGCAGCGAGTTGCCGATCGTGTGGCCGTAGCCGGCCTCGAAAGGCTCAGCGATGAATTTGCCGTAAGTGGGCGTGGAGCCCTCTTCGACCTTGGTGAGCTTGTTGGGCAGTTCGAACTTACCGAGACGTTTTGGCATGATGAGATGCGGGTTGGATGCTGAGTTGGGCGGGCCGGAAATTAGAAGCGAGAGTAGAACTCAACGATGAGCTGCTCGTTGATGTCCTGGGTCATCTCTTCGCGGGTGGGCAGGCGGCTGATCGTGCCGGTATAGGTTTCGGCATTGAGGGTCAGCCAGCCGGGAACGTTGCGGGCGCGGGTCTCCTCGAGGTTGCGCGTGGCGATCTGGCGGGAGGTCGGGGTATCCTTGATCATCACGTCATCGCCGGGTTTCACGGTGTAGCTGGCGATGTCGACCTTGCCGCCGTTGACACGAACGTGGCCGTGGTTGACCAGCTGGCGAGCCGCAGCGCGGGTCTTGGCAAAACCGAGGGAGTAGACCACGCTGTCGAGACGGGTCTCGAGGAGTTGAAGGAAGCGTTCACCGGTGACACCCTTCTCGCGCTTGGCTTTTTCGAAGGTGCGGCGGAACTGGCGCTCGAGCAGGCCGTAGACGTAGCGAAGCTTCTGCTTCTCGCTGAGGCCGATGGCGTATTCCGACATCTTGCGGCGCAGGCGGGGGCCGTGCTGCCCCGGCGGATAGGAGCGCTTTTCGTAAGCCTTGGTCGCGCCGAACAACGGTTGGCCGAAGCGGCGGCTGAGGCGGGTGGTGGGTCCAATGTAACGAGCCATGGAAAGTAGAACTTAAAGGTTTTCGATTGAGCGAAAGAGTCCGGGGATCAGACGCGGCGGCGCTTGGGCGGACGGCAGCCGTTGTGCGGAACCGGGGTGACGTCGACGATGGAGGTCACCTCCAGGCCGATGGCCTGAATGGCGCGAACCGCGCTGTCGCGGCCGAGGCCCGGGCCGTTCACCTTGATGACCACGTCCTTGAGGCCGTGGGCCATTGCGGCGCGGGCGGCGTTTTGGGCGACCACCTGGGCGGCGTAGGCGGTGGACTTGCGGGAACCGCGGAAATTGCACTTACCGGCGCTGGACCAGGAGATCACGTTGCCCTTTTGGTCGGTGATCGAGACGATGGTATTGTTGAAGGACGCCAACACGCTGACGATGCCGGAGGAGATGTTCTTGGAACCCTTGGCCTTGCGGATCTTGACTGCGCCAAGCTCTTCCTTGAGCAGATCTTCCGCCGTGGGTTGCTTCGGCACGCCGCCGACCAACTCGGGCTTCTTCTCGGCCGCAGCGGCCTCTTCCGCGGCCGGGGCAGCCTCGGGGGTCGCCGCTGCTTCGGGAGCAGCCGCGGCGGCGGGCTTCTTTTCTTCGTTTTCGGGTTGGGAATTTTCTTCAGCCATGACGATGACGGGCTAAGGGCTTATTTCTTGGTGACACCAACGGTGCGGCGCGGGCCCTTGCGGGTGCGGCTGTTGGTCTTGGTGCGCTGGCCACGGACCGGCAGGCTGCGGCGATGGCGCAGTCCACGGTAGCAGCCGATGGCCTGCAGGCGCTTGAGATTGCCGGTGATGTCCCGGCGCAGGTCACCCTCAACCACCCACTTATGTTCGGTGATGACGTTGAGGATCTGGTTGAGCTGCTCCTCGTTCAGATCGTGGGCGCGCATGTTCGGATCAAGCCCGGTTTCAGCAACGATTTGATCGGCCCGCTGGGGACCGATGCCGTAAATGTAGCGAAGGGAATAGGAGATCTTCTTCTTCGCAGGAATATCAACACCAAGTAGACGTGGCATAACGGAGGGATGTAGTTGGAAAAATGAGGAGGGAGTTTGTTGGAAAAATCGGGAGGTGCCGGGGTCAATCCAGGGCATGAATGGAAACGGGCTCGGCCACCCGGGGCTGGGTCAGCACTTCGGGGCCTTGCGCGGTGGTGAGCACGGTGTGTTCAAAATGGGCGGAGTCGGCGCCGTCGGCGGTGACAATGGTCCAGCCATCCCGCAGGGTGCGGGTGCGCCATGACCCGGTGTTGACCATGGGTTCAATGGCGAGGGTCATGCCCGGTTTGATGAGGTCGCCCTTGCCGCGTCGGCCGAAGTTGGGGATCTGGGGCTCCTCGTGCATCGAGATGCCCACCCCGTGGCCCACCATGTCGCGGACCACTCCGTAACCGTGTTTCTCAACGTGAACTTGAACGGCGGCGGATATGTCCCCAATGCGATTGCCCACCTTGGCCTGGGCGATGCCGAGGCGCAGGGCCTCTTCGGTGACGCTCAGGAGTTTGGCGCGAACGGGCGAAACAGTGCCGACGGGCACCGTGATGGCATTGTCGCCGATGTAACCGCGGTATTCCACAACCACATCCAGGGCGATGATGTCGCCGTCCTGGAGGACACGCTTGAGGGAGCCAATCCCATGCACCACCTCTTCGTTGACGGAGAGACAGGTATGGGCGGGAAAGCGGCGTGAGCCCACCTGGTAGCCGTAGCAAGCACTGCGGGCGCCCAGCCCGGCGATGAGGTCGCGGCCAACCTGGTCCAAGTCGTAAGTGGTGATCCCGGGCTTCACGTGCTCGCGAAGTTGGTAGAGCACCGTGGAAGCCACCGCACAGGCCTCGCGCATGCCGGCGATTCCAGCTTCATTTTTAATCGGAATGGCCATCAGGCAGCGAGGAGTTCGTCGGCTGACCTGAGATCGTGGCCGAGCGTGCGGTAATGGTCGATGAGGTCGGAAGCGACCCCGGCTTCATCGGCAATCACGACCCCGGTGAGCCGGGTGCCGCGCGCGTCGAGCCATTCATCGAACACAAGAGCTTGGAGCAACGTAGCCGGGAAATCGCTTAGCAGAAATCCCGCATCGGGTTTGCGCGTCCAAAACCAGCGTCGCAAAACGCTCAGCACAGTTTGGTCGGGCAGCGGTTGCCCCTTTTCCTGCGCGCGCCGAGCCTGGGCTCCGGCGGGAGTCTGACGCGAAATCTCCTGCCCCATCAATTGGGCAGCAGAGACGTGCTCGAGATTCAAAGAACGGGATCGGGAGACAAGTGCCTCCGGGATTGGTCCGAGGACCAGGACCTTGGCCTTGGACGCGCTTGCGTCGGGCGAAAGGGGCAAGAACGTGGATTCCGCCTCAGCCAAAGTAAAGCGCTATTTTACTACCCGCCAAACTGGCGGAAAAGCCAGATGGCGAGGCCGGTGAAGAAGATGCTTCCCACGACCGTCAGCAGCTTACGCACGGCCTCGGCGCTGGCGGCATCACCGATGGCGCTTTGGCGGGCGCCCCCGGCGCGGGCACGCACGCGACCCTTTTTGAGGAAGCCGTCGTAGTGGCGTTGCAGGAGGAAGGTTTCAATCTGCCGCATGGTGTCCAGGACAACACCCACGGTAATAAGCATGCCGGTGCCGCCGAAGAAGATGGCGATGCGCTGCGGCACGTTGAGCTCAAAGAGGAGCACGTCCGGCAACACGGCAATGATGGTCAGGAAGATCGCACCCGCGAGGGTCAGGCGCGTCATGATAAAGTCGAGGAACTTGGCCGTGGGCTCACCCGGACGAACCCCCGGGATGTAACCGCCATACTTCTTCAGGTCGTCGGCGATCTGGATCGGCTTGAACATGACCGAGACCCAGAAGTAGCTGAAAAACAGGATCAGCAGACCGAAGCTGGTGTAGTAGAACCAGTGGCCGCGCAGCAGGTTGTTGGCGAAATCCACCAGAAAATCGAACTGCAGGGCCGCTCCGAGCTGGGAGAGGATCTGCTGCGGGAACATCAGAATCGCACTGGCGAAGATGACCGGCATGACGCCCGAGTAGTTCACCTTGAGCGGCATGAAGGAACTTTGTCCGCCCATGACCTTGTTGCCGACCACCCGCTTGGCGTATTGGACCGGAATCTTTCGCTGCCCCTGCACCACCATGACGATGCCCATGGTCACGAGGACAAAGAGCGCAAACATGATGAAGCCTTGCGGCAGGCCCAGGGTCTGCACGCCGACCGGCGCGAAGAAGAGCTGCCAGGTGGCCTGGGCGGCGCCCGGGACATCGGCCAGGATGCCGACCGTGATCAACAGGGAAACACCGTTGCCGATGCCACGCTGCGTGATCTGCTCACCGAGCCACATCAAGAGCATCGTGCCGGCCGTCATGATGATGACCGACGTGATCAGGAACCAGAATTTGCTGACGATCACGATGTCCCCGTAGGTGTTGACGTCGAAGCCTTGGAACAGGCGGGCCGGGTTTTCCAAGGCCAGGATCAGCAGCGTGCCTTGCACCAGACAGATCGCGACCGTGGCGTAGCGCGTGTATTGCGTGAGTTTTTGCCGGCCGACGTCACCCTCCTGCTGCAAACGCGAAAGCGCCGGCACGACCGCCGTCATGAGCTGGAAGATAATCGACGCGCTGATGTAGGGCATGATGCCCAAAGCACCAATGGCACCCTGAATAAGGGCGCCACCCGTGAACATGTTGTAGAGGCCAACCAAAGCCCCCTCGCCCGCCGCGGTCTGGTCCGCGAAAAACTGCTTGAGAGGTGCCGGATCGAGACCCGGCAGCGGCACCACGGCTGCCACGCGGGCGATGAACAGCAACGACAACGTGTAGAAAATCCTTTGCCGGAGCTCAGGAATTTTCAGCGAGTTCGTAAAAGCGGAAAACACAGCAGGATCTTAGATTTTGGAATTACGATTTACGAATCACGAATTCCGAACCGACCGGGGCCCAATCGTATATCGTCATTCGTAGATCGAAAATTGGCGGGCCTTAGCTCGCCACAATGGCTTCACCGCCGGCGGCCTCGATCTTGGCTTTGGCGGAAGCGGAGAACTTGCTGGCGGTCACCTTGATGGCGCGGGTGATTTCACCATCGCCGAGCACCTTCACATAGGTCTCGTCCTTGCGGATGATCCCGGCAGCAGCGAGACCTTCGGCGTTCACTTCGGTGACACTCTCGTCGAGGCGGGCAAGATCGCCCACGTTAAGAACAGCCGGCTCGGTGCGGAATTGAGCCTGGTTAAAGCCACGCATGGGGAGGCGACGGTAGATGGGCATCTGGCCACCTTCGAAACCGATGCGGATTCCGCCGCCGGAACGGGCCGTCTGGCCCTTGCCACCGCGGCCGGAAGTCTTGCCGTGACCGTTGCCTTCACCGGAGCCGACACGCTTCTTGCGGTGGACGGCTCCCTTAACGTTTTTGAGTTCGTGGAGTTTCATGATGTTTCCTCAGGAGGGGCGCCTCGTCCCGCTCGAGCGGGACAAGACTCGGATGATAAGTTGATGGATCAGGCAGCGTCGCCGGTGGCGGCGCGGAGCTCCTTGATGGTGGAGTGAACGCGAAGTTGCTTGAGGGCATCGACGGTCGCGTTGACCACGGCGAGGTGGTTGTTGGAGCCGAGAGACTTGGTAAGCACATTGTGCACGCCGGCCGCTTCGAGGACCGCACGCACACCGCCACCGGCGATGAGGCCCGTTCCGGGAGTGGCCGGGCGGATCAACACCTTGCCGCCGTCAGAACCTCCGAGGGCCTCGTGCGGAATGGTGTCGTCCTTGATCTCGACCTTGAACATGTGCTTGCGAGCGCCTTCGGTGCCCTTGCGGATGGCTTCGGGAACTTCGTTGGCCTTGCCGAGGTTGACCCCAACCTGACCCTTGCCGTCACCCACCACCACCAGGGCGGAGAAGCTGAAGCGGCGACCACCTTTGACGACTTTCGAGCAGCGGTTGATGAAGACGACCTTTTCGAAAAGCTCGGGACCTTCCTCTTGAGCCGGGGCGTTGTCGCGACCGCCACGGCGGGGACCGCCGGGACCACGATTGCCACCCGGACCACGATTGCCGCCGGGGCCACGATTGCCGCCGGGGCCGCGGTTGCCACCAGGGCCACGGTTACCGCCGGGACCGCGGTTGCCGCCAGGACCACCCGGTCCACGGTTGGCACCAGCGGGAGCATTGGAAGAAGGAGTTGTTGAGGGAGTGCTCATAGCCATGGCTGCTTAGAATTTGAGTCCACCTTCACGGGCGGCGTCGGCGAAGGTCTTCACCTTGCCGTGGTAACGGGCTCCATTGCGGTCGAACACCACCTCGGAAATGCCCGCCGCTGTCGCCTTGGCCGCAAAGGCCTTGCCGAGGGTCTCGGCACTGGGAACGTTGGCGGCGAGTTTCTGGGCACGCAGCTCCGGATCCAGGCTGGAGAGATAGGCCAGGGTTGTGCCCGCATCGTCGTCGACGGCTTGGGCGTAGATGTGCTTGGAGGAGAATTTGACCGAAAGACGAGGCCGGACGGCGGTGCCGTTGACCTTCTTGCGAATGCGCCACTTGCGCTTCTGGAGGAGTTGGGATTTGGAACTTGTAGACATGGTGCGTTTTCCTTTCGGCCCGATCAGGCGACGGTCTTGCCTTCCTTGCGGCGGACGCGCTCGCCAACGTATTTGACGCCTTTGCCCTTGTAGGGCTCGCACGGATAATAGGAACGAATGTTGGCAGCGACTTCGCCAACCAGTTGCTTGTCGACACCCTCCACCTTGACCTTGGTCTGGTCGGTGATGGTCACCTTGATGCCGTCCGGCACCGGGTAGAGAATGGGATGGGAATAACCGAGGGCGAGATCGAGGGTGTTGCCCTTGAGCACGGCCTTGAAGCCGACGCCCGAAATCTCGAGGTCCTTGGAGAAACCGTCCGTCACGCCGACGACCATGCCCGCGATGATGGAGCGAGCGGTGCCATACATGGCGTTGGCGAAACGGGAGTTGTCGGCAGGGGCGACTTTGATCTCACCGTCGGCAAACGCAATGTTGGCGGCGTTGTTGAAGGTTTTGGAAAGGGCGCCCTTGGGGCCTTCGACGGAGATGGTCTGACCTTGGATGTCGACCTTCACCTTTTCAGGCACGGGAATGGGTTGTTTACCGATGCGGCTCATGGGTGCTTCCTCTTCTTACCAGATGCTGCACAGAAGCTCGCCACCGGCTTTGTTGCGGCGGCAGTCCTGATCTTTCATCAGACCACTCGAGGTCGAGAGAATGCTGATGCCCAGTCCGTTGAGCACCCGCGGAATATCGTTGTAGCCGTAATAGAGGCGGCGACCCGGAGTCGATACGCGCTTGAGGCCGGTGAGCGCCGGCGTGCCGCCGACATACTTCATGGTTACGAGCAGAGTCTTGTGACCACGGTCATCGGTGCCTTCGGCGACATCGGAGATGTAGCCCTCGGACTTGAGGATGCCCGCGAGGCTCGCCTTGAGCTTGGAGTGCGGAATGACGCACTCCTCAAGCTTGGCGCGGCTGGCGTTGCGCAGGCGCGTTAGAAAATCAGCAATGGGATCGTTCATGATGTGGATGTTGGGTTCTCGGCGCGTGGGTCATATCCAAGTCCCGGGGATCGGGACATCACCCCCACGGGCTGAAAGTGGCTTACCAGGAGGACTTGATGACACCCGGGATCTTACCGGCGAGGGCGAGTTCCCGGAAGGTGATGCGGGAGACGCCGAATTTACGGATGTAGGCGCGCGGGCGACCGCTCAGCGCGCAGCGATTTTTAACGCGAACCGGCGACGAGTTGCGGGGCAGCTTCTGCAGGGCCTTTTGGGCGGCGAAGAATTCATCGTCGCTGGTTTCCGGGTTGAGCAAGGCGGCCTTCAATTCGGCCCGCTTCGCGGCATACTTGGCGGCGAGTTTTTCGCGCTTGATGTTGCGGTGAATGGCGGAGGTTTTCGGCATGGCGAAAGGAATTAGGCGGCTTGAGCGGGCTCGGGCCGACGGAACGGCATGCCGAGGAGAGAGAGGAGTTCACGACCTTCTTCGTCGGTCTGCGCGGTGGTCACGATGCTGATGTCGAAACCAAGGGTGCGCTTGACGTTCTCAACGGAGATCTCGGGAAAGATGGAATAATCGCTGATGCCGATGGTGTAGTTGCCACTGCCATCGAGACGGGGCGGCACGCCGCGGAAGTCACGAATGGTGGGCAGGGCGACCGTAATCAGGCGGTAGAGGAATTCCCACATGTTGTCGCCCCGCAGAGTGACGTGGGCGCCCACGATCTGGCCTTGGCGAAGCTTGAAGTTGGAAACCGACTTGCGGGCCTTGGCCGTCACCGGCTTTTGCCCGGCAATGATCGCCAGATCCTTCACCACGTCCTTGATCTGGTTCTTGTCGAGATCGGTGCCAAAGCCGGTGTTGATCGAGACTTTGACGATCTGGGGGACCTGGTGCGGGTTCTTGTAGCCGCGACTCTCCTTGAGAGTCGGGAAGACTTGCTCAAGATACTGTTTCTTGAGGGCGGGAGTGTATGAAGAGGTGCTCATGGGAAGTGCTGTTGGATTTCCGACCCAACGGCCGTAAATGAGTGGTTACGGGAAAAAAGGATGAGTAACGCAGTCGGTGATTGGCTTTGGCAAGGAGATTACCGGGGCGGTCACCACGCGGTGGATTTAAGCATCGGCGGTTTCGGCCTCCACGGGCGTGCGCCTGGTGGACGCGTCGTAGCGGCTTTTGAGCATGAGGTTGGAAACGTGCACGGAACCTTCGCGTTCAACGATGGCGCCGTTCGGGTTCTCCTCGGACTTGCGCACGTGGCGCTTCATCATGGCGACACCTTCGACCCGGGCGCGCTGCTTGGCCGGGAGGAGTTCCAGGACTTTGCCGCTCTTGCCTTTGTTGGCGCCGGCGATGACCACGACTTCGTCGCCGCGTTTGATGTGGAATTTCTGCATGTTAGAGGACCTCCGGAGCGAGCGAGATGATCTTCATGAAATTCTTCGCGCGCAGTTCCCGGGCGACGGGGCCGAAGATGCGGGTGCCCTTCGGGTTGCCGTCCGGATTGATGATGACGATGGCGTTGGAATCAAAACGCAGGTAGCTGCCGTCGGCCCGGCGGATGGGTGCCTTGGTGCGTACCACCACGGCCTTGGTGACCTCGCCCTTTTTGACGGAGGCGTCGGTCGAGCTATCCTTGATGTTGACGGTGATGATGTCGCCCACCCCGGCGATCTGGCGGCCAGCTCCCTTTTTGGAGATCATGCTGGCTTTGCGCGCACCGGTGTTGTCGGCGATTTCGAGTAGGGATCGAAGTTGAATCATGGTGGATGGCCTCCGGTATTTAGGCTTCGGTCTCGGCCGGAGCCTCCTTCGCCGAGGCTTCGGCGGCCACGGCGGCTGGCTCTTCGGCGGGAGCAGCTTCCTTGTCAGCGGCAGCGGCGCGGGCGGCGGCGACTTCGACGTCGGCCGAGAGCGTCACGATGCGCACCACGCGAAAGCGCTTCAGGCGGCTGAGAGGACGGGTTTCCATGATCTCGACCTTGTCACCAATATGGGTCTCGTTTTTCTCGTCGTGCGCGTGCACAACGGACTTACGATTGATGACCTTCTTGTAGCGTGGGTGCGGGATCTTGTAAGGGATGGTGACCTTGATCGATTTGTCGCCGGAACGGCTGGTGACGACACCGATGAGGGTCTGGCGGGCGTTGCGAGTCGTGGTAGACATGTCGGGATGGGTTCGCCTCAGGCGGCGACGGTTTGCTTCTCTTTGAGGATGGTCTCCATGCGCGCGATGTCCTTGCGGAGGGAACGCAGCTCATGCGGACGTTCGACTTGGCCGGTGTGCTTGCGCATGCGCAGCTGCACGAGGGCGTCGCGGGTTTCGCGGAGACGGGTCTCGATCTCGGCGGGAGAAAGTTCGCGGATATCCTTGGGTTTCATGACGGGACGGATCGAGCGGGTTAGACGGTGTTGTCGCGGACGACGAAGCGGCAGTGGAACGGCAGCTTGGCATCAGCGAGGCGGCAGGCCTCCTTGGCGACGGATTGCGGGACGCCGGCGATCTCGAAGAGCATGGTGCCGGGCTTGATGACGGCTTCGTAGTGATCAACGGAGCCTTTGCCGGAGCCCATGCGGACCTCGGCGGGTTTCTTGGTGATGGGCTTGTGCGGGAAGACGCGGATCCAGATCTTCCCCTTACGCTTCATGTGGCGGTTGATCGCAACACGGGCGGCTTCGATCTGGCGGCCGGTCATGCCACCACGGGTAAGGGATTGCAGGCCGAATTCGCCGAACGCGATGGTGTTGCCACCCTTGGCGTTGCCGGCGCGGGAGCCCTTCATGACCTTGCGGTATTTGGTGCGATTGGGAGCGAGTGCCATTGCTAGTTACTCCTGATGGGTTGAGGGTGCGGTCGGTTCAGGCGGGTTGGTTGCTGTCGGCCTCGGGCTTGCAGATCCAGCACTTGACGCCGATCTTCCCGTAGACGGTGTTCGCCTCGGCGAATCCGTAGTCGATGTTTTCACGCAGGGTATGCAGCGGCACCCGGCCCTTGCGCTGCCATTCGCGGCGGGCGATGTCGGCGCCACCGAGACGACCGGAGCACTGGATGCGGATACCCTCCGCGCCCAGGGCCATGGCGATCTCCACGGTGCGCTTCATGGCGCGGCGGAACGCAATCCGGCGCTCCAGCTGCAGGGCGACGTTTTCGGCCACGAGCTGCGCCTCGATCTCGGGCTTCTTGACCTCCTGGATGTCGAGCAGGATCTCCTTCCCGGTAAGCTTGGAGAGGTCGTCCTTGATCTTCTCGATCTCCTGGCCTTTGCGGCCGATCACGATGCCCGGCCGGGCGGTGTAGATCTTGACGCGCACGCGGTTGGAAGCGCGTTCGATGAAGATGCGCGGCACGGAAGCCTGCTTGAGCTTCTCCATGAGCTTTTCACGGATCAGCTGGTCCTCACGCAGCAGCGTGGGAAAGTCTTTCTTGGTCGCATACCAGCGGGACTGCCAGTTGCGGCGAACGGCGAGGCGGAAGCCGACGGGATTGGTTTTTTGGCCCATGGAAGAATCAGTTGTTGGCCTCGTCGCTCAGGACGATGCGGATATGGGAGAGAGGCTTGCGGCGCGGCTTGGCGGTGCCGCGGGCGCCGGCTTTGAAGCGTTTGAGGACCGGACCCTGTTCGATGAGCGCGCGGTGCACGACGAGATCGTCGGCCGAGACGTTGTTGTTGTTCTCGGCATTGGCGATGGCGCTCTTGAGGGTCTTGGCAATGAGACGCGCGGACTTGCGCGGAATGACCGAGAGGAGGCCGACCGCTTCCGGGGCCTTGCGGCCTTGGATGGTGCGGGCCACCTCGCGCATCTTCTGCGGCGACATGCGCGCGTAGCGGGTGAGAGCTTGAACTTCCATGGTTTTAGTGAGGATTCCCCGGGAGGGGCGACAGCAGGATCGCGAGGATCACCCTGCCCTTTTGTTGGTTGATGAAATCAGTTGAGCAGTGGCGGGATCACTCCTTGCGGGTCATGCCGCCGTGAGTGCGGAAGGCACGGGTCGGCGCGAACTCACCGAGTTTGTGACCAACCATATTTTCGGTCACATAGACGGCGGTGAATTGCTTGCCGTTGTGCACGTTGAAGGTGAAACCGACGAACTCCGGAGTGATGGTGGAGCGACGCGACCAGGTTTGGATCGGCTTCTTGGAGCCGCCGTTCGCGTTGGCCTTCTCGATTTTCTCGATCAGGTGGTAGTCGACGAAGAAGCCTTTTTTGATGGAACGAGCCATGAGTAGAGCAGCAGTTGATTATTTCTTCTTGCCGCGCGGCTTTTCGCCATTCTTGCGGACGAGGATGAGGCGGTTGGAGGCCTTGGAGCGGCTGCGGGTCGGGAAACCCTTGGCGAGCTGACCCCAAGGGGAAACGAGGTGCTGGCCACCGCCGCCGCCCTTGGACTTGCCGTTGCCACCACCATTGGGGTGATCGACCGGGTTCATCACCATGCCGCGAACGCGGGGACGACGACCAAGCCAGCGACTGCGACCGGCCTTGCCGAGGGAAATACGGTTGTGATCGTCGTTGCCGACCTCACCGATGGTCGCGCGGCAATTGCCGTGCACGAGGCGGATCTCGCCGGAGGGCATCTTGATCTGAGCGTATCCATCGTCGTTCATCGCCACGAGCTCGGCGGCGGTGCCGGCTCCACGGGCGATCTTGGCGCCCTTGCCCGGCAACATCTCGACGCAGTGCAGCTTGGTGGACGGGGGGATGAGGGACAGCGGGTAGTTGTTGCCGACGTTGAAGTCGTTGATCGTGGCGGTGGTGCCGGCGACGATCTTGCCGCCCACATCGAGGCCGTTCGGCGCGATGATGTAGCGCTTCTCGCCATCCTCGTATTGCACCAGGGCGATGTGCGCGGAACGGTTCGGATCGTATTCGATCGCGGTGACGGTTGCCACCTGGTCGAGCCGGTCGAGGCGCTTGAAGTCGATGCGGCGGTAGAGCTGCTTGTGCCCTCCCCCGCGGCGGCGGGAGGTGATGCGGCCATAGACGTTGCGGCCGCCAGTCTTGGGCTTGGGCTCGGTCAGGCTCTTTTCCGGACGCTTCTTGGTCAGGCCCTTGGAGGAAGGAATTTCCGTGAAGCGCTGGGAAGGCGTGGTCGGGCGGGTGGATTTGATAGCCATGGGATGGATCTCCGTTTCTGGGCGAGCTGGGTCAGACGAGCTCAATCTTGTCGCCGGCCTTGAGCGTAACGATGGCCTTCTTGAAATCGGCTTTCTTGCCCGGACGACCGGTGCGGCCGCGGGTGGTCTTGCCGAGGTAATTTTGCACGTTCACGCGCTTCACCGAGACTTTGAAGGTGGTTTCAACCGCCTGGGCGATGGCGGCTTTGCCGGCGTTGGCGTAGACCTCAAACGTGTATTGTCCCAGCTCGGCGGACTGCTCGCTGGACTTTTCGGTGAGGCGCATGGTTTTGAGAACTTTGTCAGCTTGCATCAGTTGTTTCCTCCGTTGGCCCGGGCGAGGATCGCGGCGAGGGCTTTGGCGCTGACCACGATCTTGGCGTATTGCGCGAGATCGTGGGCGTTGAGTTTGGCGGCTTCCTGGAAGGAAACGCGGGCAATGTTGCGGGCGGCCAGAACGGTGGTCTCGGCGAACGGTGCATCCACCAGCAGCACGCGGCCTTCCGGAGCGATGCGACCAATGATCTCGCTGGCGACCTTGGTCTTGGCCGGGGTGGTCACGAATTCCTCGATGACGGCGATCTCGCCGGCGGCGGCCCGATCGAAAAGCGCACGGGAGAACGCGAGGGCCTTGACCTTGGAATTGACCTTTTTCGAGAAGTCCTGCGGGCGCGGGCCGTGGGCGACCCCACCGCCCACCCAGATCGGGGAGCGGGTGGAACCGTGACGGGCGCGACCGGTGCCCTTCTGGCGCCAGGGCTTCTTGCCACCGCCGGAGACTTCGCCCCGGGTCTTGGTCGAACGGGTGCCTTGGCGGTTGTTGGCGTTGACGGCGACGATGACTTCCTTGAGCGCCTGCAGGCCCTTGGTGCCCTCGAACTCGGGCACATCAAAGTCCTTTTCGCTGCTCTGGGTGGCGTCGGGAGTAAATACGGTGAGCTTCATGGTAGCGTCTCCTGAAATCAGGCTGCGGCCTTCTTCTGGCCCTTGATGGCGGAACGCACGACGACGGTGTCGCCGTTGGCGCCGGGGATGGCGCCGCGCACGAGGATGAGATTCTTTTCGGCGTCGACGCGGACCACACGAAGGTTCTGCACGGTGCGACGCTTGGCGCCCATGTGGCCGGGCATTTTCCGGTTCTTGAACACGCGGCCCGGGGTCTGGCACATGCCAATGGAACCGATGCGGCGATGGAACATGGAACCATGTGAAGCGGGGCCACCGCCAACGCGGTAGCGCTTCATGACACCGGCAAAGCCTTTGCCCTTGGTAACGCCGATGACGTCGATGAGCTGACCGGCCTTGAAGTCTTCGACTGTAACCGTGTCGCCGGGCTTGGTATCCGGGGTGTCGGCCAGGCGGACCTCGTCGAGAGTGCGTGGGGCGAGCTCGAGACCAGCCTTGGCGGCATGGTTGAGTTCGGCCTTGGACGTATTCTTCGCCTTTTTGGCGGAATAACCGAGTTGGACGGCATTGTAGCCGTCAGTTTCGACAGTCTTGACCTGAACGACAGGGCAAGGACCAGCTTCGACAACCGTAACGGCCATAAGGACGTTTTGGTCATCGTAGACCTGGGTCATGCCGACTTTTTTACCGATAATGGTGTTGATCATGGGCTAAGCGGTAGGTGGAGGGTTTCCGTTTGGTGGGACCTACATTAGCGATTCCGGCGGAGGGTGGCCCGTCGGAGGTGCCGCTAAAAGTTGTGGTTTAAATATTACTGGGCGATTAAGCCGGGAAAATTAGACGTTGATGGAGATGTCCACGCCGGACGGGAGGTTGAGCTTCTTGAGCTCGTCGACCGTCTGGGCGGTAGGTTCGATGATGTCGATGAGGCGCTTGTGGGTGCGGGTCTCAAACTGCTCCATGGACTTCTTGTCCACGTGCGGGGAGCGGTTGACGGAGAGCTTCTCGATACGGGTGGGCAGCGGAATCGGTCCAGAGACACGGGCGCCGGAGCGCTTGGCGGTTTCGACGATTTCCAGGGCGGATTGGTCAATGACGCGGTAGTCGAAACCTTGGAGTTTGATGCGGATGCGTTGGCCTTGCATGGCGGAATAAAGAACGAAGTTGGATTAAGTGCGGGCGGGAGCCTGCGTGGAGGCCTCGACAATCTTGGAGAGCACCTGGGCGGGAACCTGCTCGAAGTGCGACGGAGTGATGGCGGCGCTAGCGCGCCCCTTGGAGAGGGAGCGAATGTCGGTGACGTAGCCGAAGAGCATCTCGAGCGGCACCTCGCAGTCGACGATGGCGGCACCGGCCTTGCTCTGCATGCCGTTGACGCGACCGCGGCGGCGATTGATGTCGCCAATGAGATCGCCCTGGAACTCTTCCGGAGTGGTGATTTCCACGCCCATGATCGGCTCAAGCAGAATCGGCGTGGCGGCCTTCATGGCCTCCTTGAAGGCGAAAATGCCGGCCATCTTAAACGCGATTTCCGAAGAGTCGACCGGGTGGAAGGAACCGTCGATGATCGTCATCTTGACGTCGACCACCGGATAGCCGGCGACCACACCGTTGTTGCAGCCCTCCATGAGGCCGTCAGTGGTGGGCTTGATAAACTCCTTGGGAATGACACCGCCGACGATCTTGTTGATGACCTCGATGCCTTTGCCCTTCTCGTTGGGCTCCATCGTGATGACAACGTGGCCATATTGGCCCTTGCCGCCGGACTGACGGACAAATTTGCCCTCGCCCTGGGAAGTGCCGGTGATGGTTTCGCGGTAGGCGATCTGCGGCTTGCCGGTGGCGGCTTCGACTTTGAACTCCCGCTTCATCCGGTCGATGATGATGTCGAGGTGAAGCTCACCCATGCCGGCAAGAATGGTCTGACCGGTCTCTTCGTCGGTCTTGACCGAAAGGGTCGGATCCTCGGCGACAAGACGCTGAAGCGCGGTGCTCATCTTTTCCTGGTCGGCCTTGGAGTTCGGCTCGATCGACATCGCAATAACCGGTTCCGGGAAGGAGGGCGGCTCGAGGCGAATGTCGAAGTCCTTGTCGCACAGGGTGTCGCCGGTGATGATGTCCTTGACGCCCACCACTGCGCAGATGTCGCCGGAGTAGGCGATGTCAATTTCGTCGCGGTCCATGGCGCGCATGAGCACGAGTCGTGAAACCCGCTCGGACTTGCGGTTGCGCGGGTTGTAAACCGGGGCCCCCTTGTGCATCTGTCCGGTGTAAACCCGGTAGAAGACCAGCTTTCCGACAAACGGGTCGGTCCAGAGCTTAAAGACGAGCCCGGCCAGTTTTCCGGCATCGTCGACTTCGGCGACGACCTTTTCGCCATCCGCGTTTTCGCCGGTGATGGCGGGAAGATCGATCGGGCTGGGCAGGTAGTTGACCACGGCGTCGAGCAAGCGCTGCACCCCCTTGTTCTTGAAGGCGGAGCCGGGCATCACGCCGGTGAATTCGAGGGAAATGGTGGCCTTGCGAACAGCGAACATCAGCTCTTCGACGCCGATTTCCTCCCCGCCGAGATACTTCTCGGCAATGTTGTCGTCGAAGTCCGAGAGCGCCTCGATGAGTTTCTCACGATACTCCGCGGCCTGCTCCTTGTATTCCTCAGGAATTTCAGAGGTGACGGGTTCGAGGCCAAGCTTGTCCTTTTCGGTGCCGAAGATGTAGGCCACGTTCTGGACGAGATCGATCACGCCGGAAAACTGATCCTCGGCACCGATCGGAATGCAGAGCGGGTGGGCGTTGGCGCCGAGTTTTTCACGCATTTCGTCCACCGCACTGAAGTAGTTGGCCCCAACCCGGTCCATCTTGTTGATGAACGCGAGGCGGGGAACGCCATACTTGTTGGCCTGACGCCACACGGTCTCGGACTGGGGTTGCACGCCGGCGACCGCACAGAACACGGCCACCGCACCATCGAGCACGCGCATGGAGCGTTCTACCTCGGCCGTGAAGTCCACGTGGCCGGGGGTGTCGATGATGTTGATGCGCTGCTTGATGCCGTGCCAGGGACCGCAGGAAGCATCCCAGGCACAGGAAATGGCAGCGGCGGTGATGGTGATCCCGCGCTCTTTTTCCTGAGCCATCCAGTCGGTTACCGTGTCACCTTCGTGAACTTCACCAATTTTGTGCACGGCTCCGGAGTAAAACAGAATGCGCTCGGTCGTGGTGGTCTTGCCCGCGTCGATATGAGCGGCAATACCGATGTTACGGGTCCATTCCAGCGGGAACGGACGCTCCTTCGCGTTGACCGGCGAGCAGTCGGAGCGCTTGGTAACGACTTTAACTTCGGGAAGTTCGGATGACATGATGCAGAGTCCTTACCAACGAAGGTGAGCAAACGCGCGGTTGGCCTGAGCCATCTTGTGCGTGTCTTCCTTCTTCTTCACCACGCCTCCGGTGTTGTTATAGGCGTCGATGATTTCATTGGCGAGAGCGTCGCGCATGGTGATGCCCTTGCGGGAGCCGGCGGCGTTGACGATCCAACGCAGAGCGAGGCTCTCCTGACGCTCGTAGGAAATTTCAACCGGAACCTGGTAGGTCGCTCCACCCACCCGACGGCTCTTTACCTCGAGGCGCGGACGGGCGTTTTCGAGGGCACCGATAAGCAGGTCGACGGGATCGCCCTTCTCGAGCTTCTCGGAAACCTTCTCGAAAGCACCGTAGACGATGCGCTCCGCGAGACTCTTCTTGCCGTCGAGCATCACCACGTTGACGAGGTGGGCGACGAGGGGGCTTTTGTAGCGGGGATCGGGTGTGATCTTGCGCTTGGTGGCTCTGTGGCGACGTGACATGGTCGGTATTCCTTAAAAATTACTTCTTATCCTTGGGCCGCTTGACTCCGTATTTGGAACGGCTGCGACGGCGTTTCTCGACTCCCGTGGCATCGAGGGCCCCACGAACGATGTGGTAACGCACACCCGGGAGGTCCTTTACGCGTCCGCCGCGCACGAGGACAATGCTGTGCTCCTGCAGGTTGTGCCCCTCATCGGGGATGTAGGAAATCACCTCGTTGCCATTGGTCAGGCGCACCTTGGCGACCTTGCGGATGGCCGAATTCGGCTTCTTCGGCGTGCGGGTCATCACCTGCACGCACACACCCCGGCGGAACGGGTTGGCGTCGAGGGCCGGCGACTTGGACTTCGCCACTATCTGGCGACGGCCTTTGCGCACGAGTTGGTTAATGGTCGGCATGGTTGAATCGAGGGAGTTGAGTTGAGAAAAGAGGCGAAACGTGAAGAGCGCCGAAAATGCGATCAAGCAATTTTTGGCGAAAAAGAGACTGTCACGAAAGGGCACCGATTTCGGTTCCGTTTTCGTGAGGGAAAAAACACCACTCCACAGAGGTGGGAGCGGCGTTGTCAGAGAGAAAAGGAGGGAGAGCGCATAGAACTCTTTTCCCTATGACAAGTCCCGAAATTAATTCTGGTCAGAAACTTTCTTCAGCTCTGCTGATAGAAATATGGGATGATCCCCTGTCCCCGTTTCGGCATGCAACTCCCTGGAGCTCCCACAAAAAAATCGCCCGGCCGCGAAGGCCGGGCGAATAAACTACACGGAGCTAGGCTCGACACGTAGTTTTGTTGGCGGGAGGGACGGCAAACATCCGCCAGTGTATCCACTTTGACAAGACTTAATTTCCTTCAATTTGTCACATTTCCACAAAAAAGCCGCTCGTCGTAACGAGCGGCTTGAGAATGGGTTACAGGACTTCTATCCTGCCTCGGTGACAACCGGCTCTTCCGCCAGCTCTTCTTCGTCACCAAACGGCAGGCTGATCTTGAGCTTCTTGTAGGACGGCAATCCCGTGCCGGCCGGAATGAGGTGACCCATGATCACGTTTTCCTTGAAGCCCTTGAGATTGTCGACCTTGCCCAGCGTCGAAGCGTCGGTCAGGACCCGCGTGGTTTCCTGGAAGGAAGCCGCCGAGATGAACGACTCGGTCTCGAGGGAGGCCTTGGTGATTCCGAGCAGAATCGGTTCCGCTTCGGCCGGCTTGCCGCCAGCCTCTTCAATGCGACGATTCTCCGACAGGAAGGACGACCGGTCGACCTGCTCACTCCAGAAGTATTCGCTGTCGCCCGGGTCGGTGATGCGGACTTTGCGGAGCATCTGACGAATGATGATCTCAATGTGCTTGTCATTGATGGTCACACCCTGGAGGCGATACACTTCCTGCACCTGTGCGATGAGGAAGTCGTAGAGCGCAGACGGTCCAAGAATCTCGAGGATTTCGTGCGGATCGGCCGAGCCTTCCGTGAGGTGCTGTCCCTTGTAAACCACATCGCCGGGTTGCACCACGATGTGCTTGCCGGGAGCAATGAGATGTTCCTCTTCCTGGTCGGTCTCCTCGTTGCGGACGACAAGCTTGCGCTTGCCTCGGAGAGTGCCCTCAAAGGAAACGACACCGTCGACGCGGGCCATCTCAGTGGCGTCCTTCGGGCGACGAGCTTCGAAGAGCTCGGCCACCCGCGGGAGACCACCAGTAATGTCCTTGGTCTTGGACGCCTGACGGGGAGTCTTGGCGAGCAATGAACCCGGAGCGATCATGTCACCTTCGTTAACGGCGATCTGCGCACCCACCGGAATCGCGTAAGCAGCGAGCGGCTTGTTCTTCTCATCGCGAACTTCGATCTGCGGATTGAGGTCTTCCTTGTGTTCGATAACGACGGTAGCAATGCGGCCCGACGCTTCGTCGAGCTCACGCTTCACCGTGACCCCCGGAATCATGTCCTTGAAGACGAGCGTGCCGCCCTTCTCCGATAGAACCGGAACATTGTAGGGATCCCATTGGGCGAGCAGGTCGCCCTTCTTGATCTCTTCTCCGTCACCGACCGGGAGATAGGAGCCAACCACGATATTGTAGGTCTCCAACTCGCGCTCATCGGCGTCGACGATCTGAATGGTGCCCGTCTTGTTGAGCACAATGGCAGCGCCGTCGGCCGTCGGCACGAGGCGCAACCCCCGATACTTGACGATACCGTTGGAACGAACGCGGATCTCGGGATTCTTGAAGCCGCCGGAAGCAACCCCACCGATGTGGAAGGTGCGCATGGTCAACTGCGTGCCGGGCTCACCGATCGACTGAGCCGCAATGATGCCAACCGAGTCGCCGGTCTTGGCCACGTCATTGGTCGCCGGATTGATACCGTAGCTCTTTGCGTCGATGCCCACGCTGCTGGTGGAGGTAAGCGGCGACATGATCTTCACGCGCTCGATACCGGAGTCGACGATGGCTTGAGCCAGTTCCTCAGTGATGAGTTCGCCGGACTCCACCAGAATCTCTTCCGGGCTGAGCGGATTGTAGATGTCGTCGCTGGAGCAACGCCCCACAATGCGTTCCATCAGGCCAACGATCTCGTCGTCACCTTCCTGAATGGCCTTCTTCCAAATGCCATCGCGGGTGCCGCTGTCGTCCTCGGTGATGACCACGTCCATGGCCACGTCGCAGAGCTTGCGGGTCAGGTAACCCGCATCCGCGGTCTTGAGCGCGGTGTCGGCGAGACCCTTGCGGGCACCGTGGGTGGAGATGAAGTATTCGAGAACGGTGAGACCTTCACGGAACGAGGAGAGAATCGGACGCTCAATGATTTCGCCGGAAGGCTTGGCCATGAGACCGCGGGTGCCGCAGAGCTGACGCACCTGCTGCTTGTTACCGCGGGCGCCGGAATCCATCATGATGTAGACCGGGTTCACCTCGTCGCGGCCGTCGTTGCCTTCAAGCTTGGTGAATACTTCCTTGGCAATCTTGTCGGTGGCACCGGTCCAAATGTCGACGACCTTGTTGTAGCGCTCGCCGTCGGTGATGATACCCTTGGCAAACTGGCCTTCGACTTCGGAGATCTTCTTCCGGGAGTCGGCCACGATGTTCTTCTTCGCATCGGGGATGATCATGTCATCGATACCGATGGAGATGCCGGCTTGGAAGGCCGTGGCGAAGCCGAGTTCCTTGAGGCGGTCGAGGGTGTCGACCACTTCCTGTGGATCGATGCCGTCGAGCTTGGTGGTCTCAAGAATGAGGTCACCCAGCTTGCCCTTCGGCACGGGGAAGTTCACGAAGCCGAGCCCCTCAGGCCAGATCTGGTTGAAGATCACACGGCCAACCGTGGTGCGGATCACCTTTTTGGTGGTGTTGCCAAAGGTGGTCTCAACGCCGAGATCCGGATTGGGGATGTCGACCCAGTCGTGCACCGCAAGTTCGCCGTCGTCTTTGGCGAAAATGACCTCCTGCGAGCTGCCGAGCAACGGCACGCGGGCATCCTTGGCGGCCTTCTTGCGCGGTTCGATCGTGAGGTAGTAGGACCCCAGAACGATGTCCTGTGAAGGCGTGAGGATGGGCTTGCCGGAGGACGGCGAGAAGATGTTGGAGGTCGCCATCATGAGGAGCTTGCACTCCATGATCGCTTCCAGCGACAGCGGCACGTGGACCGCCATCTGGTCACCATCGAAGTCGGCGTTGTAAGCCGTGCAGACGAGCGGATGAACCCGAATGGCCTCACCTTCAATGAGGACGGGCTCAAAAGCCTGAATGGAAAGGCGGTGCAGGGTCGGCGCGCGGTTAAGCAACACCGGGTGGCCCTTGGTCACCTCTTCGAGAATGTCCCAAACCTCCGGCGACTTCTTTTCGATCATCTTGCGGGCACCACGGACGGTGTGCACGAAGCCGAGTTCCTTGAGTCGACGGATGATGAACGGCTCAAAGAGGACCAGCGCCATCTTCTTGGGCAGACCACATTGGTTGAGCTTCAGCTCGGGACCGATGACGATGACGGAACGACCGGAGTAGTCCACGCGCTTGCCGAGCAGGTTCTGACGGAAGCGACCCTGCTTGCCCTTGAGCATGTCGGAGAGCGACTTGAGGGCCCGGTTGCCGGCGCCGGTGACCGGGCGGCCATGGCGGCCGTTGTCGAACAACGCGTCAACCGACTCCTGCAGCATGCGCTTTTCATTGTGGATGATGACGTCAGGCGTCTTGAGCTGCATGAGGTTCTTCAACCGGTTGTTGCGGTTGATCACGCGGCGATAGAGGTCGTTGAGGTCGGAGGTGGCGAAACGACCACCTTCGAGCGGCACGAGCGGACGCAGGTCCGGCGGAATGACCGGCAGCACTTCCAACACCATCCACTCCGGGCGGGAGTTGGAGCCGATGAAGCCCTGGAGCACCTTAAGGCGCTTGGAGAGCTTCTTCTTGATCTGCTTGGACCGGGTGGCGCGCATCTGCTCCTGGAGCTCGATGACAGTCGCCTCCATGTCCATGACCTGCAGGCAATCACGGATGGCCTCGGCGCCCATCTTGGCGACGAAGGAATCATCGCCGTATTCGTCAAGGGCCTGGCGATACTCCACGTCGGTGAGGAGCTGCTTCATCTCGAGCGGGGTCTTGCCGGGATCGACCACCATGTAGTTCTCGTAGTAGATCACGCGCTCGAGGGAGCGGGCGGTCATGTCGAGCATGAGACCGAGGCGGCTCGGCATGCTCTTGAGGAACCAGATGTGAGTGACCGGCACCGCGAGTTCGATGTGGCCCATCCGCTCGCGACGGACGCGGGCGATGGTCACCTCGACGCCGCAGCGGTCACAAACCACATCCTTGTATTTAATGCGCTTGTATTTGCCGCAGGCGCACTCGTAGTCGCGCACCGGTCCGAAGATCTTCTGGCAGAAGAGTCCACCCGGCTCGGGCTTGAAGGTGCGGTAGTTGATCGTTTCCGGGTTCTTGACCTCACCCTTCGACCAGCTGCGGATCGTGTCCGGAGCGGCGACGGTGATGGAGACGCAATCGAAGGGGTTCTCGTCGACCCCCAAGGCGGAGCGGGCTTCTTCGCGGGCTCCGGCGGCGACTTCGTTGGGTTGAATGCTCATGTTCGAAATTTCCCGAGGTTGAATTAGAAGTTGCTGGCACGCGTTTGGATCGACGCGGCGGAGGGCGGTTGCACCGGCGTGAGGTTGCCGAGGGCGTCCTTCTTGTTGAGTTTGATGTCCAGGCCGAGGGACTGGATCTCCTTGATCAACACGTTGAAGGATTCCGGCGTGCCGGCGGTGAGGGTATTGTCGCCCTTCACGAGGGACTCGTAGATCTTGGTGCGGCCCTGCACATCGTCGGATTTGACGGTGAGCAGTTCCTGCAGAGTATGCGCCGCGCCGTAAGCCTCGAGCGCCCACACCTCCATTTCGCCGAAACGCTGGCCGCCGTATTGGGCCTTGCCGCCCAACGGCTGCTGCGTGACGAGGGAGTAAGGACCAACCGCGCGAGCGTGAATCTTGTGCGAAACGAGGTGATTCAGCTTCATCATGTAGATGTAGCCGACCACGACCTGTTGATCGATCTTCTGGCCGGTGCGACCATCGTAGAGGATGGACTTGCCGGAATTCGGCAGGCCGGCGTCCTTGAGGTAATCGCGCACCTGTTTTTCGGGGATTCCGTCAAACACCGGTGTGGCGACCTTGATGCCCAGCTTCGAACAGGCCCAACCGAGGTGGGTCTCGAGAACCTGGCCGACATTCATGCGGGAAGGAACGCCCAAGGGGTTGAGGCAGATTTCGATCGGCGTGCCATCGGGCAGGAACGGCATGTCTTCCTCGGGCACGATCTTCGCGACCACACCCTTGTTACCGTGACGGCCGGCCATCTTGTCGCCAACCTTCAGCTTCTGCTTGGTGGCCACGTAGACCTTCACCTGCTTGATGGCGCCGGTGCCATCGTCTTCACCGGTTTCGACACCGGTGACCTTGCGCTCGCGGTCGGCTTCCAACTCGTCGAACTTCGACTGGAAGGAACCGATGATCTCCATGATCTTGATGCGAACCGGCGAAGGATCGATCTCGACATGCTTGGAGACGGCGGCGAGCTTGCGCAGCAGGGTCTTGGTGATCTTGCGGTTGGCCGGGATGATGATCTCGCCAGTGTCGCCATTGATGACGTCGAGCGGAATCTTTTCACCGAGCAGGATGTTGGAGAGCGACTCGGTCAGGGACTCGCGCAGCTTGTCCATCTCGGTCTTGTAGCTCTCCTGAATCTGCTTGATCTGGCGGCGGCGGTCGGAGGGCGAGAGCTTCTCGCGTTCGAAGTCCACGCGACTGGAAACCTTCACATCCATGATGATGCCGGCGGCACCGGACGGAACGACCAGCGAGGTGTCCTTCACGTCGGCAGCCTTTTCACCAAAAATGGCTCGGAGAAGTTTCTCTTCCGGCGCGAGTTCGGTTTCGGACTTCGGCGTGATCTTGCCGACGAGGATGTCGCCCGGCTTCACCTCGGCACCGACGCGGATGACACCGTTGTGGTCGAGGTTCTTCAGCGCCTCCTCACCCACGTTCGGAATGTCGCGGGTAATTTCTTCCGGACCGAGCTTGGTGTCACGCGCGGTGACCTCGAATTCCTGAATATGGATTGAGGTGAAGATGTCTTCCTTGAGCACTTTCTCGGAAATGAGAATGGCGTCCTCAAAGTTGTAGCCGTTCCACGGCATGAAGCCCACCAGCACGTTGCGACCGAGGGCCATCTCCCCCTTTTGGGTGGACGGACCGTCGGCGATGATGTCGCCGGCCTTCACCTTCTGGCCGTGATATACAACCGGCTTCTGGTTGAAGCAGGTGCCGGCATTCGAGCGCATGAACTTACGCAGCTCGTAGACGTAAACCCCCTTCTTGGTGTCGGTCTTCGGGTTGCGGTCAAAGTTTCTCGGCAGTTCACCATCTTCGGTGACCACAACACGCTTGGCGTCAACCGAGGCAACCACTCCCGGAGCCTCGGCGACAGCAACGATTTTGGAATCGCGCGCCACGCGCTCCTCGATGCCGGTGCCCACATAGGGGGATTCTGCCTGGAGGAGCGGCACGCCTTGGCGCTGCATGTTTGAGCCCATGAGCGCGCGGTTGGCGTCGTCGTGCTCGAGGAAGGGGATCATGCCCGCCGCGATCGAAATGACCTGCTTGGGCGAGACGTCCATGTAGTCGACCTCGGAGGAATCGACTTCGAGGAATTCGCCATCCTGGCGGACGGTCACCTTGCCGACAAAGCTGTTCTTATCGTCGATCTCAGCGTTGGCCTGCGCGATGATCTTGCCCTCCTCCTGATCGGCGGTGAGGTAGTCGATCTTGTCGGAGACCTTGCCCTTGGAGACTGAGCGGTAGGGCGTCTCAATGAAGCCGAACTCGTTGACCCGAGCGTAGGTGGAGAGGGAGTTGATCAGACCGATGTTCGGGCCTTCCGGCGTTTCAATCGGGCAAATGCGGCCGTAGTGGGACGGGTGAACGTCACGCACCTCGAAGCCGGCGCGCTCCCGGTTGAGACCACCCGGGCCGAGGGCAGACAGGCGGCGCTTGTGCGTGACCTCGGCGAGCGGGTTGATCTGGTCCATGAACTGGGACAGTTGGGACCGGGCAAAGAAATCGCGGATGACCGTGGTGAGCGCCTTCGGATTGATCAGCTTCTGGGGCGTGATCGAGTCGACGCTTTGGTCATACATCGTCATGCGCTCGCGCACGAGACGCTCGGTGCGGGACAGGCCCACGCGGCATTGGTTGGCGAGCAATTCACCCACGGTGCGCACGCGGCGGGAACCGAGGTGGTCGATGTCATCGACCACACCCTCACCCTTCTTGAGGCGCACGAGGTATTTGGTGGCGGCGACGATGTCGTCGGACTCCAGCGTGCGCTGCTCCAGGGCAGCCTCGAGGCCGAGCTTCTGGTTGACCTTGTAGCGGCCGACGCGGCCGAGGTCGTAGCGCTTCGGATCAAAGAAGAGACGCTTGAGCAGGGCCTTGGCGTTGGCCGTCGTCGGGGGTTCACCCGGACGCAGGCGCTTGTAAATTTCCTTGAGGGCTTCCTCCTCGTTGCGGGTCGGGTCCTTCTTGATGGCGCGGGTGATGGCGCCTTCGTCGATCGACGTGTCGATGACCCGGATGAGGGGAATGTCGTGCTCCTCGATGGAACGCACGATCTGCTTGGTCAGGGGCTCGAGCGCCCGGGCAAGGACCACCCCCTTTTGGGCATCGATGGCGTCTTCGACCAACACGAGGTTGGAGACATTCTCCATCTTGAGGGCCTTGCTGACCTTGAGCTCCTGGATGCTGTAGAAAAGGTCGAGGATCTCGGTGTCGCTCGAGTAACCCACGGCACGAAGCAGGGTCGTGATGAGGAACTTGCGACGGCGACGGCGGCGATCGAGGTAGACGTAAAGGAGATCGTTGTTGTCGAACTGAACCTCCAGCCACGTGCCGCGGTCCGGGATGATGCGGAACGAGTGGAGCAGCTTGCCGTTGGCGTGAGGCGTGACCTCAAAAGCGATGCCGGGCGAACGGTGGAGCTGGGAGACGACAACGCGCTCGGCGCCATTGATGATGAACGAGCCGCGTTCGGTCACCATGGGGATCTCCCCCATGTAGATCTCCTCGTCCTTGATGAAGTCCTCCTCGCGGAGGCGCAGCTTCACGTAGAGGGGAACCGAGTAGGTAATCCCTTCACGCAGGCACTCGATCTCGGAGTTCTTGGGGTCGCCGATGGTGTAGGAGACATATTCCAGGGTCAGCCGCTCATCGTAGGACTGGATCGGGAACACCTCGCCGAACACCGCCTCTAGGCCCTGGGGCAGACGCTGCTTGTCCGGCGTTCCTTTTTGCAGGAAATCGAGATAAGAACTGATCTGGAGTTCGATCAGGTTCGGCGGCTGAAGCACCTCGCGGAGCTTACCGAAGTTGATGCGATCGGCTTGGTTTTTGCGGACGGCCATGGAGTTTCCCGGTTGGTTGGATGGTCTGGTGGACGGCGGTGTTTGACTTCAAACGAACCGCGTCAGCGCCCCACTTCCCCACCCCGGCGGTGGCGAAACGAGGCCATTTCTGGCGAAAATAGAACGGATTGAAAAAAGGCAAAGGACAGGCCGCGTGCAAACACGGCCTGTCCTGAAGAAAACGGACGATATACGTCGGATGAATCCAAGTCGGCGATGCGCTTACTTGAGTTCCACGGATGCGCCGGCGGCCTCGAGCTTCTTTTTGATCTCTTCGGCGTCGTCTTTGGCGGCGGCTTCCTTGACGGCTTTCGGCGCACCTTCAACGAGATCCTTGGCTTCCTTGAGGCCAAGGCCGGTGATGGCACGGACTTCCTTGATGACGTTGATCTTCTTGTCGCCGGCGGCGGTGAGGATCACGTCGAACTCGTCCTTCTCGGCGGCGGCTTCGCCACCGGCGGCAGCGCCAGCAGCCGGAGCAGCAGCCACAGCCACGGGAGCAGCGGCGGAAACGCCCCACTTCTCCTCGAGGGTCTTGACGATGTCGGCAATTTCGAGAACCGACTGCTCGGAGAGCCAGTCGATAACTTGGTCTTTGGTGATGTCGCTCATGATATGATCTCCTGCGTCTGAATAGCGGCTTCAACCGGAAGCGCGTTTAAGAGACGTATCCCCTATTCAGCAGCGTTTGATTTTCTTGGGCTTTCTTCAGACCCGGCCGGCGAACCGGGCGGATCTTTTGAAATGATTGGATTAAAATTAAAGGGTGAAGGGCCTCACTCCTCGCCGTTTTCGGCGCGGACCTTGGCTTGCAAAACATTAACGAATTCCTGGCCAGGCGCGCTGAGCACTTGGACAAACATCGTGGCAGGCTTGGCCAGCAGACCCAGCAATTGGGCGCGCAGCGCGTCGAGGGACGGCAGCTCGGCGAGGGCCTGCACGTCGTCGGTGTTGAGAAGCTTGCCTCCCAACACGGCCGACTTCACTTCCACCTTCTTCGTTTCCTTGAAGAACTTGGTCAGAACCTTGGCCACGCCCGGGGAATTGTCTCCGCCGACGATGACGGCGGTGGGACCGTTGAGGGCATCGCCAAAATCCGGCAATCCCATGGTCGCGGCCGCAACCTTCAGGGAAGAGTTCTTAACGACGTGAAACTCCGCGTTGTTTTCCTCCAACTGAGCCCGCAGCTCGGCTGTCTCGTCGACGGTGATGCCGGTGTAGTTGGTAAGAATGACGTAGTCCGACTTCTTGAGGTGCTCCTCAACTTCGGCGATCAGGTATTTCTTTTCGACTCTCATTGGGAGGCTCCTCAGTATTGATTGAATTCAGAAGCAGCGACGCGCACCCCCGGGCTCATGCTGGCCGAAAGGGTGACGTTCTTGATGTAGGTGCCTTTGACGGCACTGGGACGGGCCTTGCCAATGGCCTCGATGACAGCCTTGGCGTTTTCGACGATCTGCTCCTCGGTGAAGGAACGCTTGCCGATGCCGACGCCAATGTTGGCCGTCTTGTCGACCTTGAACTCCACGCGACCGGCTTTGACGGCCTTGATGGCGCTTTCGATGTCGTCGGTCACGGTGCCGCTCTTTGGATTGGGCATCAGTCCCTTGGGGCCGAGCACTCGGGCAATGGTGCGGACTGATTTCATCGCGTCGGGCGTGGCGATCGCGACATCGAAGTCGAGCCAGCCGTCCTGGATTTTCTTCATCATGTCCTCAAGGCCGGCGTGGTCAGCGCCCGCGGCAAGGGCCGCATCCTCATTGTTGGTGAAAACCAACACGGTCACCTTCTTGCCGGAACCGTGCGGCAGCGGCGTGGTGCCGCGCACCATCTGATCGCCTTGGGCGGGGTCGACGGTGAGGCGGAAGGAAATTTCGACAGTCTCGTCGAACTTCGGCTTCGGGAAGTTGGTGAGCACCTTCACGGCGTCGACCAACGAATGCTCTTCCTTGAGGTTGGATCCCTCAATGGCGGAGCGGTAGCGTTTACTGGGTTTCTTCATTGATTACTCCTGGTGGTGCGAGCGTCCGCCGCGAAGGGGCGGACTCCCACGGTGAGCGGTTGATGGGAGAGTATTAATCGACAACCTCGAGGCCCATGTTGCGGGCGGTGCCGGCAATGATCTTCACGCCGGCGTCGACGTCCTTGGCATTGAGGTCCTTCTTCTTGATCTCGTAGATCTCCTCAAGCTGCTTGCGGGTGACCTTGCCGACCTTGTCGACGTTGGACTTGGCCGAGCCCGAAGCGATATTGGCCGCCTTCTTCAGCAGCACGGCAGCAGGCGGCGACTTGAGGATGAAGGTGAATGATTTGTCGGTGTAGACGGTGATCACCACCGGCAGGATCATGCCGTTCTGGTCCTTGGTCTTGGCGTTGAACTCCTTGCAGAAGCCCATGATGTTGACGCCTTGCGCACCGAGGGCGGGTCCCACGGGCGGGGACGGGTTGGCGGCCCCAGCGGGCAGCTGGAGTCGGATGTATCCTTGAATCTTCTTGGCCATGGAGGGAAATGAATTGGCGGGTGTTTAGTGACGTAGGGTGGCTTGTTGAACGTCGGCGGTGAGAAAGAGGCGTCGCGTCACTCGGTGATGCGTTCCACCTGCCAGTATTCGAGTTCGACCGGGGTGAACCGGCCAAAAATGGAAACGGAGATTTTGAGTTTGCCGCGCTCGGGATCGATTTCGTCGATGCGGCCGGTGAGATTGGCGAAGGCGCCGTCGTTGATTTTGACGTTTTCGCCGACTTCGTAGGAGACCTTCGGCACCTCCTTGCCGCTGGCGGCTTCGATGCGGGCCCGGATTTCGTCGACTTCCGACTGGCGCAGCGGCGCCGGATTCTCTCCTCCAACAAAACCAATCACCCCGGTGGTCTCCTTTACGAAATACCAGGGTTTGTTGATGAGCTTGTTGTTCTCATCGTAGAGACGCATGTTGATGAAGACGTAGCCCGGATAGAGCTTGCGGGTCTTGGTGGTCTTCTTGCCGTTCTTGACCTCCGAAACGACCTCGGTCGGGAGAAGCACCTCGAGGATGTCTTCATCGAGCTCTTCCGTCTTTTTGAACTTCTCGATGTAAGTCTTAACCTTGCCCTCCTGTCCGGAGAGGGTGTGAAGGGCGAACCATTGGGTTCCGGCGGGCGTGGCGGTGGAGGTGGACATGCTTAGCTGACCAAGGAAGTGAGCAGGTCAACGACCTGATAGAGCGCGAAATCACTGATACTCGTGAAAATTCCCAGGATGATCGCAGCGATGATGACCACGATGGTGGAGTCACGCAGTTCGGTGCGATTGGGCCAGGAAGCTTTTTGGAGCTCGCCAATCATCTCGCCAAAAAAGATACGGGTGCTGCGGAACGGGTTTTTCATCAGTGATTTAAGTGGCAGGCGCGGAGGGACTCGAACCCCCAACCGACGGTTTTGGAGACCGCTACTCTACCAATTGAGCTACACGCCTATAAGTGAGATATTCTTTAGACGACGCAGCCGAGGCCCCCTCAGAGGCCTCGGCGGTCGTGAAATAATGTTATCGAATTATTCGGTAATCTCAGTGATACGGCCGGCACCGATGGTGCGGCCACCCTCACGAATGGCGAAGCGCTGGGTCTTCTCCATCGCTATCGGGCAGATCAATTCGATATCAACGGAAACATTGTCGCCCGGCATCACCATCTCAACACCCTCGGGGAGGTTGATCACGCCGGTCACGTCGGTGGTGCGGAAGTAGAACTGCGGACGATAGCCATTAAAGAACGGAGTGTGACGGCCGCCTTCGTCCTTGCCCAGCACGTAGATCTCGGCCTTGGCCTTCTTGTGCGGAGTGATGGACTTGGGAGCCGCGAGAACCTGGCCGCGCTCGATGGCGTCCTTGTCGACACCACGGAGAAGGATGCCGACATTGTCGCCCGCTTGGCCGGAGTCGAGGAGCTTGCGGAACATCTCGATACCGGTGACGACGGTGCTCGCCGTCTCCTTGATGCCGACGATTTCAACCGGGTCGTTGAGCTTGACGATGCCGCGCTCAATACGACCGGTGGCGACGGTGCCGCGGCCAGTGATGGAGAACACGTCCTCGACGGACATGAGGAACGGCTTGTCGGTGTCGCGCTCCGGCTCCGGGATTTCGGCGTCGATGGCGTCCATCAGGTTGCCGATCGCCTCGGCGCCTTCCGGCTTGCCTTCAAGGGCGGCGGTGGCGGAGCCACGCACGATCTGGGCGTTGTCGCCGTCAAATTGATACTTGGAGAGGAGTTCGCGAACTTCCATTTCGACGAGTTCGAGGAGCTCTTCGTCGTCGATGAGATCGACCTTGTTGAGCCAGACCACAATCTTCGGCACGCCAACCTGGCGGGCGAGAAGGATGTGCTCACGAGTCTGCGGCATGGGTCCGTCGGCGGCGGAAACCACAAGGATGGCACCATCCATCTGCGCCGCGCCGGTGATCATGTTCTTGACGAAGTCGGCGTGACCCGGGCAGTCGACGTGAGCGTAGTGACGGTTGTCGGACTCATACTCGACGTGAGCAACGGAGATCGTCACGATCTTGGAGGCGTCACGCACGGTGCCGCCCTTCGCGATGTCCGCATAGGACTTGAACTCCGCCAGGCCCTTTTCGGCCTGAACTTTCAGGATAGCCGTGGTGGTAGTGGTTTTACCGTGGTCAACGTGGCCGATGGTGCCGACGTTCACGTGCGGTTTGGTGCGCTCGAATGTGCCTTTAGCCATTAGGGATGGTGAGGGTTGTGTTGTATTACTGAGGGATCTTAAAGTGAAGTTTCGTGGAGCCCAGAGCCGGACTCGAACCGGTGACCTCATCCTTACCAAGGATGTGCTCTACCAACTGAGCTATCTGGGCATTACGATCCTTCGCCGAAAGACGAGAAAAGAGTGGAGAACGTGAAGAGCGTGAAAAACACCGTCAACTGCAATTTTTCAACTGCAGTTAAATTCTACGGCCCCAGCAGGATACGGTAGAATCCGGGGCTCAAAACGCTCTCCAACCGGGCCTCTCGGAGCAACAAATCGATCTCGTTGAAATCAACCGCGGCGCCTTCCACGGATTCCAGCACGGTTGGACGCAGCCAAAGCCCCCCCGAATTCATCGTGATCAATGCCTCCACCGGAACGGCCAAGCCAGATCGCCCGGCCGGCACCACCAACACCTGCTCATGGATGACCCTTCCCGTTTCGACCGACAGCACTTGGAGCATCCCTCCCCGCTCGGCGAGCCCCACTTTGCGGGTCTCCCGGCGAGTCAATTCGCCGGCTTGCACCGGCGGGGCCAGTTCACCCAGCGCCGCAATCCCATCAGGGGGAACTTGGACCACATCCGGCAGATCGAGGTCGTTGGCGGCGGCCGGAAACAGCCACTTCTCACCAAAGGCACCAAAAGACGCCCCGGGCGCCCGTTCCGCCGTCATTCTCGAATCGACTTGCCCGCTGTTCCGGCCGGTCGGCAGAAAAAGCGGCGTGGGGTCTTTCAACGCCAACTCACCCCTGAGGGCATCGTTCTCCTCATCCATCGCCAAATCGGCCAGCAGCATCCCCACCGCGGGTTCGGCAGCCTCAGAATAGGTCCCGCGAGGAGCCTCGTTCACCCTCACCTGCGACAATCCAAGCAGAATAAGTGCGGTGGCCGCCAGACCCACCCCCACTCTGGGCAAAATCGATCGGGTTTTGCTGATTTTCATCAGCGCTCCACCGAGGAGAAATCGCTTTCCGCCCGCCGTTCCAGTGCCAAATGCACCCCCGTAAAACCCGCCCCTGTGGCAATGTCGGACAATCTCAATAGATCGCTCGCCGGCACCGAAGCATCCGCTCGCACCAGCAACCGCGACTCCCGCTCCGCTCCCCGCGCGACTTGGGACGGCAACCAGGCTGCCAGTTCGTTGAAGCTCATTCGCCCTTCCGAAGTGAAAACCATGTTGGGTCCGAGGACGCTGATGACCGCCATCGTGGGAGTTGCTTGGCGGGCAGCGCCATCGATGGATCGCGGCAACTCAAATTCCGGTCGCAAAAGTTCGATCCCCGGCGACATTACAAATCGCGAGCCAAACAACGCGAAAAAGAGACCGAGCAACACCACGTTGACGTAGAAAAAAACATCCATCGAGCGCGGCGGTGACCGCAATTTGGATGCGAGGTCGAGAGGGCGCGTGATCACTTTGTTTCTTCCCTGGCTGCGGATTCCCCAGCGGAGGCATTCGACTCCGCCTCAACTCCCCGATAGTCCACTTGGAGATAACGCATGATTTCATTCCCGGCCCATTCGACGTCGCGCACGATCGCTCGCACCCGGCCGCTAAGGAAATGATAACCGAGATGCGCCGGAATGGCGACCGTCAACCCTCCGATACTGGCCAACAACGCCCGCCACATGCCATCCGACAGCGCCAGGGCCGTGGCGTATTCGGCGCCTCCCGCCATGAAGGCATGAAACGTCGTCGCCATGCCCAGCAGTGTGCCCAGCAACCCCACCAGCGGGGCGATCTGCGCGATGGCCGCAATCGAACCAAGTCGGCGTTCGAGCGCCGGCACTTCGACAATGCCCGCCTCCTGGACGGCGAAACGCATTTTGTCGGCGTCGGCATGCACATTGAGCAGCGCCGCCTTGACCACCGCAGCCACGGGTCCGGGCGTCTCTTCGCAAACCGTCAACGCCTCCATCACGCGCCGGTTGGAAAGGATGTTTTTGATGCCATCCAGGAAGGAGGTCGTGCGGATCTGCCCGCGATGAAGGAACAGCAGCCGTTCCACAAACAGCACGATGCCGGTGACCGCCATGACCAGGAGCACGATCATCATCGGCCCGCCTTGGGCCAGAAGGCTGAAGTTAAACGCTTCCATCGATCACCTTGTCTGACGTCGCATCATGTCACTCGTCAACGTCGGGCGCCCCGGTTTCGACCGGCGTGGGTTCGCCCAATCTCCGCAATTGCGCATCCGCCCAATCCGCCTCCGGCAGTCCCCACTCCCGGATCATGGCATAAGCGCGCCGCGCTTCGTCCAGTTTTTCCTGCTGTTCCAGCAGCTCACCCAACTGCGCCAAAATTCGCGCCAACCAATAACGTCCCCGCGTGCCCAGATCCGCCGTTGATTCACTTTGCACCAAAAACTCATCCACGACCTGCCACCACGTTTCGGCCGCCCGATCCCATCTCCCCTGCCGGGCGAGCGCGTTGCCCTCCTTGAAACCCGCCTCGATGCGCAGCTCGGTCGGGGCGTTCGCGACATCGCGCAGTCGTTCGTAAATTGCCGCCGCACTGTCCTGCAACGAAGCGTCGGTCCCGGCCTGGGCCGCAAGTGAATCGGCCAAGGCCATCTGCACCGCCCACACATCCTCGTGCTGGGGAAAACTCCGGATCAATTCCTCGTAGACCAGCCGGGCCGGCTCCCACAGTCCCATCTTGCGCAGCAGGTCCCCCTGCTTGAAGCGGGCGTAGAACACCAACGCACTCGTCGGGTAGTCCGACACCAATTGCTCCACCTTGGTGATCGCTTCACGCAAAAACGCCTCCTCCCGCCGGTTCTCGGCCAACAGGGCCGATTGATACAACGCATACGGTGCGTACCTATTTTCTGGATACTCAAGGATCAACTCCGCCAGCAACTGCTGGGCCCTCACCAGCTGCCCCTGAGCCGCCTCGTCCGAAGCCTCGGCGATGTAGGAATACACCGCGGCATCCGAATCCGGGTACTCCTCCCGCAGGCCCTGCAAAACCGCCAGGGCCGCGTCGCGCTCCCCCATGGAAAAATTCGCCTCCGCCTCGACAAGGCGCAGGGACGAGGCCACTTCCTCCGCCAAATCAGGCGGCACGTCATCCAACTCCGCCAACAGTTCCGGGACCAGCTCCAACGTGCGCTGCGGCTCGCCGGCCTCCAACGCCAACCGTGCCTGCAACCACGCCATCCGCACGGCCAGCTCCGGCGGCAGGGCGTTGGTTTCCATGCGCTCGTCCATGACCCGATTGACCCGGGCGTAGGCTTCCGCATTGCGGCCCTCGGCCTGCAACTCGCGGGCCAGGTTCCATTCGGCCTGCCAGCGGTTTTCGACATCGAACCGCGCATCACCGGCCAACAGGTCGATCCGGTTGGCGGCGGTAGTGAGCTGGCCGTCGCGCACGCGTGCCAGGACTTCCTGGAAAATCAACTCCCCTGGTTCAACCCCCGCCACGGGCTCATCCAATGCGGCGGCGTAAGCGTCCGCCGCGCTCCCGTAATCCCCGCCGCGAAAAAACGCCTCGGCCTGCAACACGCCCAACTCCGCCCTGATTGCCGCGTTACCGGCATCAAGTTCACGCCTCGCCTGCGCCGCGTATCCGGCCGCGGCCCGATACCGGCCATCTTCCCACGCGGCACTCACCAAAATTCCCAACGCCGCCGTGCGCAAATCCGAGGCGGGAAACCGCTCCAGCAAAGCCAGCGCATCGCGGGTGGCGTCATCCGCCGCTTCCGCCATTTGGGCGCGGAACAGGATCAGATCCTGTTCAATGGGATGCCGCTCGGGTCCGCCCAGGAGAGCATTCAGCTGATCCCGCAACTGCGCGCGGGACACCTCGGTGGTGGCACTCTGGGCCAACATGCGCAAAGCGATCCGTTGCTTGGACCGGGCTTGCCCCTGCTCCAACAAACGCAGCAACGCGTTGCGGCCGATTCCCGAATCGGGCCCGGCAATCAATCCGAGCAGGAGCCGCAAATCATCCCGCAGCATCCGCTCGGCCGACGGCAGGGTCAGCAGTTGGTTTTGCAGAAAGGTCACCGCCTCCTCCGACCGCCCGAGTGCCGCCAGAACCGCCGCGTAGCGCTTGGCGGCATCAAACCCCACGCGCTCCCCCGCATACTGCTCCATCCGCCGCCGCAGTTGCGCCAACTGGGCGTTGGTGGGTTCGGTTTCGCGCCATTGAGAAGTCAAATCGGCGAGTTCAAAACGCGCCCGTTGCAAGCTCGATGTGGCCGCCTCCATCGCGGCGGCAAACTGTTCGCGAGCTTCACGCAAATCAGCCCGCTCATCCGCCAGGATACCGGCCAAGTAGTGATACCAGGAGACCTCCGCCGCCGGGAGTTCCGCGGGCTCAATTCCCTCCAGGGTGTCCTCGGCGTTTTCGAAATCGCCCTGACTGGCCTGCACCAAACCCCGTCGAAGTTGCGCGGCCGCAGAAGTGGACTCGGTCAGTTGGTCCAACACCGCTTGCGCTGCAACCGCATCGCCCATCTCCAACTGGGCCATTGCCAGCGCGAGCAGGCGTTGATCCTGTTCCACCGGATCCGTCGCCTGAGCCACCAACTCCTGCCAAAGCCCCACCGCCACCGAAGTGAAACCCAACTCCTGCGCCCGTCGGGCCACGCCTTCCTGGGCAATCGTTTCCCCCTGACCACTCGGCGGCAGCACCCCTCCCATCAGCGGCGCGGGATCCGCCGTCGGTTGGGCGATGAGGCTCCCTGCTAGAGCCACCATCATCACTGCGATTAACCCGCCTCGGCGTGCAAACATCCCCGCCAACATGCCGCCGCACCGTCGTCTGGCAAGTCCGGCGCTTGGCCCGGCACCGGCCGTGCGCCGTCGATCCCGCTTTGACGTCGTGCCCGCCCTGCGCGAAAGCTCGGAACCAATTCCGCCATGACTGTTGCCGAAAACCAGCAAGCCATCCTCGACGACTACGCCTTCATCGAAAATCCCCAGGAGCGCCTTGGCGCCATCGTGGATTCCGTGCGCCACCTGCCCCATTTCGACGAGTCCGATCGCACCGCCGCCAACCATGTTCCCGGCTGCACATCCAAAGTTTGGATACAGGCAACCCGGACGGGCGACCGCTGGACGTTTCAATCCGACTGCGATTCGCCGCTGGTGCGGGCATTGGTGCACCTGCTCTGCCGCGCCTTCACCGGGGTTTCGACGATCGAAGCCGCCACCGCGCAAGTGACCGTGCTCGAGCAACTCGGAGTGACCCGGAACCTCACCCCGACCCGCCTCAACGGCCTCGCCGCCGTGCGCGAACGCATTGCGCAGCTTGCCACCGGAGCGGTCTAATCCCCGTCGCCTCCCTACAAACGAAGTCGCATCCTGTAACGGTTTGCCGCTCGCAACTCAGCACTCAATCGCCCAGCTTGGTCGCCCCTTCATCCCCTTCAACTATGTCTGGTTCCCTGATCACTCTTCTCGTCCTCGCTGTCCTTGCCGTCATGATCGTTTTGTGGGCAGTGGGGATCTACAACGGACTCGTCAAACTCCGCAACCGCTTCAAAAACGCGTTCGCCCAAATCGACGTCCAACTCAAGCGACGTTACGACCTGATTCCCAACCTGGTCGAAACAGCCAAGGGCTACCTGAAGCACGAAAGTGAAACCCTTGAGGCCGTGATCAAGGCGCGCAACATCGCCGCCGCTGCCGCCGAAGCCGCCGCCGCCAATCCCGCGCTGGCGAGCAATCTCCAGAACCTTGGCGCCGCCGAAACCGGCCTGGCCGGCGCCCTCTCCCGCTTGATGGTCGTCTCCGAACAATACCCGGACCTCAAGGCCAATGAGAACATGGCCCAGCTCACGGAGGAACTCACGTCCACCGAGAACAAAATCGCCTTCGCCCGGCAGGCCTACAACGACTCCGTCATGACCTACAATACCCGCCGCGAGGTGTTCCCCGCCGTCGTCGTCGCGGGCGCCATGGGCTTCGCTCCCGCAGAGTTGTTCAAGGTCGAGGACCCTACGGAACGCAACGCCCCGAAGGTCGATTTTTCTTCGTAAAACCGACTGGTCAGCCCGCCACGGTTTCCTCGATCCCAGCGGGACCCCCGCCACCCAACGCACCCGCCTCGTGGACTTCTTCGAAGCTCAGGCCGTCGCCAAAAAACGAACGGGCTACCTCGTCGTATTGTTTGTACTGGCCGTCATTGGCACGATCATCGCGAGCTACGGCGCGGCATTGGCAGTGCAGGCGTTGATGCGGCATCAAGACATGCTCGATGCGCATGGCGGCAGCCAGCTCGACCTCCTGTGGCAACCGCACCTCTTCAGCATCGTGACCGGGGTAATCGTGACCATCGTTACGCTGGCTTCCTTCTCCAAATGGATCTCATTTCGCCGCGGAGGCTCGGTCGTCGCCAAGATGCTCGGAGGACGCCGGATCAACGCAGACACCACGGACCTCGCCGAACGCCAGCTCCTCAATGTCGTGGAGGAAATGGCCATTGCCTCCGGCACGCCGGTGCCGACCACGTTCGTGCTGGCCGAAGACGAATCCATCAACGCCTTTGCCGCGGGCCTCACCACCCACGACGCCGTGGTGGCCGTCACCCAAGGCACGCTGGACTGCCTCAACCGCGACGAGCTGCAGGCAGTGGTTGGCCACGAATTCAGCCATATTCTCAACGGCGACATGCGCCTCAACTTCCGCATCGCCTCCGTTTTGTTTGGCATCCTCGTGATCGGTCTCGCCGGCCGGGCCATGTTCAGTCCGTTTCGCCGCGTTCGGATGATTTCAACAAGCCGCAGCCGCGGGAGCGGCAAAAAAGGAGGGGGTGGCGGAATCATCCTCGTTTACCTCGCCATCGCCGCGGCGCTCACGGCGATCGGCTACATTGGCTATTTTTTCGGCCGCCTGGTGCAGGCCGCCGTCTCCCGTCAGCGCGAGTTTCTGGCCGATGCGTCGGCGGTGCAGTTCACCCGCAATCCAATCGGTCTAGCCGGTGCGCTGAAGAAAATCGGCGGCCAGTCCATGTCGCCCGAGATCGCGTCGCCGAAAGCCGGTCAAATCAACCACTGTTTCTTCTCCCAAACCTTCGTGGCAAAGTTTGGCGGCAGCTTCGCCACCCACCCGCCGTTGCCGGAAAGAATCCGGGCGATTGAGCCTCAATTCGACGGCAAGTTCATCAGCCCGGAACCCAAGTCACCCGCTGCAGAAAAGCCGTCGACCACCTCACCTGAATCCGCCTCCCCGCCCCCGATTCCGCCCATTTTGACCGGCGGGAAAATACCCATCGAACCCACGGCCTTGCTCGCAACCGTCGGTGTGTTGAGCGCGGATGGCACCGATCATGCCCAGCAGTTGCTGAGCCGCCTCGGCGAACCACTGCGCAAGGCCGCCCGCGATCCCGTCGAGGCGGAGCCGTTGGTTTACGCGTTGTTGCTCGATGCCCAGGAAACCGCCCGCGCCACCCAGCTGTCAAAAATCCCCGCGGGACGGCGGGAGGCCGCTGAAAGCTACTTCGAGAAGATCAAGGATCACCCGGTTGAAGTGCGGGTTCCGCTGGCTCAACTCGCGCTGGTTGGGCTGCGTGAGCTGGAGGTGCCGGTCCAACAACAACTGATCGAAACCATGCGGCAATTGGCGGCGTCCGACTCGACGATCACGCCGTTTGAATACGCCCTGCAGCGGATCGTTCGCCACGACCTGCAGGCCGCCGGGCGACCTTCCACCCAGGGAGGCATGCAGATTCACTCCTTCGGCGCGTTGTCCCGTCCGATTTCGGTGCTCCTCTCGGCCCTGGCCCATGCCGGCACGACGGATGGCGAAGATGCCACCCGTGCCTTTGAAGCCGGTCGGCCGGAGTTGCCCCTGCTCAAACCCGAAGAGTATCGGTTTTTCAGCGAGGACCAGATTGATCTCTCCCAACTCGACCAAGCACTCGACCGCCTGGGACGCGCCGCGCCGCCCATCAAAAAACGGGTCGTGGCCGCGGCCTGCGCCGTCATCGTGCGCGATGAAATGGTAACGTCCTACGAGATCGAACTGCTGCGCGCCGCCTGCGCTACCCTCGACGTGCCCATGCCACCCGTGCCACCGCCGACTGCCTGACGCACCCCTGCGCACCATCATGCTCTACGACGCCCATTGCCATTACCAGTTTGAGGAGCTCACGCCGTATTGGGACAAAATCGCGACAGAGCTGGAGCAAATCCACCTCGGTGGCGCGATCGTCAACGGCACCCATCCCGATCAGGACTGGAGCACCGTCAACACCCTGGCGGCTCGCCACGATTGGGTGATTCCCAGCTTCGGCATCCACCCCTGGGATGTCGCCACCCGGCCCGTCGACTGGCAGGAGCGTTTCATCGCCCGCATGGAGGCAAGTCCCCGCGCCTTGGTCGGCGAAATCGGCCTCGACCGGTGGATTCTCGAACCTGCCCGCGCCAACGAGCCGGAAATGGCGGACCTGAAGGTGGCGGGCATTGAGGAACAACAGGACGTGTTTGCATGGCAACTTCGCTGGGCCGCCGAACACAACCGATTTGCCTCGATCCATGTGCTGCGGGCTTGGGGACCGTTACTGGAGGTGCTGAAAGACACGCCGGTGCCCCAAGTCGGATTTCTCCTCCACGCCTATGGCGGCTCACCCGAAATGGTGCCTCGGTTTGTCGAGATGGGGGCCTACTTCTCCTTCAGCACCGGCCACATCGACCCGCGGAAGACCCGCCAACGCAAGTCCTTCCAAACCGTCCCGCTCGACCGACTGCTCGTCGAAACCGACGCCCCCGCGATGGCCCCGCCCCATCCTCGCCACCCCTGGCCCGGTTCACCCGACGACGACATGACCAATCATCCGGCCAATCTCGCCCAGGCCTACGCAGATCTTGCGCACCTGCGGGACATGGCACCCGCGGTCCTGGAGGAGAAGGTGGCGGCAAACTTCGTCCGGGCGACTGCGAATATTTTGCCATAGTTTCGCCAGAGGGGTTTCGAGCCTTGGTTGGTCAGAATGGATCCGGGCATTTTTAGTCTGCGGTTACGTGTGCCCACGCATCGTGATCGGCGACTCAACGTCTTCGGTCGCCCCACCCTAGCCATCGAAACCGAAGGCGAACACGTTGTGTAAGACGGTGCCATCGCTACCTCCGTCACCGGCAAACGCGCTGTTAATTTCACCTCCGGCCAAGGCATCGTTTACGGCCTCGAGCAATATGCAGAACGGAAGGCATATGCCGTGACCTGTTAACTTTGTGACCTGCCCGGCGCACCACAACCGCAGCTCCGCAAAAAGACTAAAAATGTCTGTCACGTTTTCTCCGCCCATGACGACTGCCAGCATGCACCTTCAGCCTATTCTCCTCACCATCGCGTCTGCCACGATCGCTCTGACCGCTTCGGCCGCTGATTCGTCACTACTCGCTCCAACAAACTGGCCGGCCGCCGAACGCATACGGGCCGAGCAGCGGGAGGTTTCCGCCTGGACCCCGGGCGAAACCCGTCGAATCGAGTCTGCCGGCGGTATTGTCGCGGCCACGGTCTCACCCATCGCCGTTCAAGCCGGCAGACAGGCCTTGGCTCAAGGTGGCACCGCTGCCGATGCCGCGGCAGTCACGGCGCTGACCCAGATCACCACGCAGTTCGGCTCCGTGGTATCCTACGCCGGTATCTTCACCATGCTGTACTACGATGCTGCGGAAGAGCGCGTCTTTTCGCTCGACGCCGGCTTCAACAGCTACCGGGCAGAACTCGATCCGCTGACCATTCCAACCGCCGATCTCGGTGCTCTCGCATTCGGCCGCGAAGCCACCGCCACCGCGGGGCTGGGCCGCACGACACTCACGCCTGGATTCATTGCGGGCGTCGAGGCCCTGCATGGCTGCTTCGGTAAACTGGAGTGGGCCGATCTCTTCACCCCTGCCATCTGGTACTGCGAAAACGGAATCGAGGTTTCGCCCACCCTGTTCGGTTTCTTCGAAATGCGCAAAGCGCGCTTCGCCCGCACCGAAGAAGGCCGAGATTTCCTCGCCCAAGGTGAACATGAAACGCCCCAAATCGGCGATCGCTTCGTGCAGTCCGATCTTGCCAAGACACTTCGCTCCGTCGCCACGCAGGGAGCGGCCTACATGTATGAAGGAGCGTGGGCCCAGGAGTTTGTCCGTCTGGTGCAGCGCGATGGTGGCAAAGTCACCTTGGGAGATCTTGCCGCCTATGAACCCATTTGGAGCGAACCTTATCGGGCCGAGGTCTTCGGCCACACCGTCCACGTCAACGGTCCGCCGCACCATGGCGCCTTCTCCCTGCTTGCCGGGCTCGGTGTCGCGGAGGCGCGAGCCCTCGGCGATCGCTCACCGTATTGGGAAAACCCGGACAGTTTTCTCGACCTCACGCGTATCAGCCAACTACTGCTCACGGCGCCGGTCGCCGGTCCCGATCTCGCCACCCTTCTCGCGGAGAATGACCTGTCGCCGACACCGGATACCTTCCTCTCCTCCCGGTTCGCGGACATTGTTGCCCCGGCTCTGGAGGACCTGCTTCCGCTCACCATCGACCACGCCCCCAAGCATTCCAACGCCATCGTCGTGGTCGACCGCGACGGCAACATCGCTGTGGTCACCCACACGATCAATGCAGTCGTTTGGGGCTCCACGGGCATTGTGGTCGGAGGTATTCCCCTGCCGGATGCCGCCGGATTCCAGCAACCCGTGCTCGCCGCGATCGAACCCGGAAGCCGGGTGCCACATCAGATTTTGGATACGATTGTCCTGCGGGAGGGTGACCCCGTGCTGGCCACCGCCAGCATCGGCGCCTCACTGCTGCCAAAGACCCTGCGCATTGTGCTCGGTCGCCTCGGGATGAAGCGACCGCTCGCGGATATCCTGGCCGCGCCTGCCGTGCTGGTCAGTTTTCCGGACGTCGCAGCCGTGAATGCACCACCTCCCGTCCTTGTGCCCGAAGGCGCCTACTCCGCCGACTTCACGGAGCGATTGGACGAGGCCGGGGTCACGTGGGTGCCCACCCCGGCCGCAACCGCCGCCGCTCAGCGCGGCACCGTGGCAGCAATCGCTCTCGATCCGACCAGCGGCCGGCGCGTAGCCGTCGAAGAACCAAGCGTAATGGTTTTTGCCGCCGAACAGGAGTAATGGCCATGATGCTCTCCCATATTCCCCTGCCCGTTTCCCGCCGACCGAATGAGTCCGCCAACCTCCCGCCAATCCCGCGTTCGCTCCACGCCATGAATTCCCCTGCCAGTGATTCGGCTCCCACCGACACCGAACTCATCACACGCTCGCAGGCCGGGGAGCGTTCCGCCTTCGCCGCCTTGGTGAAGCGGCATCAGTCCGCCGCCTGCAGTGTTGCCTACTCGGCCTGCGGGGATTTCATGGCCAGCGAAGATGCCGCCCAGGAAGCCTTTGTGTTGGCGTGGCGCCGGCTGCAGGATCTGCGGGACACCGGTCGGTTTCGTGCCTGGGTCTGCGGCATCGCCCGCAAGCTCGCCCTCAGCCACCTCCGGCGTCGTACCCGTCGTGGCGAAGGGGTATCCGCGGACACCCTCGCCGAACCGATTGCGGAAACCGCCGATCCAAGCGATGAGGCGGCGGCGGCCGAAGAGTTGGCAATGCTGTGGCAAACCTTGGAGACCTTGCCTGCCAACTATCGTGATCCCTTGGTGCTCTTTTATCGCGAACAGCAGTCAGTGGCGGCCGTGGCCTCCGCGCTCGAACTTACCGAGGAGGTCGCCCGGCAACGCCTGAGCCGTGGCCGCACACTCCTGCGTGATGCGGTCACCCGGCGCCTCGAAAGTACCCTCGCCCGCACCGAACCCGGCGCCACCTTTACCGCTGGTGTCATGGCCGTCCTGCCTCCGGTATCCGCCAGCCTTCCGGCCACGGCGGCGACGGGAGCAAAGGCGGCGGCCACCGGTGCCTGGACACTGGGCACATGGGTCAGCGGCGCTGTCGGTCTGCTCGGTATCTGGGCGGCCCTGCGTTACAGTCGCTCGTCTTTGGTCCCCGCGGCGGTCCGCCGCATCTACATTTGGCTGACTGTCGCCGGGGTTCTCGTATCGGTGAGCCTGGGTGCCTTGGTGGCCTGGATTGGCGCCAACAAGGGCAGCCCCTTGATCGACGCGGGCCTCTCCCCGGCCCTGGTTCTCGCCATGGCTGTCCTCGGCTGTGCCGGCAGCTTCGCGGCAATCGCGATTCTTGGCAGCCGCATAATGGGGAAGCACTTTACCGAACCGACTCCCAGCAACCGTCTTGGGCACCGCTACGTTTCCCAAACGAGAATCGCCGGCCTGCCGCTTCTCAGCATTGCGATAGGCCCGGCAGGCACCGAAAAGTATGGCACCGCCCGCGGCTGGATCGCCATCGGTGAATTCGCCTACGGATTTCTGGCCATCGGCGGGGTGGCGGTCGGGTCGATCGCGGTCGGCGGCATTTGCGCCGGGATCTTCGCCTTGGGTGGTACCGCATTCGGCATGCTGGCCGGAGGCATGATCGCCGCCGGCTACATTGGCGTAGGTTGCCTGGCGACGGGTTGGCAGCTGGCCATCGGCGCCGTTGCCGCCGCCCGTGAACTCGCCGTTGGTGCCGTCGCTGCCGCGAGCCACCAGGCAGCGGGCTTGGTGGCCATTGCTCCGACGATCAACGAAACTTGGCTAAGCCATGCGGAGGCCTTTCTCCCTTACGTTGGCTGGGTGTCCCTGCTGACTCTGCCCGCCATCGTCTTCCTGCTCAGACAGACTCGGAAGTAAGCCGGGGACAAAAACGCTCCCCCCCCCGCGCGGTCTTCGGCCCTTCACTTTCCACGCCGACATCGGAAACAAAGACGACCAGGCACAGAAAGCCCTCGCCACCCCTGGCCCGGTTCGCCCAACTATAACATGATCAATCATCCGGCCAACCTCACCCAGGCCTACGCAGATCTTGCGCACCTGCGGGGCATGGCACCCGCGATTCTAGAGGAGACGGTGGCAGCGAACTTCTCTCGACTGACTGCGCATATTTTGCCATAGTCTTGCCACAAGCCCCTCCAGCCTTGGCCGCTGGGACTTCGATTGAGCATATTTAAGCCTGCGTTCGCGTGCACCCACGCGCGCGAGCCGCGCCGAATTACCGCCTCTGTCCGCCAACCCATATCGTTATGGTCGCTCACAAACCCAAGTATCCGGGCATCAAGATTACCACCAATGGTAATCAACTCGTCGCTGCCTACACCGAAGCACGTATTGCCGAAGCCGGTATCTTCTATCCGATCACTCCGTCCACCGAAATGGGTGAGATGTTTGAGTTCGCCCGCGCCAAGGGCCAATTGAACGTTTTTGGCCGCCCTACCCTCGCAATCGAAACCGAGGGTGAGCACTCCGCCCAGGGCGGCGCCATCGCGACTTCCGTCACCGGCAAACGCACCGTCAATTTCACCTCCGGCCAGGGCATCGTTTATGGCATCGAGCAGTATTACCACGCTCCGGGCAAACTCAGCACCATGGTGCTGGAGGTGGGCGCCCGCGCCCTTACCAAACACGCCCTGAATGTGCACTGCGGCCACGACGACATCTATGCCGCGCTCGACACCGGCTGGATCATGCTGTTCGCGAAGGACGCCCAACAGGCGGCCGACCAGGCGGTCATCCTGCGCCGCGTGACCGAAAAAGCCCTCACGCCGGGCATGAACATCCAGGACGGGTTTCTCACCACCCACCTCGAACGCACCTTTCTCAAGCACGAATCCCAACTCCTGCGGGAGTTTCTCGGCTCGCCCGACGACATCATCGCGTGCCCGACCGAGGCCCAGAAACAGCTCTTTGGTCCCACCCGGCGCCGCATCCCCAAGGTCATTGATTTGACCAACCCGGCCCTGATCGGCCCCGTCCAAAATCAGGAGCATTACATGAATGGCGTCGTCGCCCGCCGAAACAATTTCGTCGAACCCGTCGTCGAGATGCTCGATGAGGCCTACGCGGAGTTTGGCCGTCTCACCGGCCGCTTCTACGGCATGGTCAGCGAATACCGCAATGACGACGCCGACATCACCTTCGTCTCGATCGGCTCGGCTGCCGAGAACATCGAAGCCGCAGTGGATCACCTCCGGACCACCCGCGGGGTGAAGGTTGGTTCCGTACACATCAATGTCATCCGGCCCTTCCCGCAGGCCGCCGTGGTCAACGCCCTCAAAGGCAAAAAATCCGTCATCGTCCTCGAGCGCACCGACGAACCGTTCGCCGGCGACAATCCGCTCACGCGTGAAATTCGTGTCGCGCTCGACAAGGCGGCCGCCCATCCGGAATTCCCGCATCCCGACGGGATTCCGACGATCCAACAGGCCGACATGCCGCGGTTGTTTTCCGGTTGCTATGGCCTCGGTTCCCGCGACTTCCGCCCCGAACATACCATCGGCGCTTACGAGTTCGTGGCCGAAGGCCGCGCCCGCCAGGATGGTCGCACCGCCGCCGAAGGCATCACCTTCTTCAATTTGGGCGTCGATCATCCCTACTCGGTTTGTGCCGAGGAGACACCTTCCCTCCTCCCCGACAAGGCCATCGCCGTGCGTCTTCACTCCATCGGCGGCTGGGGCATGATCACGACCGGGAAAAACCTCGCGGAAATCATCGGCGAACTCGGCACCTATGTGGCCGAGCGCGACGAAATCACCGATGAGGCGGGCAACCCCAAGGAGGTCGTTCACGTTTCCGCCAATCCCAAATACGGTTCCGAGAAAAAGGGTTCACCCACCTCCTACTTCCTGACCGCCGCGCCCGAGCGGGTCCGCGTCAATTGCGACCTCAAGCACGTCAACGTTGTGCTCTGCTGCGATCCCAAGGCGTTCACCCACATCAATCCGATCGAGGGTCTGGTCGAAGGCGGCGCGTTCGTGTGGGAATCCGCCGAATCGCCCCAGCAGGCTTGGGAACGCATCCCTAAAAAATACCGCGAGGAGATCATCGCGAAACGGATCCGCGTCTTTATCCTGCCCGGCTTTAACATCGCCCGGGGCGCGACCAACCGGCCCGATCTGCAGCTGCGCATGCAAGGCAACAGCTTCCTCGGCGCATTCTTTAAAGTGTCCCCCTTCCTCGAAAACTTCGACATCGGCGAGGAGCACTTTGCGCAGGTCGTTCGCGGGCAATACGAGAAGAAGTTCGGCAAGTTTGGCGAAGCCGTCGTCAACTCCAACATGGAGGTCATGACCCAGGGTGGAGCCCTCCTGCAGGAAGTCCCCCACGGTGACATCAATGCCCCGGACACTTCTTCCATGCGTGGCACCCTGCTCCTGCCGGCCAACTCCGACTGCGGCGGCAGCTGTGGAGTTGCCTCCTCGGCCGAACAACCCGAGGGCCTGCCGATGTACAAGACCGAGACATTCGATGGCGAATACCGCGCCGGCCTCGGCTACGACCAACCCGCGTCACCCCTCGCCGCCGTCGGTGTGATGGCCGCGGCCACCGGGGCCACCACGTCGAAATACGGCTCCCGCCGCGAGACCCCCAAATACTACGCCGAGAACTGCACCCAGTGCATGGAGTGCATCACGTCCTGTCCCGACACCGCGCTGCCCAACAGCGCCCACGACCTGCAGACCCTGCTTGTCACTGCGGTCGACAACTACGTGACCGACGCCGACCAACGCGCCGCCATCCACGCCGCCATTCCCGACATCGACGACGCCATCCGCGAAAAGATGCTGGGCAATGCCAAGGCCAAGGCAGGCGAGACGGTGCGCGAGCTGGTCATGGACATCGTGCGCGAGACACCCGGGATTTCCACCGATGCCGCCCTCGAGCTCGACGGCATCCTCAACATTTTGCCGCTGTCCTACCTTAAGGTGCCCGCCGTGTTTCTTTCCCTGGAGCGGAAGGAAAAGGGCGCCGGCGGCATTTTTTCCATCTTCGTGTCCGACCTTTGCAAAGGCTGCGGCCTCTGCGTGGAGGAGTGCGGCGACCACAACGCCCTGCGCATGGTTGAAGACACCGAGGACTACAACGCCGAGCTTATCTCGGCGACCGAGTTCCTTCGCCTGTTGCCGGACACGCCGCAGAAATTCCTGGGCAAATACGAAGATGGCGCGCCGGAAAAGTCCCGGCCGGCCGCCCTGCGCAATCACCTCATGGTGAACCGCAACTACGACGCCCTCACCTCCGGCGACGGCGCCTGCGCCGGCTGCGGCGAGAAGCCGGTGCTGCACTCGTTGACCTCGGTCACCGAGGCCTACATGCGCCCCATTTTCCACGCCAAGGCCGATCGCCTCACCGCAAAAATGGGCCAGCTCAAGCGCGAGGGCACCACCGCCTTGGCCAAACTGGCGAAAGACGATCCCAAGACCCACGCCACGTGGAAACGGCTCGTCGCCCACATCATCATGGGCCTGGGTGGTGACACCGACGCCGACACCGATGCCCGCCTCGCGGAGCACGGCGAAATCACCGACCAGGAATGCGTCAACGCGATCTGCGAGGTGCTCAAGATGGAGGCCTTCAACCACAAGGTCCTGCGGGCGGTCGACGGCCGCCTGGACAACGGCATGGCCGTCATGGCCATGGGGGCCCACACCGGGTGCAACACCGTCTACGGGTCCACTCCGCCCAACAACCCGCACCCCTACCCGTGGCTCAACTCCCTCTTCCAGGATGGCGCCACCATCAGCTGGATGATGGGGGAGACGTTCATTTCCGAAAACGCCCGCCACTCCATCATCCCCGAACGCATGGTCGACCACCTGTTCGGCGGCGACACCCTGGACGAAGCCCGCTATTTCGAATACACCCACTTCACCGACGCCCTGATGACCGATCAGGAAATCAAGGAGCTCCCGAAAGTATGGTGCGTGGGCGGCGACGGCGGCATGGGGGACATCGGCTTCCAGAACGTATCCAAAGTCATCCTACAAAATCGCCCCAACGTGAACCTGCTGATGCTCGACACCCAGGTTTACTCCAACACCGGCGGCCAGAACTCCGACCACTCGCCCATGACCGGCGGCTTCGACATGAACCAGGCCGGCGCGGCCTCGCAGGGAAAACTCAACGAGATGAAGAACATCGCCGAGTGTTTCCTCAACGGCCACGGCTCGCCCTTCCTGGCGCAGGTCTCGATGGCGGATTCGGCCAAGTTCTACGCGTCGATGCTGAGTGCCCTCGAGTATCGCGGCACGTCGTTCTTCCAGAGCTACACCACCTGCCAGCCCGAGCACGGCGTGGCCGACAACATGGCCACCAAGCAGGCTGAGCGCGTCCGCGAAAGCCGTTGCCTGCCGGAGTTCGTCTTTGATCCCCGCCTCGGCGAATCCTATCCCGAGGCGTTGTCCCTCAAGGGCAACAAGAACCCCGACCGCGACTGGTGGCAGACCAAGTATAGCGACACCGACGAGAAATACGCCTACACCATCGCCCACTGGGCCTGCACCGAGGCCCGCTTCCGCCAGCACATCAAGAAGGCCAAGCCCGCGGAAGTGGAGCACATGGAGCATCTTGAGGACGTGCTGCTGCGGGTCACCCAGCAGGACATCGTCAACCGCCGCTACAACGATCCCGCCAGCCGGGCCTACATTCCGGACTTCGGCGTCTACATCAAATACGATGCCGGCAACGGCAAACACATCCCCATGAAGATGAGCCGCCAGATGGTGCTCTTCAACGTGGAGCGGCGCAAAGCCTGGCGCATGCTGCAGAGCCACGCCGGCGTGGTGAACAAGGACTACCAATCGCAGAAAGCCCTGCTCGCCAAAGTCGACCAGGGTGAAGTCAGCGTGGAGGACCTCAAAGCCCAGGGACGCACCCTGCTCGAAGAGCTCGAGGCGTAAACGCCCTGCGCTCTCTCAAGCGCCCCTTGCACCCAGCATCCTGCCAAGCAAACGGCGGCCCCTGCCGGAGCCGCCGTTTTCGGGTTTATCGTGCGTCGTGCCTAAGCCGCCGCTACGGCATGTAATAGTCATGATATAGCGGATCCAACTTCTCATATCGCGGAGACAGGAACGTCACCAGATCCAGCAACTGTTGCACGGTCATTACTTCATTTACGTTGGGCATCGTGTCGTCGGCCTCCGTTCGATCGGCCGCCTCTGCCGTGACGGACGCATCCGGATGAATGATGGCAGTGAGCAAATCCCCATAGGTCTTGGTTGTCCTGACCGTTCCTCCCAGAGCGATCACTTTACTTGGCTCAATCTCCGGTTTGGGCAGATCGCCCACTCCCTCCACCTGGTGACACTCGTAACATTTCAAATCCACGAAGGTGGATTTGCCACGGGCCAAATCTCCTTCGGGAAATACAAATCCACGGGTGGATTTGGGACCCGGGGCACAGCCCGACAAAATCACCATGATTAAGCCGAGGCCGACGATAAAGAATGGGGTAAAAGTCTTCATGGCAGCGCTTCTCCTTGGGGTGGTTGGGCCGCCCGGGCGATCGCGCTGAGTGCGTCCGCTCGGACGACACAGATTCTTCGACAACCTAACCTACAACAGTCCGGGGAGAAGAGCTCGGCATATCTTGCCCAAAATGCCTCCTCTGTTGAGGCCCCTCCCCGCAGGAAAACCTACCGGCCCTCGCCTTCCCCGACTCTCTCGATCAGCGGCACGGTCAGCCAAAACATGCTCCCGCCGCCTGGTCGGGCAAGATAACCGATTTGGCCTCCTTCATTTTCGATAATGGCCCTGGCGATGTGCAGGCCCAGTCCGGTCGAGGACTCACCGCCGGTGGGGCGGTTGGAAAGGGCGCGGAAGGCCTGGAAGAGCTGGGGCTGGTCGGCCGGGTCGATGCCCGGGCCTCGATCGGCCACTTCGATCAACGCACTGTCTCCAAACAACTTCAACACCACCTCGACCGGTGTATTCCGGGGGGCGTATTTCAGGGCATTGCTGATCAAGTTGTGCAGCACCTGCGCAAGCCGGGCGGGATCAACATGTGCGACCAGTTTCGCTTCCAGCGGCGGGGTGGCGGACAGGGTCTGTGCTTTGGCGGCACTGACGCTCTGCCAATCCTCCACACAACGCTTCACGAGACCGATCAAATCTGTCTCTTCCGGACGGGAGGACAATGTGCCCTTTTGAATCGCAGAGTAATCGAGCAGGCGGCGGAGGAGTTCACGCAGCTCCGTGGCAGCCGAATCGAGGTCGTGAACATCGTCGCGCCACGGTGCAATCGCCGCATGCCGCTCACACTCCACCTGCAGCGACTTCACTCCGAGGACAAGGGCGCCCAGTTGGTTGCTTAAGTCATGCGCGGCGATGCCAAGGATGGCGGTCTTGGCGCGGTCGGCCTCCTGGGCGCGGGTTTTTTGTTTCTCCACCTCGGCGAGGAGCCGCGCAGTCTCCTCGCGCACCCGCCGTTCCTGGCTGAGTTTTTCCTGAAGCTCACTCGTCTCGCGATGGAGCCCCACCGCCTGTAAACGCCGGGCACTTTCCTCCGAATAAAGCGTGCGCTCAAGCTGCAGCGCTTTGGTGAGATGCTCGCATGCCACCGTGGGGTCGCTTGACTGAAGCAGTTGAGCGAGGCCCGCACGAGCCTGCGCCTCTTGGGCACGAAGGTCGATTTCGAGAGCAAGAGCCAAGGCAGCTTCAAAATGAGAAACCGCTTCCTCCGCGCCGGTGCTGGAATGCCGTGCCAAGGTTAGATGGGCATCGATCGCTTCGCGATCATTCAGTTCACCGGACGGAGAGGACAGCTCCCGCAGCACCTTCACGCCCGCGTCCGTATCGCCATGTCGCAGCTCAAACTTGGCGCGCTCAAGCTGCACAACATACCGTTGGTAGGTGAATCCAGCCTTGATGTCCGGACTCGCATCGGCGAGGCGCGCGGCGTCCTCCAAGGCGTCCCTCTGCAGTGTTTGGCGGCCAAGTTTTTCCAACGTGCGGGCCCGGTAGAGGCAGATTTCCGCGTGCAAGCCGATGATCCCGGCTTGCACCGCCTGCTCCTGCGCTTCGTCCAGGTAACGAAGCGCGAGTTCATGCTGGTCCTGCACATGGCACACGTCGGCCAGATTCGTATACGTGCGGGCAAGATCCCCCGGGCGGTCGCTGTTCTTGATTTGATTTAAGGCCTCGAGAAAAAGATCGGAGGCCGCACCGTAATCCCCCAGGTCCTTGAAGATGCGCCCGAGGTTGCCGCAGAAGCCGGCCCGCAGGGAAGGCTCGTTGGTCAACTCCAGGCCACGACGAAAGAACGCGATTGCCTGCTTGTAGTTGTGCTCCCCCTTGGCGAGCAAGCCGCGCAGGTTCAGCATGCGCACCATTTCCCGCGCTTGATTCAGCTCCTCAAAGGTTTCCTCCCACTCCGCGATGAAGTCCTCGGTGTCTTCGCGACGCCCCAACCGGTGCCGCGCCATGGCTTGCAGGAGAATGCACTCCGCCATGGGTTTCGGATCTCCGTCGCTGGCCAACCTCCGATACAGGTCAGGCCCGCGCTCGATGATCGCCAACGGGTTTTGGTGCAGCTTGTTCGCCAAGTTGGCAAGGACTTCCAGTGCAGGTGACTGGACGGGGGATGGAGAGTTTTGCATGGCCAGCAACGGGGGGAATCAACCCGGGTAGGAGTGGAGGGAAAATGTGACCTTCATCATGGAGCATCCGCCAGCATGTAGCCTTGCCCGCGGAAAGTTTTGACCAGGCCTTTGCCCAGTTTTTTGCGGATACTGGAAAGGTGCACATTGAGGAGATTCGACATCGTGTCGTGGTGTTCACTGTGAATCGCCTCCATCAATTCCGATGCACTCACGATTTGCCCCCGCCGGAGCGACAGGTAGCGCAAAATCGTATACTCCCGGTGAGTCAAACGGACTTCTTCTGTGTTTCGGTAAACCCGCCGGGCATTAAGATCGATGCCCACGTCACCGACTTCGACAAACGTGGCAATACGTCCTTTTGACCGGCGAGTGACCGCCCGGAGGCGGGCGAGGAGCTCTTCACGGGCAAACGGTTTGGTCAGGTAGTCGTCGGCTCCGGCATCGAGGCCCCGCAGCCGGGATGGCAACGTCTTCTGGACCGTCACCAACAGAATCGGGCCGTCGTAAAATCTTCGTAGCTCCTCCAGGAGTTCAAAACCATCGCCATCAGGGAGACCGACATCAAGAATCATGGCGTCGTAGTCATTAATGCCCGCCTTTTCGAGAGCAGTCGCCACGTCCTCGGCGAGATCAACCGCATAACTCTCTCGCTGCAACAAACGCTCGAGCTGAACTCGCATCCAGCGATTGTCCTCCACGACGAGCAACTTCATCGCCTCACTTTAGCGACCAATACCTAAAGATTACATTAAGATTTTATGTAAAATTACTCGTTTCTTAATCCAAGCCAGCGATGGATCGTCTGAATTTCAACCGGCACACCATCGCGCCCTTCAAACGGATTGAACGTGGGATCACGGTGCTTGGTGCGTTCCCGGGCCAACCATGTTCCCGGGGTTTCTTTGTAAGTCGTGCGGAACGCCCGCACGAAATGGGCCGGCTCCTTGTAACCCCAGTCCAAGGCCACGGCCGCAATCGAGGGACTCCCCTCCTCAATGAGGGCCGATCTGAGCGCAGCCCGGCAGGCCACGAGACGCTCGCGTTGCACAAACGCCCGCACTCCACCCACATCCGCAAAACAGCGATAAACCGTCGATCGCGCACAGCGGAACCGCGTCACCAAGTGGGCCACGCCCAGGGTTTCATCCCGCAGATGGGCCCGCAGGTAGTCCCGCATCAGACCCGCCACCGGCGGTAACCCGTTGTCGTCCACCTCCTCGGACTCTTCCCGGGGCACCAGCCCGGCTATCAGGCCATGCACGGCGGACAGGAAGTTGTCCTGCGTATCGTCATCCGCCCGGCGGGTTGTTGCCGCAGCATCCAACACGGTGGCCAGGAGCTGGCCCACAGGCGATTCGACCGGCCACGACCAGCGTCCCGGCTGCCCCCGCATGAACAGGTGGATCGGCACTGTGTGGGCCGGCACAAACAGGCTCCGGCAAACCGTGGCCGCAGGGCGCTCCCATTCGCCCGGCCGCGACCAGTCGCGCAGGATGACCTCACCTCCCTGGCAGTCATAGGGTTCGCCCGCCACCTGCCCGTGTTCGATTCCTTCGGTGATTCGTTCAATCGCCAGCCAGCGGGGCTGCGTCTCGCGTTGGCGGGCCGGATGTTCGACGAACCGCCATGCCCCGTGTCGCAGCGTGAGAAAAACGGCGGAGCCGATGCGCGCAGCCTCCAGTTCCTCCCCGGCCTTCTCCGGTCGATCCATCGGCTTGGCCCGACCAAAGGGACCCCACCACGCCTTCAGCGCCGAGGTCGCCTCGGACCGGTCCTCTGCCTTCCACAACACGCTGGGGGAAGGCCGGTGACGTCCCGGGGAATCCTCAACCCATTCATCCATGGCAATCCGCCAGAATAAAGAAAATGTTAAGACTTGGAGACCGGTGGGACACCAGCGGGCCAGAATTGGAACAGGGAGGCAATGACATGTCGGGGACGTAAAGTTAGACTGGAGAACTTCGCAACCCGCTCTCCTCGGGGGATCCACTCATTTTATTCTCATGAAGTCCTTTCTTCCGCTGGCCCGCCTCGGATTTGGTCTCTTTTCCATCTCACTTTCCGCCCGGTTTTTCACGGTTGTCCATACCAACGACAGTGGCGCCGGTAGTGTCGCGGGCTTTGGCCCTGTGACGATTTAACCCATCCTCCAGACAACTTTTATCGACTTGGTTTTCATGTCTAAAATCGTGCGTCTTTTCACCCTTGTCTGCTCGCTCCTCCTGGCCGCTTCGGCCTTGCCGGCTCAGGTCACGCTTTCGATCACCTTCAGTCCCGTCCTTGCCAGCGGCGCCGACCCGGAAGGGTTCGCTTCATCGACCTGGACGATGAGTTTTGAGGTGGAAACCTATAATGGAACTACAGCCCTTGCACATGCGGAGGTCGCTGACGGAACCCTCACGGTATCCGGCTCGACGAGCCTGGACGGCAATTACACGATCACCAGCCAATCAGGAGGCTTTGCGTTCTTCCCCTATATCGGAACCCTGGGCTTTGCTGTTTCATCCACCCCCTCATATGGTCCGTCTACTTTTTCCTTTGGGGGCGTGACCGTATCGGATTTTCTCCCCACCGGAACTCCTCTCATTGATTTCTTCCCTGCTCGGGACTCTCCGGTATTGGTTTCACACTTCCACGGAGCATCCGTCGCCACCACGACGATAGGATCATTCGTGGTCAACAACGGGTCCGACACCTCCCGGTATTCCATTGCCAATACTCCGATATCGGTGTCGGCCGTGCCCGAACCCGGAACGTATGCGGCGGTGGTGGGATTGTTGGCGCTGGGCTTCGCCGCGACCCGGCGTCGACCACGCCAATCTCCGAACCCGACTCAATGGACTCTCTTTCATGAAGACCAGTAGTTGCACGATCCCCGGCGGATGGGGGTTTGTCTCTCGTGCGATCCATCCGCTCACCTGCCGCCGCCCTCCGCCCGGGGGCAAATCATGATCAGGGAGGGGATACCTGAAGCCGTCCCCAACCCCAAACAGATTTCCCGGTGGTGTGGTTGCCGACGGGGGAGGGTCGTCCGCCGCCGAATGAGGCCGGTCCGGGATTACGTGAACGCAAGGATCTTCGGTTCGTGAGAGGATGAATTTTGTGATCCCAGCCGTCGCCCCGTTACCCAGGGTTTATGAGGCATCCGACAACCAGCGCCTTTTCTACAAGACGTGGGCTGACAACCGCGATGCGCATACCTTTTACCTCGCCTACCGGATTGAGGGCCCGGTCAGCGAAACGGCCGTTGATGAAGCGTTGCGCAGAACCTTGGAAGTGTTCCCGCTCCTGAGGACAACCTATTCACCTATCGATCAGGACGCGGTTCAAGCGGTGGTCGAAGATCAGCCGGATCTTCCCGTTAAGCATGAATGGGCTGACGGGGACTCACCCGAGTGGATTGAACATGAGATAAAGCAGGTCAGTGACCTGCAGATCGATCTCAGGCAGAGTCCCATCAGGGTAAAGTGCATCAGGGCCAAAGCGGGGCACGCCCATCTCATCGTTTCGCTTCACCACATTACCTATGACTCGACGAATATTGCCAAAATCATCGGCCATTTCCTTCACGGTATTGCGGGCTGCACGGATGAGCCGAAGGTTCGGGATTACCGGGAATATGTGGCCTGGGAGAACCGTTGCCTCGAAACCGAGGATTATGAGTGGGCCTGTGATTTTTGGAGAAGGCTGTTGTCCGACGCGCGCCCGTCATCGTTCGAGAACAGGGGTGGCGGTGATGGCCGATACAGTTTGGTGGACTATGAAAAGGTTACGATCGGGCTTGATGCAAAACGCGCCCTGGAGCGGCTGGCGTATGAGAACAACGTCAGCGTCACCAAGACAATCCACCTCCTGATCGCTAAAACCGTGGCCGCAGTTTTGGACCGTTCAACGGTTATGATGGGAAGCGCTTTCCTGAGCTTTCCCCGGCTGCTGAATGCGGAAGTTGAAGGTCCATTGTTTAACATCCTGCCGCTGGTGATTCGCCATGCCGAGGCACCGTTTGAGTGTTTGCTGCCGGAGTTTTCCAAAACGCTCAGTCTCTATGTATCAACCGGTGGCATTCCCATGCTCGCCCTGCGGAAGGAGTTGTCGCTGTTAACAAATCGCTTTGGCGATGCCTATTTCTCATTCCCCATCAATGCGAATGTTTATGATCCGGCGAGTTCAGCATTCTTGAGATCGCAGCAGGAGCCCCGGCGGATCGGGGGCCTCACGTTTCATCCCATTTCGTGCCAGGGTCGAAAAAGCAACCACTGCGACATCAATGCGTTTTATTTCCAATATGAGACCGGTGATGAGTTTCAGGTTGGTTTTAACAAAGCCATCGTGTCGGAATGGCAGATTCAGCGGGTTTTTGAGCGGTTTGAGGAAACGCTGGGTCTCATCAATCCAACTCAACTTCAGTCGGCCGGGTTATGAGTATTGAATCCGAAACCGAATCGGCACGACCAGGTTCGCCGGGGAACTCGGACCGTCCCTTGTCGTCTGCACGAGGGGCGGGACCAGGCCTGGCGGACGGTGAGCTCAGCCGGATCGACGATGGGTTTGCGCACATGGTGGAGGTGGCCCGCAGCCGTGCCCGCGAGGCTCCGGGGCAAATGGGATTCTGTTTCCTTCCCAACGAACAATCCGCGGGTGAGGTGCTCACCTATGGTGATTTGGACCGGGCGGCATCGGCTGTCGCGGGCCGGCTTCGTTCGCAGTTCAAAAAAGGGGAACGAGCCCTGCTTTTTTACCCGCCCGGGATCGATTTTGTGGTGGCGTTTTATGGATGCCTGTATGCGGGCATCGTGGCGGTTCCCGTTCTTCCACCCCGCCAGAATCGTTCGTTTGCCCGGGTCGGGGCGATCGCGGCGGATTGCGGTGCGAAGGTTATCCTGAGCACGCTGGAGTTTGCGGAAAGATTAAAAGCCTTCACCGACCCTTTGGCGATCATCGGGGCCTTGCCCTGGCTTATAACCGATGAACGCGAGAGTGAGGGGCCGTTTACCCCCGATGACGTGGTGGCCGATGATTTGGCCTTTCTGCAATATACCTCGGGTTCCACGGCAATGCCCAAGGGGGTGATGGTGCGTCACCGCCATTTGATGGCGAATCTGAAAATGATAGAGGCGGCGTTTGGGATCGTGCCATCGGATCGAACACTTTCCTGGCTCCCGATTCACCATGACATGGGACTGATTGGGAAGGTCCTCCAACCCCTTTATACTGGAACGCCGGTGTGGCATATGGCCCCGGCCCGATTCCTGGTCCGCCCGGTGAGGTGGCTGGAGGTTGTATCTCAAATGGGAATTACCTTCACGGGTGCACCCAATTTTGCCTATGAGCATTGCGTCCAAAAAACCACCGCGGAGCAGAAGGCGGAAATGGATCTCTCCAGCTGGAGGTTGGCGTTCAACGGGGCGGAGCCCGTGCGACCGGAGATCATGCGGGCCTTCGCGGAGGCATTCTGTGACTGCGGATTCCGACACCAGTCTTTCTATCCGTGTTATGGGTTGGCCGAGGCGGTATTGTTTGTCACGGGCGGAGACCACCTCCTGCCTCCCGTCGAACGTTATTTCGATCGGACCAATCTGGAGCAGGGTCTGGCCCGCGAAGTATCGGCAGATGCGAAAGGCGTTGCCTTGTCCGGGACGGGCCGCGCTTTCGAGGATTTGGAGCTGAGGATTGTCGATCCCAAATCGCGTCAGATTTTGACTCAGGATGGATCGGTGGGGGAGATTTGGGTGACCGGATCCAACGTGGCGGAAGCGTATTGGGGGCGGCCTGAAACTTCGGAGCACGATTTGAGAGCCAGGACGGCGGATGGGGGGTTCGGCCCCGCGCTTCGCACGGGCGACCTGGGTTTCGTTTGGAAGGGAGAGTTGTTCGTGACCGGCAGGATCAAGGATCTGATCGTGATTCGCGGACGAAATCTATACCCTCAGGACCTGGAGTTCCTCAGCTCCGGTGCGCACCCGGCCTGCCAGGCCCACGGAGCCGCGGCGTTCGCGTGGGAGGAAAACGGCCGGGAGAAGCTCGTCATCCTGCAGGAAATCCATCGCACCTATCGAAACCATCTGGACGGGGATGCGGTCATCCGCGCGATCCAGGAGTCGGTCGCATATTCGTGTGACGTCCAGGCGGATTACCTGCTTCTGGTCAAGCACAGCTCACTCCCGAAGACCACGAGTGGAAAAATTCGCCGGGGGGAATGCCGGCGATTGTTCCAGGCGGACGAACTGATGGCTTTGGCGACCCATGAAGGTCCCGTTATCCAGAATATGAATACAGACAACACCACGGCGGCAAAGGAGCCGGCGAAGGGTTACCAGGATGAGGCTCGGGCCATAAAACGTCTCCTCGAATTGATAGAGGAGCACTCCCCCCGGCGAGGCAAAGTCCGGGTAAGGATTACGGACAAGTTCTACAGCGATCTGGGATACGATTCCCTTTCCGCGGTCGGTCTGGCGGCCGGGATCGAAAGCAACTTTGGGGTGCCGGCGACAAAATTGCTTACGATAGATACGGTCGCCCAAATGGTCGATCTTATCGTATATGGAAAAGAAGCGGACAGCCCCGCTTTGCGACCATGACTTTTCTTAAATTGCGCTAAGGTCTGCTTCTCTCGGGTTCGGCCTTCTCCCCATATCCGTTGATGGTGCTAAGCTTGTTTCGAACTTCGTTCCACGGTTTCTCGGAAAGTCAGCCAGTGGTGGCTTATTATGCCGTGACCCTTGGCCAAGCCATTCCGTCCGGCCAGCTCGCAGGCCTGTCGCGGCGATCTGCCGAGCACCGGTGTCAGGTCATTCTCGACTTGCCCGAAGAGGCGCATGTTCTGGAGGAAACCCGTGACTGAAACCCCGGGTGTCGCCGCCGCCGGGTTGCCCTCCGCTCCCTACCGGCGCGCCTGTGCCTTTTACGGATGTTACTACGGTTTCATGGGAGTGCTGGTGCCGTTCTGGGGCGCCTATCTGCATGACCTTGGCATGGATCCCTTTGAAATCGGGCAGCTTTACGGCGTCCTGCTCGCGACCCGTATCCTGATGCCGAGTCTGTGGGGTTGGATTGCGGATCGCAGTGGTAGACCCCTTCAGATCGTTCGCATCGGCATGTTGCTTTCCGTCGCCAGTCTTGGCTTCATCCTGGTGGCAACGACCTTTTGGCAGCTGCTCTTTATCACCCTCTTTTTTGCGTTGTTTTGGAATGCCGTCCTGCCTCAGGTCGAGGCGGTGGTCCTGCGCTATTTGGGTCCGGCGGATGCCCGCCACTACGGTCGCATCCGCCTGTGGGGGTCGGTTGGGTTTGTCACCATCTCTGTCGCCGCCGGTGTCTTGTTTGAGATTGGGGGAATCCAACTCGTGCCCGTGGCAGCGCTGTGTTTGATGTTGGGAACAGCGGCAATCCTCTACAGTTTTCCACCGGTGCGTTCCACCGTCAGTATGCCGGTGCACCGGCAATCTGGCTCGTGGTCCAGGCGTCTCAGTTTTGTAGTGATCATACTGCTTTGTGTGTTGAATCAGGCGGCACACGGCCCGCAGATCGCCTTCTTCACCCTTTACGCAGTCGGCCTGGGATACAGTGAAACTCAGGCTGCCTTGCTGTGGTCCCTCAGCATTGCGTCAGAGGTGGGCATGTTTGCGGCCGCTCCGTTCCTTTTAAAACATATTTCCCGAAAACACCTGCTGTTGGCGGCGTTTGGAGGAGGGGTGGTGCGATGGATCGTATTGGCCGCCGGCAGCGACCTTCCCCTGCTGTTGCCGGTTGCCCAAGGCTTCCAGGCCCTGTCGTTTGGATTATATCATGTGGTGATGATCGCCTTTTTTCAGCGGGTTTTTGGCGAGGGAAGACAGGGGACCGGGCAGGCGATCTACAGTAGTGTGGGATTTGGTTTGGGCGGGACGATCGGAGCGGTATTCGCCGGCCATGGGTGGAGTCTCATTGGTCCCGCCCAGGTCTTTCTGGTCGCAGCGGGTCTTTCTCTGATGGGTCTGCTGATGACCTTCCTGATGGTTCGAAACCAGGACTTGGGCGAGATCAACTCCCCGGACTAAACCATCTTATGGTGGTGGGGTTGTGCCCATGGTGAGAGGTCGGATCGCGTTGTGCCACCACGCCGTTGATCGCAGGGAGCATGGCCGTTACCGTCTGCTCCTTCCATTCCGCCGGCTCGGATGCGCCAAAGCCACCTTTGGTCGCGTTCTTCGCGCTGAACGGTTGGGCCGATGAATCGGCTCTCAAAGCGGCATCTTTTATCGAAATCCTCTTTTTCGTCAGGGTAACGGCACGTTGAATCCGCGGCGGTCGCATCATCCCTTGCTTCATACTTAATGCATTTTTCATTGAATAGTCTCCCGGTTGGCTCGACAACTTCACCGGCCGCTCCTCAAGGTGTCGTTTAGTCCAATCGCGATTCCACCACCGTCCCTTCCGAGGCCTTCACTGTGGAAGACCTGACGTCCTTACTCGACCAAGCGAAACGCCTTCAATTCAGCATGCCTGAATTGGAGCAAAAATTTCGAGTCGAACGATTCGAGACCACGTTGAATCGCGTGCGCGGCATATTTATCGCGGCGATACTGGTGACCGCGGGAACGGGCTTGCAGGAAGTGGATGTCCTGGCCGATCGCGGGTTGCACGAACTCGTCGCTCTCTCTTTCAGCCATCGTTTCCTCGGGGCCATTCCGATTTACGCGGTGTTGCTGGCAGCGACCTGGCTGCCCGGTTCGCCCTGGCGCAGCAGCCTGGTGCTGGGGGTGGGCGTCACCGCCGCGATCTGGTCTTTTGGCCTGCTGCGCTGGCAGGGGGCGGCCTACCTGGAGCAGCAGGCAATCGCAACCATGGTGCTGCTGGACGTTGTGGTCTGCCTGCTGATCACCGTGTTGACGCTCCCCCTGCCGTTTAGCTCGATGGTGGCGGTTGCGATCATCAGCATTGGTGGCATTGCCGTGTTTTTTGGTTCCACCGTGTGGCAGGAAGTGCCCCGCATGCAGGGCCAGTTTCTCGGCAGCGCCCTTGGCCTGGTGTCGTTCGCCATCCTGCTGCAGTGGTTTCGGGAACGTTGGGAGCGTCGCCTCTTCGCCCACCGGGAGCACGCGGAGCGACTCAATCAGAAACTATCCCGTCTGAACCGGGAAAAAAACGAATTCATGACCATCGTGGCACACGACCTTCGTTCGCCCCTGACCATCGTGAAATACCACGGCGAGATACTGCAGACGAAACGCATGACCACTTTAAAAAAACAGCGGGCTTATGCGCAAATTCGCGAACAGGCGCAGCGCATGCTGAACCTGGTCAACAACTACCTCGGAACCCACGCCTTGGAGACCGGAACGGTCCGCATCGACCAAAAACACCTGAACCTCGCTGACGTGGCCCGCCGGTTGCATCAATCCCTTGCCCCGCAGGCTCGGGCGAAGAGGCAGTCGATCACGCTTTCACTCTTCTCGCGCATGGTATGGGTGATGAGCGATGCCGCAGTCCTCCATCAAATTGGAGAAAACTACCTGAATAATGCGCTCAAGTTCAGTCCCCCGGGAGCCAACATCCAGCTGCAAGTCGAATCCATCAACGGCGGGGACCGCACGCGACTGAGTGTCGCGAACGAAGGGCCGAGTATTCCACTGGCCGAACACAACCGTTTGTTCCAGAAGTTCGGACGCACCAGTGCCAAACCGACCGGCGGCGAAACTAGCCACGGACTGGGACTCGCCGTGGTCAAGGGGTTGGCGGAGCGGCTGCAGGTGGAGGTTGGCTTCGAGTCCTCGGTCGAACGGGGAACCACTTTTTGGGTGGAACTGCCGGTGGTCGAACCTCCGGTGAAAGCCTCCCCGGTGGCACAGCCCTCGAATCCGACCTGAACGAAGGGGGTTTTGTGACGGCGAGTTCGTTGTTGAATGCTGAACCCGGTCATCAAGACCACTCAAACGCCGTCCGGATTCTGATTGATTGGAGCGGCACTTGGGAGCCGGACCCGTAGGATTAACCCGTCCGCCTCGTCGGTCTCTCGAGGTCGGATCAGCTGCGTCCGGCAACCACGGAATTTTGCGAGTCTTTTGTCCGAATCTCGGGGATAAAACCGCTTTGTATTTCAAACGTTTGTCCCGCTTTTTCCCTCCGGCGTTTCCGCCATTCGCTCGGCAACAGGCACGACGAACACCGCTACGTCGCCCACCCGTTAACTTTCCTGCAAGATGATGTCCGGAATTTTTTCCAAGAAACCCACCACTTTGGGCAATAAACCGGCCACCTGCCCGTTAGTGTGTGAGTCAAACAAACACGGCGCCCCGACAGCCTCTTGGCTTTCAACGCGAAAATGAAAACGCATCTGCCCTCCCTCCCCACTCCGGCCGGCCGGACAGACAATGTGTCGTCGCCAAAGCCACTATGAGACTGTTGGTGATCGAGGATGATTCTGTTTTCCGGGAGCAACTGGCCGGCATTCTACGGGATGAAGGATATGCGGTGGACGAATCCGACGATGGAATAGAAGGGCTCTACAAAATCATCCACATCGACTACGATCTGATTCTCCTCGATTTGACTCTCCCCGGGCTGGACGGCGCCGACGTGCTCGAACGAGCCCGCAGACTAAGAAGTAACACTCCCATTTTCCTGCTGACCGCGCGGGAAGGCATCGGTGACCGGGTGCATGGATTGGACCTGGGCGCTGATGACTACATCGTGAAAGGGGTCCACCTGGCCGAACTCAAGGCCCGCGTGCGGAGCATCCTTCGCCGGGGCTCCCGGATCTCCAGCAACGTACTCAAGGCCGGACCATTGACTCTCGATTTAGTGACCAAACGCGTCAAACGCGCCGGGAAGACCATTGCACTTACTGGCCGAGAATACAGCATCCTTGCCACGCTGATGCGAAATCTCGACACCATCGTCTCCCGCGAGGAGCTTTACCATCGCGTTAAAGATGAAGTCGATGACTCGATGTCCAATCTGTTCGACGTGCATGTGTGCAGACTGCGCAAAAAACTGGGCCAAAACAGCATCCTTACCGTTCGAGGACGGGGATTTATTGTTCAGGGAGGCGCAGCTAGGAACGACCTCTCAGCCAGTTAGTCCGTTCGAGCCGTTTCCGGCCTCGCCAGGAGTATTTCCCGGTCGTCATGACCAAACTGGTGCTAAAGGGAGCGGATGGTTTCCGCGAACAGCACGGTGAACCTGGCCGTAAGCGGGAATAACATGCTCACAACAACTGCGTCATACACCACCAACGGCACGATGGATTTGTCGCGAACCAACAGCTCGCGGCGAGCAGTTACACGCCCATCAGCTCAGCTTCCTGCTTGAGTTCGGGAAGTGACGTCGGGATCGGCGGCACGACCACTTCGCCGTCCGGCGTGCCCACGTTCACCGTCGGTGCGCTCAAGACCGATACCGGCAGCGACGGGACCGAAACGGGCCTCAACGGCGGACGCCTTCGGGGTGTATCAGCGCACCACCGTTGCCGGAGACAATGCCTGGGGGCCCTACACCCCCGCCATCATCGATCTCACCAACGGCTGGTATACCTTCACGGTGGATCAGCTCAGTGGGTTCGACTACGCACTCGCCGCCGTGCCGGAGCCGCTGCGCGTATGCGGCGGTGGTGGCTTTGGTCGCGTTGGGCTTCGTCGCAACTGTCGACGACCGCGTCGGGCGGACTCCTAGCAGCGGCCTTCCTACCAGGCCACCCTTTAGTCTCCGGATAGCCATCGGGCGGGCAGGAGGGTGGAATGGGGCGATCATCGAAAACGATCCATAGGCCCCAGGGCCGGAGAATCGCCCGGCAGGAAGTGGTGCAACCTTCAAGCAGCTTTTTTGCCGACGTCATCGGCTTCACGAAAACGAGTTTTTGATCACCGGTTGTCGGCGCACCCGGCACCGGTGGACCCAGTGGGTGTGGCCTGCCTGGTGTGGTTTCGTCGAAACGAAGTCGAAGCGGACCTGCGGCCGATCGAGAGAGGGGCGATGACGACATCGAGGGTCGTCGATTCCGCTCGGGTGAAACGGGGTGCAATCACCCGGGGCCCCTGCGCCCGTGGTTGACGGGATGCCTCTCCGGGTCTATCGGTCCCGCCCATCTGCCCGAGAAGGCGCACCCGACTGATCCACCGACCCCTCAAAAGCTGTGACTGCCATCCCTCCCTCCCCGTCCACCGGCGCCCCGTCGAGCCCTGCGGATTTCGATGCGCCGTCCGATGAACTGTTCCAGAGTGTTTATGCCGAGCTGAAGAAACTGGCCCGCCATCGCGTGGCCCGCGATCCCGCCAGCGGTTCGCTGGGTGCAACATCCTTGGTCCACGAAGTTTTTCTCCGACTCTCGTCGGATAAAGAGCGGATGAGTCGTTTTAAGAATAAAGCCCATTTGTTCGCCACGGCGGCGGAGGTGATGCGGTGGATTCTCGTCGATCGCGCCCGCGCCCGCAAACGGCTCAAACGCGGCGGTGATGTCACCCGGGCATCCCTGCCGCAGTCGGACATCCTTGCCCCCACGAACGATGACATCCTTCTCATGGTTGATGAGGTTCTGGACGAGCTGCAGGCCATCGATCCGGAGAGCGCGGACCTGGTGAAAATGAAGTTCTTTTCCGATTTTTCGTTTCAGGAAATTGCCGATGCCACCGGGGTTTCCTACCGGACGATTACCCGGCGCTGGGCTTACGCGAAGGCCTGGCTGAAGCAGGAGTTGAACTCGGACGTTTTCGGGGATTGATCGGTTCCGGACGCCATTCTACCGCCCGTCCCGTGAGCTCCCCAGGGCCGCCTTCTCCCGGCTGAGGAGAACTCCAGCGGTCGCGTCCCAAACCATCAATGCTCCGGCCCGGTCAACCGATGCCAGGCGGAGCCCGCCCCGGTCCCAGGCCAGATCACGGATGTCGCCCTCATGTCCGGTCAGATCCAGGAGCGGTTCACCGTTGGCCCAGTCCCAGATAAAGAGGCGGCCATCCACTCCACCCGCCGCCAGGCGATTGCCGTCCGGGTGCCACGCCAAGGCGCTGGCGGTCCCTCGTTCGCCTTCAAACTCCCGGACCATTCCCGGCGCATCGATCGACCAAATCGAGATGGTGCCGTCCGCGTAGGATGTCGCCAGATGGTTTCCCTCGGGATGCCAGGCCTGGGCCTCCAGACGTGAGTCCGCCGTCCCGGCATCTGGAAAACCCGGAACGGGTTCGCCGGTGGCGGTCGACACCAGCCGCATTTCGCCGCGCTCCCCCCAGGCCAGGGCGAAGCGTTGATCCGGGCTCACGGAAATCCGGTTGAAGGCACCGGCGGTGTCATCGTCCGCCTGCCACCCGGGTTCCACGGCCGGCTTCGGGCCGGTATCGACGCGAAACAGGCTGCCGTCCGCTTCCAAAAGCAGGACTTCATTGGGCGCCGACCATGCCACCGCCGTCGGCACGATCGGACCGATATCGATCCGGGCCTTGGACTGATTTTCGACCGGATCCGTGATCTGAAGATAACGCCGATGGTGGTGCGACAGGATCCGGGCGACCCTCCGGTCGTAGGGGTTCCATGCCCACAGGTTCGGATCATCCATCGGCAAGGTTGTCGACCATAGCTCCCGGCCATCCGCCGCCATCAGCGAGGTGATTTGTCCCGCGTCCGTTCGGCTGATGATCTCCATGCCGTGTCGGCTCCAGTGAACCGACGCCAGCGGTTGTTCGGCCGTCCACAAAACCTGCGAAGCTGCCGGCAATCCGTGGCGCCAAATCCCGATGTTACCCTCCGTGTTGCCCGCGAGGATGGAGTGGGCTTCGGCGCTCCACGCGGCGGCGGAAGGAATGCCGCCAATTTCCAGCAGCCCGTTGTGAGAGCCCAAGGCAAAATCCAGCAGGAACAACCACTCATCGTTCTCAATGGCATTGAGCAGAATGGGATCGTCGGGATGCCACGCCAGGGCCGTGATCCTTCCCCGGATGTCGTCATCGATGTTGGCAACCCGTCGCCCGCCGGGAACCCCCCAGATCCTGATCGCCCCGGACTCGCTGCCCGTGGCCAGCCAATCACCGCTCTGCATCCACGCCAGGGCACTGACCGGGCTCGAATGACCGGCATAGACCTCCAACGGCGCGTCGGGCCGGCCGACCTCCCACATGAACACGTCGTGGGATGGGCCCACGCCGGCCAGATAACGACCGTTCGGGCTCCAGGCAATGCGTTCAAGTTCGACGGGGGGATGCATGGGCTCACGCAAACGTCGGGGCCGGTCCGCGTTGGACCAGATGCCGATGGTATTGTCGGTGCCCAGGGCGGCCAGGCGAAGGCCCACCGGACCCCACGAAATCGACCGGGCCGGGGCATCTTCGGGCAGGTCCGCGATCCGCTCGGCGGTCTGGGGATTCCAAAAGACCACCCGGCCGGCTTTGCCCAGGGTAACAATGGTTTCTCCATCCGGGCTCCAGGCGGAATAGTGATGTTCGTCACCGTCCATGAACCGGCGGCCCGACACCCGGCTCAGGGTATCAAACATGATGGTACCGGTGGGATTGCTCAGCAGGAAGGACTCACCGAAGGGGGAAAAGTTGAGCGAGTTCACCCTCCCCTCCCGGCTGAATTTGATCGGGGGCAGGTTGTATTGGCCAAAGGTGTAATACCATTCCCAGTCCCGAAAATCATCCTCGCCCGCGCCCGGCCGCAGGGCATTCAACAGGGTTTGAGCCCCGATGGGCGGCAGGCTGCGCATGTGGGCCGCCGTCGTGACCAGCCGCAGGTTGGAGGCGTAGGCGAGGCGTCGGTTCGCGGAGGCCTGGCGTTGGGCCAGCTCGGCCGCCGCGACGGCTTCGGCCTGGGCGAACTCGGCCTCCGCCCGGGCGTTTTCGGCCCGCGCCCGCAGCGTCGCCTGCTGGAGCGCGACCAAGGGCCCACCCACCCCGAGGGATGCGATCAGGAGCAGCAATGATCCCAGCAAACCGGCATGCACCGGCTTCCGCTTGATCCACTTCCAGGTCCGTCCAATGGGAGTCTGGGCCACGATCGAAATGGGCCGGTGGTCCAGCCAGGCCTCCAGGTCGTCCGCCAACCGGCCGGCCGAGACATAACGATCGGCCGGGTTTTTCTCCAGGCACTTGGCCACGATGGTTTCCAGGTCGCGGTCGATGCCGGGGTCCACCGACCGCAGCCTCGGGGGCGTCTCTTCGACCAGAATGCGCAGCGCGCTCATGAAGGAGTTCGCCTGGATGACCGGCCGCCCCGCCAACACTTCAAACAGCATCGCCCCGATGCTGTAGATGTCGGTCTGGGCGGACGCTGCGATGCCGGTGTCGCCCACCTGTTCCGGGGCCATGTATTTCGGGGTGCCCAGGATTTGGCCGGTGAGGGTCAGGCCGCTGCCCTGCCGCGGATCGTAGGCGAGGCCAAAGTCACTGATGTGCGGCTCCTGTCCCTCTCCCAGCAGGATGTTGTCCGGCTTCAGGTCCCGGTGAAAGATGCCACGATTGTGGGCGACCTGCATCGTGTGGGCGACCTTGGCGACAAGGCTGACCGCTTGGCGGCGGTCGGCGTGCAACTCCCCCATGTGGTCTCCCAGCGTGCCCCCCGGAAAGTAGGTCATGCTGTAATAGTCATGCCCCTCAAAATGGCCGATGTCATACACCGGCACGATATGCCGGTGCTGCAGATTGGCGGCGGCCTCCGCCTCCCGGCGAAAACGCCGGCGACCCGCGCTCGTCATCCAGGTCGAACCCAGGATCACCTTCACGGCGACCTCGCGGTTCAGGCTGGCCTGCCGGGCCCGGTAGACGACCCCCGTGGCTCCGCGGCCCACCTTCTCCAGCAGCTCGTAGTCCCCCAGCCGCACAATGGAGTGGCCCAGTTCATCCATGAAGCGGGATTCCCTCTGGATGTCATTGGCCAGCTCACCGATTTCCTCCTCGACGCCCGGAAGCCTTTCCCCGTCGAGAAAGTGGCCGGTTTCGCCGCTGGATCGCAGAAGCGCGCGGACGCGCTCAAGCAGCTCCTCATTTCCCCGGCATTGTTGGATCAGGAAACGCTCCCGTTCCTCCGCGTTCTCCCGTTCCAATGTCGCCAGGAAGATATCTTTCTCACTGTGGGGAGCTGCTGGATCGGAATCACTCATGATGAGTCGTCTTACCTATTAAGCGTATTTCTGCCCCATATCTGGTCAGAAAGCGGGCAAAAAGATGTGGGCAGGATTAAAAACGGCCCGGGATGAGCGCGGGGTAAGGCTACCGCGCCCGGGCCGGCCCCGGGGCTGGGAACCTGTGCTTTTCCGGGGGCGGGCACGGTCCTTCCGGTTTTTTCAACTTTTTTGCCCGGAGTCGGGGAGGCATGCCGCTTTGACCGATTGATGGAACCCGTGTCTTTCCTCACAATCGCGTCCCGTTCGGCCCCCAGTGGTTTCAACCCCCTGGCCCGACTCGACTGTTTGCATGGGACCAAGGGAAATCTGAACCCGAACGAAGACGGGTTTCGCTTTTGTCCTGATTTTTTTGCTCCCGCTGCCCTCCCAGGCGCTCACGAGACAAGTCGTCATCCGGGGTGGTTTCCTCCGCCGGCCGGTCAAAGCGGGGCCATCCTTCGGTGAATCCTGATCGAACCATGACCATGTCCAAACTCATTCGTCTGGTGACCCTCTGCGCGGCGCTGGTCGGGACGGCCGCGGCGTTGCCGGCCCAAGTCACCCTTTCCATCACGTTTTCCCCCGTCCTCGAGAGTGGAGCCGACCCGGAGGGGTTTGCCTCGTCGACTTGGACGATGAGCTTTGCGCTGCCGGAGACCTATGGTGGGGGCGCGGCCTCAACCACGGTAGCCCGCGTTGCGACCGGCACGCTGACCATTGCCGGCTCGGCGAGCCGGGACGGCACCTACACCATCACCGGTCAAGTGGGGGACTTTGGTTTTTTCCCCAATATTGGGGGCGCCCTTCTCTTTGCGTATACTCCGTCTATCGACGACAACACGTTTTCATTTGCGGGCGTAACGGTAAGCGATTTCGCCGCCGACGGGCCCAACATTACCAATACTCGGCCGCCGGTAGGGTCTCCGGTATCGGTCGACCACTTCCATGGCGCGACGATCAGCAGCACCACAGATGCCAGAGGTATCAACTCCTTTGCGGTCAATAACGGGTCGGACATCTCCCGCTACACCTTCTCCAACATCACGCTGACAGCCGTCCCGGAGACGGGCACGTATGCGGCAATCGTGGGTCTGTTCGCCTTGGGCCTCACCGCCACCCGGCGCCGATCCCGGCGGCCGATCCCGGGCAGTTTGGTCGAATCTGGCGACAGATTCCGCCGGGGGGAGGGTGACGTCGCTCCCCCCGGTCCGCCGATGCCTCAAACCCCCTTGCCACCCCGTCATCCTTCAACCTTCCGGTTGCCGTGACCAAACTCATCCGTCTTGTGACCCTCTGCGCGGCGCTGGTCGGGACGGCCGCGGCGTTGCCGGCCCAGGTCACCCTTTCGATCACGTTTACTCCCGTCCTCGAGAGTGGAGCCGACCCGGAAGGGTTCGCCTCATCGACCTGGAGCATGAACTTTGTGCTGCCGGAGACCTATAGTCGGGGCGCGGCCTCACTCCCGATGGCCCGCGTTTCGAACGGCACGCTGACCATTTCCGGCTCCGCGAGCCGGGACGGCATCTACACCATCAGTGAATCGAGCGAGTTTGCGTTTATTCCCAACCTCTCGAGCCAAAGCCCGGGTTCTCTTTTCTTCGCGTTTACTCCGTTTGTCAGTGCCAGCGCGTTTTCTTTTGCGGGAATAACGGTAACCCAATTCGCCGCTCAGGGGCCCGCCGTTGTGACCCCCCGGCCGGCGGTGGGATCTCCGGTATTGGTGGACCACTTCCACGGCGCGACGATCAGCAGCACCTCAGGCTTCAGAGATATCGACTCCTTCGCGGTCAATAACGGGTCGGACATCTCCCGCTACACCTTCTCCAACATCACGCTGACAGCCGTCCCCGAAACGGGCACGTATGCGGCAATCGTGGGGCTGTTTGCCTTGGGCTTCACCGCCACCCGGCGCCGGCCGCGGCGGCCGACAACCCGGACATTTCAACCGGGGTCTGACTTGATCCCCTGACCAACAATCATGGCGCCGCGGGTGGCACGCGCCAAAACCAATCGATGGGCCGCCATGCCGGAGAATCCTGCCACGTCTGACGGAGCGAATTTCAAGGCGTTGTTCTGCCGACATTATCGGATCCCGGAAAGCGAGTTCATCATCACCTGTTATCGGCGCACCCTGCGCCGGTGGGCCTGGTTGGTATGGCCGTGCCTGGTGTGGTTTCGCCGACGAGAGTTGGAAGCGGACTTGGAGCTGATTGAACGCCTCGGTCGATGCCGCGACAGAGACGAAATATCCCGCCATCTCCCCCTTTTCCAGTTGAATGAGACCAATCTGTCGCTCGTCCGCCGGCGGCTGGGGTTGCGCGTATCGATCCGCCGGATCACGCGGGAAGCAATCCGACTTTATCAGTCTCCGAGATAGCGCCGCGGCACCTTAACTGACCCCGCCCGCAATCGGGGTCGCTTCCTTTGGCGTCATTCAGGATCCGGGACGTGACATGGGATCTGGCTTTTGGGTTTTCATATTCCTGCTTGTTCAGCGGAGACACATTCAAACGTCTTCCCAAGCCCGGGCGGACACCGGGTCGCGGCCTTCGTCATATTCGATGTGGTCGATGACGGTTTCCACCGTTTTGCCTTCCAGGCCACTGGCGGCGATGCGCTCGGGCAGCACGTGGCTGCGCTCGTCACGCCAGCCGAGCTTGGCGATGAACCGGTTCCAGACGTGGCATTCCTCGTCGGAGCGGGTTGTCCCATTGGCATGGGCCCAGGCCAGCGCATCCTCGTCACTCATTCCGGCCAGGACCTGTTCTCGCAGGTCGGCATACGCTATACCCAAAAATCGGCAGCAGCGACCGTCGAGGGTGTTGAAGATTTCGTCCCCGAGATTGCCCACGTAGTCTGCCGGCAACCCACCCGCCGCGTGGAGGCGGATCTTGTCGAGCATGCGGCCAAAATAGATCAGCCGCCCCACTTTGTCGTAACAACTGCGCAGTCCTGGAACGTGTGCCATGAGACAAACCCTTAAACGCCACCCGAATCGAGGCCAATGCAAACCCGCCCCGCGGGAACCTTCGTTTCCGGCCTCCCCGCTTTGACGGCAGGATATTTTTACCTTCTGTGCCCACGATTCACTTCCGATTCACATGAAAGCACATCAAGCCAGCCTCATTAACGCCGTCCTTCTTATCGCCATGGGCCTGTGGGCCTATTTTGCCGCGGAATCCGCGCCCAAGACCGCCTTTGTTCCGGTGGGTTTTGGTGTCGTCCTCCTCGCGCTTAATCCCGGGATAAAAAAGGAGAACAAGGTCCTGGCCCACATTGCGGTGGTGCTCACGCTGCTGGTGTTGCTTTCGCTCATCATGCCGCTGGTCGGATCGATCAACCGCGGCAACGGCATGGCGGTCATCCGCGTCGGCATCATGATGGCATCGTCGGCCTTTGCGATGGTCTGCTTCATCAAGAGCTTCAAGGATGCCCGCCGAGCCCGGGAAACCTGACCTGTTTAATCTAACCCAAAGCGTTATCAAAAAACTCCAGCTTAAGTTCGACCCTTCCCTCCGAGGCAGTCCGACATCCGCAACCCACTAACACGACTCTTGCGACAGTTCGTGGTAGAGCAGCTTGAGGCAATCGGAACGAGCGGCATGCACTCAATTGTTCATAACGTAGGTTGTGCCGGACAAGTGCTCGATGGAAGCTTAGCCTGCCCCCCACAGGGGACACAGATCTAGACTAAGATTTCACCCATGATTGCAGCCGAACTCTGCAGTTTAGATTACTACGTCTTTTTAGACATCCTCGGAGCAATACAAGACGATTTATGCATGTCTTGGTTGGATTTAATGCTTGGCATGCAAAGACGGTTAACGATCCTAATTTGCACTTGCTGATCAGGCTTGGCCTACTGTTCAGCATTTGAGAACAGCTTCAACCTTCAGCCCACGGTGACTCGACTACAAAGGTCACTAAATGATAAGAAAGATATTTGTCGCGGGATGGCTATCAGTCCTAACAGTCGCGGTCCTCGCCATATGGTATATAAAACCCTTTCGGGTAAGGCCCACTCAACCGGATATTCAGACGTTCATTGCCGCCCTGCCAGTCGCAAACAGCGACTACCCCTATGTTTGGGATACTACACTGACGCAATGGGACTTCGCCTACAAACCCTACGAATATCGTAAAGGTCAGTTCGTTGTAAGTAATCTCAAACTGGGGCTGACCGAGGCCCTTTACGAGGAAATCGATCTGGATGATTCCTCGCTGCTGGGCGCTGGTTTCTTCAGCGATTTGGTCGGGCCGGCGGCAGAGTTGAAGCGTCATTTGGAACAAAAGCATGAATTGGAAGAGGTGCCGACACTGAGTGATGATTTGCGAGATCACGTGATCCTGCGTGGCGTGGCCCGCCCGGGCGATTCATCTGTAATGGTCACAGCCTCGGGTGAAGCCATCTGGGGAGAACCCATCGACTACCAACAGCCCCCTTCGCTCAGCGAATTACCGCCTCCGGGAACCACCACCGGTGCCCGCTGGATTTTTCATGATCGAAGCGATGAAACAGAGGGTGTAGAGGAGATTAGCGGCGACGCCATCACCCAGATCCTGCAAGGCCTCTTCAAGCACGGTGAGGGCAAGCAAATCAGCAAGATCAAGTTGAATAGTTTGTCGCTGCAACGCACTCGCACCCCGCTCGATCAATCAGAAAACAGGTCCGCCGGGCAAGGGCTGATTCCGTTTGATTCGCTCAAACTCTGGAACGGAGAAACTCGAGATACTGTGGTTGCCAATTCGACCAAAACTCTGCCTCCGATTGATCTGAGTCTGGGAACCCGCAGCGTCACTCGACTGGATCAATATCAAGAGGCGGTTCATCAGTGGCGGCAGGCACTATTTGAGGCCGCTCAACAGCGGAAGGTCGTGATGGATCAAAAGATTGGCTCAAAATTGGAGGCGGCAGAGCGCCTGCGGACTTTATTGATGAGCCGTATTGCCAAACCAGGATATATCATCCTATCGGCCGCCAACGATGACTCGGGAGACGATCTTTTGCTGCACCCTCTTTCCGAGAAACCAGAGGAAGAGACGTGGCGGATCGTTCGCCTCGGCAAGGACTTCGCATCTGCGGAATACAAATTCACCATTGGAGCGGCGGCGCAGTTTGACCCCGAAATAGCCCGTCTGAAGGAAACTCAGACCGAACTTGACGAGCGGATATCGCACTTAACGAAGCCCGAAGCTGCCACACTCATGCAGGCGAGACTTTCGAGCCCGGCAACCGTCAAGGAGCCAGTGGTATGGAACCGTTTGTCGACCGGTCGGACCTCATCGCTTCCCGACACGTTGATCCTGCGCGGGGCAACCGACGCCATCGAGACACTCGTCTCCGTCAATCAAACCTATCGGCTGAACTTGGAGGAACCGAAAGATGAAATCCAGGAAGCACGCCTAGCCGAAGCGAAGCAAAATATTGATAGTGTGATAACGGTCACGGCAACCGAATTGGAGGCCCTCGAAGGGAGACGGCAAAATCTATTAGGACCCATCGAGGTCCGGGCTTTGTTGGAGGGAGAATTGAAACCCAGAAGAGGTACAGGAGAACAACCTGTCCTGATGCAAGTCATCGATCTCAGTGAAGCTGCCCAGGAGGATGGTAGGTTTGCCCTGACTGTGGCCGTGCGGGAACCAGACAGTTTGGAGCATATTTCTGTCGTCGCCGGCGAGATTGATCTTAGCTCGGACACTGCGGGAATTGTTCGACGCTATCTTGAGGTGCAGCGTCGACTGAATCGACTGCACGAAAGTGAGGCACAGATAACCGATTTCATCGGCGGAAAGGCAGAGCAAGCGCTGGTTTTCGACGAAAACGAGTTTCCGCCCTGGAACCCTGCCGAAGCCCAGTTTCCGGTAAAACTGCGATCCCGTCGAGCCCTGCAGATTGGTCAAGCGTTGGTCACATCGCCGCAAGATCCCCGGCTCTTGTTGCGCATCGAAGGTGAAACCGTGCTTGAAGGCGAAAGCGTGGCGTCCGAAGTGGCACTGAAGCCGATGTCAGTGGCTCTGGCCGAAGCCTATGCAAAGGCCCTTTCAGCAATCGCCGCCGTGGTTGAGGGGCAGGAGCTTTGGATCAGCCAAGACCGGTCCGTCACCATGGAAATGTCCGCGATTGAGCCGGAAGTGGAACTGCTGAGCATGCAGGTCGCTCTTTTTGATCGCGGAATGGGTGGCGCTCCGTCGTTTTTCCAAGGCCGGGCCGGGCCGGTGATCGCAAACGACAACGCGGTACAGAAACAGCTTTTCCTGAGACCAACCGGTAGCGGCAATCAGACGGCAACCTCGCTCAATTTCGCCGTGGAAGATCGAAAATTGACCGGTATCGGTGACCACGCGCTTCACCTTACCCCAGCCCCCGGAATGCTCCTGGCGCTGCACCAGAATCAGCACCCCCGCACCATTTATCGGGATTCCGGTCAGCTCAATCTAACCGAGCTAGCGATCGGCTTGGAAGTTGAAGGGTTCACCTCCGGACTCGGCGCTCTGGCCAAAACTGTGGCAGGAATCGGAGCGGCGGCGCTTGCTGTGGAGGGCGAGAATTCGGCCCTCGGCACTTCCGGATTGGCGGCGGGAGGATTGCTTATCGCGGTGGATGAGGCTGAGAAGGAGAAAAGGCTCGAAGCCGCGGAAACCGAAGCCCAGCAGATTAACTCGGAATACGATTGGATCGGTTTGCGCGGCGAAGCCTTGATCTGGGCCAAACTCGATACGAAAGTAGAGTCGATCTTCTTTGGCCGGGGTGCGATCAAAATCGAGCCGCGCCTGTATCGCATCCGCAAGCGGGGACGTAACTTTGAGATTATGGACCAAGTGGATGTCGGTCCGTCTCGGACATGGACCAGTCAGGTCGTTGAGCTTAAATTGCCATCAAACTTGGAGCCCGGCTTCTACGTGATCTCAACCGCCCCCAAAGTAGTCGGGGGCACGGTCTTCCCTCTCGAAATTACAGCCCCAACCGAAATACCATGAGCACAATCGAAAAATCCCCTGGCGATGCCGAATCGGGCCCGGAATCCAAACCTGATTGGCAAGGCACTTTCAAAGGCCTGAGGGCGATCTATGAATGGGTGGAAGAAACGCATGTCACCCCCACGCGACTGATAGCATGGACGGCTTTCGTAAGCATCGCAGCCTTCATCTACCAGCTCAGTCCGGTGCTCTCCGCGCTCTTCCTGATGTTCAGCATAATTCGAGTGAAACGAGCGGGTGATGCGCTGGATGCATTTTGCAGGACAACCTTCAAGAGTGTCTGGTTTTCGATACTGATGATTATCATGCCGATCACCTACGGTTTCTACTTCCTGATCGCGATGAAACCACTGGAGATAAACCTGAGCGGTATCGACATGCGACCGATCAATCCCGGTGTGGCGGACGTGGTGAACTTTGTTGGCGGCCTGCTGGTGGGTCTGGTGGTAATGATTCGTTACGGTCGCAAAAAGCAGTCGAGCTAGCATGGGGGAATTATTATTCACAGTTGATGCCAACAACATCATGATGGTATCGTCGGCCTTTGCGATGGTCTGCTTCATCAAGAGCTTCAAGGACGCCCGCCGAGCCCGGGAGGCGGTCACCGACTAGGACGAACTCTCAGTCCGTCGGGCGTAAAGCCCGCCCCCACATGACGGACTGCGCCGGGTTGCGTTTGGTGCGCCCCTCAGGGAATTTCCGTGAGGTCGACCCGCACGAATTCCATCCGTCGCCGAATAGCCCCGATCCGCGGGTAACAACTCCCGGCCGGCAGGTGAATCACCGACCTCGCATTCGTATGCTTTTGACTGAGCTCAGGCCCGACGCCGGCGCCTTCTGCAGGCGGCGAGAGCACCTCCAAAGATGCCCAACATCAACGCATAGCTCGAAGGCTCGGGGACCGGAGACACATCGATCCAGGATTCGCCAATCCGAATCTCGTCGAACGTTACCGTGGAGCTTCCGTTAAAGAGGCCCAATCGGATGCGGTCAAATGCGTAGTCGAGGGTGTTTGAAGAGGTTGACTCGAAGACCCCGCCATTGGCCACGGTCGGAGCGGAACCCGTGCCCAGGCTGTTCAGATCCGGGTTGACCCACGCACTGTGCACAGCCCCGCTGGTCATATCGAAGTGCATCACGATCATATACGTGGTGGCGGCTGAGAACGTGAGCGTATCCGCAATAGTCTGAGTACCCCCACTCACGGGGTGGGTGGGAGATGAACCTGAGATTAAACGGCCTCCCACAGTACCACCCAAAGCTCCCGCAAAGGTTCCTTCCGTGCTTCCGTTAAATGTGGAGAGTCCGTTGAAAGTGTCTCCCAATCCGCTCACAAGAAAACTCATCCAGATGGAAGTCGTGTCTCCTCCGACCGTGGTGGAGAAATCGCGAAAAATTTCAATATTGGAGGAAGTCCTGGTGGCAACCGTCGCGTTGCCGGTGGTGACCAGCGATCCATAGCTGAGACTCGTGTTGGTAATCGTCCACTCATTATTGCTGCCCCAAGTGTTACTGCCAAACCCCGTCCCACCGGCCTGATCCGCAAGGTTCCCCGATGCAGTGTAATCAAAACCTTCGTAGATAATGATATTTCCGTAGGCCATTCCTGTGAAGAGAGCGGCAGCAAGAAATGACAGAATCGTTTTCATTTTTTTGAGCGGGAAGAGCGGAGAGGAATTAAAAAAAACGACCAAACCGTCATAACAAGCACAGATTATATTAATATTATATTAATTATTCATTAACGCCATTCGGCCAACGCGAACGCAGAACTCGCAATCCCTCGTCAATACGGAGGCGACTGATTCGACATGCCCCCGCAATCCAAAGAACGTATTAGCCTCCGACAGCTGCGGTCTGATCGGATGGCCTAACTAGTCGTCGAAGCAAAATCTCTTAACCGCACACTTTCACAACCGCAGCTTTACCTTGCACGCAGCCTTACCCCGCCGAATCCGGGAGGTAGCCCAAGCCGGCCAATCAAACTGGCACGATTCAGGCCCCGCCCGGGGTCGGTTCAAACTGCATCTAAACCAGGCGACTTTCGGAACAGGATCGACGATCTCCCGTTGAAACCCGACTTTTTGGGATCTAGGATTTTGGCATCATGAATCAAAAACTGATCGAAGCCCTCCGCCTCGTAGTAGCCGATACCTATGCCCTGATCGGGCAGACTCATTTGTGCCACTGGAACGTGCGCGGCCCGTCCTTTTTCTCGCTGCACACGGCTTTCGAGGAACAATACAACGAACTGTTCACGGCGGTCGACGAAGTCGCTGAACGCATTCGCGCCAAAGGAGCTTTGGCGCCCGGTGGTCTCGCCAACCTGGCCGGCATGGCCGGGATCAAGGAAATCGCCGAGGACTCTTCCGCCCGGGACATGGTCCAGCACTTGGTCGCGGCGAACGAAAAACTCCTGGTCGATCTCACCGCCGCCAAGGAGCTTGCCGGCGAGGCGGGGGATTCCGAATCCGAGGATCTCATGATCGCCCGCATTCAGGTGCACGAAAAGACGGTTTGGATGCTCAACAGTTATCTCGGGTAAACCCAGAAGTGGCCCGATCCGAATGCCGGGAGCCGGGGTCTTCTGGTCGCCGGGCAGGCGATGACTGAATCCGCGCGATCATCAGGTTCGTGGTGGCGGCCGGGCGCTGGATCATCATGCCGGGTTGGCTCGTCCACCTCCGGTCCATGGTCAACGACGCCATGTTCAAGGCACCCAAGGGTAGGAAATAGGTTTCCCGGCATCCCTCGGGATGCACTTATCCAGATCACGTCTGACAGCAGGCGCGGCCAGAGTTTTTAAATTCCCCCACGGTCATACCGTAGGCTTTTTTGAATGCCTTGGCCAGGTGGCTGCTGTCCGTAAAGCCGAGCTGGTAGGCAATCTCTTTTAACGACAGGCCTGAATGAAGCACCTTGGTCTCCACCAGCCGCAATTTCGACTTGAGCACGTAGTCCTTCAAACTCACGCCCGCCTGCTTTTTGAAATACTCTGAAAAGTAGGTCGCCGATATGTTAAAGCGATTCGCCAGGTGCGCCGCCCGCAGTTTGGTTTTCTCTCCGATGTTGGTATTGATGTAGCGCAGGATTTCCCCGAACCCCCGGTCGGCGGCGTTGCCCTGTTCCACGTAACGCCGCTCGATACTGCGGGCCAAAACATTCAGGATCGAGGCCACCACCCCGGAAATTACCCCCGCCGAGAAGTCGTCGGCGGAAAGATACTCCTGATGAACGGCCTTGATATTCGATACGATGAAATCCCGCTCCCGATCGGAAGCAACGATGTCACCCGGCACCCTGTTGTAGTTGGCCAGGATATAAGCCATCTGGTCAAACCAGGCGTGGCCGTCGACCGGCCCATCACCATTCACAAAAAGATGATCGGTGAACCGAACGAAATAGAACCGGGAGGCTTCCTCGATGCGGAACGAGTGGCAGTCGAGCGGGGGCAGTAAAAAGATGTTTCCCGCTCGGTAAGCGAACTCGTGCTCGTTGATGCACTGAAAACCCGCACCGCTCTCCACGTAGACAATTTCGAAGAAACTATGGGTGTGCGGTCGGCGGTCCCAGACGGTCAATTCCTCCACCTGCACTTCAAAAATCCTGTTCGCGGATTCGACGATCATGGTATTTTAATGAGTCTCAATAAGTAATGTGATGGCCAAATAGCTCAATTGAGAGGCCATATAGCAATCCACAAGGCATTTTGAGGTCTCATTTCCTCAAAAAAATACCACTATATCCCATTTTTATACAAGGGAGCGAGATTGCGGCAGGCCTGAAAATGACAGAGGGTGTCGACCGACAATTCCCCCCATTCTCAACCCAATATCGTCATGTCATACTACTCTGTTCTCGCTGTTACCCCCACCACCCAGGACTGGATTCCCGACTACATTGGTCCCGCCAATGCCCTGGTCGCCCAGCATGGCGGCAGGTATCTCGCCCGGACCGCCAGCCACGAACGTCTCGAAGGTGAAGGAGAGGATGCTACTCTGCGCATCATCATCGAATGGCCCTCAAAAGACGCCGCCACCGCCTTCATGGCCGATCCGGCATACGCACCTCATCTTGAAGCCCGCACCAAGGGCTCGGTGAGCCACCACTTCCTCATCGAAGCCAAGGACGACTTGGCCTGATTGGAGTCCTGCCATGCTCGCCCCCTCCTCTGCGGCCACGTTCCAGCCCATCAACCCGGGGTATAATTCAGTGTTTCAACCCAACCGGTTGAGCATCGGACTGGTCGTGCCGATCGAATCGTATCCGCACGATCCGGTGCCATCAATGGAGCGACACCTGGAGCGAGCCCGACTTGCCGAGAAGCTCGGGTTTTCCGCCCTTTGGCTGCGGGATGTGCCGTTCAACGTGCCCTCCTTTGGTGACGCCGGACAGTTGTTTGATCCCTTCGTCTATCTGGGAATGTTGGCCGGCACGACCGAGCACATTGCGCTGGGTGTCGCGAGCATCATCCTGCCCTTGCGGCATCCGGCCCACGTGGCCAAGGCCGCGGCCAGCGCCGATGCACTTTCCGGCGGACGTGTCATTCTCGGCATCGCATCCGGTGACCGACCCGACGAGTTCCCGGCTCTCAACCTGGGCTACGAGGATCGAGGGAGCCGCTTTCGAGACAGCTACGACTACATCCGAAAGATATCCGCGCCCCACCCCACATTTGCCAATCGTTTCGGACGCATCGGGCACGGCCTGGATCTGCTGCCCAAACCCACCGGTGGCAGGTTGCCGTTGTTGATCACCGGTGGCAGCCAACAAAGCCCGGAGTGGATCGCCGAAAACGGTGACGGTTGGATGATGTATCCGCGCAATGCGGCCACCCAAGCCCAGCTCATCCGCAACTGGCGCGGCCGCATCGCCGATGCGGGTCGACCTGATCAACCCGTCATGCAAGCCTTGCACATCGACCTCGCGGCCGACTCATCGGCGGTTCCCCGACCGATCCATCTGGGCTACCACCTCGGTATCGACCACCTGCGCGATTACCTGCACGACCGCCGGGAAATTGGGGTCAACCATGTGGCGATCAACCTGCGGTTCAATCAGGCGGATATCGAGGACACGCTTCAACGGCTCTCCGACGAGATTTTGCCCGAGTTCAACTGATCCGACCTTCCCCATGAGCAAAACGATACTCATCACCGGCGCGACCGACGGACTCGGCCGGGCCACCGCTGCAGAACTGGTTGCTGCGGGACATCGTGTCCTGCTCCACGGCCGCAGTCCCGCCAAACTGGCCGACCTCGCAGGGACATTCGCCGAGTCCGGCCACGAAGGGAGCATCGAAACCTATCAAGCCGACCTGTCGGTCCTGACGGAGGTCACAAACCTGGCCGCCTCGATTGCCCAACGCCATCAGAACCTCGATGTCTTGATCAACAACGCGGGGGTCCTCCGCACCGGGGTGCCCACCACGGCCGATGGACTCGATGTCCGTTTTGTTGTCAATTCGGTTGCTCCGTTCCATCTCACTCAAAGCCTGCGCCCGCTGCTGGGCAGCGGGTCAAGGGTGGTCAATCTCTCCTCCGCTGCCCAAGCGCCGGTGAATCTTCAAGCCCTGGCGGGCGAAGTGCGGCTGGACGAGATGGAGGCCTACGCCCAAAGCAAACTCGCACTCACCATGTGGACGCGTCATGTGGCCGAAGAACGCGGAAGAGGGGCCCGAGGTGTATGCCGTAAATCCGGGATCATTTTTGGCCACAAAAATGGTGAAGGAAGGTTTTGGCATGGCTGGCCATGATATTGGCAAAGGAGTGGATGTAGTGCTGCGAGCCAGCACTTCCACCGAATTTGCCGGCATGTCCGGCAAGTATTTCGACAACGACTCCGGGGGCTTTTCGCATCCGCATCCGGATGCCTTGAACTCCAAAAAATGCCGGGCGGTGGTCCAGTCGATTAAAACGATTCTGGCGCAGCTTGGAACCCGGCCCTCGAATCCGGGTTCCCGTGGCCCGGGCGGCTAGATCATTCCTTTCACCCGCGCGATCCAGCGGGTGTTCATGCTCTTCGCGTCGGCGTCCCGCATGCCGTAGCCGACCAGCCATGCGTCGCCCTCGTAGGTAAAACCGGTCAGGTCCGGCGCGGTCACGGCGTCGTCGCGCAGACGGTGCATCATCGTGACCGATCACTCGCCGCCGAGCGCCAAGGATTTGAACCGCCCTGGAACCGCTGGAATCGGTTTCGCACCCTTGCCGCCCTGCTGAGCGTAGCGGTGTTGTTAGTTGTTCTCGTGCGCCGGTGAATGCCGCGGAGAACGGGCGATCAGGGCATTTAAATAGTCGGCAAATGATTCCCGCACGCCGATTTTCTCCTCAACCATGTACTGATTGGTCCATTGCTCGCCATCGCGCCAGCGACAGCCCTTGTCTGGCTCAAAGTCCAACTGCCCAAGCCGGGGCATACTGAGAAAATCCCCTTCCTCCTTAACCGCATAATACACCGCCGCCAGATCCCAACTCGGCCGCTGGTCGTCAAGGGTGCGTTGCCCGTGCCACCACAGCCAATCGCGGTAGGCCGTGCGCAGGATGTTGCCCGGCGGGGTATCCTGAAGGCTGCCGCCCGTCATCACTTCCGAACCCGCGTCGATGAAAAACATCGGGACCGGCAGATGATCCAAAAGATGATCGGTGTAACCCGCGGTGCCGTTGCGAAAGAAGTTCCAGTCCTGCGTCCAACGCCCCTCCGGGTTGCTCGATCGCAATGCTCCCAGGGCCACCCAGCGGCTGACCTTCTGTTGGATCAACTCAGCGCCGGTCAACGGTGAGATTTCATCCGGCTCCGAGACCAGCAAGTCATGCAACGCCTTGGTGTGACCGACCGTGATATAAACCACCCTGCCCTCCTCCGCCGCCAATACCCGACGCAACATGCGCACCTGCTCCTCCGCGTCATGGTTGTGCACGATCCGGTTGCCAAACGCCGCTTGGTCCCGGGCCAGTTTCTCCGCACTCATCTTGTCCACGGGATCGCCGAAGGTCAGGTCGTGGCAGGCTCCCACGGGAATGTCCGCCCGGCCGTAGTAGACATTGATCGCGTCGATGATGCCGGCGCCATACGGCACCTTGCCGGAGCTGAAGACGCATCCCGCAATCTCGACCAATCTCTCGTCGGCATACGCATGCAGCAGCGCCAACGCCCCCACATCGTCACAATCCGATCCCATGTCGGAATCAAAGATTACCCGCGGCCGGTCCCCCGCCACCCTGAGTAGAAGCAACAGGTTGAGAAACACTGCCAAAGTCATTCGAGCCATCGGGAGGCGACAATAGGGTTTGGTCAGGTAAACGCCATCGAAGATTCAACAGCGTGCCAGGTGACAGTCTCACCCCCGCGAGGCATTGTCTGAATTTGGGTTCGCGGGCGACGGCTCTCTGTCGCTGTCACGCGGGCTCACCTTCAGTTGATCTCTTCGGTTTTTGACTCCCCGGGAGGCAACGGAATCCGGATTTCGACGGTGGTTCCACTCGGGAACTCCGTGCGCGAGTCGATCCACATTCGGCCGCCAAAGAAGTGGGTGAAATACACGGCCTTGGTGAGGCCGAAGCCGCCTCCCATCGTCCGCCGGTCGCGCACATTCGATCCCCGCTGGCCGAATTTCACCACCTCGGTGACTTCATCCTCGGGAATGCCACAGCCATTGTCCTCCACCACGAGGCGGAGTTCGGTTTCGCTCTGGTGAATGCCACCGGTGATCTCGCCGCCGGGTGAGGTGTATTTGCGGGCGTTGGCCAACAGGTCGCGAAACACATCCTGAAAAACGGGAGGCATGTGGATGACCGAGTCCCGCGCACTTGTGACATTAAATTGGATCAGGTATCCGCCGTCCTCCCTTTGCGCAATGTTGTGCACGATGTGGTAGGCCCCCTTGGCGTTGCGTTCGATGGCGGCGAAGATCTGGCGGTAGTTGTTTTTAAGCCGCTCGACGTCGAGGTCGATCCAGCGGTCGGGCGCCCGCGCCCGATCCAGGTATTCGACCGCCCGGATCTGTAGCACGGCGAGAATGGACTGCACGTTTTTGCGGGCGGCCTCGATGGTAGGGTCGGGTTTGGCCAGTGAGTCCACAATCGCGTCCATCCCGGCCAGAAAGCGCATCGCGAAACCGTCGTGGGTGGCCAACTTCTCGATTCCGCGTTCGCGTTCACTCAGGGCGTCGCTGAGTTCCCACAACAGGTTCATAAGGGCCTGGGTTTCATCGGATTCACCCAGGTGCTGTTCGATCTGAATCACCTCGAGTTGCAGCACGTTGAGGGTGTTCACCACGCTGTGCATGTCGATGAAAGTCACGTCCTTCTCCGGCAGGGCGGCCAACAGCGGGATTTCGATCATGCACGTCATTCTAACAGGGTATCGGATCGCCACGAATATTATTGAGAGATCGAGAGATGAAATTTGCTCATGCATTGAGCAGTCGTGGAATCACCACTTCGGATTCCGCTTCCCGAGGAAGGACTCGCCCTGCCCGCCCTGACTGCCAGGATGGCCTCAATCGCGCATCACGTCCTGACTCGATGACGACCTTGGAATTCAACCTGTATCTCTCCGTGGACGAGGTCCTCCGCTATTACCGGGGCGAAGCCCGCACGGTGGTCGCAACCCTCGACGACGGTCGCACGGTCCAGTTTCCCGCTTCGGCGCTTCCCCGCATCGTAACCGAAAATGGGGTGCAGGGCCGTTTCCAATTGGTCTTCGATGCCAACCACAAATTCCAGAGTCTTCGGCGCCTGTAAGGGCGCCCGTTTCCCGGAATGAAGGTTTACGTCCTCGGCGACAGCATTTCGGTGCATTACGGCCCGTTCCTCCGGCATGAGCTGGCCGGCTTCGCCGACTATGCGCGGAAAGGCGGTCCCGATGCGGCCGACACGGATTGGGAAAACCCCGCCGAAGCCAATGGGGGAGACTCCCGGCTCGTGAGAGTTTTTCTGACTGAAAATCTGACGGCGATCAAAGCTGACGTTCTGTTGCTCAACTGCGGACTGCATGACCTCCGCGTTGATCGCGAGACCGGCGCCTACCAAGTGTCACCGGCCAACTACCAAGCGAACCTGGAAACCGTGATTCCCATGATTGCCCAACACGGCATTCGCCCGATCTGGATCACGACCACCCCTGTCGTTGATGCCAACCACAACCGGTTTGACCTGCCTTATCGGCGTTTCTCAAAGGATGTCATCACCTACAATCAAATCGCCGACAACGTGATGAAATCGCACGGCGTTTCGATCATCGACCTCTTCGCCTTCACCCGGGAACTTGGACCCGACATCTATCTGGACCATGTCCACCACCCCGACCCCGTGCGCGCCCAACAAGCCAAGTTTATCGCCGCTAGACTGAAGGCACATTTGCACTGAACCTCATGCCCACCCCTTCCGGTACCCCTCCCCCCACCTCGCTTCTTAAGTCCCTGCGCTACATCGGACCGGGGTTGATCCTGACCGCGGGAATCGTCGGCACGGGGGAACTTGTCGTCACTCCCGCGGTGGCGGCCGAATACGGTTTCATGCTGCTGTGGCTCATTATCCTGGGCTGCCTCATCAAGGTGTTTGTCCAGGTGGAGTTGGGCCGATACGCGGTCGCCACCGGCACGCCCACCCTGGAGATGATGGATGCCGTGCCGGGGCCGCGCTGGCGGGTGGGCTGGATGGTGTGGGTGTTTGTTCCCGTCTACCTGGCCATGATTTCGGTGCTGGGCGGCATGCTTGGCGGGATGGCGCAAATCTTCTCCATGGCCGGACTGCCCCTTTCCCCACCCGTCACCGCAATCATCATGGGGGCTTCGCTTTCATTGCTGTTGGGCGTGGGACGATATTCGTTGATCGAGCGGCTTTGTGTCGGATTGGTCATTCTGTTTACCGCTTCGACCGCGTTTGCCTTGGTGGCCCTGCAGTTCACCGACTGGCAAGTGACGACAGCCGATATCGCGGCGGGACTGCGGTTCGACCTGCCGGAAAACTTCGGTGTCGCATTTGCCGCCCTGGGCTTGATCGGCGTGGGAGCCGCCGAGCTGATCTACTACCCGTATTGGTGTTTGGAAAAAGGCTACGCGGCGAGGGTGGGAGCCAAGGACCCGGGTTGGCTGGAGCGGGTTCGCGGATGGATGCGGGTGATGCAGGTCGATGCCTTTGCGTCGCTGGTCGTCTACACCTCGGCCACCGTGGTGTTTTTCCTCCTGGGTGCGGCAGTCCTGCATCGTCAAGGCCTGCAGCTCGCCAATTCGGACATGGTGCCGACGCTGGCCAACATGTATCTGGAGAGTTTTGGCCAGATCGGTTTTGTGGTGTTTTTGATCGGCGCATTTGCCACGCTGTATTCGACCGCCTTCGCCGCTTCAGCCGCCAACGCCCGCCTGTTGGCCAACCTCATGCCCATGATGGGATGGGGCTCAAAAACTGACCAGGATGCACAGGCCCGCCGCGTTCGCCGGCTTTGCTTTGCGCTGCCGATTTACGGGGTGATCGTCTACTTGATTTGGCCGCAGCCCCTGACGCTCATCCTGATCAACGGCGTCGGCCAGGCCCTGCTTTTGCCCTTCCTGGCCATTTGTGCGCTCTATCTGCGCTACCGTAAACTGCCGGCCGAACTTCGACCCGGTGGAGTCTGGACCGCCTGCCTGTGGGCGTCCGCTCTGGCGCTCACCAGTGCGGGACTGTGGCAGTTGTGGGACCGGCTTAACTAGGCCGCATAGCGCTGGAGAAATTCGCGCACGTCGGCCGGCACGGCGGGATTTAAATGCGGGACGATCCAACGGAAGAGCCTGGTCACATCGGCGCTCACATCGTTGGCCTGCTGCAGGGTGGGAGCCGCGTAGCCAAAGGCCTGGGTGCCATCGTCGAGATAGATTTTAAGGTTCGGTGCGGCTGATCCGTTGCGCACGAAATACTGGCGCAGGTGCATCTCGAACCCTTGGATTTGGTCATCCTCCAGCGACCGCCACAGGGTCAGCGAAGAGGAGGCCGTCGAAAAATAACGCAACGCCAGCAAGCCCGGTTCGGTTTGTTTGACCATCGAGCCATCCACCTCCTTGAGCGAAGCCCCGACCTCGATCGGCTCGAGCAGCTGCACCAGGTCTTGCCGGGCCTCAAATTTGTTTTTGGCGAAACGCAGTCCGAGTTGGGTCTCACCCTCGGTCAGATTCACGTTGGCAATCGTCGCGACCAATTTGATCACCATGTCGTCAATGATCAGTCGCACCGTGCAACCCGCTTCCGGTGCCACCGCCCGGTCGCCGGTGAACGCCACCCGCGCACCCGTGGTGGAGACATCGTGCAATCGCACCGGCAGTGCCGCAGGCCCCACCAACACCTCGGCCCGCAAAGGCGAATCCTCGGGGATCGTGAATCGCTTGGCCAGGCGTTGTTCAGCTTGCTGGATCTGTCCGGGATCGACCTGCAGGATACGGCGAAAAAGCGGCATGATTCAGGTTAAATAGACGCTTCGGGCGGACCGGGCGCAATTGGGGAAACTGCGTAGCGCGGCGAGTTTCGCCGAGGTCGGAACATCGCTTACGGTTCCACCGGTTCCAACGTGCCAAGCCCACGCATGGTGGCGTCAGTAACCGCGCGGAACCTCCACTTCCCCGGCCAATCGCGGCGCATCAACTTGTCGAGCCGATCGCCTCCTCCGCTCACCGCAACGGTAGGCAGGATCTTTGTGCCGGAGGCCATCATGAGGGGCAGGCGTTCAGCACTTGCGGTAATCAGACCTTCAATCATCGCGCTCAAGATATGATCCCGTTTGGTCGCCAGGGTAATGCCGCTGAACCCGCCGGTGCGCTGGTCGATGCTGGTGCGCTCGCCCGCCATGTAGGGGTCGAAGGTCACGCCTGCAGCTGCCTTGGCGCCGCGGCGCGCCAACGTGTGCAACAAAGCCGGAAACTCCTTCACCGAAACTTCCGGGTAGGCCTGTTCCCGCCACCAATACAACGAAGAAGCCACCGCGGCGAGGGTGCCCACCATCAAAAATTTGCCGTCCACCCCCAGCGCCCGGGTCAGCAGCTTGGGGTGCGGTTTGGGCCGGTCCGTGCAGAGTGCCAGCACGTCGGTCGAGCCACACACGTTGAACAACTGCCCGACCGCCGCCCCCGCCAAAAGCACCCCAGCCGAGCCGTCCAGCAGGCCGGTCATCATGGGCGTGCCTTCGCGCAACCCAAATCGCCGCGCCGCCGCTGCCGTGATGGTCCCGGCGATCACATTGGCATCAAGCACGACCGGCAACTGCGCAGCCTTCGCCCCAACCGCCGCCATCAAGTCCGGGTGCCAACCCTTGAGCTTCATGGTGTGGTAGAGCCCGGTGAACGATGCCTGGGAGGGATCGGTCACGCGGGCCCCGGTCATGTGGCGGTGAAGGTAGGTGTTCAGGTGTCCCACCAAGTCGGCCCGCTTCAACCGCTCGGGTTCGTGACGCCGATACCACGCCCAGGTGGTCGAAGAAATGCCGCCGGGAAAGGGGCGCGATCCGACCAACCGCAAATGCTTCGCCCGGCCATGGCGTTTTTCCAACGCGTGTGCTTCCGCAATGCTGCGGCGATCTTGATGAGTGACGATGGGCGTGAGTGCCTTGCCCCGGGCATCCATCGCACACCAGGCCGGACACATGGTGGCCAGCGCTATGGCATCGACGTTTTGAGCGTCCCGGCCCAGTCCTTTGATCGCCTCCGCCAGGGCCTTCAACACCGACTCCGGCTGCACTTCGACCCGGTTTCCCGCGTGGGTCGACTTGAAGAATGTCCGCGGGGATTCCTTCAGCACGGTTTTGCCCTTGAGCAAACCGCAAATGATCGAGGAGGAACCGATATCAATGCCGAGCAGCGTAGCCATCTTGGCCACCAGCTTCTCGCCTCGGTTTACGCTGGCGAGCGCGAATCAAGCTGTCTCCCGCCCTAGCGGCGGCGAATCTGCCATTTCGGAGCGGGCTCCGCCGCGACCAAGGCCTGGATGC
>JANQKV010000022.1 GCA_028280945.1 Opitutaceae bacterium
TCTCATCCCTCCTCCACGATTCCGCGCTGCATGGCCGAAGCCCCATTCTGAAATCGTAAATCGTAAATCCGAAATCGAAGTGGCGGAGAGGGAGGGATTCGAACCCTCGTTACCTTTCGGTAAACCGCATTTCGAGTGCGGCGCATTCGACCACTCTGCCACCTCTCCTGATGGGTTCGTCGAATCAACGGGACTGCGGAACGTAGGCCTCTGGCTCGAAAACGGAAGTCGAAAGTTTCCTGGCGATCAAGTTGGGCCAGCTCGTTTACTTCAGGCCATCCAGTTGCGACTGCTGGTTTCGGGTCCGTTGTTGCGCGGCGGCGATGAAGTAGTTCTGAACCGAGAACGTGGGCTCTGCGGCCTCCCGTTTCACGGGGGTGTAGGCTCCGTTGGCGTGGAGCTCGGTGGCCATATCATTGTCCTGCAATTCCATGGGGAAGAGCTCGCTTTCGACCCAGGCCCGGGCGGTCGGATCGACGATCGGAAACGTTGCTTCGATGCGGCGGAAGAAGTTGCGCGGCATCCAATCCGCACTGCCGGCAAAGATCTCGGGCTCGCCCCCGATGTTGAGGAAATAAAATGCCCGCACGTGTTCGAGAAACCGCCCCACGATGCTGCGGACCCGGATGTTTTCGCTCAAACCCTGCACCCCGGGCACCAGGCTACAGATGCCGCGGATGATCAGGTCGATTTCGACGCCGGCCTGGGATGCCAGGTAAAGGTGGTCGATGGTGGCCTTGTCGACGAGTGAGTTCATCTTTGCGATGATGCGTGCGGGTTTCCCGGCCCGGGCGTTCTCGGCCTCGCGGTCGATCAATTCGATCATGCGAGAGTGCAGCGTAAACGGTGCCACCAATAGCTTTTCAAAGCGGGGTTCGCGGCTGAACCCCGTCAACGTATTAAAGATATTAGCCACGTCCTCCGTGATTTCCGGACGAGACGTAAACATGCTCAGGTCGGTGTAGAGCTTGGCGGTCTTGGGGTTGTAGTTGCCGGTGCCAAGATGAGCGTAGCGTCGGAGTTTGCCCTCCTCGCGCCGCACGATCAGCGAACACTTGCAGTGGGTTTTGTGCCCCAGCAGGCCATAGACGACATGCACGCCCGCTTCTTCCAGCTGGCGGGCCCATTGAATGTTGTTGGCTTCATCGAAGCGTGCCTTGAGCTCGACCAAGGCTGTGACTTGCTTGCCGTTGCGCGAGGCCTCGATCAGGGCCCGCACGATGGGAGAATCGCCACTGGTTCGATAGAGGGTCTGTTTCAGCGCGAAGACCTGGGGATCACGGGCGGCATGTTCCACGAAGTCCACCACCGGGGTGAAGGAGTCGTAGGGGTGGTGCAGCAAAACATCGCGCGAGCGAATGGTTTCGAAAGGAGATTTTCCGGGGGGGAGCAGCGCGCACTCGGCGGGAGTGAACGGGGGGTATTTCAAGTCCGGCCGATCAATCTCGGTGAGACTCATCAACCGCAGCAGATTGAGGGGGCCGTGGAGTCGGAACACGTATTCATGCGACAGCTCCAAGTGGTCACACAGGGTCGTGAAGATTTCGCTGCTTACCCCGTCTTCAATTTCGAGACGGACCGCGGCGCCGCGCCGACGGTTGCGCAGCTCGGCCTCGATGGTTTGGAGCAGATTGTCGGCCTCCTCCTCATCAATGTAGAGGTCGCTGTTGCGCGTGACCCGGAAGGCATGGGCACCGTTGATAACGTAGCCCGGGAAAAAGGCCCCGGCGCAAAGCTTGATGATTTCGCTCAGGAAGATGTAGGTGTGTTTGCTCTGACCCGCGATTTCGATACGCACCAGGCGCGGAAGGATGCGCGGCACCGGGAGGAGGGCGGCTTGCCGTTCGATCTCGGGCGTTGCGGGATCGTCAAGCGAGACGATGACGTTGAGCGTTTTGTTGCCGAGCTGGGGAAAGGGGTGGGCCTGATCCAGGCCAAGCGGAGTGAGAACCGGGAAAACCTGTTCTTCAAAATACTGCTTCACCCAAACGAGTTCGGGTTTCGAAAGCTCGTCCGCCGACTTGAAGACAATGCCCTCTTTGGCCAAGGCGGGCATGAGCTGCTGATTCCAAGCGCGATACTTGTCGTCGACCAGTGAGGCCACCACCGAGTGGATCCGCCGCAGTTGCTCCCGGGGGCCGAGTCCATCAATGCCCGCCTTGGTGATGCCGTTGTCGACCTGTTGGATAAGTCCGGCCACGCGGATTTCGAAAAACTCGTCCAGGTTGGAGCAGACGATCGCGAGAAACTTTACCCGCTCCAGCAGCGGCACGTTGTCGTTGTGGGCCAAATCGAGCACGCGGCGGTTGAATGCCAGCCAGGACAGTTCCCGATTGAAGTAAGGTGAATTGCTGGGCCGTGCATGTCGTTCCACCGGCTCCGTGTTGACCGGGGGCAGGCGGACGCCTTTGCGGTCGTAGCGCGGGAACGAGGGACTGGTCTTGGGCGAAGGTCGTCGGGGCATGGCTCTGAGCGAACCACGACCCTAGCATCGCTTTGCGGCAAAATCACCCCTTTTGGGCGAGTCGTTGAATATGTAACACTTGCTTGGCGGGGATTTACGCATCAGAGCCAGCGCCCCAGCGACTTTTTCAGTGCCTGACGGGCGCGGTAGAGGCGCGTCTCAACACCTTTGATGCTGGTGCCCACGATGGTGGCTATCTCCTGCTGCGAGAGGTGTTGGTAGTGAGCGAGGACAACCACCTCCCGCAGGTTGGTGGGGAGATCGAGCACGGCTGCCTGCACGGCGAGGGTGATTTCAGTTTTTTCGGTTTCGTCCGAAGGGGCCGGCGAGTCGCACGGTTCATTCGCCAGGAACGGTTCGACCGGGTCCGGGGATTGCCGGACCTGTCTTCGCCGTTGGTCGCGCATCAAGTTCAGCGCGATCTGAAACATCCAGGTGCTGAAGGTACGACGGGGGTCAAATTTGGAAGCGTGCTTGAAAACCCGCACGAAGGATTCCTGGGCCAGGTCGCAGGCGTCGACGTCGCTAAGACCGTGCCGCATGAGGTAAGTGCGCAGGCGCAATTGCCAGCGCTCCATGAGGGGGTCGAGGGCGGAGGCATCACCGCCTTGGAGACGGCGCATATCCGCACGATCATGCTCAACCTCGGTCATTGCAGACCGAATGGCGCTTCATGGTGATGTTCGCTCAGACGCGAACCGATCAATTCCAGATAACGTTGGCGCTGGGCCGGATCCATGATGGCCGCGACCTCGTGCAGGTGCTGGCGGGTGGCGTCCTGGCAAACGGCCTTGAGCTCAATCAGTCGGTCCGCTGCGGCGGCGCGTTCGGTTTCGTTTGCGGCGGCCGCCACGGCGGCCTGCCCCGCTTCAATCGCATCACAGTGACGTTCGCAGATCGGGCGAAAGGCTTCATGCAGGGCTTTGATCTGCGCTGCCTGTTGCTCGTTGAGATCAAACTCGTTGACCAACCAAGCCAGCTCATCGCCATTGGGCGCAGGCGCCGCGATCTGTTTGGTCACAACGAACGCGATCCCACCCGCCAGCAGCGCAATCAACAGCGCGCGAACAATGCCGGAACGCGAACTCACTGGGGGTTCGAGGTGATCACCATCATGACCGGATCAATGCTGCGGACGTAGGCATCGGCCATGGCGGACTGATGTTGAGCACGGGAAATGCCCAGCCCGGAGATCGAGCCGATCAGGATGGCGAGGGCGGCCGCCAAAGGCAGCAGGGCGGGAAATCGGAACCGTCGGACCGAGGAGGCCCCCGCCGCCTCGACCGCGATTCGTCGCTGCACCTCGCGGGCAAACTCCGGACGTTCCCCTGGCTTGGGTTGCCAGCGGTGCAGGAGATCTGTCAACGGATCCGACGGTTGCATCATGAGTGATACGTAAAATGCGGTGTCATCCCTTGGCAAATCTTCACAACCATCGGCGGGTGCGACGGCGGTAATCGTCGTAGATCGAACCAAATCGTTGATGGAGCGTTGCTTCTTCCCAGGTGATGACCGAGCGGTCGATCCCCACGATGAACAGCACCACGGTGGCGAACGGCCACGCGTGGCCCCACAGCAGGCTCGTGCCCGCCAGCATGATCGCCTCCGCCAGGTAGATCGGGTTGCGCGTCCAGCCAAAAACCCCGGTGGAGATGATCTGGCGGGTTTCATCTTCGAACGGGCAAATGGTGGTATCGTGTCGCTTGAAGGCGAAAACCGCGGAGAAAAAGACGGTCAAGCCTCCGGCGATAAGCAGCAATCCACCTGCTCGCACCACCATCGGCAGATCCAGTGAACTCGGCAGGTTCCGCAGCAATACCCATTGCAGCGCCAGCATGGTGACGAACCAGATCGGGGGATAAAGGCGCAAGCCAGGCACGAATCCACTGAAGCCTGCCGGGTGGTCTTCTCAAGGAGTAAGCTCACCAACCGGCGGTTGGCCGCGTAAGGGTTTAACAGTCACGGTGGCGCGGCGACGGTCCGGGTTGAGTGGCGGGCAAAAACCTGCGAGTATTCCAGTCGCCCCGGGCAGTCTTTCTGCTGCTCTCGCCACGTCCCATGCCCCGGAAATTTCATCGCACGTTCCCTTCGCTCGGATCTGCCCGGTTTGGCATGGTGTCGTTGATCAGTTTGCTTGTGGTGGGAGCGTCCGTTCAGGCGGCGGAGATCGTCGAAGAGTCCGCGCTGGTGAGCTTTCGCGAAGACATCGAAGCCGTTTTTGACGAGTATTGTTACGACTGTCATGGTTTCGGCACGAGCAAGGGTGGGGTGACCCTCGACGAGTTCGGCAGCGACGCCGAGCTCCGGGCCGATCCGGACCTCTGGTTGGCGGTGCTCAACAACGTTCGCAAAGGCATCATGCCGCCGTCCGACGAACTACAACCCACCTTGGCCGAGCGCGAACAGATCGCCCGATGGATCAAGGATATTGCGTTTGGACTGGATCCGGCCCACCCGGATCCGGGTCGCGTGACTCTCCGCAGGCTCAACCGTATCGAATATCGGAATACCGTTCGGGATTTGCTGGGCGTGGACTTCGACACCGAGAACGAGTTTCCGGCGGATGATTCCGGCCATGGTTTCGATAACATTGCCGATGTGCTGACGGTTTCTCCCATGTTGTTGGAGAAGTATTTTGATGCGGCCCAGCAGATCATTGATGAAGCCGTCCCGCAGGAACCGCTCGTGGTGGCGGAAGCGTGGATCGCGGGGACCGAGTTTGAATCGTTGGTGGCGATAGACGAGTCATTCGAACCCGAACCGGAGACGGAGGAGGAGGGCGATTACGCTGAGGCCGTCAATGAAGAGGCTCGACCCGATGTCGAAGTGTGGCAGGCGGGCGAGAAACTCGGGGACACACTCCACCTTTCCTACTACCATCCGGCGCGGCTCGGTCGTACGATTCGGATCAAGCAAGCGGGAGACTACGAAATCAGTTTTGATATGCGGCTGGCGGAAAAATACGTCGATGGTCGCTTCGACCTTAACGAAGCCATTCTCGTCCTGAAGCTGAATGGCGAGGTGGTGCACGAACGCAGGCTGGTGCGGGAGGGCTACGTGCCCGCGACGGCGGTCATCGGGCGGATGCTGGATCCGGGCCAGCATGAATTGGTGGTTGAAATCTACCCGACCCTTCCGGCCCGGGAGAAGATTCGGGATCTTAAGATTCGCCTCAATCATGTCATCGTGCGGGGACCGCTGGCGTGCGAGCACTGGGTGCAACCGTCGGAGTATGCTGATTTCTTCCCGCGGCCCGTGCCGGCATCGCGGGCCGAGCAGGATGATTACCGGCGGGAAATCCTGGGTGATTTTGCCCGTCGCGCCTACCGGCGGCCGGCTGATCCGAGCATGGTCAATCGGCTCGTGGCGGTGGCGCGATCCGTCTCTGATCAACCCGGGAGCAATTTCGAGAAGGGGGTTGCTCAGGCGATGGTCGCGGTGCTGGCGTCGCCGGGTTTTATTTTTCGGGAAGAGATGGCCCAGGTGGAGCTTGCCGGCCTGGGGGTGGCACCGGTGGATGAGTTTTCGCTCGCCTCGCGTTTGTCCTATTTCCTGTGGTCGTCGATGCCCGACGCGGAGTTGATGCAGCTCGCCGGGGAGGGTCGGCTGCGAGAAAACCTCGGTGACCAAGTCCGACGCATGCTGGCGGACAAACGATCCGAGGAACTGGTCCACAACTTTACCGGGCAGTGGCTGCACGCGCGTGATATCGAGACCGTCCCGATTCAGGCTTTTAACGTTTTCATGCGCGAAAACCCCGACCCGGAGTTGAACGCCGCCTACAAGCGGTTGCTCGAGTTGCAGTTGGTCGACCGGCCTGATCGCACCGAGGAACAGCTCCAGGAAATGAAGGCGCTCTATAAAGTCGTCCGTGCGGCTTATCGTGCTGACTATCCGCGGTTGGATGGGGGGCTGCGCGAGGCGATGCAAAGTGAAACCGAAGACTACTTTGACTACATCCTGCGCGAAGACCGCAGTGTGATCGAGCTGCTCGACAGTGACTACACATTCGTCAACGAAGAGCTCGCCGAGCACTACGACCTGCAGGAACTTGGTGTCACGGGTGAGGAGATGCGAAGAGTGACGTTGCCGGAAGGGAGTGTGAGGGGCGGAGTGCTCACACAGGGGACGTTGCTGGCGGTGACCTCGAACCCCACTCGCACCTCTCCGGTGAAGCGCGGCGTGTTTATCCTGGAGAATATTCTGGGTGCTCCGCCGCCTCCGCCGCCGCCAAACATCCCCGGTCTCGAGGATGCGGTCAGCGAGGAGGAGCTGATGAAGTTGTCTCTTCGGGAGACATTGGCCTTGCACGCGAGTCAGCCGACCTGCGCCTCGTGTCATCAACGCATGGACCCGCTGGGCCTCGCCCTTGAGAACTTCAACGCCCTGGGGAAGTTTCGCGAAACCGAACTCGATCTGCCGATTGAGCCCGAGGGACAGCTGATCTCGGGTGAAAAGTTCGCCGACATTCGTGAGCTCAAGCGCATCCTCGCCAACGAGCGCCGGGATGACTTTTTACATACCCTCACGGAAAAAATGCTCACCTATGCCCTGGGTCGCGGCATGGAGTATTATGACATCGTGACCATCGACCAGATCGTGGAGCGACTGGAAGCGAACGAGTTCCGCATGTCCGCCCTCATTGGGGGCATCATTGAATCGGCCCCTTTTCAACAGACCCGCGTTGATGCTTCGGGATTGGCAAACATGCGGCGGCCACCTGATGATGTCACGTCCTCCCCGGTCGCGCTTTCAACCCCCTCCAGCCATGACATCCCCCGCAGAGACTGAACTTCGCCGTCACCTTCGCGCCATGAGCCGTCGTCATTTTTTGCGGGGGGTGGGGGCGACGTTGGCGGTTCCCAGTTTTGTGTCGCTTATGCCAAGCCGCATGATGGCTGCGACCCACGCGCTCGAAACCGCCACGACCCCGACGGGTGCCCCGCTGCGCACCGCCTTTGTGATGTTTCCGAACGGCGCGATTCCGGCCGATTGGTGGCCGACGGGAGGGCGGCATGACTTCGCCTTTAACGAGACTCTGCAGCCGCTGGAGTTCATCCGCGATCAGATCCAGGTGTTCGCCGGACTCGATCATGCGAATGCCAATCCCGGCAAGGATGGGGCGGGCGACCATGCGCGTGGCAATGGCGTGTTTCTCACGGGGGTGCGGTTGCACAAGAGTGCCACTGACATCCGCGCCGGAGTGTCCATCGACCAGGCCATGGCGCGCGAAATCGGCCACCTGACGCGCCTGCCTTCCTTGGAGCTTACCTGCGATGAGCGGCGCACTTCAAAGGTGTGCGACTCGGGTTATTCCTGCGCCTACCAATACAACATTTCCTGGAAAGACGCTTCGACTCCGATGACGCCGGAGCGCGATCCCCGCCTGGTTTTTGAACGACTGTTTGGAGCCGGTGAACACGGCCAGCGTTCGGCCAATGCCCGGCAACGCATGGCGGATCGCCGTTCGGTGTTGGATTTTGTAATGGCGGACGCCAAGCGGTTGAATCGCCAGCTCGGTCACGACGACCAGGAGAAACTCGACCAATACCTCACGGGCGTTCGCGACGTTGAATCCCGCATTCAGCGGGCTGAGCAATTCGGACCGACCCCGGATCCGGATGTGCCGACCCCGGAAGGTATCCCGGAGTCCCGGGCCGAATATGTGCGGGTGATGTATGACCTGATGCTGCTTGCCTTCAAAACCGACTCCACCCGCGTGGCGACATTTGTGCTGGCCCACGATGGCGACAATCGCTCGTTCAGCGAAATCGGCATCAACGAAGGCCACCACGACCTGTCGCACCACCAAAACCGGGAAGACCGCGTGGCCAAAGTGGCGGCGATCGACAAGTGGTATGTCGAGCAGTTTGCCGACTTCCTGCGGCGACTTGATGAAACCGAGGACGTGGACGGCAACTCGCTGCTCTTCAACTCACGCATCATTTATGGCAGTGGCAACGCCGACGGCAACCGTCACACCCACGAGAATCTTCCCGTTCTGCTGGCGGGCAATGGTGGTGGCGCCCTGACGCCGGGACGGTTCGTTGACCACCAGTCCCAGCCCATGTCCAATCTCTTCCTCACCCTGGCCGATCAAGCCGGAGTGAAGCAGCTTGATCGGTTCGGTGATTCAACGGGGCGGCTTGCCGATGTGTGAGCGCCGTCAGCGCTAATCCGCCTTGACGAAGACGTAGATCGCAATCGGTTCGGCCCGGGGACCGAAGATGGCTGCGTCGACATCATAGGCGCGCACTTTCAGCACGTTGCCGTCGTCCAGCGTGGACATGATGAAGACCACGCGGCTGTCGGGATGGCGGGGAGATCGCATGCGAATCACCGCTCCTTCATCCGAGGTGGAATAGCCGTCGCGGGCGCCCCAATTGTCCGCCCAGATGATGTTGTCTTCCTCTCCTTTGATTTCGAAGTCGAGGGTGTTGTCTTCTTTAACAAACGTGATGCGAGACGCAGCGGAAAAGTCCGCTTCGTGCACGTGGGGGCTGAACTCGAGGCTCATCAATCCGTGCAGCGAGACGATGGTGGGCTCGCTCCCACCGCTGACGATTTGGGTGCCCTTGTCGTAGTAAGTGCCGGTGATATCGGGGTCCGAATCGGCTCGGGCGAGACAGACCAGAGCCGCGAACAACCAAGGAGTTAGTCTGCTTGTTTTCATCCGCCTAACATACCCACAGCAGCGTGGGTGCGCCAGTAATTCAGATCGATTCGTCGAGCGATTTCGCCAGCGCCTCGACATCCTCTCCAGAGAGTGGACCGCGGGTATTTAGCCATTGCAGGTAGGCCACCAGGAGCTCGATCTCGGCGTCAGACAACAGCTCGCGGTAGCCGGGCATGGGAATCGCCTGGCGATCGAAATAGCCGGCGGCCAAGCCACCCAGCAGACCGGACTCAATTGCCTTGCCCCGACCGTGTTCTATCCAGTGGCGGATCTCGGCGGGGTCGCCGTTGTTGGTAAGGTCTAGAAAATCCGTGCCTTGAAAACCGGGAATGTAGCCCTTGAACGACGCAAGGTTGCCGGGGCCGCCCTGACCCAATTCGCCGTGGCATTGGTAACACCCCTGCTGGCGGGAGAGCCGGTCCCCGAGCATGAACAACTCTGCTTCCTCCAGCTCCGCGACATCGGCGACGGACAGTTCCGGCATGTCTTCCTCGCGGTTGTCATAGCCTTGAAATCCTCGCAGGCCGACAATCAGGGCCCACGCCACGACGTCCTCGATTTCGTCGGGGGAGAGGTGGCCGTCGTCGCCGTAGGCGGGCATTTGCAGGAGCAGTTGCTGGTGACTCTGGCGTTTCCGTTCCGGCACGCCGTGGGTGACCCACGTGCGCATGGAACTCGCGGAGTGCTCCTCTTCCCACATCGTCGCGATTTCCGTCGATCGCCAGGCGCTGTCGCGCAGTCGAAAATTAACCCGGGGATCGTCCACACTGGTGCCATGGCAGGTATAGCAACCCGCCTCATGCGCCAGCTCCGCCCCCCGGATGTAAGGTGATGTTTCGGGATGGGTCTCGTGGAAATAAAACGCGAGGCCGAGCGCACCAAACCCCAGCACGATGCCGACAAAAATCGAAATCGCTGAATTGACCTTCATGACCCCGGCAACCCAATCGACCCCGGCTGCGCCTAGCGAGATAACTTTACGCTCGCAAAGCTCTGCCGCAGATTTCCGGAACCGATGAAGTGCTTACCGCCCCTTGCGACTCTCCTGCCGTGCCTGCTGGCCGCTGCTCCGATCGAGCGAATCGATCAACTCGCCCATGCGATCGAGGAAGAGGTCATCGCATGGCGCCACCACATTCACGAAAACCCGGAGCTCTCCAACCAGGAGGAACAGACGGCTGCTTACGTTGCAGCGCATCTCCGCGAACTTGGTATCGAAGTGCAAACCGGCGTGGCGGGACATGGAGTCGTCGGCGTCCTGCGCGGCGGCAAACCCGGACCTGTGGTGGCATTGCGAGCCGACATGGATGCTCTGCCGGTGACAGAGGAAACTGGTTTGCCGTATGCCTCGAAGGTCCGGGTCAACTATGGCGGGAGGGAAGTCGGGGTGATGCATGCCTGCGGCCACGATGCGCACACGGCAATTCTGATGGGGGCGGCGGAAGTCTTGGCCGGCGTGCACAACGAACTCGAAGGCACGGTGAAGTTCATCTTTCAACCGGCAGAGGAGGGCGCCTGGCCTGCGCCGATGTGGGGAGCAAAGCTCATGATTCACGAAGGGGTGTTGAAGGATCCCGATGTCGATGCGATTTTTGGCCTGCATGTATGGTCGTCGATGCAGAGTGGGGTGATTGGGTTGCGCCCCGGTCCGGTTATGGCGAGCAGTGATTTCCTGCGCATCACGGTGACCGGCAAGCAGACGCACGCCGCCGCCCCTTGGGCCGGCATCGACCCGATCACCGTATCCTCCCAGATTATTCTTGGCCTGCAGACCGTGGCCAGTCGGCAGATCAATATCCTGGGCACGCCTTCGGTGGTTTCAATTGGCACGATCGACGGGGGGGATCGGAACAACATCATACCGGACCACGTGGTGATGACGGGCACGATTCGCACCTATGACCCCGATGTGCGGGCGGCTTACCACGCCAAAGTCACGCGCACGGCGAAGGAGATCGCCGAGGCTTCCGGAGCCACGGCCGAAGTCTACATCGGGGCTGACACCGGATACGCCGCGACGGTCAATCATGAGGGGCTCACTGAGCAAATGCGTGATGTGTTCGAACGGGTGGCGGGCGAAGGCAAATTGGTGCGGAGCAATCTCTCGACCGGCTCGGAAGACTTCTCATTTTTTCAACACGAGGTGCCGGGTGTGTTTTTCTTTTTGGGCGTGACACCCGAAGGGCAGGATCCGGCCCAGGCGGCATCCAATCATTCGCCGCGATTCATTGTGGATGACGCCGCATTGATCACCGGTGTCCGCGCGATGTCCCAAGTCGCCGCGGAGTATTTGGCGCGGAATCACGATTGACTCAATTCAATCGCTACCCGCCGCCTGGCCGGTCATGGGCACGAAACGGACGGCCATCACTTCGCGCTTTTTCATTTTGCCGTCGCGTTTTTCCAACAGCACGAGTTCCTGCACGCCGCCATCTGGACCGACGGGGATGATCATGCGACCGCCCTCCGCAAGTTGTTCCACGAGTGGGGTTGGAATGTTCTCTGGCGCGCAGGTAACGATGATGGCATCAAACGGCGCGGCCTCCGGCCAACCCAGATAACCGTCGCCGGCGCGGACTTCGATGTTCTTGTAACCAAGTCGTTTCAGATCGGAGGTCGCGCGGTGGGCGAGAGGCTCCACGATTTCGATCGTGTAGACTTGGTCGACCAGATGGGCCAGTACGGCGGCTTGGTAGCCGGACCCCGTGCCGATCTCAAGCACCCGATCGGTTGGTTCGGGGTGAAGCTGCTCGGTCATGAAGGCGACGATGAAGGGCTGCGATATCGTTTGCCGGTGGCCGATGGGCAACGGGCGATCGGTGTAGGCCAGGTGGCGCACACTTTTCGGCACCAATTCATGCCGGGGCACGGCGCGCATGGCGGCCAGCACCCGCTCATCCGATATATCGCGGCCCCGGCGCTCAAGTTGGGTGCGCACCATGTCCTCCCGTACAGAGAGGTAAGGATCTGTCGGAGTCTCGGCCATCAGCTGGGGAGTGACCATGGTGAGGCCTAGAAGAATTGGCAACGAAGCGCACCGATGCATGAGAGATACCGTAACCGATTTTTGCGCTTCGGCAAATGGACTGAATCAGTGCCGATGGCGCCGCGATCGGCGCGTCAGCCATCCGGCGAGACTGAAGGCCATGAATATCGCCCCATAGGCGCTGGGTTCGGGGATGATAGGGGTAACCTGGTCATCTGCGCTCCGCCAGATCGTATTGTTGGGCGAGAATCCGTTGAAGACGACTTGGGTGGTCGGCTCACTGCCGGTCGTATCGTAAAGGGCGTCGAGCCAATCGTTGGTAATGAACAGGTCCTGGCCGTCCACCCAGTTGGTAATGGTGAGCGTGACGCCATCACCCAACTCGAGAGATCCCAAGGAAAAGTCCGAGGCCACCCCGTCACCAAAGTTTATGACTGAGTCGGCTCCGACAAAGAGGGAGTCGAATCCAATGTTGTAGCCGTTGAGGTCGACGGTGCCGCCATTGAGGTAAACGGAGCCGTTGAACAACACGTTGTTGTTGAAGGTGAGGGTGCCACTGCCCGTCTTGATAAAATTGCCCGTGCCGGTGAGGGTGCCGCCAAAGGTTGAGTTGCCGGAGTTCACCCCGACGGTGAAGTTGCCGTTGGCATCGATGTTGATTGTGCCGGTGCCGCCGATGACGTTTACCGACTCGGTAAAATCGCCAATGTCGATCAGGCCATCGTCGTGCACGTACAGGCCCGTGATGTAGTCGGCGATTTGATTGTTGGCGTTGAGTCTGAGCACGGCGGATCCGGCTGCTCCCGAGCCATCGCCGACGTTGATTGGTCCCTGTCCGGCGGCACTCACCCCATCAGTGCGTGCGAGGACAACGGTGCCTTCGTTGATATCGAGTCCGCCGCTCACGCTGTTTTGGCTGGAGCCATCAAACGTGAGAGTGCCCGTGCCTTCCTTGGTAATGCTGCCACTGCCGTAGAGTTGGTTGTTGATCGTGGTATTGCCGGAACCCGAGACGGTGAGATCGTTGTTCACCGCAAAACCTCCACTGCCTCCGAAGGTGAGGTTGCTGCCGCCTTGGGTGGAGATGGTGGCGTTGTTGTCGACGGTGATGGCGGAGTTGATCGTATTGTTGCCCGATACGCTGGTGATCGCGCCTTCACCGGAGGTGCCGGTGCCGGAGATGCCGATCTCACCTTCCGTGAGGGTGGTATCGCCCGTGATGCTGAGGTTGGCTCCGGCGGCGACAACGTTGCCCCACGTGGAGGTGCCAAGCGCACCATCGGCACTGACGAGAACGGTGCCCGCCTGGATGTTGGTCACGCCGCTGTAGGAATTGGAGGACGTGATCTCGAGGCGGCCGGTGCCATATTTCCGAATGCCATAATATCCGGAGAGGTCGGTCGTGCCAATGATGGCGGTGCTGCCACCGGAGACATCGAAGTCAGGTGAAGAATCGTCAAATTTGATTTCACCGTCCGCAAACGTCACATTCCCGTCTTCGACGGTCAGGGACTTGACCTTGACGGTGCCATCCACCGTGACCGTGTAGCTGGAACCAGCGGCGTCGTCGCCTGCGGAAAAGACCGCATCGCTTTTGTTCTTCCACTTCTTGGACTTCCCTTTGCCGTCGGACTTTTTGTCCCAGTTTTTAGCGCTTTTGTCGCTTTTTTTGGTCCAAGTGCCGGAGGGAGAGATGCCCGATCCCTCGGTTTTGCCGTTCAGATCCCAATACAGGGTTCCGGCCGGGAGGGGGAGCAGGGGAATCACGGCAGCCAGGAGCCACTCCAGAGCCTTTCCGCGTCGAGTGACGCGAGTCATTTTCGGTGATTTTCTGCCAAGTAGGTTTTTTGACATGCCGAAGGAAGTGGTTGGAGCCACGCGCTGCGTGTCCCTCGGTTGGAAACCTCCCGCCCGGAAGCGGGCAGACTGCTTCCAAGGAAATATCGGCCCGCTTGGGGCTTCACTTTAGGAAAAAACTAAAAAATGACCGGCTCGTTTTTTACCGGTGTCTTTAACCCTGTCGGTGGTAACGGGGACGTCGGCGCACGAGCCACGCGCTCAGTCCGAAAGCCATGAAGATGGTCCCGTAGGCGGAGGGTTCCGGTATGATGGGCGTGATCTGGTCGTCGATACTGCGCCAGTTGGTGTCACCCGGGTTAAATCCGTTAAAGATCACCTGGGTCATCGGTATATTACCCGTGGTATCATAAACCGCATCCAACCAATCGTTGGTGATGAACAGGTCGCTGCCATCCACCCAGTTGGAGATGGTGAGCGTGACACCGTCGGCCAACTCCAGGCTGCTCAATGAAAAATGGGAAGCCGTGCCGTCCCCGAAATTGATCACCGAATTGGCGCCGACGAAGAGCGAATCAAACCCGATATCAAAACCATTCAGATCGAGAGTGCCGCCATTAAGAAAGACCGAGCCGCTGAACAGGACATCATTGTTGAAGGTGAGGGTTCCACTGCCCGTCTTGATGAAATTGCCCGTGCCGGTGAGGGTGCCACCAAAGGTTGAACTGCCGGAGTTCACCCCGACGGTGAAGTTGCCGTTGGCGTCGATGTTGATTGTGCCGGTGCCGCCGATGACGTTTACCGATTCGGTAAAATCGCCAATGTCGATCAGACCGTCGTCGTGCACGTAGAGGCCCGTGATGTAATCGGCGATTTGATTGTTGGCGTTGAGTCTGAGCACGGCGGATCCGGCAGCTCCCGAACCATCGCCGACGTTGATTGGTCCCTGTCCGGCGGCGCTCACCCCATCAGTGCGCGCGAGGACAACGGTGCCTTCGTTGATATCGAGTCCGCCGCTCACGCTGTTTTGGCTGGAGCCATCAAACGTGAGTGTGCCCGTGCCTTCCTTGGTAATGCCGCCACTGCCATAGAGCTGGTTGTTGATCGTGGTATTGCCGGAACCTGAGATGGTGAGATCGTTGTTCACCGCAAAACCTCCACTACCTCCGAAGGTGAGGTTGCTGCCGCCTTGGGTGGAGATGGTGGCGTTGCTGTCGACGGTGATGGCGGAGTTGATCGTATTGTTGCCCGATACACTGGTGATTGCGCCTTCACCGGAAGTGCCGGTGCCGGAGATGCCGATCTCACCTTCCGTCAGGGTAGTATCGCCCGTGATGCTGAGGTTGGCTCCGGCGGCGACAACGTTGCCCCACGTGGAGGTGCCCAAAGCCCCATCGGCACTGACGATGACAGAGCCTTCCCGGATATCAGTTACCCCTCCGTAAGAGTTGGATGAGGTGATCTCGAGGCGCCCGGTGCCGTATTTGCGCAAGCCATTCCATCCCGAGAGGTTGGTGGTTCCGATGGTTGCAGTCCGATTGGCCGCGACGGTGAAATCGGCGGTCGAGTCATTGAATTGGATCGTGCCGTTGTTGAATGTCACATTCCCGTCCTCGACCGTGATGGCACCGGGCCGGACGGTGCTCCAAATATTGACGGTGTAGGTGGCGCTGGCCGCATCGCTGCCGGCAGAGAATACCGCGTCGCGTCCATTCGTCCAACGGGTCGGTGTCCCGGTGCCGTCAGCGTTGGTGTTCCAAGTGCGAAAATAGCTCCATCCCGTGTTGACCCACCAGCCACCGGGATTGCTGCCCGAACCGGCGGTGCTGCCATTAAGATCCCAGTAGAGCGTTTGGGCGTTGACCGACGACAAACCCGGCAGCCCTGCCAAGACCGCGATCCAAAGTCCGCGAGAAACGACCAGGAGGCCTCTCCGTTGGCCGCGAAACTGTTCCCCATTCGATCTCATGGCTGAGGATGATATGATAGCATACGGAGTACATTTGCCGCAATCGGGTATTCCCACCACGCGTGGGTCCGGGATTTGCCTTCATTTTTTCGGCGCGACTCGCGCCCGCCGACCGGTGGTTCGGTTAATATTTGATCAATGCAGTCTCATCTGCGGCCGCCCTGCCCAAATCTTAAGCTCTGCTTAATCAAATTCAGATAATGTTAAAGATTCATGAAAAGAAAAACAGGTCTCGTGGAGTTACTTGGTATCCCGCACAATATCGCCGTTTTGCGACGGTGTGATCGAAGCTCCGCCGCAATGACACTGGCCCACCTCCACCACCACTCCTGATGGGAAGAATTTCCGAACTCAATCAACAATCGAATCGACTCCAGTTCGAAGATCCTGAGTTGGAGGCCAAGTTTTTGGCCGAGCGGTATGCGCAGTCACTTACTCGCATGAGGATATTGTTTGGGTTAAGCACCTTGGTGGTGGCGGTGATTGGCCTGCAGGAAGCCCATTCACTCGATATCCGCGCGCCCGAGTATTCTCAGCTGTCGCTTGCGAGTCGCTTCTTTATATTGATTCCCATCTACATCCTCATGGCCCTGGCAACGTGGCTGCCGGGAGCGCAGCGGCGGGTGGATTGGATGGTGGGAGTGGGCATAACCACGGTTTGCTGGACGTTGGGTTACACCAAGTGGCGCGCCGTGGAATTCTTTGAACTGCATACCGTGCTCTCGGTGCTGCAGCTCGACCTCTTGGTGACGCTGCTGATTTCGGTGATCGCGCTGCCCCTGCGCTGGATCACGGTTTTGTTGATGTGTCTGACGAGCACCCTGGGGGTGACCGTTCTGTTCAATACAACCCATTTGTCCGGCGATTTTGTCGGCCAAACCCAATTGGCCTCGAGTCTAACCGCCTTCGTCACTTTTGGTATTGTGCTGCAGTGGTTTCGGGAACGAAACGGCCGGCGGATGTTTGGCCAGCGGGAACGCATGGCGGAGTTGAACTCCCAGCTTGAACAACTGAATCGCGAACGCAGTGAGTTCATGATGATTGCGGCACATGACCTGCGAAGCCCGCTTTCCTCCATCAGGATATCGCTGGAGGGGCTGGAAAACAAGCAGGGAGAGGGAGGTGGAGGTCCTTGCCCGGAATTGCAGGCCATGCGCCAGCAAATCGACCGCATGCTTCGATTAGTGAATAACTTTCTAAGCGCTCGGGCGATCAAGAAAGGAGACTTGGAAGTGTGGACCGAGCCCTTTCACATCACTGAACACGTCCAGCGTGTGGTGAAGAGCTTTGGGTTGCGAGCGAAGAGTAAGCAGCAGGAAATCGTCACTCGCACGCCGGACGAGGACTTCTTGATCGAGTCCGATCCGGACTTGGTGCAGCAGGTGATTGAAAACTACGTGAGCAACGCCCTGAAGTTCAGTCCTCCGGGAAGCCGCGTCACTATCGGAATCGAACCGCAATCGGATTCGGCGGTTCGAGTTGCAGTGATGGACGAAGGCCCCGGCATCGACGCGGAAGACCAAGCCCGGTTGTTTCAGATGGAAGGGAGAGCGAAGACACAGCCCACCGGTGGAGAACCTTCGCATGGGCTGGGACTGTCGGCCGTCCGGAGGGTTGCCCGGGCGATTAACGCTGCTCACGGCTGCGAATCGCAGCCCGGGCAGGGGGCGACGTTCTGGATCACGCTGCCTCGTTACCTCGAATGAGCCACCTGTAATCCAACCGGGCTACTCGCTGCCCGCGATGACCGTCGTTTTGCCCCGTCCTTCGGGTCCCATGCCTTGGTAACCGCCATCCACCGGCAGGTCGGTGCCCGTGATGAAGCTCGCATCGTCGCTGAGCAGAAACAGCACCGGACGGGCAATTTCCACGGTGTGTCCACAGCGGGCCAACATGTGGTATTCACCCCAAATCGGATCCCACTTTTCCGGGCCGCCGCCATCAATCGAGGCCGCGTTGAGGGTTTCCCGGGTCCAGATCCAGCCGGGGCTGACACTGTTCACCCGGATGCCGGCCTCGGCGTAGTCCAGGGCCATGCATTTGGTGAGATTGTGAACTGCGCCTTTCGCCGCGTTGTAGGTCCAGCGGTGCGGCTGGGCAACAAAGGCGGAAATGCTGGAAACATTCACGACCGCGCCGCCGCCGCCTTTTTGCATGTGCGGTGCGGCCGCCGCGAGCAATCGCGCATAGGCGACCGGGCCTACAAACAGCGCACGGTGCCAGTCGGCTTCAGTCGCATCATGACTTTTCGCGGTGAAGGAGAAGGCGTTGTTCACCAAATAGTCGATCCGGCCAAAGTGCGCCGCCGCGTCTTCGACGAACCTGTGGCAATAGTCCTCGTCTTCGAGGTTGCCTTGCCAGGCTCGCACCATGTGGCCGGCGCGGGTAAGCTCGTCCGCGATCGCCGCCGCATTCTCATCAAGGTCAGCAATGCCGACGGCACAGCCTTCGCGCAGCAGCTCGTCCACGATCGCGCGGCCGATGCCGTGGATGCCGCCCGTGACCAGGGCGACCTTGCCCACAAAGCGATTGAGGCTGGTGAAGGCGGGGGGAGTGGGGACAGTCATGGCGTGAGGGCTTAAGCTTCGACTCCGGCGACGGCGCGGATGGGCGATCCGTCGCGGCCTTTGATGTTCAGGGGGAAGGCCATGAAGGTGAACGTCTCGGGCAACTGTTCGAGGCGCGTGAGCCCCTCGACGATCACCAGCTCCACGTCGGGAGCCAGCAGGATGAGGTGGCACTCCTTCCAGTCCACGCTCGGGGTGGGTGTATCCATTCCTATCATACCGATCTTCTTTGCGGCCATCCACCGGGCGGCTTCGAGGGTCAGCGTCGGGAAGGCGGCGAAGTATTCGGGAGTGCCAAATTTCCGGTCCCAGCCGGTGCGGTAAATGATCTTCGCCCCCGGCGTGAATTTGGCCTCGTGCGGTTCGAACATCTCAACCGTCAAGGGCGTCGATGGATCAAGCGCCCCGCCGGGAGCGAGGTCGACGAGGTGAGCCGGACCGTAAAACTGTTCGAGTCGCATTTGGTCGATGGTCTTGCCGTCGTCGTAGAAGTGAAACGGTGCATCGAGGTGAGTGCCTTGGTGCGTGGCCAGGCTGACCTGCGTCATGTTGTAGCCGATGGAATCGACCGTGTTGTGCACGAGCACGCTGATCTTGGGGTCGTAGGCGAAATTGAGCTGACCGTGTTCGAGGGGAAAGGAGAGATCGACAAGCTTCATGGCATGGGGCGGGTTGTCGGGGGCGAATAGCGACAAGTTGGGGCAGATCGACTTTGAGGAGGGCCACCCTGCGAGCAAAATGAATATTCCTGAAAATGATTCGAATACGGGGGGACTTGGGCAAGGGGGCGCAGATCGCTCCTGCTCTTCTTTGCTGCGAAAATCCGGATTGCTCCCCCTACAGAACAACAGACTGTGAAATCGTGCAGAGTGCGTTTGATCCTGACTCCGCAGCGGATACCCAGTGGCGGGCGGCGGTTTTGCGGAATCATCGATTCGCCGCTCGAATTTTCGGCGCCATTTTGTTCGTCGCTTTCTTGGGACAAACCACGTTGCTGCTTTCGGTCGGTGAGTTGGGGTCTGGGGAAGTTTTTCTTTTCAGCCTACCGGTGCTACTCGGCGGGCTTGCGTGCCTGGAGTGGAGGGAAAGCCGCCGACTGCACCGATTGGCTGAATCGACTTTGGCCGGTCGAGGAGTCCGACGAGTCCCGAGGATTTGGATGCTCGCTCTGCTGGAATCCTTTTTGCCGATCGCCGGGATTGTGTTGCTGGGAGGCATTATTGGTTGGGAGGTAGCATTGGGTGGGCCGCCCCTGATCGCAGCGGTTGCGCTGCCGTTTGTATCGGTTCTGCGGCTCGATTACCGTATTTGCCTGCTTCAGGCTGCGGTCGGCGCAGCGGGTTTTTTGGCGGTGGTCGGGTTGACCCTTGGTCAGGGACCTGAGGCACCAAGTCTGACTTTGGCACAGTTGGTGCCCCAGTTTGGCAAATCGGTCCTGCTTGTAGGGTTTGGTATTATCGCGGCGCTGATTGCTCATCAGAGCCGACGGCGCCTCCAGGAGGTCATTCAACAGCAGGTTGAGCGGGAGACCGTGCAGGAATCGTTGCGCACACGCACCGCTGAGTATCAACGCGTGGCGGATGCTCTGCTGGGAAAAAACGAACTGATTTCCATCTTGAGTCATGACCTGCGGGCTCCCCTCGATGGGGTGGCGAGCCTGGCCCAGTTGATGGCTCGGGCTCCGGAACGGTTTGAGGCGGCGGACATCCGAAAATACGCGGAGGAAATTGGCGGGACGGCGCACGATTTGCGGGAGCTGCTCGACAATCTCGTGGTTTGGGCGGAACTGAAGGCAGACCTCAAGGCCCGGCAATCTAAGCCCCTGTTCCTTGCTCAAGTGGTGTCTCCGATCGTGCGATTGTTCGAACCAGCGGTCACCGCGAAGCACTTAGAGGTCGAAGAAAAGGTAGCGGCGGATCTCAAAATTTACGGAGACGAGGCGGCGGTCGCCACGGTGGTGCGAAACCTCGTGTCAAACGCCGTCAAGTCAACTCCGGCGGGCGGACGCGTAACGCTCTGGGTGGATGATACCGGATCCCCGGAAAGGCTCGCTCTTGTCGTAGCGGACACCGGTCCGGGGTTCCAGATAACCCCATCGCGATCGGACCACGGCGGGAATGCCGGCGGCGTGGCGGCCCGTTCCTCGGTGGAGGGGCGGCGACCTGAACTAGGACTGGCGTTGTGCCGGCAGCTGTTGACGCAATTGGATGGTTCTCTGGATATCAGATCGCGACCCGGTGGTGGGACTGAAGCTCGGGTTTGGTTTTTACGTAGAGACCCGGCCTGCGGTTCCACTCAGGATGAATAGTGATCGGAGTTCAGCGCGAAGGCGACGACTTCGGCGGCATTTTTCAGATCGAGCTTCTTCATGATGTTATAGCGATGGTTACCCACGGTGCGCACACTGATTTTGAGGCCGCGCGCGATTTCCGCGCTCGTCCTGCCTTTGGCCACCAGGCGCAGAATTTCGCGTTCGCGAAGGCTGAGGATTTTTCCAATTGCTGTGGGGTTGCTCGCGATGCGGCGGCGCGCGGCACTGAGGGTTGATGAAAAAAAAGTGCGACCTTCCGCCACTGCAACCATCGCCTCTTCGAGCACCGTGATGGGCTGGTCCTTCTCCACATATCCGGCGAACCCGAGTTCCAGCACACCGGTGATCGATGCCTCGTCTTTGCAAGAGGTGAGGGCGAGTATCCGGTGTTTTGCGACGTCGTGGCGAAGCTGCTCCGAGAAAGCGAGTCCGCTCATCCCCGGAAGATTCAGATCCAACAGAATGAGCCGGGGGTGTCGGCGAAGACACAGCTCCAGGCCCATTTCGGCATTGTCCACTGCTCCCACGCACTCGAACCGGTCGTCGCCTTCCACCAGCCTCACCAGAAGGTCGCGGAACATGAACTGATCTTCGATAATAACCGTCGTCCAGGATGGCACGCTGAGCTAGGGGTTGGAGGGGAGTATCGCGGTTGAGACGACTGAGTCGAACCACGCGAGGGGCTGAGGACAAAAAGAAAAAGAACGGTGCCTACTGCGGAACCCCGTCGCGGTGGAATGGGAAGCGCTATGGCTGTCCGTTCATACACCAAACGATCGATGATATGGTTTGCGCGGCCGTCTTCGTAAACTGAGCACAGATAGGGTGAGTAGACTGATCAACAATCCGGCAGCCGCAGGTTCCGGCACGGCTGAGATGGTGAATTGGGCGGAATAAGTGCGATCTGTGGAGGCGAAAAGACCGACCGTCAGATCATCGCCACCTTGGGCCGCTCCAATCTCGAAGTTTTGACCTAGGATCAGATCAAAGTTCCCCTCGGATGAAGGAGTGAACGCCCAAATGCCGGTCGAATCAAAATCGGCGACACCTGAGTTGGTCGAATTGGTCGTCAGGTTTGAGCCGGAACCACCGTATGAAACATCACGATCCGTGAAGCCGAAGGTGTAGTCTGACCCCACGGCTGTGGAACCCAGAATTAATCCGAATGCGATATCCGTTTGCACTCCTCCGTTCGTCGATTGCACGGTGGTGCCGACAGCGGTCAGCTGGAAGGTCGTGCTGTTGATTTTCTGAAAAAGCAAAGGGGTGATGTTTTTCACCCCCGCATCGTTGTCATAAAACCCCCAGGTATCCACCGTGCCGGCCAGGCCGAATGTATCGGTATAAATGTAGACACCACCTGAAGCACCGTCGTTGGCAGCCCGGTCGATCAGTGATTCTCCGATTGTAACCTGAGCGGCGGCGGTCCCGAAAATGAAGCTGGTGGCAACCAGGAGTAAGAGCGTTTGCGGGATGCGATACACGGAGCCAGCGCTCGATTGGCAGATGGATGTCGAATTCATGAGGGCGTAGGAAAATGGGAGAACCGAAATTGGCCTGCTCACTTACCCCACCCCTGCCCGGTTCTCCGGGCCAGCGGTTAGTTTGAGTATAAAGTCTCAGTGCTCGTGGTGAATCGGGGGCGTTTCCACACACCGTATCACTCCCCGACAATATCGCGATAGATCCCGGGTCATGCGCTCGGTGACTGCCGCCAGGGCGGACACCAGCAGGGAACGTAGCGAGGATAGGGAGGGGAGCCTTGGATTGAAGGGTGGAGTGAGGGAAACGCAAAAGCCGCCTCAGAAGACTGCAGCCGGAATGCAGGGGCCCGCTGGATTCAGCGGCGCTGGAGTCGAAAAACAACCCGATCCCGTTGCCGCCCGTTGAGGATGTGGCCAATCCAGGTTGAGCGCACGAACAGGTCGTAGGTCACAATCGCGAGCGCGATGGTGATTGCCGAAATCGAGGTCAGTTTGATGGACCAATGCCACGGCAGCTCGGCAAAGACGACCTGCAGCCACACGACCACCGGCAGATGGATCAGATACATCCAGTAGGATGAATCTGCGACGTAGCGCACCCAGGCCCGGGGTTGGGCGAACCATTGTCGGAACAAACCCACCGTCAACCACACCAGTCCCCACATCATGGCTGCGTAGCCGAAGTGGTAGATCACTCTGGCGGTGGCGAACTGCGGGTGCGCCGGATCATTTTGAATGCGCATCAACATCAGGACGGTGGCCATGCCGAGGATGAGCAATGCAACGCGTCCAACGGTGATCCGGGACAAGGCGATCAACGATTCGTGTTTCCGATCAAGCAGCCACCCCAGGCCAAAGAAACCTCCGTAAATCACCAACACGGGCAGATGGGGCATGAGCGATTGGTCGGGCGTATCCACTCCCCAGCGGTCCATGAAATGCAGGGTGGCCGTGATGAGTGGAACCGCCAGCAGGGGCGTCCACCACGCCCTCGCCAGTTTGGCCAGAAACCCGTCAACGGCGCGACGCAGGCCCTCGGATGAGGGCAAGACGGAGCGGATCAGCAGTGTCGCACCGGTGATCATTATCAAATAGTAAAGAAACCACAGGTGCGTGCCGGTAAACCAGCTGCCGGGGGTGTCCAGGGTGAATGCAATTCCGCCCAGCACACTGGGCCAGAACGCGTAGTCTCCCTGCATGCTTGCCGCCCCCATGATCCAGCCCGACACCACAAGAGGGCGCAGCAGAAACCAGCCGATTACAAAGGGGACTGCGATACGCACAGCCCGGGAACGCAGCAGGGAGCCGAGTCCCTTGCGCTCCAGCGTCATGTGCGTGAAGAACCCCGCCAACAGGAAGAACAACTCCATGCGAAATGAGTGGCTGACGGTCATAAACACCGCGACCACCGGGTGAGTCGAAACGTCCTGCACCGCCCAGCCGATGAAAAACGGGAGGAATGAAATGCTGGCGTGGAAAACCACCCCGAGGATGAGGGCAAAGGCTCGGGTCGCATCGAGGTAAGCCAGCCGTTCCCCGCTATCGGCGGGGACAGCTGGAGCGTTTGTTTGGGGCGAGGTGGAGATCATGCCAACGGACATTTCAGTTGGGGGGAATCAGTAGAGTCCGATCTCGTCGATCTCGTAGGCAAAGGCGTCCGGCATCATCCCGGCGGATACCAGATTGATGCTTGTCACCTTGGTCAGATCCAACGGCGTCGGAGTCGACCAGACCTGTTTCATGCTGTCGAACGGGATTTCAACTTCCTGCCAGGTGTCGGGCTTCCGCGTAACGGGAGCACTGGTGTGGTAGTCGAAGTTGGTGACTGCCGACGTGCTGACCTGCAGGGTCAGGCTGCCCCGGTTCAGTTTAACGCGCAGCCGGACCCCGGTGTAGTTGGAGAGGTTGGTCTCGGATCCATCGGCGGCAAGAATCAACGGAATGCTGACAAAGGCGGGTGTGCCGCGACCAGGAACGAGATCACCGGTGACCTGCATGACACCGTCAGCGAATTCAGTCGCGGCGGTGGATTTGCCTCCGGTTTCCGCGTCGGTGATGACCATGCGGGGGAGGCCGACCGGCTGTAATTCGGCGGCATCGAAACTATCGATGATCGAATCCCCGGCCGCGGATACCGGCGTGAGGAACATGATCCCGGTCATGACGAGCGCAAAGGTCGCAGGTCCGAGGGAATGCAGGAGGGAGGATGAGGTGTTCATGATGTTTTGAAGGGAGGTTGAGTAATGGTGGGTTGGAATGCGGAGAAGGGCGGGGCCCGACTTCGCGTTGATTTGCAAAGGAGTGCCGCTGCGGGGCAGTGAGGTGACGGGTTTTTTTCGAAAAAATGCGGAAATCGAAAAAATGCCCCGTTTGGGGGCAAAAGTGCGTTTTCTTTGTCACCACTCCGGTCTTTCCGGGCACTCGACTGGTGAGCTATGATGAAAGACGTGAATTCCTCCGCCTATTTGGAGCAGACGAGTGACGCCGAACTCGTGATGGCCTCGTTGGGAGGCGATCGTGATGCCTTCGGCCAGATCGTTGAGCGCTACCAGCGCCTGCTGTGCTCCCTGGCATATTCCGCCTTGGGCAACCTAAGCGAAAGTGAAGACGTCGCCCAGGAGGCGTTTGTCACCGCATGGCAGAAGCTGTCCGACCTGAAGGACCCTGCCAAGCTGCGACCCTGGTTGTGTGGTATCGTGCGTTTCAAGGCCAGCCATGCGCGTCGGAGCGACGAACGTCGACCGTTGCGCCACGCGGACGCATTGGACGCTGTCCAAGAGGTCATCAGCGATGATCCTCCCGTGCCGGACAATGCCATCAAGGAGGAGGAGCAGAACATCCTGTGGCATGCGCTGGAGCAGTTGCCCCACAATTACCGGGAACCGTTGGTGCTCTACTATCGGGAGTATCAATCCATCGAGCACGTGGCCGTGCAGCTTGAGCTCACCGAGGACACGGTGAAGCAAAGGCTCTCGCGTGGGCGGAAGATGCTTAAGGAACAGGCTTTGGCCTTCGTTGAGGGTGCACTGGTGCGCTCGACGCCAGGCAAGGTGTTCACACTGGGGGTGCTCGCTTCGTTGCCTGCGCTCTCTCCATCGGCCAAGGCCGCGGGGATCGGGGCGGCAGCCGCCGTTGCGGGCAAGGGTGCCGGGACCTTGGCCAAGACCACGATGTTGGCTGCCATTCTGGCCTCCGTTTCCGGATTGGTCAGTTCGATCATGGCCTTGCGGATGAATCTGGATCAATCCCGCACCAAACGGGAGCGCCGTCGGGTTGTCATCGTCACCGTGACTCTGGTTGTCAGCTTCTGGGCGTTCATTGGATTGCTGTTCGGCATGGTGGGGGTGGCTTCGGCACGCCCCGAGTCGCTGGGGGCGATCTTGGCGGGCAACCAGTTTCTCATTCTGAGCTTCACCGTCGGCTGGTGCTGGCTGTTGCTTTACCACATGCGGAAGCAGGCCGAATTGCGGGCGGAAGAGCGCAAACTT
>JANQKV010000023.1 GCA_028280945.1 Opitutaceae bacterium
GTAGAATAATACATCGCCGCACCAGCCGGTGTGGCGGGGCCCTCCCTCCCGCCCTTTGGCCACGCTTGGCCAGGGGCGTGGATCGGGCGTCGCCAACCATCGGACATCGATAAGGCTTTGATGAACGGCAGATGAATTCGATGAATTTTCCGCTTCCCCCATCCCGGCTTCGCTCTTCGTATCCATCGCATGGGTAACCAAGGAGTCTACATCGGCACCGACAGCGGTGCGACCACGTCCAAGACCGGCGGCATTTTTGCCGATGGCAGCATCATTTCTCATGAGCTTCGCCAAAGCTCGACCAACTCCGCCGCTGGCACCGATGCGGTCATCGCCGGCTGGGTCGAAGGTGCCAAAGGCTTTATTGCCGACAACAATCTTTCGTGGGATGATGTCAAAGGAGTGGGTCTCGCCCTGCCCGGCCCTTACCAGGAATATGGCATCCTGGCCAAGTCCTCGAACCTGCCCGCCAGTTTTGAAGGATGGAATTTCTGGGCCGACTACTCGAAGGCTCTTGAAGAGGCCGCGGGCCGACCCATCCCGCTGAGCACCGGAAACGATGGAGATCTGGGCGGCGTTGGTGAAGCGCACGCCGTTCGCGGCGACGAAAAGGTTGGCGTGATCCTGTTGGCGCCGGGCTCCGGGCTAGGCTGCGCCTACGTCGACAAGAATGGTGAACACCTCGCGGGCGACAATTATGCCGGTATGGAAGCGGGCCACATACCGGCCCCGCTTCACCTGCTGGGAAACCCGTCGGTTTACACCTGCGGCTGCGAACGGGACTGGGGCTGCATCGAACCCTATACCACGATTTCGGGACTGCCCCAGTTGCTGCGCGATACCTTAAAACGTTACCCCGATCATCCGCTGGCCACCTCCGATGAGCCCATCAAAACCAAGTGCCTCTCGCTCCGAGACTTGGCTCAAAAGGGCGATGAGATGGCCCTCGATATATTCGATTTTCAAGCCCGGGCATTGGGGCTTCATGCGGCGATCCTGACCGTCATCCTCGACCCCACCTACGTCGTAATCGGTGGTGGACTCATTGACCCCGGAGCCACAACCCCCGAGTTCCGCGACCGCTATATGAGCGGGATTCGCAACGCCGCCATGCCCTACTTGTGGCCGAGGCAACGGGAAAACGTGAAGTTCGTCGAAGCCACCTTGGGTGAGCTTTCCCAAGCCATCGGCGCGGCCTTTGTCGCCCGCAAAGCGGCGCACAATTAACCCACCGTTGCCGAATCAGGTTTTGCAGGAGGCAACAAGGGCAACGAAGCTGAGCCCATTCAGCATGCCTTGGTTCTCTTTACTGCCTTCTGTAAAAACCATTTTCTGCGGTCTGCTGGCCGTTTGGGCGACTGGATCGGTCGCTGCCAACTACAAAGGCGCCATCGTCATCGATGTGGATTCCGGGGCCGCCTTGTTTAAGGACAATGCCGACTACGTTGGGCCGCCCGCCAGTGTCACGAAGCTCATGACGTTTCTGGTTGTGCATGATCTTATCGAAACCGGCCGTATTTCCCTCAACACGCCCGTCACGATCTCGGCCGCGGATTCCCGCATGGGAGGCACCCAAGTCTGGCTGAAGCACAACGAAGTCTTCCCGGTTCGTGAACTGCTCTATGCGCTCATGGTCCAATCCGCCAACGACGCCGCCCATGCTCTCAGCCACGCAGCCGGCACCACTCGCGACGAGTTTGTCGCTTTGATGAATCAACGCAGCCGTGAAATCGGCATGCCCAACACGATCTGGCGCACGCCGCACGGATTGCCGCCACGGTCGCGCCGACTGGACGAAACCGATCAAACCTCACCCCGGGATCTCGCCCGCCTGGCTCTGGTCCTGGTGGATCAAACCGACGTCCTGACCTACTCCTCAATCGAGAAACGACCGTTTGGCAGTGCTGTCCGCGAGAAGCCGGTGGAAATGGACAACCACAACAACCTGCTCGGCAAAGTCCGTGGCGTGGACGGCTTGAAGACGGGCTTCACACGCGCGGCCGGGTTCTGCCTCGCGGCTACCGTGGAGCGTGATGGCCGTCGCATCATTGCCGTGATCATGGGCAGCCCCTCCGCGAAGGAGCGGGATTTCGAAATGATCAATCTGATCGATCGAGCGTTCGCAACGGATCTACCGGAACCGGCGGTGCTCAACACTGCGCCAAACCCTCTTCCGCCTCCTGCAACAACTTCGCCAAAGCTTGAACCTCTCCTGCTCCCTACGATTGGCGAATCGCCCGGAACATTGCCCGGAAAAGACTCGACCGAGCCCCCTCCCGCCGTGCGTTTTGATTTCCCGAACTGACCACGTCCCGTCGAGTGTCACGTATTAAGTGACAAACCATGAGTGTCGATAATCCGGACGAGATCGATTTTGTCAGCCAGTCCCAGGAGACGGGCACGGTGACCATGGTCATATCGGACCATTTGCCGTGGGACGATCTGCCCGGCCATCTGGTGATGCTGCAGCAGAAGATCGCCAACTACCGGCAGTTTATTCAATCGGGCAACATCAACACCCTGACCCCTTCCGCTCGAAACAACCTCAAGGCCATCGAGGTATTCTTTATGATCAAACCGCCCCGCGGCCCGGCGACCGCTTTTTTGGAGGACATCGGCAGTGAACTGGGCAAAGTCGGGATCGACTTCAAATATCGGAAATTCGAAGGACCGTTTTAAGGTTGGTCCTCCGCCCGGCTGGTCTAATGGCTGTGGGAAACCAGCACTGATATTGCCGCGAGAACAAAAAAGAGCCCGGCCAGCAAGCCCGCTTCGTATTTCTCAAAGCGAGCCAGTTCAAAGCGCTTGCTCCCCAGCAGCGTAAGCCACGTAAGCAGGGTCATGCTTGCAATCGTCCCTACTGCCAAAATCCCGCTTAACAGTAGAAATCCCGGCCATCCAAATTGGACGCCGGAGAGGTAAATCGGGAGAAAGCCCTCGCACGGGCTGAGGGTTACCATCGAAAACAGCCCTCCCATGGCCGCCCAATCGCCTTTGCGTGATTCCATCAGGGGCGAATCCGCCAGCTCCTCGTCCCAGTGGGAATGGCCATGATCGTGATCATGGCCGCAATCCTCGCTCGGCTGGTGCTGGCCGCCCGGCGGATGGTGGTGACAAATCCCCTTCCCCTGCCATTGGCGCCACGCGAAATATCCGCCTACACCGGCAAGCACACCCGCAATCAAAAACGGGAAAAGATGCTCCAGGGATTCCTCCAACTCGAACCCCGCCCAAGCGATCAAAAACCCGATGAGCGTTGTCATGAGCACATGCCCCGAACCCGCCGCCGCGGTGATTGCCACGGTGCGGCCCCGGCTCCAGCCGCGCGCTTTCCCCACCAGGACAAATGGGACCCAGTGGGTCGGAATCACCGCATGCAAAATCGCTACCGTAAAACCGGTGAGCGTGATGGAAAGGAGAGCGGTATCGTTCATGTGTTTGAGGGCTGCCGCCCGGGAAGTGAAACAGCCGACCCGACCACCGTGCCGTTGTCCAATGCGAACTCCAACAAAGTCGTCAACCTTGGGCGACAGGTCAGCGGTGCGATACTATAATCAAATCGGGATACACCGTAAGTTGTAATGCTCTGGTTCGCATCGTGCTGGGCTTGAACCCATTGGTTTGTTATGGAAACGCTCCACTATGCCCGCCCCCGGCAATACGACTTCTCTTGAAGAGCACCCGGCTTGTGAAGATGCCCGGGTATACTTGGCCGGCCGCTCGACCGAGATGATCGAGACCCTGCGCACGTGGGCCGACCAGAACTCCGGATCCGACAACGTTGCCGGCATCGAACGGATGGCGGAACTGGTAAAGGAACACGCGTTGTTCTTGCCCGGGAAATTTTCCCCGCTGACGGCTCCTGATTCCGACACCACCTGCGCCTTGCGTTGGGAGCATATGCCCCGGCCCGGCCTGCCCCGGGTGTTGCTGAATGGCCATTTGGATACCGTGTTTCCCGCGGATCATCCTTTTCAACGCTGCCACATCGATGACCATGGCCGCATCCATGGCCCGGGGGTGGCGGACATGAAAGGTGGACTGGTCATCCTGTTTGAGGCCCTGCGGGCCTTTCTTCGCAGCGGACTGCACGACCGCCTGGCCTGGGAAGTCTTGGTCACCTTTGACGAAGAAGTCGGGTCACCGACAAATTTCGATCATCTGAAAGCCGCCGCGCAACGCAACGATGTTGGCCTGGCTTTTGAATCCTCTCCGCACGTGGACGAGTTGATCCGCAACCGCATGGGCACGGGTGTCATCGACATCACCTGCCGGGGCAAGGCCGCGCATGCCGGCCGCAACTTCGCCGACGGCCGCAATGCGATTCTGGCGCTCGGAAACTATCTTCAGCATATCAACAAACTGAATACATCGATTCCCGGAGGCATCGTCAACGTGGGCGCCATCACCGGGGGTGGGCCCGTCAACGTCGTTCCCGACTCCGCTTCCGCATCAGTCAACCTGCGCGCTATCGACCCCGCCACGCAGGATGAGATGATGCATGAACTCCGGGCCATCGCGTCCCGTATCTCCTCCGAAACCGAGTGCACCATCGATTTGAGCGGAGGCTTTACCCGCCCTCCCAAGGTAGCCGGCCCTGCCACGGAAAAACTGCTCAGGGCCGTGAAACGTGTCGGTCACACCCTCGATCTTGACATCAGCTGGCGCGATACGGGCGGCGCTTCCGACGGCAATATTCTCCAACATGCCGGCCTGCCGACGATTGATAATCTCGGTGCGGTTGGCACCCATCTCCACAGCGATGCCGAGTTTGCGGAATGCGCCCGGTTTGTCCCCCGTGCCCAACTCACGGCCTGTTTTCTCATCAATCTGGCGGCGGGACGTCTTGACGAAAACGGGATCGCTTTCGTCGACCAACTTGGAGATCCCCGCGCTTCGTGAATGCCTCGATCAGAAACTACGTTTTGCGGCCCGCCGCGCTTGCCGATCTTGACGCCATTGTGGCGCTGGTGGGCAGCCTGACCGATTCCCTTACGTCACTTCCGCAGGAACCGGATTTCATTTTAAGGCGAATCCACAAGTCGATGCATTCCTTCTACCCGCACGTCGATGCTCCCGGCAGCGAACAGTATCTTTTTGTGCTGGATGGTCCCGATGGTGTGGTCGGCATCTCGGCCATCATCGCCCGCGTCGGTGGTTATCAGCCGTTCTACACCTTCGAGATCACGCACGAGGATTTCACGCATGGCCCCCTTGGCATCGCCAAAAAAATCCCGACCCTGAGCCTTAAACTCAACCACGACGGTCCCTCTGAAATTGGCAGTCTCTATCTGCACCCGAACCATCGGCGCGACGGCCTGGGACGACTGCTCTCGCTCGGCCGCTTTCTCTTCATGGCGCAGTTTCCGCACCGCTTTCGGGGCCAGACCCTCGCCGAGCTGCGGGGCTATCTCGACGAAAACGGCGACTCCCCGTTTTGGCAGCGAGTCGGCAAGCCGTTTTTCGAAACCGAATTCACCGACGCCGATTTTCTCAGCGGCCTGGGCAACAAGTCCTTCATTCGCGATCTCATGCCCCGGCATCCGTTTTACACCAATCTGCTGCCGCCTGATGTGCAGGAAGTGATCGGCCGGGTGCATCATCAGACCGAGCCGGCCAAGGCACTCATCGAGGCCGAAGGTTTTTCGACCATCAACGAAGTCGATATCTTTGATGCCGGCCCCATCCTGCAGGCGGAAACCCGATCCATCCGCACCATTGCCGCCCGCCGCAATTTCAGAATCGCGGGACTGGTCGACGAGGAGGCCCTACCGGGCACCCCGTGGCATGCCGCCAACCGAGCCCTGGAATTTCGAGCCTGCATCGCACGCGCAGAGGTCGAGGAGGGGAAGTGCCTCCTCTCCTCCCGCGCAGCCCAAACGCTCCAGCTGGGACTCGGCGACACCGTGCAACTCGCACCCGCGCGACCTCCCTCAGCTGTCACCTCGTCATGATTCAAACCGTCATCGGAAATGAGGCCCGGCCCGGCGAAAGCGATGCCGTTGTCTGCAACCGCAACCCGTCCACTGGCGAAATTGTCCCCGCGTGGCCGAGCGCCAGCGCTGCTCAAGTGGACGCGGCCGTGGCCGCCGCCCGCTCCGCTGCTTCGGCCTGGTCCACCCGCAGCCTGGCCGATCGCGAGTCCCTGCTGCGTCGCTATGCCGAGGTGGCCGCCGAGCAAGGCGAGGCGTTTGCCGCCGCCATTCAGGCCGAAGCCGGCAAACCCCTGTGGGAAGCGCGCCAGGAAGCCAAGGCCGTGGTCGGAAAGATTGAGCTCTCCATCAAAGCCTACGCGCAGCGTTGCGCCGAATTCGGCAGCGGACCGGGAAAAACCCGTTTTAAACCGCACGGCGTGTTGGGTGTGCTGGGTCCCTTCAACTTTCCCGCCCACCTGCCCAACGGCCACATCGTGCCCGCTCTCCTGGCCGGCAATACTGTCGTCTTCAAACCCAGTGAACGTGTTCCCACTGCCGCCCAGATCATGATGGCATGCTGGCAGGAGGCGGGACTGCCCGCCGGCGTGCTGAATCTCGTGCAAGGTGGTCGCGATACCGGGGCGGCCCTGGCTCAACATGAAGGCATCGACGGACTGCTTTTCACCGGAGGGTCGGCCCTCGGCGAAAAACTTCGGCGCGAGTTCGCCGCCAAACCGGCGAAAATGCTCGCCCTTGAATTGGGTGGAAACAACCCGCTGGTCGTGTGGGAGCCGGACAATCTCGACCTGGCGGTGAATTTAATCCTGCAGAGTGCTTACGTGACCGCCGGCCAGCGCTGCACCTGCGCCCGCCGCTTGATTGTGCCGGAGGGTCCGACAGGCGAGGCGCTTCTCGACGCCCTCGTGGCAGCCATCGACCAGCTGCGGGTGGGCTCCGCCCACGCCACTCCCGAGGTCTTCATGGGGCCGGTAATCGGAGCGGCCGCAGCCAAGACCCTGGTAGCCAAGCAACAGGAGCTGATCGACCGCGGCGCCAAGGCTCTCCGCCTGCTGCGGCATACCAATCCGGATACCGGATTGGTGACCCCGGGACTGATGGATGCGACCGGGATCAACGATTTGGCCGACGAGGAAATGTTCGGTCCGCTGCTCACGGTCCGCCGTGTCGCCACCTTCGAAGATGCCATCGCCGAGGCAAATCGCACGGCCTACGGGCTGGCGGCCGGATTGGTTTCTCCCGATCACGCCCAATACGAGGTCTTCTCGCGGGAAGTCCGCAGCGGTATCATCAATTGGAATACCCAACTCACGGGCGCGTCCGGAGCCGCCCCGTTCGGCGGGCTCGGGCTGAGTGGAAACTTCCGGCCGAGCGGTTTTTTTGCCGCCGACTATTGTTCCTACGCCGTCGCCAGCCTGGAAGCCGGTGAACTTAACCCGGATGCACCGGTGCCGCCCGGATTGCGTCCGGATTGAGTCACATACTTCCCCCTGATCCCGCAGCCATGTCTTCAAGTCCGCCATTGCCCAAGCCGTCGCAACACCTGCAGCGCTGGGAGATGCCGGATGCCTACATCATCATCTTCATCGTCATCGCCTTGGCCGCGTTGACGACCTACCTGGTGCCGGCCGGTTACTTTTCCCTCAAGGAGGTGACCTACGAGGAAAACGGTCAGGTCCACACGCGCTCGGTGATCGATCCGGCCACGTTTGAATACGCCCGGGACGCCGAAGGAAAGCCTGCGAAGGTCAACGTCAGTCTGTTTTCGGGCGAGGCCCACCAGGGGTCTACCCGCATCCATCGCTTCCCGTCCGACGCCAACTCAAACATCGGTTTTTTTAACTATGCGTTCGAGGGCATCACTTCCGGGAGCAAATACGGTGCAGCCGTCGGCGTGATGGCCTTCATTTTGGTCATTGGCGGCGCCTTTGGCATCATCTCCCGCACGGGGGCCATCGAGGTCGGCATCCTCAACGTCATTCACCACACCCAGGGAAAGGACCTGTTGCTGATCCCGGCACTTTTTCTGATCTTCTCACTGGGCGGTGCCATATTCGGCATGGGCGAAGAGGCGATCGCTTTTGCCGTCATCGTCACCCCCCTCATGGTGCGCCTGGGCTACGACAACATCACGGCAGTCATGGTCACTTACGGGGCGACTCAGATCGGATTCGCCACGTCGTGGATGAATCCTTTCAGCATCAGCGTCGCGCAGGGTTTGGCGGAAATCCCGGTGCTTTCCGGAGCTCGTTTTCGCATCATCATGTGGGCGCTCTTCACGCTGGGTGTCATGGTTTATGTGATACGCTATGCCCGGGTGATCAAGCGGGATCCCTCCCGCTCACTCGCCTACAAATCTGATGATGGATTTCGCGGGAGCTCCGCCGAGGCAACGGGATCGGCCGGGGAGGCATTTGGCTGGGGCCACGGCGTGGTGCTCGCCGTGGTCACCCTAGGCCTGGTTTGGATCATCTACGGCGTGACGGTCTACCAGTATTACATACCGGAAATCGCCACGCAGTTCTTTATCATTGGAGTCGTGGCCGGCGTGACGGGGGTGGCCTTTAAACTCCGTCATATGCGGATCAACGACATCGCGATCGGCTTTCGCCGTGGCGCCAGTGACCTGCTTGGGGCGGCAATGATCGTGGGCATGGCGAAGGGCATCGTGCTGATTCTCGGTGGCGACAACAGCACGGAGCCCAGCGTGCTCAACACCTTGCTGCACGAGGTGAGCCATTGGATCGAACCGCTGCCCGCCCAATTATCCGCGGTCGGCATGCTGGTGTTTCAAAGCGGCCTCAACTTCTTCATTCCGTCCGGCTCGGGCCAAGCGGCCCTCACCGTGCCCCTGATGGCCCCGTTGGCCGATCTCGCCGGGCTCAATCGCCAGATCGCCGTGCTGGCCTTTCAGCTCGGCGACGGATTCACCAATTTGATCATCCCCACCAGTGCGTCCCTGATGGGCACGCTGGCGGTGGCGAGACTGGACTATGTCACGTGGTTCCGGTTCTTCTGGAAAATCCAGGTTGCGCTTTTCGTGACCGCCGCCGCCACGATGTTGCTGGCCGTTTCGATCGGCTACAGCTGAGGCCGCTACTTCAAACGCGACACCAATTGCGCCCGGCTTTTTAGGCCGAGCTTTTGGAAGATGGAATTCACCTGCGTCTTCACGGTAAGCACGCTTTTGTTCAGCTCGCCGGCGATCTCCGCGTTGCTGGCCCCCGTGCAGATGAACCGCACCACTTCCCGCTCCGCCGGGGTCAATGCGGCCAAAGCCCGGGCCTTGCGGGCGGCCATCGCCTCGGGCGGCAGCGGTTCTTCCAGGCTGATCGGCTCCTTGAACAAAACAAAAAATCCCGGACGAGCCAGCGACGACTGGCCAAAGTGGGCGGGACTGATCGTCGCCCGCAGCCGCGAATCGAGCGGATGAGGAATCTCGAGCGGTTTGGGCATGCGACCCGAGAGCTCCCGGGGGTCGATGGCCTGAATCTCTGTTTTGAGCTGCCTCACTACTTGAAGCACCGGGCCGGGCACCCGGAAACACTCCCGGGGGTTGTAGCTGCGGGCCTTGCGCGCGCCAAAGTTCCAGATGGCGGCGCTTTCGTAAGCGGCAGGATTCGCGAAAAACAGCTTCATGGCCCAATCGAGCAGGAGCAGGGGTGCGGGCAACGTGCGGGTGAAGGCCTGCAGGGCATTGCGGAAGTTCTGATCCCGATGAATTTGCTGCACCCGTGTAACCGCCACCTCGATGTGCCGCCCAATTTCCAGAATCTGCTTCAGCTCCGCCGTCGAAAAATCCTCCACCTCCGGAGCGCGATACAACGAGAACATCGCCAACATTTCCTCCCCCCGCCAAAACATCACGGAGAGCCCCTTGTCCCAGCCCTCGCGCTTGGCGAACTTCTGATAAAACGGAGTTCGGTGAAACTCCGCCGGCTCGCCCACCACGTCGCGAAAAAGGTAATACGGCGCCCCAACGTGTGCCTCGATCCACCGGCTGAACGGGTTTAACTTGCCCCGTTCACTAAACCACCTCGTGGCCTCCGGAATCTCCGGTTCGGTGTAGACCATGCGGGCCTCACCCATGCCCAAGTGCCCGAGAAACAGGGTGATACGATCGAAGTGGCAGACATTCGCCAGGACTTCCCGCACGCCGTGCCAGAGGCTCTCCCGATCAATCGCAGAATGCAGCGCGAGAATCGGAGCACCGATTGCATCCCATGAGGGTTTGCCAAGGTCCGGTTTGGCCATCGCGCCAAAGGTGATCTTTCCCGGGCAATTAGCCAACCCTTTTACTACCTTGGTTGTATGGGGGAATTGAGCCTTTCGTGGTAATTTTTAGACTCCTGTAGCTCGGACCCGGATACGAAAGCCCCCACTCACCAAGCAAAAGAAAAGCAACCCACCAGGAAATGATTCCCACTGAAACCTTCTCCCTTTCGCACCTTCGCCGGCCTAGCTGGTGCTGGGTGCTTGCGCTGTTGTTCAGCCTGACCGCCTTCGCCCAGGCCCAGACCGGCAGCGTGCGGGGCATCGTCACCGATCGCTCTGCCATCAACAACCTTGACGGTGCCACTGTTGTGCTCTCGGGCACCAGTTTTCGCGCAAGCACCAATCGCTCCGGTCGTTTCACCATCAACAACGTGCCCTCCGGCGAATACACCCTCGTGGTCAATCACATGGGCTACGTCCGCGATGAGCGCACCGTGCAGGTGGGCAACACTCCGCTCGACCTGGCCATCACCTTGGAGCCCGACGCCGATGTCGTGCGCATGGAGGCCTTTAACGTGCGGTCCAACCGGGCCGGCCTCGACCGCGCCGCGTCATTGCAACGCGCCGCCGCCAATCGGCTCGACGTCATCTCAGCCGACAACCTCGGACAGCTTCCCGACAGCACCATCGCGGACGCCATTCGCCGCCTGCCCGGCGTCAACGTCGAAAAGGACTCCCAGGGCCGCGAAGGGCGTTATGTCACCATTCGCGGCATGAACGCCGATTTCAATTCGGTGACCATCAACGGCCAAAAAGTCGTCGTTTCCAACTTCGATGGCGCCAGCCGCTCGGTGCCCATGGACGTGGTGTCCGCCGCCAGTGCCGGCACAATTGAAGTGACCAAATCCGTGCTGCCGAGCCAGGACGCCGACTCCATCGGTGGCGCGATCAACATCAAATCCCGGTCCGCCTTCGATCAGGTCGGCATGGCCGCCGAAGCCGAATTTGCGGTCGGTTCGCAGAGCCTGGCCAACGATTATTCCGGCAGCTATCCGCACGACGACATGCCCTATGAAGCATCCATCACCTGGGCCAACACGCTGGATGCCGACCGCACCCTGGGCCTCGCCCTGTCCGTGGATCACAGCAACCGTCCCTACCTGTTCCGGTCGATCGAAAGCGGTCCCTACGTGCTGGACCTCGGCGACTACTTCCCCACCTACGGCCGCCTTGAGGAAGCCTTCGACAATGTCGAATCCATCGGTGGCACCGCCCGCTTCGACTGGCGGCCCCATGACAACATCGAGTGGTCCGTCGACATCGCCTACTCGCAACGCGAAACCCAACAGGGCAGCCATCGCACGCAGGTGAACTTCGATCCGGGTTTTCTCGTCGGCGATCTCGAGATCACGGGCGACACCGCCACCAGGTTCACTTCAGAGGACCGCTCCCAGCGCGAAATCCGCGACTTCTTCGAGGAACAGGAAAACCTCACGCTCTCCACCGAGTTGCTCCAACGCATCGAAGAGTGGGAACTCACCTACGGCCTCGGCCTCAACCAGGGGGACTTCGCGGGCGACCCCGACCGCGACCTGCGCGCCTTCTTCCGCACCGGCTTCCGGGACGGCAACGGCGACTTTCTCGAAAACAGCTACGAGCTCCTCAACGGCGATGCCTACCAACCGCTCTACGGCGACAATCACGCCACCCTGCCCCCGTCTGATTTTGAAGTCTTCGAAGTCCGGCGCGGCACGCGAATCATCGAGGACGAGACCTTCACCGGTTACATCAACGCCAAACGTGACCTGCTCTGGGGCGAGCTTCCGGGCTATCTGAAATTTGGTATCAAAACAACGGATACGGACCGCGACTTTGATGACATTCGCCGCCGCTATCGCACCGCCGACACGCTGTGGACCCTGGATTCGGTTGTCATCAACGGCACCGAACAGGTCTACGGCAGCGTGCTCGCCGACTATGGCATCGACCGGGCCCTCAACGGCCAGGCGTTCGGTTCCATGATCGACCCGATCAAGGTCCGCGAGGCCGAGGAAGCGCTCGCCGCCGCCGGCTTGCGCGACGAAGGCGATGCCAATTGGTATCTCGACCAAAACACCGCCCGTGATGCCCGCGCCAACCTCGTGAACTCCTACGACCTCAGTGAACGGGTCGACGCCGCCTATATCGAGGGCCAGGTGCAGACCCAGAAGCTCACCGTGATCGCCGGCGCCCGCATCGAGCTGACCGATGTGACCGTGCGCACGCACGCCGGGGACTTCTTTGAAACCGACCCTGACGGTCCGCTTTTCGTGCGCCCCATCACGGGCAGCAACGACTACGACAACATCCTTCCGCACCTGCACCTGCGGTATGATGAAAATGAGGACCTGATCTTCCGCGCGTCGTTCAACCAGACCCTCGCCCGGCCGTCGTTCCGGCAGCTCAATCCCTCGACCGACATCGACCCGACCGCCAACGACGACGACGGCCTCGTGTTCAAGGGCCGCACCGATCTTGATCCCGTTGTATCGTCCAATTTCGACATTTCGGTCGATCGCTACTTCACCGGTTCCAACCGAATCTCCCTCGGCGCCTTCTACAAGGACATGTCGGACAACATCTACCGCCTGACCCGGCCGGTCCTGCCCGGCGACCCGGCCAATTTTCCGCCCAATGCCGAAGTGCGTGAATTCCTCAACGCCGATGGCGCGCAGGTCTTCGGTCTGGAGTTCTCGTTTGAGCTCGGTTTCGACGTGTTCACCGATGCGCTGACCGGTCTGAGCCTCACCGGCAACTACACCTACACCGACTCCGAGGTCGATGGCATCCAACGTTTGGATACCAACGGAGACATCGTGGAGGAGTTTGGCCGCACGCCGTTGTTTGGCCAGGTGCCCGATACCTACAACCTCGCCCTCAACTTCTCTCGCTGGGGCATCGACACCCGCCTCGCGTGGAATCGCACGAGTGACTATCTCGACTTTGGCGGGATCGATCTCGACATGAATCTCGACGATTACATCGCGGAACGTGACCGGGTCGATCTGAGCGTGAGCTATCGATTCCTGAACAACTGGACCGTCTTCGCCGAGATCAGCAACCTGCTCGACGACGATTCCCGGGCATTTGAGGGCGACGAGACGACCCGCATGTTTTACCGCGAAGAAGCCGGCCGATTCACCTGGGTCGGTGTTCGCTGGACTCTGTAGCCACAGATTGAGGTTTGGACAACCGGGACCGGGCCGTTCGGCCCGGTCTTTTTTTTGGCCGGATTCCTCAGAAACTGCCGGCTGCTTTCAGTCGTCGCCAAAGATGGCAACGCCTTCGGTCTTATCGCGACTCGTGCGCCAGGCGCGATACATGCCATCGGTATTAAACGGCAGGCTCACCCGGCCGGTGCGGTCCACCGCAATCAATCCACCGCTGCCACGGAGTTTCGGCAATTTTTGCCATACTACATGACGGGTCGCCCTTTCCAAGGTCTCGCCGAGGTATTCCATGCGCGCGGCCACATCGTGGGCGACCACAGCGCGCATAAATTCTTCGCCGTATCCAGTGCAGGATACCGCGCAAGTGCGGTTATCCGCATAGGTTCCAGCACCAATCAATGGCGTGTCCCCGATGCGGCCAAATTTTTTGTTGGTAAGACCGCCGGTGGAAGTCGCCGCGGCCACATCACCGTGCTCATCCAAGGCAACGACGCCGATGGTGCCATACTTGGTGGATACCTTGCCATCGTGGTCCATCACCATGCCGTCGTTGGCTTGGGCGGCCCGCAGCTGGGCGAAACGTTCCGGGGTGCCAAACCAATCGGCGGCCACGCGCTCAACCGCAACGCTTTCCGCAAAGGCCTCCGCACCTGGCCCAGCCAGAAAAACGTAGCGCTCATCCGCCAACACGGCCCGGGCCAACGAAATGGGATTTTTAACGGACTTCACGCCCGCCACGGCCCCCGCCTTGCGTTCACGGCCTTCCATGATCGCGGCATCCAATTCATGGCCGCCATCACTGGTGAACACCGCGCCCAGCCCGGCATTAAAAAGCGGACAATCCTCCAGCACTTTCGCTCCCGCTTCGACGGCATCGAGGGCCGCGCCGCCGGCCGCCAGCAGGGACCAGGCCGCATCACGTGCCTCGGCCAGCGCCTGTCGATAGGATTGCTCCAACTCTGCGCTCAACATCTCCCGGCAGATGGTGCCGGAACCTCCGTGCAGGGCGACCGCGATGGGCGGGACGTCGGTTGAGGAAGCGGGATCTGTCATAGAAGCGTGCATCATAGCAGCCAATGCCGATTACTGCATACCACTTTAGCTGTATATGCCCGGAGAGACGCTAGCCAGCTAAGAGGGCTGTGGTAGGATGCCCTCCCATGCCTTTTCGGTTCATCCCCCCTCTCCTGCCCACTCTCATTGCCATCGGCTCCCTCACCGCGTCGGATGCACCGCAACGTTGGCAGGTCGGCAACCCCGCCGATGTGGCCCCTTCCTCCCCGACCTCGGGAGGACTCATGTTGATGGGCGGTGGGGGCGACGTGGACACCGCATTCCAGTGGTTCCTGCAACAGGCAGGCGGCGGTGATGTGGTTGTCCTGCGCAGCAGCGGCAGCGATGGCTACAACCCTTACTTGATGCGGGAGCTCGGCATCGAAGTGGACTCGGTTGAAACGATATTGCTGACCTCGCGCGAGCAATCCTTTGATGCAGACTTGGCTGCCACCTTGGCGGGGGCCGAAGCTATATTTCTGGCCGGGGGCGATCAGTCAAACTACGTCCGGTTTTGGCAACACACTCCCGTCGAAAACGCGCTCAACGCCCACGTTGCCGCGGGCAAACCCCTTGGTGGAACCAGCGCCGGTCTGGCCGTGATGGGGCGCCATGTTTATGCGGCCATGCATGACGGGGACCTCACTTCGAAACTGGCGATCAAATCCCCCGACCATCGCTACATTACCCTGATCGACGATTTCCTGCACCTGCCCTTCCTTCAGCAAGTTCTCACCGACTCCCACTTCAGCGAACGTGCCCGGCTCGGGCGGCTGATGGTCATGGTGCACCGCATCGCCCAAGCTCAAAACGGCCAGCCTCCGCTCGGTCTGGGGCTCGACGAGCGCACCGCCCTTTGCGTGGAGGCCAGTGGCGTTGCCCGGGTCCTGACGGCCGATCGCGGTCAGGTTCACCTGGTGTCCCTCGCCGAGTTCAACCCAGCGACTCCCGAGGGGGCGGTGGCCGCCGTCATCTCGCTTGGTTCCGACAGCACGTTCGATCTGGCCTCGCTCAATATCGAAAACCCCGACGCGGAAAAAATCGTGCGCATCACCCGAGGCAAACTCGAAGCCCTCGAACCCATCCAGCCATGAGTTCCCCTCCTGCCCTTCCGCTCGGCGAACAGCTTCAGGCTGATCCCGAATTCAACGCCGCCCTCGATCAAGCAGCGACCATCGTCCGCAGTTATGCCAATCGCATCGACGGCATCCGCCCGCCCCTGGCCGGCCGCACCATCGACTATCAGAGGGCCGTGGATGAATTCGGCCAAATCCGCGGCGGCAGATTGTTCTTTCCCTTCATCGGCTCGGGATTGGGTCGAGGTCCATTTGTGGAGCTCGGCGACGGCAGCGTGAAACTCGATTTCATCAACGGCATCGGGGCGCTCCCGTTCGGACATTCGCATCCCGAGATCACGGCTGCCGCCCTCCGAGCCGCCGCGACCAACGCGGTCATGCACGGCAACCTGCAGCAAAACGCAGCCGGGGTGGAATTCTCGCGCAAGCTGCTCGCCATGGCCAACGCCCGGCATCCCGTTTTCGATCATTGTTTTATCAGTTCGACCGGAGTCATGGCGGGCGAAAACATGCTGAAGATCGCCTTCCAGGCACGTCAGCCCGCTCACCGAGTTCTCGCGTTTGAGGGATGTTTCGCCGGGCGCACGTTGGCCTTTTCCCAAATTACCGACAAAGCCGCATTTCGCGTCGGACTGCCGCAGACGCTGGAAGTGGACTACGTGCCATTTTTCGACGCCGAAGATCCTGCCGGTTCCACGGAACGGGCGGTTGTGGTGCTGCGGCGCCACCTGACCCGCTATCCCCAACAGCATGCCGCGTTCATCTATGAGCTTGTGCAGGGTGAAGGCGGTTTCTATCCGGGCACCAAGGCGTTCTTCACCACGCTGATGACGATTTGCCGTGAACATGGTGTGCTGAATCTGGGTGATGAAGTCCAAACGTTTGCCCGCACGCCCCAGCCTTTCGCGTTTCAATACTTCGAACTCGAAGACCTGATCGACGGTCTCTGGATCGGAAAATCGAGCCAGGCCTGCGCCACGCTCTTTAAGTCAGCCCACCAACCCAAACCAGGATTGCTGAGCCAAACCTTTACGGCCAGCGCGGTGGCGCTGGCAGCGGGTGAACGCATCCTGGATCTGCTGCAGGACGGCGGCTACTTCGGCACCGATGGCATCATTGCCCGACGCGCCGCCGAGTTTCACCGCGGGTTGCAAGCCATTCACGAAAAGCACCCAAGTTGGCTGCGCGGGCCTTATGGCGTCGGCGCGATGACCGCCTTCACGCCATTCGCGGGGCAGCCTGCCCAAGCCCAGGCCGTCGTGCGCGCCTTGTATGACCACGGAGTGATGACGTTTGTGGCCGGAGCCGATCCCATGCGGGTGCGTTTTCTGTGGCCGGTGGGTGTCACCGAATCCTCGCATATCGAACTCGCCCTGGGCATCTTGGAAAACGTTTTGAGCTCGCTGGCCCCAGAACACACCAAATCCGCATGAGCTACCGCGAAATCAACTTCGATGGCATCGTGGGGCCGACCCACAACTTCTCCGGTCTTTCGGAGGGTAACATCGCTTCCATGGCTTCGCGGGCAAACGTTTCCCGCCCCCGGGAGGCTGCATTGCAAGGCCTGCAGAAAATGAAGGCGCTCGCCGACTGGGGCATTCCCCAGGCCGTGTTGCCACCCTTGGAGCGTCCGGCGATCAGCTGGCTGCGCCGCTTCGGCGTGGGAGGAAACCATGATGCCGCCGTGCTGGCTCGTGCTGCAGCGGAAGCGCCCCAGTTGCTGGCGGCCTGCTGCTCGGCGTCCGCCATGTGGACGGCCAATGCGGCCACCATGACACCCTCCTGCGACACCGCGGACGACAAGGCCCACTTCACTCCCGCCAATCTCAGCAGCAAACTCCACCGAGCCATTGAGGCATCCGAAACGCACCAGGTTCTCGCCACGATTTTTGCTGATTCCGACCACTTCATGGTGCACCCACCTCTCGCTGGAGGTGAAGCCATGCGGGACGAAGGCGCGGCCAACCATACCCGGCTTTGCGCCGACTTCGGCAGCACCGGAATCCACGTTTTCGTTTACGGAGCATCGGTCTTCGACCGGAGCCTGCCACAACCCTCGCGTTTCCCGGCTCGCCAAACCCGGGAGGCCAGCGAAACCGTCGCCCGGCTTCACCGGATTCCGGACGAGCGCACGATCTATGTGCAGCAAAACCCGGCCGCCATTGATGCCGGCGTCTTCCACAACGATGTCATCGCGGTCGGACATCAAAACGTGCTGCTCTACCACGAGCTTGCCTTCGTGGAGGGCGATGCCGCGGTGCAACGTATCGCCGAAGCCTGTGACCATCCGCTGGTGCCAGTACGAGTCAGCGAAGCCGATGTGCCCCTAACCGATGCCGTCAAAAGCTATCTTTTCAACAGCCAGATTGTGACACGTCCCGACGGAAAACTCACAGTCATCGCCCCTCAGGAAAGCGCCGATACACCCGCTACCCGCGCGCTGCTGGAGCAGACCGTCGACGCATCCGACAACCCCATCACGGAGGTGAAATTCTTTGATCTGCGCCAGAGCATGCGAAATGGCGGTGGCCCCGCTTGCCTCCGGCAGCGCGTGACGCTCAACGAACAGGAGATCGCCGCCATGCACGGCCGGGTCATGCTCACCGATGACTTGTTCGATGAACTCGAGGCCTGGGTCAAAGGGCACTATCGCGAGGAGATCGTCTTCGCCGATCTCTCCGATCCGACATTGTTGAGCGAGAGCCGCACCGCCTTGGACCAACTGACCCAGATCCTCCAACTCGGATCCCTTTATCCCTTCCAACGATGATGCGCCTGGGCACCGTTCTCGTATGCCTGGCAGCGTGGGGTGGCAGTCTCGGGTGGGCCTCCCCCCGCGGAAGCCTGGTCATGGTCGGCGGCGGCCTGCGGGCCAGTAACGCTGCCATTTACCAAGAGTTCATCGCGCGAACCGGCGAGACGGGATCCATTGGCATCATCCCGCTGGCCAGCGGTAAACCGGTCGAATCGGGCCACAAGTTTCGCGACAACCTGATCCGCTACGGCGTGCCTGCCGAACGGATACACCTCCTGCCGCTGGCCTATCGCGATGACTCCACTACCTCCGACGTAGACGAAAGCACTTGGCGCCGGAACGCCCGGAACCCGAAACTGGCGGAAAGACTGGCCGACTTCACCGGTCTCTGGTTCACCGGGGGCGACCAAAACCGCATCACCAGCACCCTGCGGACCGAATCGGGCGAAGAAACCGTGGTCCTGAGAGCGATTCGCCAGCTTTACGCCCGAGGCGGCGTGATTGGTGGCACCAGTGCGGGGGCCGCGATGCAAAGCGAGGTCATGATTCTTGGCGGCACCAGTCCGTTCGCGCTGACCGAGCCGCCGAGGCAGGACTACCCTGACATGGAATCGCAGGAAAACGGGCCGCTGGTGATCGGCGATGGGCTGGGATTCTTCCCCCACGGCATCATCGACCAACACTTTGAACGCAAAGCCCGGCTGGGCCGCCTCATTGCCGCACTGCTCGGCAACCCGGCTGGCGACCGAATCGGCTTTGGTATCGATGAAGATACGGCGTTGGTTTACGACGCATCGACCGGCAAAACCAACGTGATCGGTGCCAGCAATGTTGTGCTGGTGGATGCACGCGACTCCAAGACCACTCCGGAGGCTACCACCGGCATTCGGCTCAGTCTTTTTGGCAACGGCGATCGACTCGAGCTGCCAGCCTTAACCTCAACGATTCACTCCGGTCGCACCCTCATCAGAGAACCTTACCTCGACGTGCCCACCACCAACGTCTCCAGCCTGCTCACTCCCTACGGCGGCCGGCTCGAGGATGCCCTCGGCTTTCTTCTCGTCGACAACGCCGCAACACAGCATTTCACGACACGGGTGGCCACTCCGGCGGGCGCGACGGCGGAACTGCGATTTGAAACCGACACTCGCAGCGAAGGTTTTTGGGGATACGTCGACGGTCAGCGCGACAGCTACAGCGTGCGACAAATCCTGGTCTCCTGCCGCCCGGGGCTGGATTTCCTGAACGCGGAATAGACTTGGTTTGGGGGTTGTGGCTTCCGCGTGACTCTGTCTCGTTACGGGGTTTTCGCCGTTTTCATGTCCTCCGCCCCCGATCTTTCTGCTGTTCGCAATTACCTGCTTTCGCTGCAGGACACGATCTGTGCAGGCTTGGAGGCGGTGGACGGCGAGGGGTCGTTTTTGACCGACGAGTGGACCCGCCCGGCGGGCGGCGGCGGGCGCACCCGCATTCTGACCGACAGTGGTGTGATCGAAAAAGGCGGCGTGGCGTTTTCCCACGTGCACGGTGACCAGCTTCCGCCCTCGGCCAGCGCGCATCGCCCGGAGGTTGCCGGCAAACCCTGGCAGGCCATGGGCGTGTCGCTCGTGATTCATCCGCGCAATCCCTACGTGCCCACCAGTCACATGAATGTGAGGTTCTTCTGCGCGGGAGATGGACTCGAGAAATCCTCAATCGAGGATCGCGACTCGGAAATCAAAAATCCAATATGGTGGTTTGGCGGTGGATTCGACCTGACCCCCTACTACGGTTTCGAGGAAGACGCCCGGCACTGGCATGCCACCGCCCACGATGCGGTGGAACCGTTTGGCGACCACCTGTATCCCCGGTTCAAACAGGGGTGCGACGAGTATTTCTATCTCAAGCATCGCAAGGAACCGCGCGGTATCGGCGGGCTTTTCTTCGACGACTTCAACGAGCTGGGCTTCGACCAAAGCTTTGCGCTGATGCGCAGCGTCGGCGACCACTACCTGTCCGCCTACCAGCCCATTGTCGCGCGGCGCAAGGATCACGACTACAGCGAGCGCGAACGTGACTTTCAGTTGTATCGACGCGGGCGATACGTCGAGTTCAACCTGGTGTGGGATCGCGGCACGTTGTTCGGCCTGCAAAGCGGCGGCCGCACCGAATCGATCCTGATGAGCCTGCCACCCCTGACCGCCTGGAAATACGACTGGTCCCCCGCCCCCGGCTCTCCCGAAGCCGAGCTTCACGAAAAATTCCTCACCGCTCGCGATTGGCTCAACGAGTAGTTAAGGCTTCCCAATTACGATTAACGCATGCCGGTCAGCTCTCGATCCCAGGAATCCACTTTGCTTGGCGACTCATTGTCCTGCGTAATTCGCCATTCGTAAACTCATCCCGATGACTTCACGCGAACGTTTTCTCAAAGCCTGTGCCTGCGAGCCGCTCGACCGGCCGCCGATCTGGGTCATGCGCCAGGCGGGGCGCTACCTGCCCGAGTATCGGGAGCTGAAATCCCAATCTTCGTTTCTCCACATGGTGAAGACCCCCGAGCTCGCCTTGGAAGTGACGTTGCAACCGCTGCGGCGATTCGATCTCGATGCGGCCATCCTGTTTTCGGACATTCTCACCATCCCGGAAGCGCTCGGCCAACCCTACCACTTTCGCGACCAGGGCGGCATCGGCATGGAGTTCGCGATCGAAACCCGGGACCAGGTCGACGCTTTGGCCGACGCCGAGGTGATCCCCGACAAGCTGGCTTATGTGCCGGATGCCCTGCGCTTGATCCGGGCGGAGTTGGGCGACTCCAAGGCGGTGTTGGGATTCGGGGGCTCGCCCTGGACCCTGGCCACCTACATGGTGGAGGGCGGCAGCTCCGCTGACTTCGAGCGCATCAAGCTGCTCTTCTACCAAAACCGGGTGATGTTCGACGCATTGCTCGAAAAATTGACCGCGGCACTCATCACTTACTTCAGGCTGCAGATAGAGGCTGGAGCCGATGCGATCCAGATCTTCGATTCCTGGGGTGGCATCATTGCGGGCCCGGATTACAGCGCCGCTTCGCTGCGCTGGATCAAGCAGATCGTCGCCGCCCTGCCGGCTGATTTCCCCATCATTCTTTATGCCAAGGGAACTGCGCCCCACCTCACCGATCAGGCCTTCAGCGGGGTGCGGGTGATCAGTGTCGACTGGACCAACGACCTGCCCATCACCCGGCAAAACCTGCCCGCCAACGTCGCGGTCCAAGGCAACCTCGATCCCGTGCTCATGCAGACCAGTCCGGAAATCGTGAGCACCGAGGCTAAGCGTTTGCTCGAGTCCATGCGCGGGCTGCCCGGGCATGTTTTTAACCTCGGCCACGGCATCACGCCGCAAGCCAAGATTGCGTGCATGGAGGCACTGGTTGAAACGGTGACGAATTGGAGATAACCTGTCTTCCTTATCTGTCCGCATGAGCACAACTCGCAAAGTCGCCATCGTTGGAGCCGGCATCACCGGCCTGACGGCTGCCTATCGGCTCAAGCAAGCGGGGGCGGAGGTCCGGCTCTTTGAAGCTTCGGGCCGCGTGGGTGGCCCGGTGCAATCGTATCGCGACGGAGAGTGGCTTGTGGAGGCCGGTCCCAATTCGCTGCAGGAAAACAGCGATGACCTCACCAAGTTGATCGATGATCTTGGACTCGCGGGTGAGAAGCGCACCGCTTCGCCTGAGGCCAAGAACCGCTACATCCTGCGCAACGGAAAACCCGTCGCAGCGCCGGCTTCGCCCCCGGCATTGTTGAGCTCCCCGCTCTTTTCGTTCGGTTCAAAGGTTCGCGTGTTTCGCGAGATGTTGCAGCGACCACGACAACGGCCGGCTGACGTCAGCCTGGCCGATTTTGTTCGGAGCCACTTCGGGCCCGAGCTGGTCGATTACGGACTGAATCCGTTTGTCTCCGGGGTCTATGCCGGGGACCCGACGAAGCTTTCGGCTAAGTATTCCTTCCCTTCCCTTTGGCGGATCGAAAGCGAGTCCGGCTCGATCATTCGCGGGCAAATCAAGGCCGCCAAGACGCGCCGGGCGGCCGGCGGGCGCAGCGGTCCTCCCCCGATCATTTCATTTACCGAAGGGCTGGGGATGTTACCGCAGGCGCTCGCCCGGGAAATCGGCGACGACGACATCGGCTTGGGGGCGCGGATCAAAAGCCTCATTCCCGGCGAACGGTGGGGAGTCGTTTGGAATCGAGATGGCGAGACACAGGTGGAAGAGGTTGACCGCGTGGTCCTGGCGCTTCCGGCCAAGGCTTTGAGTGAACTCGCCCTCGGATCATTGGGCGAACGACCGCTGGCCCCGTTGGCGAATATCATTTATCCGCCGGTTTCCTCCCTGTTTCTCGGTTACCGCCGCGAGCAGATTGCTCACCCGCTTGACGGATTTGGGATTCTGATGCCCCAGGTCGAGCACCGCCAGGTCTTGGGCATATTGTTTTCCTCCACCCTGTTCGAAGGGCGGGCTCCCACCGGGCACGTTGGGCTCACGGTCATGTTTGGCGGCGTCAACCGCACCGACTTGGGCGATGCCGACGAGCCGACCCTCGTTGGCATCGCCAAGCGTGAACTGGGGGAGATCCTGGGCGCAACCGGCGACCCTGTCTTTCAGCGCCTCAGCCAATGGCCGCGAGCGATCCCGCAATACGATCTCGGTTATGGCCAGTTCATCTCCGTGATCGAAGACTGCGAGCGCAGCCACCGCGGCCTGTTGATCGGCGGACACGTGCGCGACGGCATCTCTTTGTCCAATTGCATTTCCGCCGGCGAAAAACTGGCGAAGCGCAGTTTGGCCTGATCCGGCCGATCGGCTAGGGCGAGGCCAGCCAGCGGACTTAGCCCGCGGTGTTGATCCGGACCAATACCACACCCTCCACCGCTTTGCCTCGCGATACAGCGGGGAAAAACGGCAGCGCCGACACCCACTCCACCAGAGCGGTGTCGCCGACCGGCTGCGTGCAGGCCAAATCCACAAATACGCCCAACCCCGCTCCATCGGGTGAAACCCGGATAAAATATGCCGCGCCGTCGTCGGCGATCTGTTGGCGTTGGGAGGGAGAGAGCAGCGAGTGAATCAGAGCGGCCGACGCGTCCGTTTCGTTGTCGCGGTGTCGAACGATGTGGTCGAGCACGAGGAATTGATTCGTTTCATCCCACGTAAGGGGAGTTCGGCGTTCGGAGAGATTCGTGGCGATCTCCCGGTCGCCTTCGAACAGGTGCACGCGGGTGTGGTCGATCTGGAAGCCCTGAGGAAATCCGGCCCGCGTGAACCGGATGTCTTTCTTTTCTCCCGCTGCCAACGGTCCGATGGGTTCCGCGAACACCCGGTGCTGGCGAAGCGGCACTTCGTTTTCGATCAGCGTGAATTCCACGAACACAACCACCCAGGGGTCGGTCATCGACTTCCGTGGTGACACCGTGAATACGAATTCGACGGCATCAAATCCCGGATCCTCGCTGGTTTTCTCCTGAATCCGGCGATCGAACCATCCGGGATCCAGTTGTTGGGACTGCGCCTGGATCAGGGCCGCATCAAAATCGAACTGGGCCTGGGCCAGTTCCGCCCCGCTTTGCTGACTCACGGCAAGTGCTCCCTGCGGGGTGGTATTGGGGTTGTTCAGAATCGCATCGCGCTGGGCCGCTTGCGCGATGGCTCCCTGCAAGCGGGTCGTGGCCGCATTCACGCTCGCATCAACACTGGATGCGGCCAGCGCCCGGTCGGCGACCCAGCGGCGCAACGGATCCGTCACGGGGCTGTAGGTCTTTTCGGTCGCGAGACCATCGATATCGGCGGAGTTGGCGGAGACTTTGAGATCGTGGTCGAGGGTGAATTCGAAATCAGGAGCATCCATCGGGATCGACTGCGTCGCGCCATCGGTGCGGGCGAGAAAGCTCTTTCCATCGGTGCCCTCCACAGTCCACCAGATGTCTGCATGTTTCACGGCAAGATCAGCCCCGAGAAACAACATGTGGGTCTTCTCAAGCGCAGCCTGTGACTGGACCTCCCGTGGGCTGGATGTCGCGGTTGCCTGGGTGGTTGCCAATACGAGCAACGCGAGAAGCAACCCCCGGGAAGAGGCTGCCCGACCAGAAGAGGTAAAATCGACCAAAGAAAGCATGCTTGATTTAACCTTACATCATACCGGGCTGGTCCCCCTCATCAAGTGATTGTGTGGGTTTCAATAAAACATCGGTCCCCTCCTCTCTCGCCCTCAAGCACTGAGCGCAACCCTCCCGCCGTAAACGAAGGCAACGCCGCTAAGAAATCGATGGCACCAACCGCCGTTGCTTCGGCCGCGGTCCAACCGTGCCCCGGGGCACAACCTCGATCGGCAGGACGATGGGAGACACCTGTTGAACCTCGTCCTGATTCGAATCGATCCGCCGCATCAGGAGATCCACTGCCATGCGCCCCATCTGCACCAGCGGTTGTTTTACCGTGGTGAGCTGTGGCACCGAGGAGCGGGAAAGCGAAGTATCGTCAAACCCCACCACGGAAATGTCGTCCGGAATGCGGAGCCCCATCTCGGAAACGGCATGCATGCAACCCACCGCCATGCCATCGTTGCCGCAAAAGATCGCATCCGGCAGCGGCTGCCCCTGGTTTTGCCGAAACCACGTCAAGGTGGCCTGGCGGGCGATCTCCTGGTTGAAGTCCGAGTAGTGAAGCAGCGATCGGCTGAACCGTATTTTGTGCCGCTGGAGCGCGCGGCGATATCCCTTGACGCGGCACTCGGTGCCTCGGACGCCCTTCAGACCAGCCAAATGCAGGATGCGGCGATGCCCTTGCGAGATCAAATGCTCGGTGATGGCGAACCCGCCGTGCTCATCATCACACTCGATGTTGACCGCTCCGGGATAATCCAGGTTGCCGTGGATGGTCACAATCGGGAAGTGCGAGGGCAGCAGACCTATCGTCTCTTCGTCGCAGGTCGGCGCCAACAGGATCAAACCATCGATGCGACCGTCGCAAAAACCAGGCAGGCGCTCGCGGGCGTCTTCCTCCCAATTGTGCAGGGCAAAGACAGTGGTGGTTTGATCATGGTGGGTCGCTGCGGAAAGCACGCCGTTGAACAAGGCGAGGAAGTAGTGGTTCACTTCCAGGGCGTCGTAGAGTACCGCGGCAAGACCAAACGTGTGCATGCGCCGCTGGAGCAGCGCCCGGGCGGCCGCGTTGGGCCGGTAGCGCAGTCGCTTCGCCGCCTTGAGGATACGCTCGCGCGTGGCCGCGGAAATCCGCGAGGAGGTCTTGGTTCCGTTCAAGGCCGCGGACGCGGCCATGGCGGAAACCCCGGCAGCGCGCCCGACGTCCGCTAGGGTGGTGGCGCGAGAGGACTTGGATTTGGAGGGGCGAGGCACAGCAAAGCCGGAACATTTGGGCGAGGTCAGTTGCATCGCAAGATTCCGCTGCATGGAAAAGTTCCCACCGTTGAGTATCGAGAATGGCAATACGCCGGTTCCGCCAAGAAAAACCCCCGCCGGTGCACCGGCGGGGGTTTGAATTCCTTTTGACCAACCCAAGGGCCGGACGGGATTCCGTGGCGGGTCTGGCTTGCCCCCCGGCAAGACCTGCCCTGTCACACGGAACCGTTGCCGAAAGATCAGAAGGAGAACGTATTTGTGAGCGCCCACGTCATGCCTTCGGTGATACGCTGGGCCGCGATTTCACCGTCCGGATTAGCCGAGATCGGGGTCAGACCCTTGTTCTCGCCGACGTTGCGCATGTTGAGCTGGATGCGCCAGTTGAGCGCCTCGGTGAGTTGACGGCTGTAGCCGACCCACAGATCGAGGTGGCCTTCGCTTTCACCGTAGATCGGCTTCTCCACACTCAGGCCGGACAGGTCATCTTTCAGGCCGTAACCCAGGATTTGCTTGTCCTGCCAGCGGTAGGCACCACCAACGTTGACTCCCTTGAAGCGACCCTCACTGAAGTTGTAGTTGGTGATGGCGCTGAAGCGCCACGGGCGCAGCTCGGGCACATCAAAGCCGATCGACTCACGCTGGAATTCCACGGCGGAGATGATGTTGTCCTCGTAGTATTGGCGGAGCTGACGGTCACCACCCCACCACAGGCGAAGATCACCGGCCGGCCCCTGGAGCTTGGACCACTGGCCGTCGATGAAATCGAGCATGGGTTGACCAAGATTCTCGCGGAAAGCGGTGGTCTTGGAGGCGTTGACCTGAAGGTTCCACTGGCTGGTCGGCTGCCAATTGATCTCGATCTCGTAACCCTCGGAGGTGTTGTCGATCGTGCCATTGGGCGAGATGCCGTTGATCTGGCCGTTGTTCTGCGAGGAGAACCCGGTGGTGTAGGTGCCGACGTTAAAGCCACTGGCTTCGGCGGCGGCAACGAGCGGGTTGATGTCACCGGTGGAGCGCCACGTATTGTAGGCGTTTTGGAGCGCCGTCACATCGGCATTGATGTCGTAGTTCGAGAAGAACTGGGCATCGATGCCCGCCATCCACGCATCCATGGCGGCAAGCTGGGAGACCGTGCTGGGGTGGCTTTCCCAGAAGGGATGACCCGGCTGATACTCGTCGGCGTTGCCACCGTTGTCGTCGATGTTGGCCCAGTTCCAGTGCCAGTTTTGGTTGGGATCAAGACCCGCCCGCCCGAAGGCATTGAGCAGGGTGTTGGAGGTGCCCCAGGCTTCCAGCTGGTAGAGATAATACTGGTTGGAACCCAGGATGGAGGAGCCGCCCGGCAGGTTGCCGTTCTTCACCTTGGTCTCGTAGTAGCCGACCTTGATGTTGAGGCGATCGTCGAAGGCGCTGACCACCACACCATAGTCGATACTCTCGGCGGACGGATTGGCCAAGGGCTCACCGTCGTAGTTGTAGCGGGCCTCAACCTTGTTGTTTTCGCCGTAGTTGTAGTAGCCGCTGAGTCCGGAGATAACGGGCACGTTGTCCATCCAACTGTTGGGGACGTGGGCCACCACACCCCAGGAGCGGGTGCGGCCGGTGTTCTCCAACACCTTTTCCACCTCATCAACCGAGGTGGAGGCGATGCCGGTGGCGTCCTTTTCACCCGTGCCGGTGTAGGTGGCGAGGGTGTCTTCGCGCCAACCCACGGTCGGCACGATGAGGCCGTCGAGCAGATGACCCTGCCACACGATGCCCTCGGAATCGATGGTTTGCTCCGTCACTCCGTATTCGGAGGTGAGCTGAGCCAAATCGCCGTTGTCGGCATTGAGGATGTTGGTCGTGCCGGTGACGCGCCCCGTGTAGTTAAACGGATTATCGGCCTGCACACCTTCGGACCCGAGCAGGTTGGTCCACGGTGCCCCCGGATCAACATAGGACGGATCCGCGGGGTTGGTGGAAGGCAACCAGGTGGTCTGGAAGAAATCCACGTTCACCTGGCCCGACGGGTTGTAGTTCACATCGATGGGCGGGAGGTTGAGTCCCGAAGCCGAGGTGCGGCCAAACAACGGATCACTGAGATAGATAACCGGAGTGACTCCCCGCGGGGCCTGACCCAATTGGGTGTTTTCCCCGGAGACCGACAGGTTGTTGGCCCACTCAAAACTGGTGGCACTCGGCTCCCAGGTGGTTTGCGCCTCGAAGCGTTCTTCCTCGGTATACAAACCCGTCACCAGGTGACGACCGATGACGCGCGTGAGCCAGGACTCATCACCAAAGACATCCTCGGCGCGGAACTCGGCAAACGCCGTAAGACGGTTCGTGTCGCGTTCACGATCGGTGCGCGTATTGTTCGAGAAGCTGCCGGCGGTGAAAGCAGCGCCTGCCATCGGGTTGGCATAGGGCTGGCTTGCTGATGGGGTGAACCCGTAAACCGTGTAGGAAGCAGGATCAACCAGGTCATCCGCTGTCCTGGTATATTGAGTGAGCTGATTCTGCAGGTTTCGATTGATATCGATGGAGATGTAGGGGCGGTTCCAAGCGGAACCTCCACGCCATTGCGAATAGCTCTGGCTGTCATAGACATACTCCAAACCGAGCCGGTTGTCGAAGAAGGTCTGGGCCAGCGTGATGTTGGTCGCATCCCATTCCTGGAATTCACGTTTGTTGTCGCCGTCGATCAACTGGTTGTAGAAATCGAAGATCGAAGCGTCCGTGAGGGACTGGTCCTTGTAGTAACCGCGGCTGGCCAGTGGGTAGCGGGAGGGATTGCCCTCCGCGCCGTCCATGCGGTCGAGCTGCACGGCGTAAGCATTGAGACCACTGACGCGCAGCGGCGAACCATAAGGGATGTCGAGGGAGTTGTCGATCGAGCCATCGGCTGCCAAAGCGCCGGGGTAACCGCGAGGGGCCTGGCGGGAAACGAAGAACGGTGAATCCTGACCGTTGATCCAGAAGAAGCCGATGCCGCCGTTGTTGAGGGCGCCACTGTCAATCTGGGCCGTGCCCGGTTGGTAGAAGGGATTAAGAACCGAGCTGTTGGACAAGGGTCCACGGCCCGGATCGCCACCACCGGTTTGGTTGTAGAGGAACATGTCGATCACCGATTGACCGAGGCCGATCTTGTCCCGCACCCCATCGCCGGCGGTGTCTTCAAACCAGAGCGAAATGCCATCTTCCGGTGGCAGCACGCGGGGACGATTGCCTTCGACCGAAGCGTCCTCGTAGCTGACGCGCACCGTGAGAGGGCTGGCCCAACTGCGCGGGAGAACCTGCGGCTGGAAGGTCGAGGTCAGGAAAATGCGCTCGTCGTCGTTGAAGGCCGGGTTTTGGCGGAACTGTTGGTAGTTGCCCAAACCGGCGACCCGGAACGCAAGCACATCGTCAACGATTTCCCAGTTGTAGTCGGCGACCAGGCGGGCGGAACCAAAACTGCTCACTTGTCCCTCGACGCGACCGGAGTTGCCGTTGAAGCGCGCCTGGATGTTGTTGGCGTTGATGATACCGGCCGGGGAACCGACACCAAAGAGGATCGAATTTGGACCCCGTTGGATTTCGACGCGATCCGTGTTGTAGCTGTCCCACGGAATGTCGGAGAGGAAGAAATTCCGGGTGCTGTCGGCCTGCTCCAGGCCACGTACGCGGGTATTCTGATTGGGTTGCATCAAGGCACCGCGGTCACTCACACCTTGAGAGTTGCCGAAGCCACCGTAGTTGCCAATCAGGCCGCCGACCTCCGTGTTGGTCGTATAGGTCAGGAGGTCCTGATTGTTGTTGGAAGCGGTGTCCTGCAGAAACTGCGACGTGATGACGCTGATCGGCGAGGCGATGTCGCGCAAATCCGTGCGCACCCGGGCGCCCGCCAAGGTGGAGGTGGCCCGATAGCTTTGGGACTCTTCGCTGGATTCAACCAGGAAGGGCGAAAGGACAATCGTTTCTTCTTCGTCAACTTCAGAGCCGTCCGCAGGGTCGGTGGTTTGCGCCATACTTGGCACAATGAGGCCCAAAAGGCCGCCAAAGATGAATGAACGCGAAAGCCAGGAAAGCTTTGTGGTCCGCTCACCGAATGAGGTTCGTATACACATGGGGTTGGTATTTGAGGGTTAGGTTCAAGCCTTAGCTCCCGATGACACTTGTCGCAGCTGGGTTGGGGGGTAATTAAAGCCAGTCGCATAAGCGATCGGGGGGCTGGCAGGATGATGTTTCGTTAAATCAAGCGTGATTTATGGTTCAATCATATTAAACCTCCCACCCCCTTCAGGTCTCTTAGACGTTAACCAGTCACCTGTTGGTTTCCCCAAAATCGGAAGCATTTGTACCCAAAACGACCTCCGGTCGTGCCGCAGCCCCTTCATGAAATCACCTCATTCAAAACGGTGCGTTCTTGTGTGTATCAGAAGATGGGAGCACCATGCGGCATGGACGCAAAAATCACCCCTACGCCCGATGGTCCGCTGCATGCGGAGAACCTGCCCGCCCTCAAAGATGATGCCGGCGAAGTGATCAGCACCGACAAGGATCTGTGGCTCTGTCGCTGCGGCGCGTCAAAAAACAAACCCTATTGTGACGGCGCGCACAACGACGCCAAATTCACCAGCAAACGCATTCGCCAGAATCCACCCGCTCCCGCCGAGTTTGCAGGGAAAGACCTGACCATTATTGACGACGTAGGGCTCTGCGCCCACGCGGGTGAGTGCGTCAACGGCGCCCCCAACACCTTTTTCACGAAAGAAGATGGTAAACGCATCTCGCATCCCGACACCACTCCCACCAACCAGGTGATTGCCACCATCCGCCGTTGTCCCTCCGGCTCACTCCTCTACAAGACAGGAGGCGAAACCCAGGCCGCCTACGCCACCGAGTCGGGTGTGCGGGTGGAAAAAGACGGACCACTGCTCGTGAGCAAAACGAAGCTCGAAGGCGACGCCCAACCCGCCACTGACGACCACTATACGCTCTGCCGCTGCGGTGCCTCGCTTAACAAACCCTTCTGCGACGGCATGCACAGCAAGGTCAAATTCACCGACGACAACTGACTCTGTTTGAGGCCCCTGTTTTCCTGATTTCCAAATTAAAAAACCAGGAAATCGGCAGCCCTCTGCGGCCTCGTACCTCCGCGTGAGGAATTCGTCGTGCTGGAGGTGCGATTCAGGCACAGTATACCTATGCTTATTATTGCTTATCAATGAGTTAAAACTACTATTAGCTGTCCTCAAAAACCGCGCGACTACATTATATTTACATTGAAAATCCACCTCATTCTGTCACCTTGAACTCAGTCGGACGATTCGCCCGACAAGGTGTCTGAAACATGACGCCAAAAAAGACCGCCGGACGTTCGCCGTCCGGCGGTCGTTGTTTTCAGCCGGAGGGAAATCATTTCGGATTTCTTTACTCCGCATCCTCTGTCCCGCCATGTTGTTCGCCGAAGCCTTGGCGAAGGAGGAAGCCTCGGTGACGGCGTATCCGTGTGAGCCAAACTACATGCTGACGGCTAATTTAAACCCATTCTCCCTCTTCACAGCCTTTGTGATCTCTTCGCGTTCTTTGCGTTAAAACCAGCGTTGGAGTGGCCACTAAAGAAAACCTTCGTGCCCTCGGTGTCCTCTGTGGTTCAACCCCAGTAGACTGACGGTCACGCCATTTCGGATTTCTTTACTCCGCGCCTTCGCGTCTCCGCGTGAGCCAAACTACATGCTGACGGCTGATTAAAACCCATTCTCCATCTTCCCGGCCTTTGCGATCCCTTTGTCTTCTTTGCGTTAAAACAAAACAGCGGAGTGGTACCCTTTCCTGACTTCCTGATTCCCAAATTCAACCCCAGCAGCAGGCTGATGGCTCCGCGTAAATCTGCGTGCATCCGCAATCAAAAACCACACAGGCTGACGGCTCACTCCCTTACCCCATGATCCGACTCGCCTTTTCCCTGCTGGCTCTCCTGCTGCCCATCCTCCTTTCCGCCGGCCACCAGGTTACCGAAACCAATCCTGCTCCTGATATTCCGGCAGACGCACCGTTCATCTTTGTCAATCAGAGCGGCTACAATGCGGGAGCGCCACATCGCTTCACCACCGTCAACTTCGACCCCGATGCCGAATTTATAATCGCGTCTGCGACCACAGGCGAAATGCTCCACCGGGGCAACCTCGAAGGCCCTGTCGGCGACTTCACCGGCGAGCTCGAATCGTCCGCGGACGAGTTGGTGGTGCGCATCGGTGGCGTCACCTCCGACCCGTTCCGCATCGGACCCTGGTGGTTGGAACGCGTCTCTTATGAAGGTGCCATGACCTTTGCCGTGCAGTCGCGCAACTACGTGGGCAACGTCACCGAGCCCGCGAGCCACACCTACGCGTGGCGCGACGACCATCACTTCGCTTTCCACCTGCGCACGCTGGTCAGCCAATACCTCTCCCATCCCGCCGCCTACCACCGGATGGCATCCACCGTGACCTACTCGGAACCCATCGATGGGAAATGGGGGGTATTGGCGCCTTATGACGAATCAGCTCCCGACATCGTGAAACTCATCCACTGGGCGGCCGACACCAAGGTGACCCAGCAACTCACCCATGAGTTCTTTAAAGGTGACCTGGTGTTTTTCCTCTACGCCTGGCCCTGGATGTCCGAATGGCTGGACGAACAGAACTTCCGAGTTGTTTGCGACTTCGCCCTGACGCACTGGAACGAGTCCGAAATCGACCAAGCCTACCCCTTTGACGAAAGTGCCCCGGACGGCCACAGTCTCTTCTCCCTCAAAACCGCCATCGGCAGTGAGAAAGGCCCCTACCCGCCGGGTTTCTCCATCCTGCCCAATACCCTGATGGCGGTTGTGCTCGATCGCACTGGTGATCCCCGCGCCGATCAGTTCCGCGAGGCCGCTCGCCAACAGGTGGCCTGGATCGTACAACACATCGACGTGGAGAACCCCGCGCTCACCAAAGGACAACGCATGAGCGCCGACTTGCTGATGAGCAGCCTGGCCACATTCGCACGCATCGACCCAACCGGCCTGCCTCCCAATTTCGACTCATTCATTCAGGATTGGAGCAGCGTGGTGATTCGACGGTCGGCCAACCTGTGGGACTTTTTTCAACTCACTGATGATGGTCACTGGGTCGCCTACGTCGACGGCCACGAAACAAAGTGGAATGATCCGGGAAGCGTGCTGGCCCTGCCCTCCGCGGTCCTCGCTGCTGCCGAACTCACCCCCGATCGCCAACAACGCACCCGGCTGGTTGAAATCGCTTACGCCGCCATCGACCATGCCTTTGGCCGGAATCCCACCGGCCGCCATTTCAGTTTTGATGCTCCCCGCGAAATCGAAGGCGTTGAACGCGGTTGGTATAGCTACTACGTCGGCGGAGTTGGGCAACTGGACGACGTGCCCTTCACCTTCGACGGCGCGCCCAAGGCCCCGCACTACCCCTACCATCCGGAAGCCGGCAACATCAGTTGGACCGAAGGCTGGGTCAGCTTCAACAACGCCTTCAACCGCTCCCTCGCCGCCCTCGCCTACTTCGAATCGGATCTATCCCTCCAGCGTACTGCCACCGGCATATCCGTCCAACTGCGCGCCCCGCTCAACTTCGACTACAGTCAGCCCGAACCGGTCGCACTCACCGTCACCACCTCATCCGGCGACATCGAACGTATCCAACTCCTTGAGACACACCCCCTCGCCCGCGAACACACCGGCAAGTTGCCGCTTTCCCAGGAGGACGAAGCGACTCCCCACAACGGCACGCTGGAGGCCTCCCCCGGCGAAACCGTAAAAGTCACCTACGCCCACGGCTACTACCAACACACCGCCCAAATTACGGTGGAGTGAACAGTGAGCATTCAGTGGTCAGCTTTCAGCAGTCAGAAGCCGGATATCAGCTGGCTGAAGGCACTCCATTGCGGAATTGGGATTACGGATTTTGGATTGATTAGCACTGCGTCCTCTGTCTCTCCGCGCCTCTGCGTCTCCGCGTGAAAACCCAGCACGCTGACGGCCGTCTCATTTCGGATTTCGGATTCTAAATTTCGGATTTCTCTGCTCCGCGCCTTTGCGATCCCTTAGCATTCTTTGCGTTAAAAAGACAACGGAGTGGCCACCTTAGAAAGCCTTCGTGTGCTTTGTGCCCTTCGTGGTTCAACCCCAGCACGCTGACGGCTATCCATTGTGGAATTGGGATTGCGGATTTGGGGTTGATTAGCATCGCACCTTCTGGCTCTCCGCGCCTCTGCGTCTCCGCGTGAAAACCCAGCAGGCTGACGGCCATTTCAGCATTTCAGCTCTTCCTCCCCGGTTTCCACCGCAGCGCCGGGGTTGCCATCGCCGCCAGCAGCACCACCGCAATGACCAGCAATCCCCGGTCTTCCGGCAGGAACAGCGCCAACCCCGCCAGGACCACCGCACAAGACGCCAGGCTCCAGCCCACCACCCGCGCCGGTTGCACCTGCTCCTCCACTGACATCGCCGACGGCGCCGCCACCGATCGCCGCGCCAATTCCCGCACCGCCAAGGCACCTGCAGCGACGTCCTTTCGCCGCCATTCCGCCACCCCCATCAACAGCGCCGGCAACACCACCCCGATGATCACATCCACGTTGCGCGGACTGGATTCCACCCATGCCTTCAACGCCGCCACACCGGGCCAGTCGGACCACAGGGCGTTTTCGCCCAAGCCAAATTTCACCAGCGCCCCCACGGCAAAACACACACTCACTGCAATGGCCACGTCCACCGCGACCACCTTGCGACTAAACAACGACCAGATCAGCGGCAGCAGCAACGGCCCCACGATCAGGCTCGTAACCCCCAGCACCACCTTCTCGGCTCCACCCAGCACGGACACCAGCAGCGCCACGCCGGTCACCATGATCCCGAGCACCAGGGTCATGATCCGACCCAGCCAAATCAGTCCCCGCTCATCCGGTCGCTGTTTGAACGCCGGCAAAAGGATGTCCTGGGTGAGCACCCCGGCGAACACGTTGATCTGACTGCTCACCATCGAGGCGGTGGCGGAGAACATGGCGGCAACCATCAAACCGAGCATGCCGGTCGGCAGCACCAGCCACGCGGCCAGGATGTAGGCCTCCTCCGGATTGGCCGAGCCGTCCAGCGTGCGAAAAATCATCGGCGGCAGCATCCAGAACAACGGACTGATGAGATAGAGCACTCCAAACAACCACGCGCTCCTGCGCGCATCCTGGGCGGAGCGCACGCAAATGAACCGCTGCACAAACGCCCACTCCGCTCCGACCATAAAAAAGTGGATCGCCGTCCAACCGGCCAGAAACACCCAGGTGAATTCATTGTTGGTCAATGCAGTGAAGCCGTCCGGAAGTTTTTGCAAAAACGCCGCCGTGCCGCCGACTTCCCCAAACAGGAGTGGCACCACAAATCCAATGGCCAGGTAGAGCACGATGAACTGCAGCACATCCGTCATCAGCACCGCCCAAAGTCCACCCACCACGGTGTAGATCACCACGATCGCGCCAAACGCCACGATCGCCCAAGCCAGCGACAGGTTGCCGGTGGTCGGATCGCGAAAGAACCACCCCTCCGGCACGGGAATGAGCGCGGACAACAACACCGCCAGCGCGTAGAGCGACACGGCGGCACTCAGGGCCCGATAACTCATCACCGCCCACGTGTAGCCGTGCACCGCACGCGGACCAAAGCGCTGCCGAACGAATTCAGCCGGGGTGGTGATCCCGCTCTCCCGCCACCGGCCGGCCACAAACCATCCCACCAGCAAAGCCGCGACGCCGTAGCACATGTTGATGCTCACGGCCACGAACCCATGCCGGTAGGCGATCCCACCCCACACCACAAATGTGCCGGCGGAAAACATTGTCATGAATCCACTGAGCCCGGACACCCACCACGGTGAGTTGCCTCCCGCGGCAAAGAGATCCCGGGAAGACCTCACCCTCCCTCCATAAATCCCCCCGACAACAAACAGCCCTACAATGTAGGCAAAAATGACAATCAGATCCGGGGTCTTCACACGATGTGTTCTAAGTCAGAAGTAAGATGGATGAAGTAAGAAGTGGTCCTGGTCACCGAACCATCTCTCTCCCCTTTCCATCCCTTCGTGCTCTTCGCGCCCTTCGTGGTTAAACCAACAGGCTAACGGCCACGTTCATTTCGGATTTCGGATTTTAAATTTCGGATTTCCCTGCTCCGCGTCCTCTGTCCGCCATAGCCTCGGCGACGGCGGATCCGCGTGAGCCAAACTACATGCTGACGGCTAACTTAGACCCACTTTCCATCTTCGCAGCCTTTGTGATCTCTTAGCATTCTTTGCGTTAAAACCAGCGTTGGAGTGGCCACCAAAGAAAACCTTCGTGCCCTCGGTGCCCTTCGTGATTCAACCCCATTAGACTGACGGCCACGTCATTTCGGATTTCGGATTCTAGATTTCGGATTTCTCTGCTCCGTGTCCTCTGTCCCGCCATGTTGTTCGCCGAAGCCTTGGCGAAGGAGGAAGCCTCGGCGACGGCGGATCCGCGTGAGCCAAACTACATGCTAACGGCCAATTTAGACCCATTTTCCATCTTCCCGACCTTTGCGATCTCTTTGCATTCTTTGCGTTAAAACAAAACAGCGGAGTAGTACACTTTCCTGACTTCCTGATTCCCAAATTTAACCCCAGCAGACTTACAAACGTCTTTTCTGGACATTTTGGCTACTTTAGCCAATTTGGCTATATGGCTACTCGATCCCTCACCGTCGATGACTCTCTGGTCGCCTCCCTCCCATCGGTCACCACCACCGAACTGAAGAACAACTTTGGTGATGTCGTGCGGCAAGCCACGCGCGAAGCCGTGGCCATCACCCGTCACCGCCGCCCGGAATTTGTGCTCGTGCCGGCGGCCGAGTATGCGCAGCTCCGCCAATCGCAGCAGGCACCCCTCGACGCCCTGACCGCCGAATTCGATGCCATGGTCGCGCAGATGAACACGCCAGCGAGCAAACAGGCCGTGGACCAGTTCTTCGCAGCCACGTCGAAAGAGCTCGGGCAAGCCGCCGTAAATGCGGTCACGAAGCATGGCGAGTAGCCGCCGCAAGCAGCCACCGTCTCCCCCTTCGTCATCCGCATCCGCCACCATCACGGTTCTGGCGGGTGTTAATGGTGCGGGGAAAAGCAGTGTGGGTGGTGCCGCTTTGCGGGCTGCAGGTGGTGAATTCTACAATCCGGACGAAACCGCCCATCGAATCCGTTCGCACTCGGGAACACTGACTACAACCGAAGCCAATGCCGCGGCCTGGCGCGAAGGCCGGCGACGTTTGGAAACCGCGATCCGCGACGGCACTCATTTCAATTTTGAAACCACCCTGGGTGGCAACACCATCACCCGGATCCTGCTGGAAGCGGCCCAATCCGGTGCCCGACTTCGGATCTGGTTTGTTGGCCTAAACAGCGTTGAGCTACACCTGCAGCGAGTGGCGGAACGGGTTGGCAAAGGCGGACACAACATTCCCGAGGCGGCGATTCGCAGCCGCTGGGAAAGCAGTCGAGTCAATTTGGTTAAACTTATCCCTCATGTGACCGACCTGGTCGTCTTCGACAACTCAACCCACCACGACCCTCATAAAGGAGAGACACCCTCGCCCCGCATGCTCCTCCAAATTGTCGACCGGCAACTCATGCATCCCCAACCGGAAGACGCCACCCGAACCCCACCCTGGGCCAAACCCATCATCATGGCCGCCCTCAAGCACTTCCGGCGCTAGCTGCTGGCGACTGGTTTCTTGCTACTAAAACCTGGTGCCATCTCATCACTATCCGGAGACCCCTTCCTTACCTTCGTTCCCTTCTGTAAAACCAGCACGCTGACGGCCACGTCATTTCGGATTTCGGATTTTAGATCTCGGATTTCTTTGCTCCGCGTCCTCTGTCCCGCCATGTTGTTCGCCGAAGCCTTGGCGGAGGAGGAAGCCTCGGCGACGGCGGATCCGCGTGAGTCAAACTACGTGCTGACGGCTATTTAAACCCATTTTTCCATCTTCGCAGCCTTTGCGGTCTCTTCGCGTTCTTTGCGTTAAAACCAGCGGTGGAGCGGTTACCCCTTAGAAAACCTTCGTGCCCTCGGTGTCCTTCGTGGTTCAAACCCAGCACGCTGACGGCCACGTCATTTCGGGTTCTAGATTTCGGATTTCTTTGCTCCGCGTCTTCGCGTCTCTGCGTGAGTCAAACTACATGCTGACGGCTTCCTAGCTCCTAGATTCTAGTATCTAGTTACTACCCCACCCATGTATTACCACGCCCGCCCGCTTCAGTTTGTCACCTACGGCAAGGTTGGTCCGCCGCCGGTGGACGCCCTGGGCGGCACACGATGGGAGAATCCCTACCGCTGGCTGGGCGAGCACTGTGGATTTTTTCCGCAAGTGTGGCTGTCCCGCAGCCGGTCGCGCATCACCGGATACCGCCGCTGGGCGAACCAACCGGATTCACTGGGACTGATCCTCTTTGGTTTTGAATCCATCCAAGGCTTTGGTTTGGACTACGATTTTTGGGAGCTGCTGCTTACACCGCTTTCCCGCACCGGTGATTTCACCGAACAAAACCACCACAACCGGCAAATGCTGGACGACCAACTCAGGTTCCACGAAGGCGAATTGTCGCCGTTGCTCACCACCTGGAACGAAACCCGCGACCTCGACCAAGTCTTTAAAAAACACCTGTTCATCAAAAACGATCAGGTGGTGGTGCCAACCCTGAACCTGAAGACCGCCAAGGAAATCATCTGTCGCGACGAATCGGAGAAAAAACACCTGCGCAAACTCGGCTTCATCGAAGACCGCATCACCATCCGCAACACCCGCCCGGGAAATTGAGAGATCACCGGTCAGCCATTAATGGTGGGCGGTCGTTTGCCAGAACAACCAACCCCTTCTGAGTGCCTGTCGTGGTCTTCGTGTTTCAAGGATTACGGTAGCGGCAAGGAGCTACTCGCTACCTGCTACTCGCTACTCACTACTCCCTTCATCTCCCATGGTTCGCCGCCTGATACTGCTCGTTGTCACGCTTGCTTTCGCTTCCGCCAACCCGGCCTCCGCCCAGCGCCCGCGGGCGCACGAACGGCTTTATGCCGAGCACTGCGCGACCTGCCATGGGGTCGACGGCGCGGGGGGCCTGGGTCTGTCACTGGTCGACGACATTTGGACCCACGGCGCGGACGATGCCTCCATCGCCCGAATCATCGCCAATGGTGCCGCCGAGGGCGCCATGCCCGCCTACCGCGAAGTCCTGACCGATGAACAAATCCGCTCGCTTGTCGTGGTGATCCGCGAACTCCGCGACCGCCCGCGATTTGATGCCGCCAAGCTCGAAGCAGCCGGCACCAACGGTCGCTACTCCTCCCGGTTGGCCGACTTTACCCTGACCGAAGTCTACGCCACCGAAGGCATCCTGTGGGGACTCGATTTCCTGCCTGATGACAACATGATCCTGTCCTCGCGATCCGGGCGCATCGTCGTCACCGACGGACAGCAGGAAACCGTCATCCAGGGAACCCCCGCCGTGCACGACGAAGGCGACATCGGCTTGCTCGATCTGCGGCTCCACCCCGACTACAAGAACAACGGCTGGGTTTACGTGGCCGCCAACGTCGATGGCGACCCCCACACTGACGAACGCCGGGCCATGACGGAGATTATCCGGGCGCGGATTCGCAATGGCCAATGGGTGGACGAGGAACGCATCTTCCAGGCCCGGCCCGAGCACCGCGCCATGGGACGCCAACGACTCGGCTCCCGGTTTCTGTTTCACGATGGCTACCTGTATTTCTCGATTGGGGACGGCGGACCGCAGGACCAGCCCTCGCAGGACCTGACCGCTCCGATCGGAAAAACCTACCGCATCCATGACGACGGCCGCATCCCGTCCGACAATCCTTTTGCCGGCCACGAAAATCCTGACGTTTACGAAGCCATCTGGACCTACGGAAACCGCAACGTGCAAGGCTTCGCCATCCAGCCGGAAACCGGACTACTCTTCGCCGCCGAACACGGTCCGCGTGGCGGCGATGAACTCAACATCCTCAAACCCGGCGCCAACTACGGCTGGCCGCTGGTGACCTACGGCGTCCACTACAACGGTCAGCCGATCTCGGCGGTTCAACAAAAGGAAGGCATCGAAGACGTCGTCCTGCACTGGACCCCGTCGATCGCCGTGTGCGACATCCACTTCTACGACGGCAACGCCTTCCCCGCCTGGCACGGAGACCTGCTCGTGACAGCCCTCGGCCGCGAACACCTGCGCCGCCTACGCTTTGATGGGACAACGGTTACCGAACAAGAACTCCTCATCAGCGACATCGGCCGCATCCGCACGATTTCAACGGACCAAAACGGGACGCTCCACCTCGTCACGAATCACCGCGGCGAAAACCCCCGCAGCCAAGTCTACCGCATGGAGCCGTCACCAATGAAAAAGTAACAAGATAGAACCTGACTGTGTCCGATCAAATTCCCCGAAGCTGAATCGAGTCATCCGTTATTCTTTATCTTTTGCGTCTGCCCCCTTCGGTCCATTGACCCTGACTCCTTCGGACTCCCTGTGAACTACAACGGCCGCCGGGCTCGCATTCCTTCAACAACTCTGAAAGCGTTCGCCTGCTGGCTGCTTCACTAATCAACAAAAACGGAGAAGATCATCCATGAGTGAATTCATTCAGCACTATTCGGGATTGGTAGCCCGAGCAAAATATCATGCCCCCACCGCTCTGTCGCTCGCTGTCTTGTGCGACCTTTCCTACAAACCTGCCGCGCAAGCCAAGGCCGGTGCCGCCCAGTTGGGATACTCCAAAAGCGCGTTCGTTAATGTCCGCAAAGCGAAGGACATCGACACACAATGCCTGATTATCGGCGACGCGGAAAACGTTGTGGTCGTGTTTCGTGGATCGGACGACATCAACGATTGGTTTGCCAATTTTCAGGCCGTGCGCGACCCCGGGCCCCTCACCAATACCAAGGCGCACGAAGGATTTCAGGATGCCCTTTTTCCATCCGTGATTCAGGTGACCAACGCCATCGACGGCATGCTGGACAACAATCAGCGCATCTGGGTCACCGGCCACAGCCTCGGCGGCGCCCTGACCTCCCTCTACTCTGCCATGATGTTTGAAGCGGGTTATACGGTTTATGGCATCTACACCTTCGCCAGTCCCCGGCCGGGCGACGATCCCTTGGCCAAGGCATTGGATACCAAAATGAACAAAGTGAGCAAGGGGCCCCACCACCGGGTGATGAACAACAACGACATCGTTCCTCACCTCCCGCCCGAGCCGTTCTTCAGTCACTCGGGCAACCGCATGATTCTAAAGAAGAACTCCCAGGACACGAAACTGAAGCCCTGGCGGCAGTTAAAGGTAACCATTTTCCGGCGACTGATGAACCTGACCGGAGGAATCTGGAACGTGAAGAACAACCACATCCTGGGTGGTGAACACGGCTATATCCAACGCCTGGTCAACCAAGCCCAGCGCAACCCCAACTGATCTTTCACCAACTCGGCTTCGTCGAAGACCGGATTGCCATCCGCAACACCCGCCCCGCACAGTGGTGACTACAACCTACTACCGAGGAGCCACAGCGACGACACCTCAACGAGCACCGCGAGAATAACAAGCCCCACTTTTGGCCCCTCTTTTTCGATCAGAATCCTTCAGGGACGAGCCCCAGTCGATTGATTGACTCGTTGACTGCTTCCAGACGCTCATGAGTTCGAAGCACATCCGCGTAGTCCCAACAAGTGAGACCTGACATTTCATTCACGTCTTCGGCATGGGCCTTAATCTTCTCGAGCTGCTTAGCATCGGAAACTGCAACCACTCCTTGAACCGCTGGGTTCTTCTTCGATTTAAGCAGATTGAGGATCAAACTGTCGATCGATCCACGGGTCTGAACTTCAAAGACATAGATCACGCGCCCCATATTTCCAATGGTGGCTTCCCATACTGCATCGACTTTTGATCCTGCAGACACTCGAACCTCGATACGGGCATGAAAGCCAAGCCATTTACCGATTTCAGCAATCTTCTCCTTAACTTCGTCATGGAGGAACTCTCTGCCCGATTCCGTCGCGGACCCTGTCTCCGAAGCCTCATCCATGGATCCTCGCTCTCCGTCGGACTGCTCTTGAACTGCAGAGTGAACCTCATCCCAAAGGAAATAGTTAACTTCCAGTAGAATGTGTTTTCGGCCGGAAAGTTCGCCGAGTCGATTTCGTATGTTTCGAGTAATCTCGCATATTTCCTGGTAGGACTCTCCGTTAATCTGGTGATTCTTCTGCGGCAAATCCTCGAAACCAAGGTAGTTGAGTGAAGCGACAGTTATCTTGTTCCAGATGATGTAACGATCCGGGTGGACGTAACCAAGGAGCTCACTCATCATTCCGGGTCCAACCCACTTGATTGCAGAACGGAAACTATCCCATCGCGTTTTTAGCTCGCTGCTTCCCCACAATAAGTCCGCCAAGTGCGATCGTAGATTCTCGAGTCCGTTGTCGGTAATCATCTGATTCACTTGGTATTCCTTATTTCCCCACATCGACATTCCCCACAGTGGAGCGAAAAAACCCACCAGATCATCGAGGGTCGCGGAGTTCATCCTCTCAGGATTCCAACCCTCGTATATTTCCAACCGCTCTTTTCGATCTTCAGATTCTTCTTCGGCAACATCGGGGTTCTCTTCGCGGTAAGCTAAATATCCGCGAAGGTGCAAATCCAGTAGTTCACTATTCATCGCTACTCTTCTTTGGGGTTAAGTGACTCTTCGATATCGCGAAATTCTTCGAGCGTGGTTCCCAGACTAGCTACGATTTTCTCGGGGAGTTACGCTGGGGTAAGAGGTTTTCGATGTCTTTGAGGTCTTTGTTGCCAAACGAATTGGTGTTGAGGGTGAAGTATTAGCTGGTCCGTGTTTCGAAGGAGTGCGGGCGAATCCTTATATACAGTTCAGTTTCTCGCATACTCGCCACATTACTCGCTCGCATCATCAGTGTTATTCAGAAGATCGAGCACATTGGACGGTGTATTCAGTAAGTCAGGCTCGGACTCAACTTTGGCTAGCTGACTCGTCGTCAGCACATGAACAAAAACCCGATTTTCACCGTCGATTGAGGTCTTGAGAACCAAGAGTGATCCAATTCGACCCGCGAATTCCGAAATAGTCTCAACCGACTTCAATAGATTAGCGGCAGCAGTGGCGTTGTTTCGGTTCACCTCCGATTGGAGTTTTTCTATCTTTGCGAGCTCGATGGCTTTTTTGGTTTTAAGGAAAGCCTCCTGGGATTCCTTTGAGTTCCAAACCCGCTGGATAAACTCAACGCCTTTGCGTATCCACGATCCCTCTACAAACTCTCCACTGTTTACCGGGCGCAACCCTGCAGAGATTGCTAGGTCCAAATAGCGATCGAAGACTTCCTTCGCCTTGGGAAAGTCATTCGTTCCTACGAAGACGTGGCCGGTGTGCTTAATCGAGATCTCTTTGTTCTTTTGGTATTTCTTAAAGTTTTCTGCCTGCTCAAAAATCTCTTGGTAGACTTCGTCACGGTCGACTGGCGGGTAATCGTTGTTGGCCAGGAGGATGATGAGATCGACTTTGAGCTCGGCCTTGATGTCGTCGCGTTGGCTCCAGTCAGTGTATTTGGCTTTGTCGTCGACGACAACTTTGACCTCTTTGGCGAGGTGGATAAGTTTGTCCTCGGGATACTCGAAGTCGTATTTGTGCGCGAGTGACTTTAGGATATCGTAGAAAGCCTTCTCTTCGAAATCGATGCCCATCTCACCGAAGGATTCCTTTTCCTTCTTCAGAGCATGGAAGAGATCGATGATCTCATCGGTGAAGTCCTCCAGCACCTCGCTGTGCAATACGTCCTGCTCACTGCGCTCGTTGTATCGGCTCACCAGCGCCTGGAACTGCTTGGTGAAGTCGACGCCCTTGATTTTATTCACTTTCTGGAAGTCCTCGATGGCGCGTTTGAGGAGCTGCTGGAGGAGCTTGATCTTGGTGTTAGGCAGTTTGACCTTTTCGATCTTGGCGAGGTAGTCGTCGCCGAAGATGTCGATCTCGGCCGCGCCGTCTCCGCCGAGTTTGAAGATCTCTTCGATCCCGTCGCTAGCTAGCGCGTCAGCGATCATCTCGCGCACCTTGGCGTTCATCTGGGCGCTGTCGGGGGCTTCGCCTTTGGTCAGCTTGGCGACGATGGAGCGGACGGCGAGGTAGAAGTGGATGTGGTCGCGCTCGGACTGACTGAAGACATCTGCGCCGCTGCAGATGTCGTAGGCGGCTTTGAGGCGCTTCACGAGGGCCATGACCCGCTTCTCGATCTTGTCGGTGAGCTGCACGAACTCGGCGGCCTGATTCAGGCATTGCAGTTGCTCGACGGGCGAGCCGCTGAAGTAGGGCTTGGTGTCGAACTGGTGGAAAACCCGCCCGAGCAAATCGAGGTGATCGCGCACCACTACGATGGAGGCCTCGATCTCTTCGATGTTGCTACTGTCCGCCTTGGAGTAGTGCGCCAGCGCGAGGTTCATCTGTTTCTTGATGCCGATGTAGTCGACAACGAGACCCTTCTTCTTGTTCTCAAACTTCCGGTTCACCCGGGAGATGGTCTGGATGAGGTTGTGACGCTGGACCGGCTTGTCGATGTAGATGGTGTCGAGGAAGGGCACGTCAAAACCCGTCAGCCACATGTCCACCACGATGGCTATTTTGAAGTTGGATTCGGCCTTCTTGAACTGGGTGTCGAACTTCTTGCGGTCGTCCTTGTTGCCGAGCAGATCGTAAAGTGCCTTTTCGTCATCCTTGCCCCGCGTCATCACCATCTTGATGCGCTCCATCGGCAGGATCTCCTTCTTCTGTTTCTCGGCCAGCTCAACGCCCTCGGCAGCGACGCGCACCTCGGCCCACTCGGGGCGCAGCTTGATCACCTGCTTGTAAAAGTCGTAGGCGATGGGACGGCTACTGCTGACAAAGATCGCCTTGCCCGCCACGGTGGAACCTTCGGCTATACGCTTCTCGTAGTGCTCCACGAAATCCGCTGCCAGCGCCTCGATGCGCTGCGGGTCTCCCAGTATGGAGCCCATGTTGGCCATCGTCTTCTTGCTGTCTTCGATGGCGTAGTCACTCGCTCCGGCTTCGGCGCATTCGTCGTAATATTTCTCGATCTCCTCCAGCTTGCTATTGTCGAGGATCACCTTGGCGGCACGGCCTTCGTAAACGATGGGCACGGTGATCTCGTCGGCGACCGATTCGGTCATGGTGTAGCTGTCCACCACCTCGCCAAAGACATCGAGCGTGGCATCGATGGGCGTGCCGGTGAAGCCGACGTAGGTCGCGTTGGGGAGGGAGTCGTGCAGATACTTGGCGAAGCCAAAGGTCCGCCTCACGCCCTCTTCAGTGATCTTGAGCTTCTGGTCCAGATTCACCTGACTGCGGTGCGCCTCGTCGGAAATGCAGATGACGTTGGTGCGCTCGGTGAGCAGCTCGGTGTCCTCGGTGAATTTGTGGACTGTGGTTAAGAATACCCCGCCGCTGTTGCGGCCCTTCAGCAAGTCGCGCAGGTGCTGGCGACTCTCCACGCTGATGACCGACTCATCGCCCAGATAGCCTTTGGCATTGGTGAATAGTCCTGATAGCTGGTCATCCAGGTCCGTGCGGTCGGTGATCAGGACGATGGTGGGGCTGGAAAGATCTACGCTCTTCATCAGCAGCCGCGCCAGGAAGAGCATGGTGAAGCTCTTGCCGCAGCCGGTCGCGCCAAAATAGGTGCCGCCCTTGCCGTCGCCCTCCGGCTTCCGGTGCTGGAGGATGTTCCGATACAGCTTGGTCGCCGCGTAGTATTGCGGGTAGCGGCAGAGGATCTTCTCCTCCTTGCGCGAGGTGTCGGGTAGGTAAATGAAGTTCCGGATGACATCCAGCAGCCGCGTCTGGTGAAACAGCCCCTGGATCATGGTGTAGAGTGAGTTGATCCCGTCCCTCTCGACCAAGTCGCTGCCGTCCGTCTTGCGCCAGGCGTAGTAGAACTCGTAGGGAGCGAAGAAGGAACCCGCCTTGTTGTTCACCCCGTCGCTGATCACGCAGAAGGCGTTGTATTTGAAAAGCTCGGGAATGTCGCGCTGGTAGCGGGTGGTCAGCTGGATATAGGCGTCGTGAATTGTCGCCTCCTCGCGGATCGCGCTCTTAAATTCAAAGACGACCAGGGGCAGGCCGTTGATGTAGAGAATGCCGTCCGGGATGCGTTTCTCGCTGCCGGTGATCTCCAACTGGTTGACGATCTTGAAGAGGTTGTTGTTGGAGCCGTAGGTCGCTTTGTCCTCGGCGACGATCGAGGGCACTTGGTCCGGCGTCGGTTCGCGAAAGGCGACCAACCCGGAGTAGTCGATCAGCTGAATGTAGAGGTCCTTCTGGGTGTGGTCTTCGCGCTTCAGGAGGAAGCCGTCCGCGACCAGCTTCATGATCGCCTTGTTGCTCTCGTAGAGATCGGCGGCAGAGTAGGCTTCGAGCCGGTTGATGACCCTTTCGATCTCCTGCGGCGTGATGTGGTCGGCGGCGTATTGCTTGGCGAGGAAGGCGCGAAGGTCGGCCTTGATGAGAACCTCCTGCGGCTGACGTCCAATCGCCTCGCCCAACTCGTGCGGGTAGCCCTCGGCTTCGAGAAGCTCGAGGATGGCAGATTCGAGTTGGGCTTCGGTGAATTTCATACTAGTATTACACTTTTCCTCCATCTTGCAATCCGTCGGGATTGGGCGCGGGAGTAATTGGGCTCGCATCGACAGCAAAGCACCCGCTATCTCGTGTGCCTGAAAAAGCATCAACGAAGCGATTCTTCATTTCAGAAACATGGTCGAAAACCGCCATCCAGACGCTGAAGAAACCGGCAATCACTGCATTTCTCACAATCAGATTCTTTACGGTTGAGTTGGTTGGGTCTGTATTGAAGTCCTGCAGGCAGATTTCGGCTAATTTCCACACCTCCATTCTTTGAGACGAACGGTCCTCGGCAATTAGCCTGCCTTGCTCATCGTGAGTCTGGCGCCTTTCTTTATGGAGCCCCGTTAGCTTCAGTGTGTCTGTAGCAATTTGATCACCAGGATCTGCTGGTTGAAGGTTTCCATCCTTCAAGTAATCGAACGCGGAAAATGTATTATCCCGATCTGGAAAATAGAGATCCGTGAATATAACTTTCTTGTCCTTCTTGGTCGAATTGCAGTTCGTGCAAGCCAGAAGAAAATTCTCCCATCGTCCTATTAGGTGAGGCTTCCCGTGAGGTCCCTTTTTGGGCTCAATATGCTCGACAGCTAAGCCTGTTGAAATTGGCCTTTCACAATAGCTACAATACGATGCTAGATGATTGCCGTCGGACCACCCGCTTCCAATTCGGCTAACCAGATCGGTTCTAGCGTCGGTGTAATCGTTGTAGTCTCCCGCAATTGGGGACGAGTTTCTTCTGACAGGTCTCATTTATCCGCCTAATCGTGATTCCTGTTGTAGTTCCAAAAATGCCTGCATCGCGGGGTTTTGCGCATGCGCCAACTTTCTCCCTAATCTCTCGATATACTCTTCGAGTTTATCTTCCGGCGATTTCTCAGCTTCATCCAAGAGTTGGAGAAAGCTCTTGGCTAATTCGACCTGCTCCGCGTATCGCGTAGCCACATCTGGTCGTTCTACGTCCATTACCACTTTGGCGATTTTCTCGATCCCTGTGTTTCCCAGCTGCGCGAGTGGTTCACCGTCCAGAAGCACCAGATTCGAGTCAGATCGGACCGACTGAATAACGAACGGTGAATGAGTGGTAGCGATGAACTGACAGCGAGGGAAAAGGTCTTCTAGTAGGGGGACAATCTGTCGTTGCCATTTTGGATGAAGGTGAACGTCGATCTCATCAATAAGAACGACCGCTTCTCCGGCTCCAATATTGCGACTTGATTCCTCACGGACCGAAAGTTCTCGAGCAATATCGACAAATAGCGAGAATAGGCGTTGTTCTCCGTCCGAAAGTTGACTCAGCGCCAATGGACCAATCGGGCGCATTATCATAATGCGAGGAGTCAGTTTAACCTTCAAAAGCGAATCATAAAGCATCCGCCTCCCACTCGATGGTAAATCCATGGTCTCGAAAGCATATTGCCAGAGCATGTTTAATTCCCTATTCGTCCGGCTCTTCGATTCTTGCCCTAAGATGACCTCAGATTGATCGGGCCAATCAGGGAATCTCTTTCGCCTCCTCAGATGGAATTTCGCGAAGTATCGCATGGTTGCCGCCTCAACCTGTCTCTTTAAGTTCGGGTCGATCCGAGATTCAATGTCTGCAGATTCCTTGGAAACAAGAGAACAGGAATAGGGTTCAAACCTCCATCGAAAGTCTCCAAAGTCGGGAGAAAAACTTGAGAGAATTTTCCCCACAAACTCTCGAACTTGTTGACTGTTCCCAAACCGTTTCTCCGGTGTAGCCAAGCCATCTTCACGAGTTCTTCTCTCAGACCCGTAATAAAGGAATTCTTGCTTGCGGCGGATCTCGGCGGGTTGACCTCCTTGGAACCGCTTGGTTTTTCTTCCCTTCATGGATGAGCAAACGGCTTCGTTTGAAGCATAACTGAGAACTAGTGGACGGTTGGCGCTTCGCGGTGACCGGCTTGCTCGACCCCAAAGGGGCTTTCGAAAATAGAACTCCTCTTTTCGCCCATGGGACGATTCTAGCTTTGCTTCGACAATCGCATGGTCGCACCCCAACCGGATGTCTTCGTCTAAGAATCTCAGGCTATTACTTGATCTTGAGGTTGGCCCAAGTGCCGCGAACACCGCCCGCATGATGGTGGTCTTTCCTGCGCCGTTTTCGCCGACGAGCAAATTGAATCCCGGTGAAAATTGAAAATCCCGTTCTTCAAATTGCCGCAAATCGGTTATTGAAAGGTGAGTTAGATGCATGGATGGCTCAAAGTTGGCAAGTTCGATGGGTTTGTTTGACTCATGCAATTTGTGACGCTGGCGACCCAACTGCTATTGGCGGGTCTAGTTGCCCGGAAGTAAGTTTTGGAAGGAGGGTGTCACGGAGCTTGGTGAGTGTTTCGTTCTCCTCAGCCAGCGTTTTCATTCTCTCGAAGGACGGCGTAATCGATTCCGAGAAGCGCTGGTTTACGGCGCTGCCAGCATTCAAGAACGGAATACTGTTCATGTTCTTCTGGTTTATCTTCAATTGAACGGCCCCAGTAACAAACGGAGTGATGTCCTGCGACTGCATGAAGAGCAGCAGATGTTCTGTGGAGACGTCATCATTGCCCTGAAGCACATGGGCGTGATTGTTGACCCAGGTCTTCCCCCAAATATATTGTATGAAGGGACTTCCATCTTCCTTCATGACAGAGCCGTCTTCGCCGATCAGGAGGAAAGTGTCATCGAAGATCCATTCATCGATGAAATCCATTATTGAAGTGGCACCATAGTATGGGATTGCACCGGGCTTCTTTTCCTCGCGTTGCTTCTTAGAAAGGGGGATGCGCTTCCGGTCGAAACAGTTCGAAACGTCACCAAAAGAAATGATGTCCCATCCCTTCGGAATCCATCCCAGCTCATCATCGAATTCAAACGCGGCGGGAAAGAGGGATTTGGGATCTGACAGGGTTGGGTGGTCGACTGAACCCTGTTGGTTAGTGCCGGCGGCGAGGACTTCCTCCTTCGCCAAGGCTTCGGCGGACAAGTTCTTGCGGACTTCGGCGCGGGGGGCGAGTTCGTCGGGAATGGGGTTGCCGGCGGCGAGGGCATTGTCGATCACCGGGTCAAAGTCCACAAACCAGCTTTTGAAGAGCGCCTGCGCCATCCCTTCCAGCGTCGCATTCATCCGCCGATTCAACTCAATCTTGTCATCCAAGGTGCCCAAGATGTGAGCAATCGCTTTTTGCTCGGGGAGGGGTGGGACAGGGACGAGAATCTCTTTGATCGAAGTTGATGCCTTAGCTATCGCTGGGACGCCTACTTGAGATGCGTTAGCAAGCAAGCGGTGTTGGCCAACGTGGCTTTGCAAGAAGTAGTTTACGTAGAATGGATCAACCAGATCCTCGTTGAGTGTAACCTTAAGCTGACTTTGAGAGACGACGTATTTCTCATATTCCGAGTCATCTGGAATTATGCTGACTTGGCCAATGGTCCCTCTGTGAGTGATTACTAGGTCTCTTCGAAATGCTTGAGAGCTTTTTAGCTCTTCTGCTTTTTCCTCGCTCAGAAAATCAAAGTTTCCTTCGGTCAAATACCCTCCGTGAAGGTTTCCGCCCTTAATGACCGGGACGCCACTCTCTACAAAGTTCTCAACCTTGATTCGTGAACCAAAGGGGCCCATTGCGATGGAACCCTTTGTGGGTGCCTTGAGCTTGTCGATGGTCGCCTCTTTCCACTCACTTCCCATACCCCAAGCCCTCCAAGTTTTTTCGAATCACTTCATCGAGCTTCGCCGACTCCTCCATTTGAGCGTAGAGCGTCTGGCTCAGCTCGGTCATTTTGCTCTCAAAGGGAATGCCATCATCCTCCAAGGCCGCCGCGCCGACATAACGCCCCGGTGTGAGCACGTAGTCGTGCTTGCGGATGTCTTCGAGGTTGGCGGATTTGCAGTAGCCGGGGACGTCCTTGTATTTAAATGAGGCCGCGGCCTCCTCCGCCAAGGCTCCGGCGGGACTTCGCCAGGCGTGGTAGGTCCGGGCGATGGCGGCGATGTCGTCTTCGTCGAGTTCCTTCTGCGTCCGGCTGATCATGGAGCCCATCTTGCGGGCATCGATGAAGAGGGTTTCGCCTTCGCGGTTGCGGTAGTCGCGTTCGCTGTCGGCCTTTTTATTTTTGGTCAGGAACCAGAGGCAGACGGGGATCTGGGTGGTGTAGAAGAGTTGGCCGGGCAGGGCGATCATGCTGTCGACGAGGTCGTTCTCGACGAGCTTTTGGCGGATCTCGCCTTCGCCCTTGGTGTTGGTGGACATGGAGCCGTTGGCGAGGACGAAGCCGGCGACGCCGTTTTCGGAGAGTTTGCTCACCATGTGGAGAATCCAGGCGTAGTTGGCATTGCCGGTGGGCGGGGTCTCGTAGCCGTTCCAGCGTCCGTCGTGGACGAGTTCGTCGGGGCCGCGCCAGTCCTTCAGGTTGAAGGGGGGATTGGCCATGATGTAGTCGGCCTTGAGGTCGGGGTGTTGATCCTTGAAGAAGGTGTCGGCGGGGACTTCGCCGAGGTTGGCGGAGAGGCCGCGCACGGCGAGGTTCATCTTGGCCAGCTTGTAGGTGGTGGCGGTGAACTCCTGCCCGTAGACGGAGATGTCCTTCTTGTTGCCGTGGTGGCTTTCGACAAACTTGATGGACTGGACGAACATGCCGCCGGAGCCGCAGCAGGGGTCGTAGATTTTGCCCCGGTAGGGCTCGATCATTTCGGCGATGAGATTGACGACGCACTTCGGGGTATAGAACTCGCCCCCGAGCTTGCCCTCGGAGGCGGCGAATTTGCCGAGGAAGTATTCATAGACCCGGCCGACGGTGTCCTCCTCCTTGTCCTCGACGGTGTCGATGTTGTTGATGGCATCGATGAGGGCGGAGAGCTTGCTGCCATCGAGCCCGAGGCGGGAGAAGTAGTTGTCGGGCAAGGCGCCCTTGAGCGAGGCATTGCTCTTCTCGACGTCGGTGAGGGCGGAGTCGATCTTGAGGGCGATGTCGCCCTGCTTGGCATGCTGCTGGATGTAGGACCAGCGGGAGGCCTCCGGCAGGTAGAAGACATTCTGCATGGTGTAGAACTCCACCATGTCGAGGTAGTCCTCCTTGCCCTCGGCCACGAGCTCGGCCCGGCGCTCCTCGAACTTGTCGGAGACGAACTTGAGGAAGATCAGGGAGAGGACGACGTGCTTGTATTCCGAGGACTCGACGGAGCCACGGAGCTTGTTGGCAGTGTCCCAGAGGGTTTCTTCGAAGGACTTGGATTTCTTGGGAGCAGTGCTCTGCTTGGGCATGGGTGAGAAATGGGAAATTGAGTCGATAGTTTTAAAGTGCGTGTCCGTGGCGAAGGCGTCTCATGGATGGTCAGAATAAAGCCACTCCCCTGCCCTTATGAAGATTGAGTTCCTGCTTCGTTTGAACCGTCCACCCAGCCGCTTCGAGCATTGCGTCGATCTGCTCGCGGGCCTCTTCCTCGGGGTGTTGATATGAGGGCATAGTGCTGGATGGGGCGTCTCTAACTGGGCCAGAGTCAGGAGACAGCGGACATGCCAGTGAATTGCAGTCGCAAGGGCAATCATTACCGGCTTTAAATGAGGCGGTTAGGAGAAGACTTCGTTCCAAACCGCTAGGGGAAGAGTTCTGCTCGTTTCGATTCCCTCATAGCTCCGCGTCCAGCCATAGGCTGGCAAGCTCCGCGCTAGGAATAATCAGACTGATGGTCTACTCTCTACTCGCTACCCGCTACTCACTACTTCAAACAGACCCTCCCATGAAATTTCTTTCCTGCTTTCGTTTTTCCTTGGTTGTTGCCGCCGCCGTTCTGTTGTGCCCCTTCCCCGCCCTCGCACAGGATCAGATCCAGTTTCCGGTGCCCAGTCCGAGCGCGACTGTAAAACAGACGGTTGGCCTCACCGACATCGAGATCGTCTACTCCCGCCCCGCCTCCCGGGGGCGCCAGGTGTTTGGTGGACTGGTGCCCTACGATCAGGTCTGGCGCACCGGCGCCAACGAATCGACCCGGATCACTTTTGGTGGACCAGTCGTCTTTGGCGGCGTGGACGTGCCCGCAGGAACCTATGCGATCTACTCCGTACCGGGCAAAAAGTCGTGGGAGGTCATCCTCTCGTCCAATGCCGAACTCTTTGGCTCCTATGGATACTCGGCGGACGCCGATGTGGCCCGGGTAACGGTAAAACCTGAAAAACTGGCGACGCCGTTGGAGTCGTTGGCGATCGGCTTCGAAGCCGTGGTCGATGATGAAGCCAAACTCAGCATCGCGTGGGAAAACACCAAGGTCTCCGTGGATGTTTTTGCCGATACCCAGACCGAGCTCGTTCCCCAAATCGAGGCGGCCATGGCCAGTGACAGCGAAGAGAAACCCTATTTTGCAGCGGCCATGTATTACTATTCCAAGGGCATCCATTTGCAACAGGCTGCCGCATGGATGGCAAAGGTGGTCGAACAACAACCCGACGCGTTTTGGGCCTCCTACCGCCAGGGGCTGGTCTTGGCAGCCGCCGGCGACCATGCCGGCGCCCGCCAGGCCGCCAAGGCCTCCATCGCCAAAGCCAGCGAACACTCCAACCGCGAACTCCGCGAAGAATACGTCCGCCTCAACGAGGCCCTGCTGGCCCGGTTGGAGTGAGAGGAATCAACCACTCCGACGCTAGGTTTTTACAGAAGCTTGTCCGCCTCTGGCGGGGTAACAAAGAAAACTAAGGGATCCACACGCCAGAGGCGCACAAGCTCCAACGCTATTTTCACAGGAGAAAGCAGAGTAAGCGGAGGTAACAAAGATGCCGTCAGCAGGCTAGTTTCTAGATTCTAGTGGCTAGTTTCTAGATCACGTCGTGAGCGGCTAATCCGAAGTGAGGTGCGGCTGCCCAGAAAGTGGCGGTCGTGAGAGTAGACTTCGGTGAATCCGTGCCTAGCGGCCATCCCGGTCATCTGAAATCAATTCCGTGACATCCTTGTCTTTCGGACGCCGAGTAAACTCACCTGATTTCATCACTCTTTGAAACTCGGGCAGGATTTTTCGATCAGCCCAGTAGGACTGCGGACGTTCTGAAACACTAGAGGATGCATCGCCAATCTCGTTTTTGAGCGCAATCAACACAAGCGCCCGAATGGTCACGCCGCGCTCTAGAGCCACACCCGTCGTGCGGTCTTAGAGGGGATCTGGAATATCAAGTGTGATTTCCATCTGCCTATTTCCAACGGGGTGATCCACTAAACAATACGGTCGAGGGTTCAAATTTCCCAAGGGTGAGACAGTGAGGAATGGCTCGACAATACCTGGATCCAGTGGTCCGTTCGCGACCTGCAACCAGGAGAGGTGGCAGAGTGGTCGATTGCGGTGGTCTTGAAAACCACTGGGCTCGCAAGGGTCCCGAGGGTTCGAATCCCTCCCTCTCCGCCAAACTCGCAGAGTTTGGCGACAAAGGGGTCTACACCAAAAAGTGGGGGATTGATGCGGAGAGGCATTTTTAGGGAGGGAGGTTAACCGCATTGTGCGATGACGCGGATGCGGTAGTGGTGGAAGTTGCGGAAGCCGTAGGCTCGGCGTTGGATCAGTTTCATCTTTCGGTGGAAGCC
>JANQKV010000021.1 GCA_028280945.1 Opitutaceae bacterium
GCGACGGCTGCCCTATGTGGTGCGATCGGCCGTCGCCGGGTTTCAACAGACCAGCGAAACCCTCGAAGAAGCGGCCCAGAACCTGGGCACCCCGCCGCTCAAGGCGACCATCCGGATCACCCTGCCGCTCATCATGGCCAACCTGATTGCCGGCGGACTGCTCGCCTTCGCCTTCGCCATGCTCGAAGTATCCGATTCCCTGATACTTGCGCAAAAGCAGGCGTTCTACCCGATCACCAAGGCCATTCTGGAGCTCTTCCAATTGCTGGGCGACGGCAAGTTCATCGCCAGCGCCCTGGGCGTCTGGGCCATGGTCTTCCTGGGCGTGACCATCGTCGGCATGAGCCTGCTGCTCGGCAAAAAACTGGGGGCGATCTTTCGGGTTTGAGGCGATCGGACCCGCCTTACCGAAACCTTGGCGAAGGCGGGCCAACTCTATTGAACCTTCTACCATGGGCTATCTCATCGCCGTATCTTTGCTTTGGGCTTTTTCGTTCGGGCTGATTAAAAACCAACTGGTGGGGCTCGACTCTTATTGGGTGGCCACCATCCGGCTGGGATTGGCCTCCCTCGTGTTTTTGCCGTTTCTGCGCCCCCGGGCGATTCCGTTCAAACTGGCAGGGCAATACCTCGGAATCGGCGCGATTCAGTTTGGCATGATGTATGTGCTCTACATCGCTTCGTTTCAGCACCTGCAGGCCCATGAGGTGGCGATGTTCACGATTTTCACGCCCATCTACGTGGTGATTTTTGCGGGCCTGAGGCAGCGACGCGTCAACCTCGTCGCGCTGGCGGCAGCGGGAGTCGCGGGCGTGGGGGCCGCCGTTTTGCGCTGGCAGGACGGCATCAGCGTCGAGGCGTTCACCGGATTTCTCATGTTGCAGGGCGCCAACCTCTGCTTTGCGGTGGGACAGGTGCTCTATCGCGACACGCGCCGCCGTTATCCCGAGGGGAAGGACCACGGACTGTTCGCCTGGTTGTATATTGGCGCGGTCTTGGGTGCCGGTCTGCTTGCCCTGGTTCTGGGTGACCTAGGCAACTTCTCGCCTTCCACCACCCAGTGGGGGATATTGCTTTACCTTGGTGTGCTGGCGACCGGTTTGGGGTTCTTTGGCTGGAATCTGGGGGCGACCAAGGTGGCCACGGGCACGCTGGCGGTGGCCAACAATTGGCTCATTCCGCTGGCGGTGTTGGTCGCATTGGTGGTGTTCGGAGAGTCGGCTTCGTTGCCCCGCTTATTGCTCAGTTTGGGCATCATGGCCCTCGCCGTGGCCCTCGCCAAACGATCCGCTCGCCGGGAAACGGATCAGACTACGGCAGTCTAATCCAATCCGGATCGTCGAAGTTTCGAACGAAAATCGCCCTCTCCTTCCCAGTTGCCTTCAGTCATGGTCTGAGCCACCGCCGCTTCCTGTTGGAGGGCCTCCAGCTCAGCGTCGCCGGGATGTTGGACCAGTCCCTCGCGCAACACCGCAAGGGCTTGAACCGGTTGCTCGCGGTCAATGAACCAACGCGCCAGCTCGCCAACCGCTTCACGATTTTGTGGATCGATTCGCACCAGGGCCTGGCGCGCAAAACCCTCGGTCTCGGGCAACCCCAAACGGCGGGCTGCCGCCGCCAGTTGGAGCCAGCCCGCCGTGCCAAAATAGTCTATGACCAAAGTGGCATCGGCTTCCTCAAGGGTTGCCGGCGATGACTTGGGTTTCCCACCCGACAACCTCATCCAACCGGTCAGTTTTGCCGGGAGGCCTTTCCCCCTGGTGCCTCGCATTTGCAATCTGGAGGTGAGTTGGAGTTCGCGCATGGCCAGGCAGGTCGGGATAGCCTGCAGCACTTGCGCACAGAGTTCCGCTGCCAGTTTCGGCTCTCCTCGGTCGGCCGCCTGGCGGGCCTTGATCGCCAATCCACGCCAAGCTTCGGGGAGTTGATTGACGGCGATTTCAGGCATGGTGCTAAGCAGGGGAAAGCAAATCGCGTTTCGCAGCGGCTGTCAGTCTTTCGTAAGCCGCATCCACCGTAGACTCATCCGGTCCCTCGACCAGCAGGCGAAGTTTGGGTTCGGTTCCGGAGTAGCGCACCAGGAGCCGCCCCTTTGACCCCAACTCGGCCTCCAGCGCGGTGGTTTCAGCGGACAGGTTCACGCACGTCACAAGAGGAGGTTTGGCGGACACGTTGATGGCCCCGGTCCTTTGCGGGAACCGCTGGAGCCGCCGGCGCAGCCGACTGAGCGGCTCGCCGGTGCGAAGCATCACGTCGATCAGTTTCAAGGCCGCCCCCAATCCGTCACCGGTTGGACCGACTTCGTCGCAAATAATGTGGCCGCTGGATTCTCCACCCAAGGTGCCCCCCTCCGCGCGCATGCGCTCGGCCACGTAGCGATCCCCAATCCCGGTGCGCACGACCCTTCCGCCGGCGGCTGTCACTGCTGCATCGACGCCCAGGTTGCTCTGTTGGGTGACCACGAGCAGGCCCGCGGGCAGCTCGGCTCGCGCCAAGGCATCGGTAGCCAAAATCGTCACGATCTCATCGCCATCCAGGACGTGACCCAACTCATCACAAACGACCACACGGTCGCCATCCCCATCGTGCGCGATGCCCAAGTGTGCCCCCACCTCGCCCACATGGTCGGCCAAGGGTTGCGGGTGCTCACTGCCCACTCCGGCGTTGATGTTGGATCCGTTCGGTTCGGCCCCGAGTCGAAAAACCTTCGCTCCCAGCTGCTCGAGCACGGCGGGAGTGGTGTGAACAGTCGCCCCATTGGCGGTATCCGTCACAATTTTCCAATGCTGCAGACTGCCGGCCGGCAACAGCTCGACCATCGCCGCAACATAGTCGGACAAAGCCGTGTCCTGCCGGGTGCAGGTTCCGACGACGTCCGTGGGCTTGCCGGGGAGCATATTCTCCAGTGCGACTTCCTGTTCGTCGGTCAGCTTGATTCCCCCTGGCCCAAAAAACTTGATCCCGTTGTCGGCAGCGGGATTGTGCGAGGCGGTGATCACCACCCCAAGCTCCGCGCCGCTCTGACGAACCTGGCGGGCCACGGCAGGGGTGGGCAGGATGCCCAAATCAACCACGTGCAGACCTGCGGCGGTAAATCCGCGGACAATCCCGTCGAGCAAGGCCTCCCCCGAACGGCGGGTATCCCGGCCGACCAGCACCTTGCCTTGGCCCGCCCAGCGCCCCGTCGCCTCGGCAAGTCTGGCCGCGAAATCGGGATTGATATGCTCACCCCCAAACGGCCCGCGGACACCGTCCGTGCCAAAATAAATGCGCTTCATCAGCCGAAATACGCCCGGGTGTCGGCGATCTTTTGCCGCACGGCTCCGCCCAACAACAGGTCTCGCGCCACCGGCAGTCCCGCTTCCACGGAATCGGTTTTGCCAGTGGTCCAGAGTCCAATTGCTGCGTTGAGCACAATCGTATCGACCAAACCGCGCGGGCCACGGCCGTTCAGGATCGCTTCCACGATGGCCAGGTTTTCTTCAACCGAGCCGCCTTTGAGGTCGTCGAAGCCGGTGGGCGACAATCCAAAATCACTGGCAATCCATTGGCCGTCGACATCCCCCAGACGACCCACCCCTCGAACATGGTTCTGCGTCGCGGTCGTAATTTCGTCGATTCCCCGCCCTTCGCCGATCACGCCATGGGCCACCAAACCCGCCGTTGTATCCAATCTTTCAAGCACCGCAGCCATGCGTTCGACCCAATCCAGCGCAAACACGCCAAGAATGATGTGGGCCGGCCGCCCCGGATTAAGCGTTGGGCCAAGGATGTTAAACACCGTGCGTCGCCCTTGGGCGGCGAGTGCCTTCCGCACCGGCACAATGTGTTTGAACGTAGGATGGTAAGCCGGCGCGAAGAAGAAACAGTACCCCAACTCCGCCAAGGCACCGCGCAGCTGAGTCGGCTCCGCATCAAGTTGGAAACCGAGGCCGGCCAACAGATCCGCACTGCCGCAGGCCGAGGTAATGCCCCGGTTGCCATGCTTCATGACTTTCACCCCCGCACTTGCGAGCACCAGCACCACCAAGCTGGAGATGTTGAAGCCACCCGAATGGTCCCCGCCCGTCCCCACAATATCGATGGCCTTGGCGGAAAACTCGCTTACGCCCGGATCCACCGCCCGCTGTCGAAACTGTCGCGCGAACGCCGCAATTTCGTGGGCAGTTTCACCCTTGTCGGCCAGCGCACTGAGGAAATCCATTTTGGCCTCAGCCGGGACAGACTCGGCGGCCAGCGCCTCGGCGGCCACGGCGACATCCGCATCCGCCAAATCCTGTTTCGCCTGCAATTGAGTTGTGAGGTCTGATAGTTCGGCCATATCATCCCAGCCCAGCCGGATTCGACAGCCGCGCAAAGCCAAAACTGGACAGCGGCGCTTGTCTGTGGGACTCAAAGGGCGTGCGTGTCTTCACGATCCTAGTTCTTGGATGCCTAAGTTGGTCCCCGGTGGTGGCGGAGGAGCCGGTCACGGTCTCCGCCGAACAAAGCAAACTCTCCACGTTTGACGCCCTTGTGCTGGGGCTGGTCGAAGGCGTCACTGAGTTTCTTCCGATATCTTCCACCGGGCATTTGATCATCGCCAGTCACGCTCTGGGACTTGATGCCACCGTACCACTCGTGGACGAAGAGGGCAATCCGCTCTGGGTCGAGCCTCCCTCGGCCGAAAATCCCGCCGGCGTTCCCCTGACCCTCAAGGTCGCCACCGATACCTACATCATTGTGATTCAGATCGGTGCCATTTTGGCTGTGGTCATCGTTTTTTGGCCCGCCCTCATGCGCATGCTGCGAGGCTTGATCGGCCAGGATAAGTCGGGACTTCTGCTCCTGCGCAATATCGGCCTCGCCTTCTTTCCCGTTGTGATCGTCGGCCTGGCCATTGAGGACTGGATCGACCGCAACCTGTTTTCCGTGCCCACCGTCATCGCGGCGCTGTTGGTCGGGGCCGGCATCATGTGGGCCGCCGAGGCCTGGCGAAAAAGACACGGCGCCGCGCTGGATGACCCCAAGGAACCGGCCAACCTGACACCACGCGAAGCGCTTACCGTTGGTGCCATGCAATGCCTTGCCCTCTGGCCGGGCATGAGCCGATCCATGGTCACGATGGTCGGTGGATACTTCGCCGGGCTGGCTCCGGCGAAGGCGGCGGAGTTTGGATTTTTGGTGGGATTGCCGGTCCTCGGCGGGGCCGCAGCCTACAAGAGCCTGCAAACCGGACCGGCCATGCTGGCATTATTCGGGTGGAGCGAGATGTTGATTGGAGGCCTTGCCGCCATGATTTCCGCCGCCCTCGCGGTGCGTTTTTTAGTGGCCTGGCTCCAACGTTTCGGTCTGGGCGCGTTCGCGATCTACCGCTGCGTCGTAGCCGGGGCGCTGGCGTGGTGGATTTGGGGCGGCTGAACCCTGTTCCTCTGCCGCCGGGATAAGCGCTTGACGCAGTTTCTCCGGAATCGTTATTGCTCCCGTTTACCAATTTCGCAGGACCCGCCAAGAGGGTCCCGCACAACCTTTAAATTCCGCCCGATATGGCCCAACCGAAACGCAAGCATTCCAAGCGCCGCAGCGCCGTCCGCCGCGCGGCCAACGCCTTTAAAGCTCCCGAGCTCAGCATCGATCCGACCGACGGTTCGGCGGTTCGCCCGCACCGCGTGAACCCCAACACTGGCATGTATCGCGGTCGCCAGGTGCTCGACGTCAACGTCTGAGCTCCCGCGCATTATCCTTTGGTCCGTCCGGAGACTTCCACGGATGGAAAACTACTCCGGTGAAACCCGCCGAATCGCGCTCGACGCGATGGGTGGCGACATGGGCCCCGGCGAAGTGGTCACGGCCCTCAAGCTCGCATTGCGCGAGTTCCCTGACCTGTGTCCGGTCACGATCGTGGGAGATGAGGCGGAATTGGATCCCCTTCTCAAGCAAGCCCAACTGAACGATCATCCCAAGGTTTCGCTCCTCCACGCTCCTGAAGTGGTCACCATGGCCGACGAGGTCATGACCGCGATCAAGCGTAAGCGTGATTCGTCGATGCTGAAGGCGATCGAACTGGTCAAGGAAGGCGGTGCCCGGGCCGTCATCAGCACGGGCAATACCAAGATCCTGGTCTCAGCCGGCACTTTGAAATTGCGCACTCTGGCCGGCGTGGAGCGCCCCGCGCTCGCACCGGTGGTTCCTCGCGACAATGGACACTTCATCCTTATCGACGCCGGCGCCAACCCCGATGCCCGCCCGATTCATCTCGCCCACAACGCCATCCTTGGCAGCCACTACGCCCGGATGGAGCTCGGCATCGAACAGCCTCGCGTCGGATTGCTGACCATCGGCACCGAGGAGGGCAAGGGCAACGCCCTCATCAACGGCACCCATGAGAGCCTGAAGGAACTCGGCGACCTCGTGCACTACGTCGGCCCGCTGGAGGGATTCCAAGTATTCTTCGACCACGTCGACGTGATCGTCTGCGACGGGTTTACCGGCAACATCTGCCTCAAGAGCTGGGAGTCGCTCTCCAAGTTTTTTCGCAACGAACTCAAATCCCAAATGCTGTCGTCGCCCCTGCGGCGCCTGGGTGGCTTGCTCGCTCGCGGCGCATTCACCGGCCTGCGCCATCGCATCCAACCCGAACGCTACGGCGGTGCCCCTCTGCTCGGACTCAATGGCACGGTGCTCAAGGCCCATGGTTCCGCCAACCGTTTTGCACTGATGAACGCCATCGGCGACGCGAGCGAGTTCATCCGGGTCGATCGCACGAGCCGAATCGAAGCCGATATCGAACGCGCCAACCGTATTTTCCGGCCCGTCCCCGCTCCTTCCGCGGAAGCCTAATCTTTCCCGCCGTCTGTCACCACTAAATGTCCCCTCCTTCCTACGCCATCCTCGGAACTGGATCCTACGCACCTGCCCGCATCATGACCAATGAAGACCTGTCCAAGGTCGTCGACACGTCAGATGAATGGATATTTAGCCGCACCGGCATCAAGGAACGCCACATCGCGGCCGACGATGAGCTGACCTCAGACATGGCCACCGCGGCCGCCGAGAAGGCGCTTGCCGATGCAAAAGTCACGCCTGATCAAATCGACATCTGCATCGTGGCCACGTTGACGCCGGATCTGCCGATGCCATCCACCGCCTGCATCGTGCAGGCCAAACTCGGACTCCGGCACGACGTCGCCTGCTTCGACCAACATGCTGCCTGTTCAGGTTTCATTTACGCACTTGATACGGCCTGGGCCCTGTTGCAATCCGGCCGCTATCGCCACGCATTGGTGATTGGGGCGGAGAAGATCTCCACGGTATTGGACTGGTCGGACCGCACCACCTGCGTGTTGTTCGGCGACGCGGCCGGCGCGGTGGTGCTCGGCCCCAGCCCGGAGGGTTCCACTGCGGAAATCATCGGTGCCAAGCTCTACTCGGAAGGCGGCAATACCGAACTCCTGTGCATCCCGGGCGGTGGCGCCGCCTATCCCGTACCCGGTCCGGGTGATCCCCCCAAGTTCATGCAGATGAAGGGGCGGGAGATTTTTAAGTTTGCGGTCCGCGAAATGGAGGACGCGGCGCAAGACATCTTGGAACAACACCAGATTCATCCGGACGAAGTGAACTGCGTGATCCCCCATCAAGCCAACCTCCGCATCATCGATTCGCTCGCCAAATTCCTGAAATTGCCGGAAGACCGGTTCTTCGTGAATCTCGAGCGCTACGGCAACACCTCGGCAGCCTCCATCCCGCTCGCCATTGATGAGGCCCGCCGGTCGGGTCGCCTCCCCAACGGCAGCATTTCACTGTTCGTCGCGTTTGGGGCGGGCTTGACCTACGGAAGCGCCTTGGTTCGCTGGTAACCCTTCATGCCCATCCTGCCCATGCGACTCCCCCGCGTCCTGCTGATCGTCCTCCTTGCTCTGGCAGGCTCCCTCACCCTCTCCGCTGATCTGCGGTGGACTCCCGAGTCGGGTTGGATAGTGGAGGGCAGTGACCTGGCCGGACTGGCCGGACAGGATGTCCAACGCGCCACCGAACTCATGAACCGGGCGCGTGACCTGGAGGAACGCGGTCGCAAAGGCGCTTCCCTGCGCATTTACAAGCGGGTCGCCAAACGCTTCCCCAATTCGATTTTCGCGCCCGAGTCGCTCTACCGCCAGGCCCAGATCCGCCTCAGTCGCCGCGAATATTACAAGGCGTTCGAGGCTTTCCAGAGCGTGATGAGCCTTTATCCGAATTATCAGCGCTTCGACGAGGTCCTGGGCACGCAGTTCCAGATTGCGGAAGACCTGATGAACGGTGCCCGCAACCGCTACTGGGGTTGGCTGCCCTCATTCCGCAGCCGGGAGCGCGCCATCACCTACTTTGAGTGGGTGGTCGCCAACGCGCCTTACAGCGACTATGCCCCGCTCGCACTGATGAACATCGCGCGCACTCATCAACGCCTCAACAACACGCCCTATGCCATCGATGCGCTCGATCGACTGATCAACAACTACTCCCAAAGCTTGCTCGCGCCCGACGCCTACCTTTCGCTGGCCCAGACCCATGCTTCCCTGGTCGACGGCCCGGCCTACGACCAGGAGTCCACCCGTGAGGCGATCACCTATTTTGAGGACTTCATGATCCTCTTCCCTGACGACCCCGGACTGGCGGAAGCCCAGCATGGTCTCGACCAGATGCGCACCGTTTTCGCGGAGAGCAAAATGATCCTTGGCGATTACCAGTTGAAGCATCGCCGTAATTTCCAAGCCGCCCGGGTTTTTTACAACGAAGCCATCACCAGCTTCCCCGATTCTGACGTCGCGGAACGCGCCCGCGTCCAACTCGGTGTCATCGAACAGCGCATGGATGCCGCGGGATTAACCTTCGACGAAGATGGCAAACTGGCCGTCGACGAAAACGCCCCGCCGCCTCCGCCCAAGCGCAAAAAGCTCTTCGGCGTGTTCTGAACCCGGGTGGGTTTTCACCATGCCGCCATCGTCGGCTCATCCACTCAATGTGTTGCGCACGGTTGTAGCCGGACTGCTGCTGTCCGGTTTGTTCAGTGGTTGTGCTAACTATCAGTTGGGCACCGGCGCGGACACCCTGCCCTTTCGCTCGGTCTACATCGCTCCGGTGGGCAACTCCGCCGCAATTCCACAGGCGGTGGCAACCTTCAGCCGGGAATTGCGCCAAGCCTTTGCCACCGATGGCCGCGTGCGACTGGTGGGCAGTCCGGCTGAAGCCGACGCGGTGCTCGAAGTCGATCTGGCCAACCTCGGGCGAACCTTTACTTCGGTTCAACCCGACGATACGGCCCTCGCTCGAAAATTCGACCTGACCGTGGTTGCCCATTGCACGTTGCACGATCCCCGCTCGAACCGAGTTTTCCTCGCCAATGAGCAGATCCGCGTGACCCGTCAGATCTTCGTCGATGACGGCCAGAATCCCGCCGAATATCAGGTGCAGCCCCAGCTTGCCGCCCAACTTGCGGACCGGGTCACGCATCGCGTGCTCGACGTGTGGTGAAGGTCGTAGTCATGCTAATGGGGTGAGCCATTCCCCCATTCTTGCTCCTTCGCTTCTGGCCGGAGATCATGCCGCCCTCGGCGACAGTGCCGCTGTCGTGCCAGCCCACGGCCTCAAGTGGCTGCATCTCGACATCATGGACGGTCACTTTGTGCCCAACCTGACGTTTGGCCCCGAAATCGTCGCTGCTCTGCGCCGACGCCCCGAGCTGGTGGAGACCTTTTTTGACACCCACCTCATGCTGGATGAACCCCACCGTTACATCGAGGCCTTTGCCAACGCCGGTTCGAACCTGATCAGCGTTCACATCGAACCCGATTACGACCATCGCGCGACCTTGGCCAAAATCCGTGAACTGGGGTGCCAAAATGGCATCGTGCTGAATCCCGACACCCCCACGACCGCCGTGCAGACCCTGCTTCCCTGGGTTGATCTCGTGCTGGTGATGACCGTGCAACCTGGATTTGGCGGTCAGAGTTTTCGGGAGGACACCTTGGACAAAATGGCCACCCTGCATCGCTGGCGTGAAGAAAACGGCTATGGTTACCGGCTCGAGGTCGACGGCGGGGTCGACCTGACCACCGGCCCCAAATGCCGTGCCCAAGGCGTGGATACCTTCGTCGCCGGCACCGCCTTCTTCAAAGCCGCCGACCGCCCCGCCTTCGCCGAAGCGGTGGAACAGTGGTGAGTTCTTTGGCGATCGTGGAGGGTCCATTGACCGGACTCGGGTTCGGCGCATGTTCCTCCGGTGAACCGCACGGTCAGTCCGGAGTTGTTGGACTCGCTTCCTCCCGGGTCCGCTGCCGCCCGCCACAGTCGGCGGGACTTGCGCCGGTTTAACCAGCTGCTGGGCAACGACGGTTGGTGGGACCGGGTGCTGCCGCCGGAGACCGTCAGTCAGCCAGGATTGGAAATTGGTGCGGGAGACGGCCTGCTGGCTCGAAGGCACAACCTCCACGCCCTTGACCTGCAGGCTTCACCCGACAACTGGCCCGCCGGCTTAACCTGGCACCAGGCAGACATTTCCACGTTTGCCGATTGGGACCGCTATCCCCTCCTCGTATCCAACTTGTTCTTACACCATTTGCAGGAACCCGGACTGGCGGAGCTGGGCCGGACTTGGAACCAATCCGTCCGCACGATCATCGCCTGTGAGCCTTGGCGGAAGCGGGGATTTCGAACGGGCTTCGCGTTGCTCTGTTCCTTCATCCGGGCCCATCCCGTGAGCCGGCACGATGGACGAGTCAGTGTGGAAGCTGGTTTCCGTGGTGACGAACTCCCGATGCTGTTGAAACTCGATCCCGCCCGGTGGGAATGGAAGATCACTCCTTCTGCGCTGGGCATGTATCGCATGATTGCCCGCCGCAGGATAACCGCATGATCGCTCCCGCCCAGATGCGGCCCGTGGAAATCATCGGCGGGGGGTTGGCAGGATTGGGCTTGGGACTGGGCCTTCGCCGCGTGGGCGTGCCGGTTGTGCTTATCGAGGCCGGCACCTATCCCCGACATCGTGTATGCGGCGAATTCATTACCTCCCTCGATCAGGCGACCGTCGACACCCTGGGTCTGAAATCTCTGCTGACGGATGCACGTGAGGCAAAATCGGTGACTTGGTTTCGAGGGCATGATTCGCAATGGGTGCAACGACTGCCTGAACCCGCTCTTTGCCTCAGTCGACATCGGTTGGACGAAAAAATGGCCCGGCAATTTCTGATCTTGGGTGGTGAACTCCAGACGGGCAAACGCACCGATCTCGTCGCGGCCGAGGGAAGAGTCCAAGCCACGGGCCGCCGTCCCTCGCTCCAGTCCGACTGGTTGGGACTTAAAGCGCATTTCCAGCATCTCGAACTGCTCGACGACTTGGAACTTCATCTTGGGGACCATGCCTATGTTGGTCTGACCAAGGTCGAAAACGATCGGGTGAACGTGTGTGGATTGTTCCGCCGCCGCGGTCCCACCAAGGCAAAAACTTCGAGGCAAACCGTCCTGTTCGACCAACTCCAACGCTCCGGCCTCGCTGGTCTGGCCGATAGATTGATCGATGCCCAAATCGATCTCGATTCGATCTGCACCGTTGCCGGGCTCAACTACTCCCCTGCGGCCGACCGCGGCCACGGACTTCACTTGGGGGATCAATTTGGACTGATCCCCCCATTTACCGGTAACGGCATGACGGTTGCATTGCAAAGTGCCCAGTTCGCCATCGCTCCACTGCATCGATGGTCGCGGGGCCTGCTCGACTGGACCACGGCAGTGGAAAGCGTTTATCACGTGCTCCAGCGCAAGCTGGCCCCTCGCATCCACCGTGCTCAACGCCTTCATCCTTGGTTGTTGTGTCCCAACCGCCAGCGCTGGCTGGTTCGCGCCGTGCGCAGCCGACTTCTCCCCGTCCGGGCGCTTTACCACCTGCTGCACTGATTTCGCCATGTTTCTGCACGCGCTCGCCACGGCCACCCCGGAACGTTCGTTGTCCCAGTTTGATTGCTGGGAAATCGCCAAAAAGTCTGCCGCGGTGACAACGGGACTGACCCGCCGCAGTCAACTGATCCTGCGCACGGTGCTACGGGGTGATTCCGGCATCAACCGACGCCAATTCGCCGTGCGCGATATCGATCGTATCTTCGATCTGGATACAGACGATCTCAACGCGGAGTTTCGGCATGCCGCTCCGGCACTATCGGTATCTGCGCTGAAACCCGCCCTGCAGCAGGCCGGACTCAACCCCGCCGACCTGGACGCCCTGGTCATCTGCACCTGCACCGGCTATCTCTGCCCGGGAGTGACCAGTTACGTGGCGGAACAACTCGGCCTGCGTTCCGACATCTATCTGCAGGATCTCGTGGGCTTGGGCTGCGGAGCCGCGATCCCGGCGTTGCGCGCGGTGAACAACACCCTGGCGGAGCAGCCCGATGCGGTGGTGGCCTGCGTGGCGGTCGAGGTCTGTTCCGCAGCATTTTACCTCGACGACGATCCGGGAGTGATCATCAGCGCGTGTCTGTTTGGCGACGGAGCTGCAGCCACGATTTGGCGGGGGCAACCCAAGGGAATGAACCTCCGCTGCCATGGTTTTGACACGCTGCATGACCCCGAAAATCGTGACCGCATCCGCTTTGAACACCGCCACGGCAAACTACGCAACCTGCTGCATTCCTCGGTTCCCGACCTGGCGGCAAACGCGGTGGCATCGTTGCTGGGTCGCACTGTCACCGCCAATCCGCGACCGATCGCACAAATCGTTGCCCATTCCGGCGGCAAGGACGTGATCGAGGCAGTTGAGACTCGACTCCCCGCATACGATCTCACGCCGACGCGAGAGATCCTTCGTCGCCACGGCAACATGAGCAGCCCCTCGGTGCTGTTCGCCCTCGAGGAAGCCTTGAAGAATGGCCATCCGACCTCCGATATGGATTGGTGGCTGGTGACCTTCGGCGCCGGGTTCAGCGCACACGGTTGTCGGGTCAGTTCGCCGTGACCAGGCTCACCCGGCCGTCCACTTGAAAATCGAGGTAGTCAGGGGCGGCAATGTGAAGACACCGCTTTGCGCCAGTCCGTCCGCCTCCACATCCTCGGTGTGCACCGCCCCGCCGTTGCCCAGACCGGAACCACCGTAAAACTCGCTGTTGGAGTTGATCACCTCTTCCCACCGCCCCGCCCGCGGGAGGCCGATCCGGTAGTTCTCGCGGGTCACCGGAGTCATGTGGCCCACCACCAGAAAGAGTGTTTCCTCGGAATCATCCTGGCGCAGGTAGGCCACCACACTGGCGTCGGTATCGTGGGCGGCGATCCAGCGGAATCCCGCCGGATCGAGGTCGGTGCAGCTCAACACCGGTTCTTCGCGGTAGAGTTTGTTGAGGTCGCGCACCAACAGCCGCACGCCTTCGTGGTCCAGATACTGGGTCAGGTGCCAGTCCAAACTGCCGGCGTATTTCCATTCCTCGGACTGGGCGAATTCGCAGCCCATGAAAAGACACTTCTTGCCCGGCCAACCCCACATGTGGGTGTAGAGTGCACGGAGATTGGCGGCCTTTTCGGGAATATGCCAAGCGCCCATTTTGTAGAGCATCGAACCTTTGCCGTGCACCACCTCGTCGTGGGAGAAAACCGTGATAAAGTTCTCCGACCATTGGTAAAGCGCCCCAAAGGTGAGGTCGTTTTGGTGCCACTTCCGATGGATCGGTTCCTTTTCGAAGTAGCGGAGGGTGTCGTGCATCCAACCCATGTTCCACTTGAAATCGAAGCCGATGCCACCTTCCTCAACCGGCTTGCTGATGCCGGCAAAGGCCGTCGACTCCTCCGCGATCATCAATACGCCCGGATAATAATCTTTCACGAGCCGATTGGTTTCGCGCAGGAAATCGATGGCTTCGAGGTTCTCGCGACCGCCGTATTTATTGGGAATCCACTCCCCGTCCTCCCGGGAATAATCGAGGTAGAGCATCGACGCCACCGCATCCACCCGCAGGCCGTCGATGTGGTAGCGGTCAAGCCAAGCCAGGGCGTTGGCCACAAGAAAGCCTTTCACTTCGTTGCGCCCGTAATTGAAAATCAACGTGCCCCAGTCCATGTGGGCGCCTTGGCGGGGATCGGCGTGTTCGTAGAGGTGCGTGCCGTCAAACTCGGCCAAGGCAAAACTGTCGCGCGGGAAGTGCGCCGGCACCCAATCGAGGATGATCCCGATGCCACGCTGGTGAAGGTAATCAACGAAATAGGCAAAATCGTCGGGATTGCCAAAGCGGTGGGTGGGCGCAAAGAAACCGGTGACCTGATAACCCCAGGACCCCTCGAAGGGATGCTCGGCCAGCGGCATGACCTCGATGTGCGTAAAGCCCATCTCCTCCATGTAATCCGCCAGCATGGGCGCGAGCTCCCGATAGTTGAACGGTCGCGCCGCGTCCTCGACCTTGCGCTTCCACGAGCCGAGATGGACTTCGTAGATCGAAATGGGCCGGTCGATCTGGCCGGCTTGTTCAACCCGTTGCTGCATCCACGCGTTGTCCTGCCACTGGTGGTGACGGGTATTGTGCACAATGGAAGCATTGCCGGGAGGGCCCTCAAAATACGTTCCGTAGGGGTCGGTCTTGACGTGCAGGTTGTCGCCCTGATCGAGGATCTCGAACTTGTAGAGCTCGCCTTCGCGCAGGCCCGGCACAAACAGTTCCCACACGCCGGAGGCGCCCAGGGAACGCATGGGATAATATCTCCCGTCCCAATGGTTGAAATTGCCCACCACGGATACTCGCTTGGCACTCGGCGCCCACACGGCGAAAGACACGCCGGGCACACCGTCAATCTCACGCACATGAGCACCCAACTTGGTGTAGATGCGGTGCTCGTTGCCTTCACCAAAAAGGTAGAGGTCCTCTTCGCTCAGGGTCGGCAGGAACCGATAAGGGTCATGAAATTGCCGCGATTCGCCGGAAGCGTAGGCGACCCGCAGTTGGTAGGGAAACACTTTCCGGCGCCGGGGAATAAACACCTCAAACAAGCCGGAGTCCTTCGCGATCCCCTCCATGGCGAAACCCTTGCCCGTTTTGAGTTCAACCACCTCAGCGGAAATGGCGCCGTCCACCATCGCCCGCACCACGAGCCCGGATTTGCCGCCTGCCCGGGTCGGATGCATCCCCAGAACGGAATGAGGTTCGGCCTCGCGGGCATTGGTAAGAGCTTGGATTTGTTTTTTGGTAATGATCACGGTGATACGACGGATGCGCGATCTTGGGAGCCGGAATCCCATCCGTCGAGCCATGAGCGGGGCTGCGCAAAATCCGTTGACTGGTCCCAATCCCCCGGAACGGAACCCGACTTGCATCTCCGCGGGCGGCACCGTTTGCTCCGCTGCAGATGAGACGTCGGTCGTTGCAGCTGTGTGTTGGGGGAATCCTTTGCCTGGGGGGGGCCGGGTTGGCGTGGGCCCAGGGAGAAGCAATCCCCACCCTGACCGCTGACTTGCTGGAGATTGATTTCGAAACCCAGGAAGCGGTTTATCGGGGAGGGGCGCGGGCGGAATTTGGCGCGGCCGTTTTTCTGGCTGACGAAATCCGCTGGGATCGCGCCGAACAAACCGCCACCGCTTTGGGCAACGCGGTGCTGCAACGCGGTGACCTGCGCCTGCTGGCCGAGACGATCACCTACCATCTGGCTACCGAGTCCTATCGATTGACCGACGTCCGGCTGGGCCGGGACCCTTACTTTTTTTCGGGAGATACCATGGCCAGCGCGGGCGATGACTGGATCATCGAAAACGCCACGCTGTTTTATGGCGAACCCGGTGCCTGGACGCCTTCCCTTCGCGCCCGTTCCCTGACCTACAACAGCCAGCGCCAACGCATCAAACCAACCGGCGGACGTGTCGGGATCGGAGCCTTCAACTGGCTGCCGCTGCCAAATGTAAACCTACCGCTCGACGGACCCGATGTCGTTGAGATCACGGTCGATGGTGGCGGCGACAGTCGCCTGGGCATGTTTGGCCGGATTGGGGCCACCGTGCCCGTCAATGCGAACTGGCGGGCCGGAGCCGACTTGGGGATCTTCACCAACCGGGGGGTGATGGCGGGGCCGGCCTTTGGCTACGATTGGGTTTCCTCCGAACACGAGTTTGCCCACGGCCGATTCACCAGCGGTTACATCCACGACAGCGGAGATCGTGGTGACCTCGGGGTGGATGTGCTGGGCGATCCGATTTCGGCCGATCGCGGATTGATCAGCTGGCAACACGTGCAGGCCTTCTCGGAAAAGCTCACCTTCCACGGGGACCTGAACTACTGGAACGACTCCGAGGTGCTGCGTGATTTCCGGTCCGACGATTTTTTCCCCATCCAGGTGCCGGACAACTTTTGGGAGCTCACTTTTGCAGACTCACGCCAAGTTGCCGGAGTGTTTTTACGGGCTCAGCCGAATGACTTCCACGTCGTGCGGGAGCGCCTGCCCGAACTGAGTTGGGAATTGCTGCCGCAGCCCCTTGTGGCGGGGTTTTTGCATCAGGCCCAAACCTCCGCCGTGTCATTGCGCGATGATCTGCCAACCGTGGATGGATCCGAATCGTCGCAACGATTTGACCTCTACTATGCTTTGTCGCGTCCCTGGACGCCGAACGCCTGGTTGGCGTTTACGCCCATGGTTGGCGGGCGCCTGACCCACTACGCGGATGCCATCGGTGGCCGGGACAGCTATACGCGCGAACTTTTCGAGACCGGCTTCGACGCCGAGGTGCGGTTTTCCGGGACGTTCGATTATCAGAATGAACGCTGGAACATCGACGGTCTGCGTCACCTCATCACCCCGCGGTTGTCCTACCGCTACATCCCGGATGCCGACGAGGGCGCCGCGTTCATCCCTCAAATCGATCGGCGGGTGTTCGCGACGTATCTTGAACCCCTGGCACTCGGAGCCAGACGGCAGATCGATGACCTCACGGCCACCGACACGCTGCGCTTTTCCATCGATCAACGGCTCCAAACCCGCGACTCCGATTACGGATCCCGCGACCTCGTGCAGCTCAACCTCGCGATCGATTCACGCTTTGATCGTACTCCCGCCGATCGCACCCTGTCAGCCCTGCATTCGGAACTGCGGCTGAGCCCCGCCTCGTTTCTGGATTTTGACCTCTACCACCGCGCCACGCCGGGAGACTGGACCCTGCGCGAACTCAACGCCGCCGTCACCCTGCACGACGCCGACCTCTGGCAGTTGCAATTCGCCAGCCACTATTTGAAGGGCGATACTCAGGAGTTCATCGGCTCTTTCGCCTACCGGTTCAATGAGGTTTGGCAGGGCTACTCGCGCCTGCACTTCGACTCGCGGCGCAGTCGGTTCGTGGAGCAGAGCTACGGCCTCCGGCAAACCATCGCCAACCGCTGGGCCATCGGCTACGAGATTTCCTTCTTCGAAGGCCCGCGCCGGGAGAGCGACTTCGGTTTCGCCGTGCGGTTCGATGCGGTGACGTTCTGATTCCCTCAAAACGTGAGCCGCGTCGAAAACCAACGTCGCCTGTTCCTGGAGCTCGTCGAAACACTGCGCCCACATTGGCACCGAGATACCGGCCAACCGCGCCGCCTGGCCGAGTGGCTGACGCAACATCGGGCGGGCAGCCGCGACCGTCGGTTGTATCGGGAACTTGCCTACACATTGTGGCGGATCCTGCCGTGGGTGGAAGATGCGGCGGCGGAAATCCTCGTGGCCCGCGTGGCCAACCACGCACAACGCAACAAAGCCACCGCCGACTTCATCGATGCCTTCGCGGACGAAAACGTGCCCGATCCCGGTGCCCCTGCCACGCTCCTGCCCGCTTGGTTCAGGGAGCAGTGTCCAGCCGCCGATACTCCATCCGAAATCAACTGCCTGCTTTCCCGAGCGCCGCTGTGGATCCGCCAGCACGGAACGGAAACGACTCCCATTTCAGAAGCGTTCCCCCTGGCTGAACCGAGTCCATATCTGCCGGGAGCCTGGCGACTACCGGCTGATACGTCCGTGACACAATCGGCGGCATTTCGTGAAGGGCGATGTGAGGTGCAGGATGCCGGCTCCCAAGCCCTGCTGCATTGTCTGCCTGACCTGCCGACGGGGCGTTGGTTGGACGCGTGTGCCGGAGCAGGCGGAAAGGCTCTGCAACTGGCCGATCTGCTGCGACAGCGGTCGAGCGACAGCAAGGTCCTGGCCCACGATATTCGCCCGGCGGCATTACGGCAGCTCACCATTCGCCAACGCCGGGCAGGACTGACCAACATCACCATCACTCGGGAACCCAAAGGCACTTTCGAGGGCGTGCTGGTCGACGCGCCCTGCTCGGGCTCAGGAACCTGGCGGCGATCTCCCCATCTCAAAGCAACCACCCGACTCGAAGATCTGCGGCGTCATCATGATCAACAGCTGCATCTGCTTACCCAATTCGCTGCCACGGTAACCGCGGGCGGGACTTTGATCTATGCGACCTGTTCTCTCTGCCGTCTCGAAAACGAAGACGTCGTCGACGCGTTTCTGAGCGCCCAGAGTCATTTCCGCCCCCTCTCCCTCAGAAACCCGGTCTCCCACGAGGCGGTCGTTGACGGAAAACTTACCTTGCTCCCATCGCAGCTTGATTCCGACGGCTATTTTGTCGCGGCGTTTCGTCGGTCCTGAGTCGCTTTGAGCACGAACCAAAATTTTGATTGCGACGCTTTCGTGCAACCCAACCCTCCCGGCAACCGTGGTTCCTGATTCTGACCTTCGTATCAAACTGCCCGTCTTCGAAGGGCCGCTCGACCTGCTGCTCTTTTTGATCCGCAAAAACGAGCTCGATATCTACGACATCCCGATCGAGTCGGTAACCAAACAATACGTTGAGATCCTCCGCTCCATGCGGGAACTGGATCTCGAGGTCGCGGGCGAGTTTTTTGTGATGGCGGCCACGTTGATGGAAATCAAAAGCCGCATGCTCCTGCCCCGGGGCGAAGCCGCGATAGATCCCGATGGCGAAGATGGTGATGGCATTGATCCCCGGTGGGAGCTCGTTCACCAGTTGCTGCAATACAAAAAGTTCAAGGAAGCCGCCGCCGAGCTCGACCGACTCGCCACCTTCCAACAGGGGATGCTTGCCCGGCATGTTTCCCGCCTGAGCACGCCGGCGAGCGAGCGGCCACTCGATCCCATCGACCGCGTGGAGCTGTGGAATGCCTTCAATATGGTCCTCCGGCGGCTGGCCGAAAAACTGGTGGTGGGTGAAATCCGAGATGAACAGGTTACCGTGACCGATCAGATGGATTGGTTGATCGACCGCATCCGCACCAAACCCAGGTTTGTGTTTTCCTCACTCTTTGAAGGGCCCATAACCGTGCGTTGGCTTGTCGCGACGTTTTTGGCGGTATTGGAGCTGGTGCGCATGGGTCAGCTGCGGGTCCAACAGGATGAGGCCTTTTCCGACATCCTTTGTGAAGCGCGCGAGAACCCGCAAAAGCCCCTTGAAACCCCGGCTGATCCGAGCACCGTAACGGCGTGAGTTCACCGGACCAGACACCCTCCCGCCAACCGCAGAAACCCAAGCCGCAAGCCGGTTTGCTGGGCGTGGGGCTCGACAACGACGACGGCCACAAACGCATCACCACGGGGGAGAAGTTTGCTCTCGTAGGCGGCTCGCAGGAAACGCATGACCGCATGACGGAGACCGTGGTGAAGACGTTCGAAGAGCTCAAACGACGCGACAAACAACTCGAAACCGTCGACAAAAAAGAACTCGCGGAGATCGTGCATAAATCCACTCCGGAATAATTCCTGTCCGCCTGGTTCATATATCACCACATGCCTCGACACCGTCCCGACTCCGACACAACCGCCGCGAAGTTCGCTTCGCCGATGCCGGAGTGGGAAGACGAAATCGGCCCACGGTTCATTCTCTTTGGGCAAACGGCCCTCGCAGCGCTTGCAGCACTCGGTTCGGTTGCCTTCGCTCTCCTCCTTTTTCAAAAACTTTAACCGCCTCCCAGTTTATGTCAGCCCAAATAGTCAACCTCGATTCCTCCTCGTTCCCGACGGCCATCAGCAGCGATCAACCCACTTTGGTCGATTTCTGGGCACCTTGGTGCGGTCCCTGCAAAGCGATTGCCCCCGTGCTCGAAGAACTTGCAACCGAACTCGATGGCCAAGTCTCAATCGGGAAGGTAAACGTTGATGAAAACGAAGCCATTTCCGCCGAATACGGCGTGCGGGCCATCCCGACCTTGCTCTTGTTCAAAGGCGGCAACGTCGTGGAGCAAATCGTGGGCATGACCTCAAAGGATGCCTTGATGGAAAAGATCAAGGCTCACGTCTAAAGCCTCGCTGCAACGCTTCCCCTTCAGCGCGACCACAACCGGTCGCGTTTTTTTGGAGCCGGATTTTCCCGAAGGCATCAACGATCGGCAAAACCATCAGGTCCTGTCCAAAGTCCTTCGCACCCGTTGGGCCAAATCCACCTGGCTGTAGGGTTTGCTCAGGACGTTGGAACTGAACGCGTTGTTGTTTCGATTCACCACGGTCCGGTCGATGTAGCCGGAAGTAAGCAAAACCCGGAGGTCGGGCCGGCGGCGGGTCGCTTGCTCGGCGAGTTCAAACCCATTCATTCCGCCGGGCATCACTACATCCGAGAATAACAAATCGATGGTCGGATCGTCGCCGATCATACGCAATGCCTGCCGGCCATCGGGTGCCGTCACCACATTGTATCCGAGCACTTCCAAGGTTTCCCGGGCCACCGTGAGCAGGTCGGTTTCATCGTCCACCGCCAAAATCGTCTCGTGGCCCTTGGGCTCCTGCTCCAAGGGTTCGGCTGGTTCGCTGATCGGAGTGCGGTCAGTGAAGGGAAAATAGAGGTGAAAGGTCGTGCCACGCCTCAACTGGGATTCCAGGGTGATGTGGCCCTTGGATCTTTTGACAAACGCATAGACGAGGGAAAGCCCCAGGCCGGTGCCTTTGCCCTGGCTCTTGGTGGTGAAAAACGGCTCAAAAATCCGCGACCGATACTTCTGCGGGATGCCTTCTCCGGTATCGCCGATGGACAGTCTTACATGCTTTCCCGGATGCGTGCCCGGGTTTCGCAAACAGTGTTCCTCGTCGAGGAACTCGTTCCTGGCTTCAATGACGAGGTAACCGCGTCCATCCATCGCATCCCTCGAGTTGATCACGAGATTGAGCAAGGCGTCCTGAAACTCACCGGGATCGATCATTGTAAACCACAGGTCCGAAGAAAGGCGGTAGTCGACCTCGATCTGGGGAGTCACCGCGCGACTGATCAACTCGGCCATCTGGCTGATTGTCCGGCTCAAGCTAACGGCCGTAATGGCCGAACTTTGGTGCCGTGAAAACCCCAACAGCTGTCTCGTCAGAAGCATGGCCCGGCGAGCGGCTTTCTCGATGGTCTCGGTCCTAGCATCGACAGCCGGATCCACTGACCCACGTCGCCGCAGCAGGTTGGTGTTTCCAATAATGACCCCCAGGATGTTGTTAAAGTCATGAGCAATTCCGCCGGTCAATTGACCCAGCGCATCCATCTTCTGGGCCCGGCGAAGCGCCTCTTCAGATTCTTTTTGAGTGGTTACATCCTGGAGGAACCCCGCGGCCGTAAGAGCATTGCCACGAGCATCGACAATGACGTTGCAATGCAGGTTTATATGTTTGGTCCGGTTGTCCGGAGACTCAGTGCGGTAGGTGACATCAAGCGGCAGGCCATTCTTCAGCGCCTGTTGGTAGGACTCGTCCACGGACCGTCGGTCGTCGGGATGAACACGGTCAAGGAGCGAATTGAATGAAAACGGGGATGCGTCAGATTCCAGTCCCAAGATGATCCGAGCCTGTTCGGACAACTGAACGACGCCGTTGGCAAGATCATGATGCCAGCTGCCAATCAAGGCCAGCCGCTGGGTCTGAGCCAAGAGATCCTGACTTTCCTCCAATTCGTGAATGTCGTGGCTGATGCGGTCTTCATATTTCTTGAGCAACCATCCAATGAGCAGACCGGCCATCCCGATGAAGACGATGAGGCCCCATTGGACGATTTGGAAACGGCGCAGTTCCCGCCCCATCGCATTCTGTTGGCGAACCACGACGTCGTCCGCCGCTGCGATAAGATCCCGGAAAACCCGGTCGAATTCCTGGTCAATATCGGACCCGATTCCCGAAGCGGATCGCTGCCGCCACCGCAGGGTGGCGATGGCCCGGAAGGCGTGGATTTCCTCAATGGTCTTTTCGACTTGTTTGATCAGCTCAGAGTCCCGCAGGGGCAAAAAGGCACTGTGAGCATCCTCCCCGCCTTGCAGCATCACATTCGCATACCACTCCGCTTGATCGATGTGCCCCGATACCAAGTCAATATCGATGGAAACATCGCCTGAGATAAACTCTTCAAACCAGAGATGGGCCATCGTCGCCTCCAGCTTGACCTTTTGAGCAGCGTTCATGTGGGGAGCATAACGGCTCACCATGCTCCGACCGCTGAAGAAGGAAAAAACCAGGACGAGCACGATACCAACCGTTGCGGCCGAAACCCATAAAATCGGATGTTTGACCAGCTTCATTGATGATAAAACGCCATCAACTCCCGTAGTCTTTCACCCAATCGATTTCATCATAAACGCCTTTAGCGTTTAATCATGAAGGAATGTTTTCCGGAACTTAAATTTCCATGAAAATCATGCATACCTATCATGGGCTGACGCCCTTCAGAGTCGTTTGACCATTCGCGCAGAGGGAAAGGCCGAGGGGTCCACTACCGGGGGGGTAACGAACGCAAAAGCGGGTATTCGGATCCATTTTGAGCTAGGTCCCTGGTTTCCACAGCTCGGGTTGAGCATGCTTCATTCGAACCGAAGCGAAAAACCAAGGCTGCCTCGAAAGATCGGCACAACCGGCCAGTATCTTAACGTTTGAGCGGGCCAATTTGGCCGAATGGTGATCGTCGTCCCGTTCGCACAATTCGGAGCTGCCCGCGTGTCGCCGACCTGAACCAAGCCGACCGTTACGAAAGGACCAAGGCGATCGAAGTAAGCAGTGCCATCACGGCCACATGTCGCCCGGTGATTCCCAGCAGGGAAATCAGTTCGGCCGGTGTTTCCGATCGGTGCAGCATTTGCATCTGCCGAAATCCCAAACCTGCAGCAACGAGCCCCAAGCCGAGTCCCGGCAGCACATCCAAGGTCTGTCGCAATACCAAAACAACCAGCGCGGCAACCATTACGCCGTGTCCGACCGCAAACTGGCGCCGCGCAAAGGTGCGTCCCCACCGAACGACCAAGGTGCGTTTGCCTGCGGCACGGTCCGTTTCCACATCACGATAGTTGTTGACCACCAGAATATTGGTGGAAAGCGCCCCCATCCCGGCTCCAAGCCACCACGCATCCGTGGCCACGAATCCCGCTTGGACAAAATAAGACGCCGACACCGCCACCAGTCCAAAAAAGACAAATACAAACACATCACCCCAACCGTGATAGGCCAAGGGATAAGGCCCGCCGGTGTAGGCAATTCCGCAAGCGATTGAAGTCACGCCAATGATCAAAAGAGGCCAGCCCCCGTAGGGCAGCAGACCCAATCCAACGATAAATGCCGCCACAAACACCCCGATCATGGCTCGACGCATGCTGGCCGGAGAAATCAGGCCTGCCGCCACCGCCCGTCGGGGGCCTACTCGATCGGCGTTGTCCGCCCCCTTCTGGAAATCGTAAAAATCATTGGCGTAGTTGGTGCCAATCTGGATCAGGAGAGCGAAGGTCAGGCAGATGACAGCCGGGACGACGGCAAACACTCCGGTGGCAAATGCCAAGGCCGAAGCGACCAAAACAGGGGCAATAGCCGCCGGCAACGTGCGCGGACGGGCGGCCTCCCACCAAAGCGCCACCGCCGAGGGTTTGCTCATCGCACCACGATTTTCGTCCGCTTGCGAAATTGCGCCAATCGGCGTCTGAACAACACGGCAATCAGCGGGGGGGTCACCGCCAAGGCTCCCATCAAGACGGCCGCCTGCACTCCTGCGCCAAAGAACACTGACAGAATAACCATCCCGGTACCATAAGCGGCCATAAAAACCGCCGGATTCGGCACGACGATGTTAAGCGCCCATATGGCCAGGAAGCCTATCACCGCCGCTTTCCAACCGCAGACGGAAAAAGCGAGCCCCAGTACAAAAAAGATCGGCGGAAACAGGGTGAGTCGTTGCTCCACGCGGACCATCTGGATCACGACGGCCGCCAGCAATACCACAGCTTGAGTGGTGAATGCGATCTGGGTGGTGGATACGGAGGGAACCCCCACCACGTTTTCCACCACGAGCGGAATTGAAACGGCCACGGCAAATCCACCGGCAATCGCGCGACCGAAATCCAACCAATTGCGCCGCTGTTTGAACTCCTCTTCCACCCAAAGGCTGTTGTCACCCGGCAGTCGATCCCGGGCCGGACCACCAGTCTGTTTAAGATCCTTGCGAGTCTGCTGGGGTTTACCAAGCCGCAACCAGCTTCGCGGCGTCCAAAGCAGGACAAGTCCAATGACAAGAATGACAATTTCGCGCAACATGTAGAGAGCTGGAAACGGTGATTGGAAGCGGGCGCCTCGACCCTGTCAAAGAATGAACACTGCGAATAAGCCGAAGGTTCGACGAGTCCTTCATGGAAGGAACTGAGGAGAGACCCCTAGCTGGATTTCGAGCTCCGCAATGCGACGATCCAATACTTGAAGCTCAACCGGCGATGCTTCCGCTGTCAGGCGATTCCGCTCTGTTTGAAGTAGGTTCAATGCCTCCTGCGAACGGCCGTCCCGCCGCATCATCTCCGCCCGCAACCGAACCACAAATGGCGGCGCGTCAGCGCAGGCTTGGGCGGCGGCCAACGCCTCTTCCACCGCCGCAACATCTCGGTTCACCGTCCAATGCAGGACCGCCTGTTCGATCGGAAAAGCACTCCGCTCCGGATGCTGGGTTGCGGCTATCTCCAACCACGCCAATCCGGCTTGTAGCTGCTGCTGACGAATCACGTTCGCGTTTTTCGGTTCCTGTTGCATTCGCCAGACGGCAACGTCAAACGCCAACATCCGCGCGCCATTCAGCCAATATACCAGCGGTTCCGGATCCAGTCGCGCGACCCACGCCAAGTGGCTTGCCAACTCTGCATCGTCGCGGTCACGCCAGGCACCGTAAGCCTGCACCCATTTCAAACCCGCCGCCGCTTCCCGCAGCCCTCCCAAGGTCGACCAGACTTCCCGGTGATCCGCCCCCACCACCGAAATCAAAGCCCCTTGGTTTTGCGGTGGAGCGAGCCAATGGGTGAACGCTCCCCATCCTAATAGGAGGACAACAGCAAACCCGCCATCGCAAAATCTTGGCCAACTATTCATTGCTCTGCTCCCGAGTGGCCAAGCCCAGAAACACCACGCCATAGCCGGCCGCCGCGAGCGCTCGGACAACGCCGGCGTCAAGGTTTGGTTGCTGCTGCCCCATTGCCGGTGAAAGACTGCTCAGGTCCGGAGCCAGCCAGGAAATCACCATCGGCACACCGCCAAGTTCCCCTGCCCAGGGCCGCAGATGCCCGAGGAGGATCAGTCCGGTCGTCGCTCCGATGACAAATCCTGTGTTCCGGCTGATGCGGGTTACCCCAAACGTCATCGTCGCGACCAACGTAAGCTTCAGGGTCAACCACCCGGCGGAAGCGAAGAGCTGAGCGAACGCCAGTGCACCGGGTTTTCCCGTCTGCGCCCAAGCCAGCACCAACGTCGATCCGACGGCAAAGATCGCGCAAAACAACCCGGCTGCCAGTAATCGCCCCGTGGCCAACGCCCACAATGACAAACCTCGGGCACGCCAGACCGGCAGTGTTTTGTCCTCTTGATCGCGGGCCCAGATTTGCACGGCCGCCGCCAAAGCCAAACCCATCCCCAACAAATTCTGCAGCCCCCAGCCGAAGCCAAGTACGAACCTGCCCTCCGCTTCGCCAAAACTGAAGTCGCGCCAAAACAGACCCGAACCCGCACTCATCGCCGCCACGAAACCGACAACCCAGAGTCCGGGACTGCGCTGCAAACTCAACCATGAGAATTTCGCATGGGCCCAAATTTGGGGGCCACCACGGATCATGATTTGTTCCCTTCCAAACGCTCGCGAAAGACATCATCAAGGCCCCGCGACCGGACGGGCTCCCCGCCGAGGACCGTGGCCACGGTTCCGGCCACAATCACCCGCCCCCGATCAACCAGGATAACCTCATCACAAATTTGCTCGACGCGCGGCAAGAGATGAGAGGTCAGCAAGATGGTTTTCCCGGCCTGCTTCTCGGCCATGATCATCTCGACCAACCGATCAACCCCACGTGGATCCACGCCCGAAAAAGGTTCGTCGAGCAACAGGATCGAGGGCCGGGGCAACCACGCCTGAGCCAGGGCCAATCGCTGCCGCATACCCTTGGAAAAGGAAGCCACCCTGCGATCGGCGGCCGCCGTCAGACCGACCGCTTCCAGGCTCGTTGCAACCGCCTGTTGATCGGTCCCATTAACCCATGCCCACCACTGCAGCGCCTCACGCGCCGTCAGGTGACTGGGCACCCCGCCTCGCTCAGGAAGATAACCGACCGTGTGACAGGCTTTGACTGAACCTGCCGGCAGCCCATGCACCCGGACTTGGCCGTGATCGGGACTCAGCAGACCCAGTGCACATTTGAGGGCCGTGCTCTTGCCGCAACCATTGGGGCCCAGCAACCCCACGATGGTCCCCACCCCAATCTCGGCGCTGAATGCATCCAGCGCCCGCACTCGCCCCGCTTCCCTGCCAGCATAAAACTCCTTGGTGACTCCGTCGAAACGCAAAGCCGCCGTTGCCATGGTCAGCGGATGGTAAAGCCGGAAAACTGGGCGGGGCGGCGCCGGGAAGAACGCTCCGTTTGGCGAACGTAGCCGCTCATGCGATCTTCGATGGCAGCCACCAACTCATCGATATCAGCCGATACCCCCTCCAACTCGAGAAGAACGCGACCGTCGGTGAGGTTTTGCACAAACCCCGTCACATCATACTCTTTTGCAACCTGAAGCACGCTGTAGCGGAAACCGACACCTTGGACGCGACCCGAGAAATGAACCACTTCGTGTTGAATTTCGACTGGCACCATGGGTGGCAAGCTACGGTCGCACGGGATGCCAGCAATCAACAAAATGGCGACCTTTCCGAGGGAGATCGGGTTTTGAGTTGCATTCCTCTCTCCCGTTTCCACGGTGCTGTTCAGGTCGAAGGCCTCTGCTTGGAATGAATTTTTCTGATCCTGACAATCCCTCTGAAAACGAATGGGATGATCGCGGCGAATTAGCTTGGAACGAGTTCGACTGGGAGCATTACCTCCGTGACCAGGACGAATTGATCCACCGCTACATCGGCTTCTACGAGCAACTTGAAGGCCGGCCCGACCGCCTCGACGAAGTCGCGCATCGCATGCGCTGGGATCAAGAGGCTTGGAGCACCGAGGAGGAACTTTCCTTTCCTCCCGAAGTCGGGGAGGCGGCAGCCGAACCGGCGAATGAACGCGAAACTGATCCTTACACGCTTCACAAGAATCCGGTGTTCATTGCGACTAAAGGCATTCTGCTGACGCTGGTCCGGGCTTGGGAACGAACCGCAGAGCAGCCCGATCGCGTGCCCCAAAAGCTCGCGCTTACTTTTCACTCAACCCTCCATCGAGCCGAGCAACAAGCCATGTTCGCGATATCGGCCTTGGACTTCGGCGATTACGCGATGGCGATCAGCTTGCTGAAGCGCGCCTTGCAGGAACTCAACCAGTGCTTTGCCCTGCTTTCGGCCGAGCAAGCGCCGACCAAGGCGTTGGGTCGCTATCAGATCTTTGCCACCCCGAGGCTTTTCGATCTGCGCGAAATCTGGCTGCGGGTTATGAATGATTGCCGCGACGAATTGGAAAATCCGTCGGACGACGAGGAGGACGACTAGGCCGACCGGTCGTCGTGCCTTCGGCTGATCGAGGATCTCTGCTGCGCAAATTCACCGGAACCCTCATCCCCCCTTTTTGGGGCTCTACATCAAAAGATGGGGACATGCGGTTATTAGGCCAACATGTCCCCGATGATGATAGATATCAGCAATGTGCCGATGCCTCAGTCCTACACGCTTCGCCGGGTCCGCGGCAAGCGTCCGGTGGTGCTTGAGGTGACACATAACCAGCGTCCTGCGCGCTGCGCTTGCTGTGGAGCCGATCGGCTCC
>JANQKV010000028.1 GCA_028280945.1 Opitutaceae bacterium
TGCTGCAGTCACCGTAAAGCTCCCATTCGGCCTCACTGCTCGGGCAAATGCGGAGATCGCCGAACGTCACTCCGCAAATCCGGACTACATCCCGCCGAATGACGGTATCACGCCTTGGATCAACCTCGGCAAGCCCATCGCCCATAATCCCGCCGATGGTGCCGCCATCTTCCGCGGCAGCGGGGATTACTTCCCCGGTGTGGCCAACTCGGCAGTCTTTCACCTTACCGGTGGTGGCGGAGCATCCGTGGGTCTTTACCGATTCTATCAAGACCCCTCCAATCCTGAACCTACATGGGGTGGCCATAGCTACCTCGTAAACCGGCCCGGTGATGTTGCGCTCGATCCCGCTGATCGTCGTCCTACTTCCCCCGGCGCTCCTGTCGGTCAATGGATGCGTATCAAGACTTGGGATGAGGTTCAAATGATCCGCCGCACCGGCGGCTACCGTTCCGACGGAACTCGCGTTCCAGATGGAACCGCCCCGTTCTTCAGCGCCGGTAATGTGTCCACTCAAATCACCGATCGCAGCATCTTCGACTACCGCGAGAATCTCTTCAACGGCGGTACGGCGCAGCAACGCGCGGAGTGGGAGAACTACACCGCGAGCATTGAAGGTAACTACCTCGATAACCGCCTCGGTTTCGAGTTCACCTACAACGAGCAAACGTTCGAAAGCATGGGTAACAATTCCCTGCAAGGTGTCCAGCAGCGCACGATCTACATCGACATGAATCCCTACATGTTGGCCACCACGGATGGAACCGGTCCTGGTCCGTTGGTCCCCAATCCGACGTTCGGCCGCCCGATCATGGGTGGTGGATCCGGTGGTAACCGCATCTACAACGATCGCGAATCCACTCGGCTCCAAGCTTACGGTGAGCTCCGTTTCGACGACTTCATGGATGAAGATAGCTGGGTGACCAAGCTCTTGGGTAAATTCACCCTTACTGGTCTGCTCGACGAGAGCGCCCACTACAATCAGACCCTGTATTCTGCCCGGGCTGACCCCATCGACACGATTGACATCGATACAAACCTCCCTGGCCGCCACCCGATTACTCAACGGAGTGGACAGGAGTTCGCGTTGCCGGTCACCAATGACATCGACTTCCTGTCCATCAACTCCCTCAGCGATCTCGCTGGAGTTGGGATCCAAGGCGTGTCTCATGGCCGTGCTCGCAGCAACATGAGGAATGCTCCCATTCCCGCCAACTTCACCGGTTGGTCCCCCGACTTGGGCAGGTTCGTGAACTTCGATTCGAACATCAATACGATCTTCCAACCTCACAGTTGGCCTGCCGCTTCTCACGCGGGCAAGCGGCTCACTGAGGTTGAATCGGAAGTGCTAATCGGCCAGCATTCACTCTGGGACAACACGGTTGTTCTCATGGGCACATGGCGTAGCGATGAAGTTGGCACGGGTAGAACCGGGACAGATTTTGCCCGAACGGATATCCGCGACACGCTCGACCCCGAATACGTGGCTGGCCCTTTTGTCGATCGTCCCTTCGAGACAGTTGGTGACGAGACCACCTCTTGGTCCATCATGGTCCATACGCCTGAGTTTATCCGTGAAAAGCTGCCCGGCCGCTTCAATCTCTCGGTTTACAAGGGCAAGGCCAGTAACTTCGTCCCCTCCAGCGGTAGCGTGAACATCTTCAATGACTCTGTTCCAAGCGAGACTGGTGAAACCGAAGAAATGGGCTTCATCATCGAAGCGTTGGACGGCAAACTCTCCGCTCGCTTCAACTTCTTCGAGAGTGCTGTGGCCAATGAGCATTTCGAAAACGCTCCGCTCTACGCCACGGAAGGCATCCTCCGGGAACTGGCCCACCAACTGGACAACCCGCTTAACGTGGCCCAAGGCTTCACTGCCGCCGATGTGCAGGCCGTCCTGCCCCCGCAGGGCGTTCAAGACGTCAATGGCTTCCAAGTGGATTGGAACAACCCGGAGGCGGCCACGGTCAATCGTAATGCCGGCGACACCGACACGCGTAACTTCTCTGCCGATGGTATGGAGGTCGAAATCGCCTACAACCCGATTCCGGAGTGGACGGTTCTTCTCACCGTCGGTCAGCAAGAGACCATCCGGGCGAGCACCTACCCATTCATGTTTGAATACATGAATTCTCATGTTATCCCGCAATGGGTCGACAGCGCGTTCGCGCAGAACTACTACATCAATGAGACTGCATCTGAGACCCTTGCCCAACGAGCTCAGAGAACCATAGTGGAACCCGTCCGCCGTGCCCGTCTTGAAGATGGACTACCCTCCAAAGAGCAGGCCGAATGGCGCTGGGCCCTCAACACCAGCTACAACTTCGGTACTGATAGCGAAATCATCCCCGGCTGGCTCGGTGACTTCACCATTGGTGGTGGCATCCGCTGGCAGGACAAGACCGGTATCGGTTTCGGTGTATCCCAAAATGAGTTTGGGTTATACCGTCTCGATCCCGATCTGCCCTACTATGCCGATTCCACCCTATTCGTGGATGTCTTCGCCCGTGCGCGCTATAGACTGAAGGATGACCGAGCCTTCACGTTCCAAGTGAACATCAAGGACCTCACGAACAACGACGGCCTGATACCCTACATCGCCAATCCTGACGGATCTGAGCTCTATCGTATCTTTGAGGGTCGCCTGTTCACGGCTTCCGCCACCCTGGAGTTCTAATTCCGCGCGAAGCAAGGCTTCGCTCGTTTTGAAACCTGTCACCGGCTCCCAGTCACTTGGGAGCCGGTTTTTTTCCCACCTCTCTCAACTTCGACTTTTGTCATGTCTGTGACTATCCGCGCCCTGCGCGCCTCCCTGTTATTCGCCGCCTTGGCGTCCCTTTCAATTTCCGCTGCAGCCTCCTCGCTCGACCCGTCCAAATTTGTGGGCGAGTGGCAGTTTGATCGCGAGCAAAGCACCGATCTTAGCCCTTGGAGTCGCTGCCAACTCATCATCGCCCAAGACGGCGATCAACTCATGATCACGCGCAACCTCCGCGGGGGCCGTCGCACGTTTTCCGACGTCATTCCGCTGGATGTCACCAAGGAAATCAACGTCGTGCCCCAAGGGTGGTGGATCGGCAACCGTCACATCGGCGCCTACTTACCCCACGATGCCCACCAAGTGATCCGGGCCAAGACCCTCGACGGCGGCAATCTCCTGCGGCTGGAGAAGGATCTCGTTTTGGAGACCTCCCAAGGCTCCCGCGATGTGAACATCATCAGCCAATACCAGATCTCACCCGACGGCGACACCCTCACCGTCACTGATCTGCGGAGCACCCGGCCGCGTCCGGTCATTCACGTTTTCACCCGCGTCACCGAGTAACCTTTTCGCATCCCCGTCATGAATCTACGAAACGTCATCGCCATCGGCGCGGTCGGGCTTGCCGCCCTCACCAGTGTTCAGGCCCAGCTTTCCACCCTCAAAACTTCGGACCAGGCCCCCGATAAGGCGGCCTTGATCCCCGTCATCAATAACTGGCGCGTCGCCGAGAAATTGCCACACAACCTGACGTTGTTGTCGCTCCAAGGTCTCGCCAACCGCGAGGGTCCGCAAATCTACCTCAAGTATCCCGAGGACTGGCAGTGGGAAATCGCCGGCCCCTTGATCGACTTCCTCGCCGATCGACATGAGATCGACTGGCAACACTACGAGATGGGTGACCTCGATTCCGTCCTGCGCGACTTCGGCTCCGCCGCGAAAGGTGCCGTGGTCTGGGACAAGGACGTGCGCACATCCATCATCGTGGGCTTCACCATTTCCGGTATCGAAGACCTGCTGCTCATCAACGAGGATCAGATCGACATTGCCGCGAAGCATGGCCTCGAGGTGAAGGTCGACCTGCGCGGTCAATTCACCGGCCAACCCGACCACGTCATTTATCAGTGGGCTTACGACGAGTATTTCCACCGCGCCAATCGCGAACTCTACGTCGTGCTTGGCGGCGAATGGGGAGCGGTCATGAAACCCGGGGTGGCCGATTTCGGCGTGCAACAACGGGCGTGGATGGCCGACCTCTCCGCCAACCCGGCCGATCCCGAGGAACTCGCGCTCCTCAATCGCGTCCTCGGCGAGCAGGAGGAGGCCTCCCTGGTCATGGGTTGGCACTCCTACAAAAAAGACACCGAGGGCCAGCACACCACGTTGACCGGCAATTATGGCCTTAAAATGGAGGGCCTGCACAATCTGCCCAACGTGTCCTTCACATCCCAAATCCCGTGGACCTCCGACTTCAAGTTCACCAACAACCACACGGTCGAACCGGACGAGGTTGTGGTACCGGAAAAGAAGGTTTACATCGCCGCCTTGGCCACGGACTCGATGGGGATCGGCGCTTGGACAAAACAGGGCCGCGGTCGCATCCCCTACGGTTGGCAGGTCCTCATGAACTGGTCGTGGCTTAATCCTCCCGCGCTCCAATACTACATGGAGACCAAGACGCCCAACGATTACTTTGTCGCCGGCCTGAGTGGTCCCGGTTACATGTATCCCAAATCCATCCCGGCGGAAAAATTCCCGCCGCTCATGGCCGATGCCCGTGAGCTGATGAAAAACCTCGATCTGCGGATCATGGAGATCATGGACTACTCCGAGGGCAACCGCCACATCGGCAATACCGATCTCACCAAGGAAGTCGTCGATCTCTACTACCAGGAGTTCCCCGATGTCATCGGCTTCATCAACGGCTATGGCACCGCACGCACCTTTGATCTCCGCGATGGTATTCCGATGATAAGCTACGACTATTACCTCGGCGTGCATCGCCCCACCGAGGAAGCCGCCGCCGACTTGGAAGAACTCATCCGGCTCAACACGGACCGGCCTTACTTCCTGCTGATCCACGTGCGCGAGCGCACTACGATCGAGCAGGTCGCCAATATCCTCGATAACCTGAACGACGACGTGGAAGTCGTGGCCGTGGACAAGTTCATGAAGCTCGCCGCCGCGGCGAAGACCTATATCACGCGTTATCAGCAACCCGAGGACCCCATCGACCTGAATCCGTAGAGAAGGCCTCCTTGTTATTCCTGCCAGCCCAAGGAGCTGCCCTTGCCTTCGGTTCCTTGGAAGTATCTGCGATTCACTGCTCATGATTCTGAGTTCACCATGCCCCTGCCGCGCCGCGCTTTCCTCCGCACGTCTGCGTCCTTTGCCGCTGCCCTGCCATTTACTGGCCTAAATGTCAGGTCCAGCAGCGCTGGCCCAGCCCTCCCGAGCTCTCCTGTCCGCCATGGCCTTGGCAACGGCGAGAGCAACGGAGGGCAACCTCGGCTGGGTCTGCTTTTTGACCCGGCCGACCTGCCCCGCATTCGCGCCAACCTCGAGCACTCCCGCCTCGCCGCCGTTCGAGCCAAGCTGCGCGACGTCGACTACGCCGAAAGACTGAACTTCATTCAGCACGAATCGGATCTGCGAAATCGGGTCCGCCACATGCGTGATATCCGCGAGGCCTTGGAAAATGCTGCATTTGCCCATGCGGTTTGGGAAGACCCCCGCGATCTCGAACTGGCCACCGTATCCTTGAAGCGAATACTGGACTACGATCCGTGGGATTATTTTCTTGAAGGCGGCGAGCACCCGATCGGTTTTCAACGCGCCCCTGAGGCCACCATCGCCGTATGCGCCGCGCTGGACTGGATCGGTCACCTGCTCGACCCCGGACTCGTGGCTGAGGCCGAACGTCAGGTTGCCGTCAAGGGAGCCCCGGCGTGTTACCTTTCCATCTATGGTCTCATGTTCCCCGATCGGGTGCAGGGCTGGACCATCAATCACCGGGACGACGACATTCCCGTTAAAATCGATCTGAGCCGGTGGCCGCTGATCCTGAACTCCACCAACCTGAAGATCATTCCCACGTGTGCCCTCGGTTTTGCCGCCCTGTGGCTGCACGGCCGCCACCCGCAGGCGGATCGTTGGCTGCAAATGGCCCGTCGCAGCGCCCAGTCGTTCGCTCCCATGTATGGCATCGACGGATCGTATGACGAAGGGGTCGGCTATTGGGGTTACACCACGCTGCACATGGCGATGTTGGCCGAAGCGGTCCACCGGCGGCTCGGTATTGATGAACGGGACCTCATCAACTACAAGGGCTCCACCCGCTTCGCCACGGTCATGAGCATGCCGCGACTCGGCAGTGCCTACAACAATCCGAACGAACAGAAGGAATACAACGCCGTGCCCAAGGGCACGATGGATCCGGCCATCGATATCGTGAATTTCGGTGATTCCGGCCACGGCACCGATACCACGGTCTCCGCATGGACCGGGCGGGTGCACGAAGACCCGTTCTCCCGTCATGCCGCCGCCAGGCTGGGGGCGATTAAACATTACCACGGTGCCATCTGGCTGCAGCCGGATGCCGCGACATCGCCGCCCCCGGCCGAATGGCTGAACACCCGGCTGGACAACGATTGGGTGATCTCGCGTGATGGCTGGGGGCCGGAATCCACCGTTGTCGCCCTGCGCAGCGGTGGCCCCGCCAACCACGAGCACGCCGACCGCAACAGCATCATCTTCAAGGCCCACGGCGAGCGCATGTTTCATGACCCGTTCAAGGCTGCCTATGTCGCCACTCATCCACGCTGGTTGTTGCGTCTGACGGAAGCCCACACCGCCGTGATCGTTGACGGACAGGGCCATCAATACCACGACGGCAGCGAAGGCACGAATGCGTCTTGGGCGAGAGCCACGGTGACCGGCTACGACGCCCGGGACGAGCGCATGCAGGTCACCAGTGATGCGACCGATGCCTATCGGCTGGTGCTGCCCTACGTTCAACGCGTCGATCGCTCGTTGTATTACCTCAAACCTGACGTGCTGCTCATTCTCGACCGCCTCGATTGTGGCCAGCCCGCCGACTTCACCGCCCGGTTTCAGGTCTTCAACGAAGACACTTTCGGCGGCGCCCAGGCAAAGGGCAAAAGCTTCACCATCACCCGCCCCTTCGCTCATTTGGCGGGTTCATGTCATGCTCACGGCAACCCGGTTACAGTGGAGAGAGACCGGCTCGATCTCCCGGCCGAGGAAGGCGACTTTCCCTTTGTGGCCGCCACATCGAAGTCAGCTCAAAGCCATGCGATTCTGACAGTCGCGGCGGCCTCCCCGCACCGTGAACCCATCGGGGGGCTCAAGGTGGTCCCGACCGACCAGGGCTGGCGGGTTTTCGGCACCCACCGCGGATTGTCCATCGATACGGCGGTGGATGTTGCACGAAACACCCTGCCCTTTTCCTAGCTCAGCTCCTCTCCCCCACCTGTGGAACGACCGGTTTTCAACACCGTCAATGGCTACGACTACGCACTGATCGCGCTCTATTTCGCGATCATCATCTTCGTGGGCTTCTACGCCGCCCGGCGCAACAAGGACACGGACCAATACTTTGAGGGGGGAGGACAGATTCCGTGGTTCCTGGCCGGCCTCTCCAATTGGGTTTCCGGTTTCTCCGCGTTCATGTTCGTAGCGGCCGCCGGGTTCACCTACCGCTGGGGCATTGGTGCGGCGCTGCTCTTCACGTCGGCGACGTGGGCCTATCTGGTGGGTTTCCTGTTCTTCGCGAAGATGTGGCGACGCTGCCGCCTGTCTTCCCCGCTGCAATTTCTCACTCGGCGCTTTTCACCTTCGACAACCTACTTCTACTCGCTCACCGCCATTGTTCCGGCGATTGTGGGCATCGGCCAGGGCCTCTACATCCTCTGCATCTTCGTTTCGACCGCCCTCGGTTTGAACGACGTCAGTTTCGAGGTGGGACCAATAACCCTTTCCGGGTTTCAAGCCCTCACCATCGTGACCGGGTTTGTCATGGTGCTCTACACCGCCGTCGGCGGCCTATGGGCGGCCGTCCTCTCCGATGCCGTGCAGGGCATCATCATCGGCGTGATGACCATCATCATCCTGCCAGTATCCTATCTCCACCTCGGAGCCGGTGAAGGCCTCATGGCGGGCATTGAACGGCTGCTGGCGGAGGTGCCCGAAGGTTATTTTGAACTCAACGGACCTGCGGCCAATCCGTGGTTCATCACCGGCTACGTCATCAACATGATGCTCGGCTACAACGTCGCCTGGCATCTGGTGCAGCGTTACAACAGCGTGCCCAACGAAAGCGGAGCCCGCAAAATGGCGCTGTTGTGCTGCATCCTTAGCCTGATTGGGCCGCTCATGTGGATCCTGCCGGTCATGGCGGCCACGGTCATCTTTCCCGACATGAACGCAATCTGGCCACAGTTCGCGAATCCCGACGAGGCGTCTTTCGTGAGCCTCGCCCTGCTGCTGCTGCCGCATGGCATGATCGGGTTTGTGGTTTCGGCGATTCTATCCGCCACCCTCGGCCAAGCCAATGACGCCTTCAACTGGCTGGCCGCCACGATCACCCGCGATATCGTTGTCCCACTCCGTCGTCGGTTGACCGGGAAAACGCTGTCGGAAAAAGGTCAGCTTCGCGTCGCCTGGACGACCATGTCCGTTGTGGGGGTGCTCGGTGTGGTGGTAGCGTTCATCATTCCGCGCTTCGGCGGAGCGTTTCAGTTCGCCCTGATTTACTTCTCGCTGATTGCCGCATTCCAGATGCCTGTCGCTCTTGGTCTCATTTTCCGGCGCACGCCTTGGTGGTCGGCCATGGCAGCCTCTTCCGCCGCACTAGTCGTCGCCATCACGTTGATGGTGATCGGCGTGTTTCCTGAACACGACTTTGCCCGCAACATGATCGTGGAAGCAGTGGTGGCGACTTTGGTTTTTGCCGTTTCAGCCAAGTTCTTCCGCGAGGATGATCCGCGCCACGCCACCCTCAAGGATCTGGAGCGTGACCTCCAAACTCCCATGGAACCCGATGACTCGGCCGTAAGCGCCGGGGCCATGCAGGTCTACGGCCTGATCGGCAGCGTTTGCCTCATTCTCGGTGTCGTGCTCGCCCTCTGCACCTTCCTGCCCGGCACCCCCGTGGCTCCCTCCCACATTAATCTCATCGCCGGCGCCATGCTTCTCGTCCTCGGCTTCGGTCTCCGCCACCTAGCCGCTAAAGCCAATCAATAATAAAGACCTCTAATGGACCCAAATGTCATTTAAGTATACGAACAAACACAACAACTCCTCCATTTCATTTAGGATGAGATCCCAATAACCATAAACCAGTTATCTCCCCACTCTTGCCTTGATCTATCTAAGATAAAAAAAAGCTGGCCCATTGAGGCCAGCTCCTGCTTCTGAAAAATAAATCAGATTAATTAATCGTCACATATACATCGAGCCAATCCACCCAGGCAACATCCCACACTTCACCGACGAGGTAGGTGTCCTTCGCCGTAAAGGTGTCGATAACAATATGAACCTGAGCTGTATCACCAAACCCTGAAATCCACATATCGGTCGCCGGTGCACTTGGGCCGGTGTAATTTTCCTTCCAAGGGGCACTGGCAATCTTTTCAACATTCGTCAGGGTATTCTGGGTTGCGGTAACATATATATCTGCACTTGCAATTGATGCGAAAAGAACCGCGAACAAGGGCAACAGGATGCCACGTAACATGAGTTTTCTAGTCATTGTTTTATCGATTTAACACTAACATACTTGATGAGGCGATAATGGAGAGCCTGCACGCATGCGCCTCCATGCGCTCCCTACTACACTAAGCAATCACCAAAATCCGTTTGCAGGACGAACCCAGTGAAAGCGTCTAACCAGAACGAATCGATTCGATTTCAGTATCCCCCCAAAAGGGATACACATCAAGCATATCACCTTCTTGCCACAACCACTTTACAGGCTTTTCACGTAATGATATTTCACCGAGAAGACGGATTATCTATGTTTTGTTTCCTTTGATGGAAGATCGTATCAGAATGCACAATACATTGGCGACCAAATCAACAATTGATCAGTTTTACATATATATAATAAACACTCAATTATACCACTTATGGCTCATCTTATGACTCCATGATGAAAGACCTTCGATCGATCTACTTACCTATGTTTTGCCTATCTTCATCTTTGGGCAGACCGAAAGCCATCGAAAGTGGCTTCTTCCGTCCCCAGACTCGTCACCGGTAAAAAACAAGCCAGACGTATGCCTGCCACGTTCACTTGTCCCGTTTCGACTTACCAGCAGTTTACGCCAACCGGGGGACAGGCTTGGCGGCGGAAAAAGCTCACCTTCTCTAAAGAACACACGGCGGTGGTCGTCATGCATGCCACCGAACCGCCACCCCTTAATCAATTTCCCGGCTGGCACCGGGCGGTGCCCTATCTGGCCAAATCCACCGAGGTGCTTCGTGAGGTTTTTCCTTCCCTGCTCACGGCCATCCGTGAAGCGGGCATGCCGGTTTTTCACGTTCCCGGATTGGTCCCGACACCCACTCCGATGGTGCCTACCGATCCCACTTGGGAGGATTTGCAAGATTATCGCTCCGACCAAGTCTTTCCCGGCGCCGCCAACCAGTCGGACGTTGCGGCCGGTCGCACCGTTCGCCGAATTGCCGCCTCAGCAAAACCGGCACCGGGCGAGGGCATCGCTGAGACATCCGCCGACTTGCACAGACTCGCCGCTGCCCAGCACGTCAATCACCTCATTTACGTCGGCTTTGCCCTGAATTGGTGCCTCCTGATGTCTCCCGGAGGCATGGTCGAAATGAAACGTTACGGGTATCTCTGCTCCACCGTCCGCGACGCGATCCTAACCGTCGAGCCGGCCACCGATCCCGATCGCGATCGGGAAATGCAATCCGCCCTGTGGCGTGTCGCCGTGGAGTTCGGTTTCATTTTTCGGTCTTCCGACCTGATTCGTGCCCTCTCTCCGTCAAACTCAACGTCATCCCCAAAATGAACACGGCCCCTGCAACCTACACCCGTCCCCTGCTGGGTCTCGGCTCCGCCGCCCTTGATGAACAGGAAGAAAACGCCGCGCTTGCCGTTTTGCGCAGCCGCAATCTTTTCCGCTACTATGGGGACGACCCCGACAATCCGCCCACCCGCGTCGCCGAGCTGGAGTCCACGGCAGCCAAATGGATTGGAACCGATTACGCGCTCGCCGTATCCAGCGGGACCACCGCGCTCGAAACCGCCCTCGGGGCCATTTCAATTGGCCCCGGCGACGAAGTCATCGTGCCGGCCTGGAGTTGGTTGTCCTGCGTGACGGCAATCGTGCGCATGGGGGCACGCCCTGTACTCGCAGAAATCGACGACACCCTGTGTATCGCCCCCAGTGAGATCGAACGGCTTACGACAGAGAAGACCCGGGCGGTGCTGGTCGTCCACTATCAGGGAGTTGCAGCGGATATGAACGCCATCATCAAGGCGGCTCACCGACGCGGTCTGTTTGTTGTGGAGGATTGTGCCGAAGCGCCCGGCACTCGCTACCATGGCCGGCAGGTGGGCACGTGGGGTGACGTCGCGATTTACAGCTTTCAGCACAATAAACCCATGACGGCTGGTGAAGGTGGCCTGCTAGTGACGCGTGATATTCGCATCTACGAGCGTGCGGTGCGGATGCACGATCTCGGACAATATCGCCCATTTCACCAGACCATCACCGCGGAACAGGAACCGGCCTTTTCCGGCACCAATTTTCGTATGTCGGAACTGACTGCCGCCATCGCACTGGTGCAGTTAAAAAAAGTGGAGGCGGTCCGGAATCACTGTCGAAAACTCCAGGCGCAGGTGCGGCAGTCAGTCGGACAACTCTCCGGTGTGACTTGGCGCAGAATTCCAGATCCGGAGGGTGATTTTGGTTTCGAAATGTATCTCTACCTTGACGATGCCACATGGGTGAAGCGCTTCCGTGATGAGCTGGACGTCCTTGGGGTAAATTGCCTGCCGCGCACCGGCACTTATCCGCAGTATTATCGCGAACACGTTCTCACCGGACGCTCGCATCATCCTGCCGCGTCACCCTTCCGTGAAATCAAGCCATGGCCTGCGCCTGGTTACCGCCCCGAAGATTTCCCCGTAACCGAGGATCTCACCAAACGCTTCATCGCGATCCCCATCGGTTGGCGCTACACGGAAGCAGACGCTGATCACATCGCCACAACACTACGCAGTGTTCACCAAAGTTTGGGCGGATAGGGCAAGGTGGGGTTCTGCAAGCTGGACCGACGGTATCTCGGCAATACCGTCTTTTCCGGTTTCCAACTTCTCCTTTGGGGGCAGTGCACGCCAAAAGGTAAAACTCCTGGGCAAAAACAACTTCGGCAAGACTGTTTTGTATTAACCCAACTCTCGCCTCACCAACATGGAGCGCCTGCCAGATCAGGGTTTAAATAAAATATATTATTCATTTTTTATACATATTTACATGTATTTTATATGATGAATTTTCATGTTGAATTTTCATTATAAGTAGTTGGGGATTCTTCTCTATGTAATTCTGAGGTATTATATCTAGCGCAAATTGAGGTGTATAACCTATCGCAAAATACTTGAATTAAACGAAGGTGTATCCGAATCTAATCACCCGAATCGATTCGTTTTCTTAGTTGGTAATCAGTCTCTCTCGGCCGGGTTTCTGATTTCCTCCTAAGCCACAATACGGGGGTAGTAGGCACAGGCCCACACGCCCCTTTTTTCTACCTCGTTTAATAAACCCAAAGTTAACTCATTAACATAAATGACACACAAATTATCTCTTCGAACCCTGCTGCTTGGACTGTTCGCGACGTTTTTCGTATCGTTTGCGACTGCAGATATATACGTCACCGCAACTCAGAATTCTGGGGCAAGTGTCGAAAAAACCGCCAGCGCCCCGTCATGGGCGGACGAAGTGGTGTTTGACGACACCGGAGAAGCCTACGACATGTGGCTATCGGGCTCTGGCAGTGGCAGAACGGTTCATGTCGTAATCGATACCTTCAACCCCACCGGAACCTATTGGGCCGGAGAGGTCTGGGACAGCGCTTGGGTCGATTGGGAGACAGTATACGCTACCATCAACTAAGTCGGAACTGTAATTGATTCGTAGCCGACCCCGTAAAGGGTCGGCTATTTTTATAAATATAAACAGGGTCTCCGCAATGACGTGACTCGTAGGCTACAACAAGAAAATCCATTAACCCAATCAGGCAGGTGACCATGGAGCCTCGTATCAGAGGCTTGTTCGTTTAGAGAATGGGAGTGTGAATCGGCAATTCATCCACGGTTAAACATTCTCTGTTAACAGCTCTTTCACTAGCGGAGATGTCCGGTTTATCTAGACTCCAAAATAGTTTGCCGCCGTTGTGCGAATTCGGGGTTTCCCTCGTAATAAAGCCCGCCCTTCCGAACGACCGACTGCGCCGTATCGAGATCTTTCAAAAGGTAGCTCAGCCATGCATAGCTATCGATGACATCCGGTTGCTGTGGCGCAATGTCATAGGCCTGTTTCAAATGATTCAGCGCCTCATAAAATGCCCCCTTGGAGGCCACCAAATGAGCCAACCTGAAGAGTGCGCCGGCGTCATTGGAATCGACTTGAACAATCGCCTCAAGATGGCCAATCGCTCGGTCCGGCTGATTATTGGCCGAATAAATCGAAGCCAATTCGTGACGAGCAGCCGTATTACCGGGTTCCAACTTGACCAACGCTTCGAACTCGCGTGCCGCTCTCGCAGGTTGGTTTAGCGCCATGAGCAAAAATCCGTATCGGTAACGCGCCTCGGTGCTGTTGGGCCGAAGTCTCACCGCCTGGCTGATGTAGGGTTCCGCCTCAGTAAGCTGCTGCGCAGCCATCAGGTTTCGGACGGTCTGCATGGCATGACCATAAATGTGATAACGTATATCCTGATTGTCGGGATCAGTGCTAAGCGCGCGGGCAAAATGCTCTTCCATGAGAGCCTGATCCCCTCCCGCCAAAAGCAGTTTTCTGCCACTCAAATAGGCGCCTTCGGCTGCATAAGCAGCAGCCATTTTCGCAGGGAGGGAATTTATGCGATCACCCGCTGACCCGAGTCCGCGTACTGAAAAGAAGAACTCGAGATTTTCCAATTTCCGTTCAGCTTCCGACGCAGCGTAATCCTGGAAGTCGTAGAATTCCACTACTGGTTTTTCCAAACTATTTTCCTCTGCATCAGCAGTCTGCTCTCGCAAGACATCCTCGGCTGCGATCACGTGAGACAACAAGGATTCAGCCGTAGTAATTCCGAACTTACGCAATCCGCCAAATGGGCCGTCCGGATCACTCAATTTTCGATCGATCGCCTCCAGATCAAAACCGATTTCGTGATTAGATCCGACGAGGAAGCAGTTGCCCTCCGCATACCACAACAGGGCGTGAGGAAAGACGCGTGTGAATGTCCTCAGAACCGTTTGGAAGACATTGTACGGATAGTGCGTCGGAATCCACTGGATCGCTACCCCACCAGGAGCCAAGCGGTCCCTCATCAGGGTGTAATACTCTCGCGAAAAAAAGACTCCGTTCACGCCATACTCGGGCAGAGTTTTTCCGTCCGTTGAAATGATGTCGTAGGTATCTTCAGTGGTGAGCAGATAGTTCACCCCATCATTGACGATCACCTCAACTCGAGGCGAATCGAGGATGCCATTGTTCTCCTCGGTAAAGAAATGCGCTCCCTCCACGACACTTGGAGCGATTTCCACTCCCACGATTTTTTCCAGCGCGGGATGCTTCGCACTTTCTCCGATCAGAATACCCGACCCGAAGCCGATCGAAAGCTCCGTGCGGTACTTGTTCATCAACAATTTGGGCAGATGAGCCAGCCACTGCTGCTTATAGTCGATTTCAACGTTGGTGCCGCCGATTTGAATACCGTCCACGGAGATGTGTTTCTCTCCAGTGCCCTGTTTGACGTAGACCTTGGTCGTCGCCACGACGCCCTCACGATAGTAGAGGACTTCGTCTCCCGGGCTCTCTGTGTCCGAAGAAAATTGCGAGGTAAACGGAATGCTTACAACCAACGCCACCAACACAGCGATTCCCACCGGAGCAAGATGGCGCAGGCGGGAAAGCTGAGTTTTGCCGTAGGCCAACAACACGATGCCGATCGCCACATTCACCCCAGCCATCGCCAAGATGCCTTTGTTGATACCCAGAAGCGGAATAAGGATAAATGCTGGCAGCAAGGCTCCGACAATATTGCCCAGCGTGTTCACGGCGTAGACTTTTCCGACATACTCCCCGGTTCTATCCAGGTCCGTGACGAGAATCTTGCCAACCAACGGAAACGTCATTCCCACGAGTATGGTGGGGACCAACACGAGGATGAACGAAATCACAAACCGCATCACCAGCGTGGAGACCCAGTGCAGTTCCAGGGCCGCAAACCATGAAATTAAACCGGTCGACCCAACCGCTAGGTTCAGGAGAGGCATTGCCGCGACTGCCGACAAACCAATTCCCAGCTGGACCCAGGCAAAACACCGCATGGGATCCGTCAATCGATCGACGAAGAACCGCACGAGGTATCCACCAACCGCAATCCCGACCAAAAAGGTCGTGAGTATAATGGTAAACGCGTAGGTGGAGTTCCCGACATAGAAGACCAACGCCCGCGTCCACAGCACTTGGAAGGCAAAGGACGTCACCCCTGATAAGGCGAATCCACCGAGTAGTAACAATCGTCGCCGCTGCTGTAGAGGACTCGATCGGGTGTTTGAAACCCCACTCGTACCTTTCGATTCCACCGTCTTCGATTCTACGAACGTGGAATCGATTTTCTTGGCCGCAAACCATGAAACCAACCCGACGCCGATATTCAGGGCGACGGCCAGATAGATCGAGTTGTGGGTGCCAAGGCTCCCGATCAAATAGAAACCAGCCACCAAGCCGCCGCAGACCGCTCCGAGCGTGTTGCTGACATACAGACTTCCCAACGAACGTCCCATGTTCTCGAACCGTTTGATCATGAACCTACTCAGGATCGGCAGGGTCGCACCCATGAGTGTCGTCGGGACCAGGATCAGAAGAAAAACGACAATAAACCTGCCGATGCTGAAGAGCGTGAACGAGTAGCCAAATGTTCGCGTCATCCAGACACTGAGGGGAGCGATCTGATTCAACAGCACAAGTGTGACCAATGCGGCCAAACCAATCCCGATCTCATAAACCGCATACCGCTTCAGAGGATTCTCACATTGATCTCCCTTTTTCCCGAGGTAGTAGCTGCCCAATGCAAGTCCCGTCATGAACGCGGCCAGCACGGTGCTCACGGCCAGGACCGTGGCACCGAAAATATGTGTCATCATCCGGGTCCACACGACCTGATAAATGAGCCCACAGGCCCCGGAGAGGAAAAACAGGAAAAAGATCAGCCGATTCACGATAACTGGTGAGGTATGTTATTGGCTGGGATGCAGCCGAAGAAAGAAGGGATATCTGAACTCAACGGAAACGACACACTCTCCGGTTGAAAACAGACGTCGGGAGACATCCCCAAAACCCTGAAATTCAGTCCATAAATGGGCACGCCTAAAATGACGACCATATCGTCGCCCCTACCAAAGCAGTCCACCACAAGTTGCGAAAGACGGATATTCGTTCAAAGAGAGTCGGCTTCATGCGCTCCACGCCTCCTCTGTGAACTCTATGACTTACCTGCTGGCTTTCAGGTCGAGGTGTCGTAAATTTCGGGAGACACCACCGCCAACAGTTCCTCCCCGTTGACGTAACGCTGCAGGTTGCTCACGGCAAACTCACCGGCATCCCGCATGCGGTCCTCAGTAGGACCCGCCCGATGTGGTGTGAGCATAACATTCGGCAGCCCGCGCAGCGGTGAATCCGCCGGCAGTGGTTCCTCATGAAAAACGTCCAGCGCAAACTGGATCCTCCCCGACTTCGCGACCTCAATCAAGGTGTCTTCATTAATGACGGGACCACGGCCCACGCTGACCAGCACACCTTCACCCTCGGGCAGAGCCATGAGGTGCTCACGTTGAATCGTATTCGTCGTTTCCGGTGTGAGGGGAGCCAGGTTTACCACCACCGGATTCTCCGAGAACAGCTGCTTCAGACTCTCCGACCGGACCACCCCGTGTTCCGCCAGCACCTCGTCGGGCACTCCCGGCGCAAACGTCGTCACCTCTCCGCCAAAGGGCTTCAGCAACCTGCTGAGCTCACGCGCGATAAACCCAAATCCATAGATGCCCACGCGCCGGCCATAGAGCGACCAAGCCGCGGGAGCATTTTCATTCCACCCCTTGGCGACGTGCATGTGCATCGTCCAATGGTTTGTCGTGCGCAAGCAGTTGAGGATATGCATCAACGCGGCTTCAGCGACGATGCGGGAAATCGAATTGCCCCAATTGGTGATCACCAGGCCCTGCTCAAGGTGCTCCCGACTGACGATGTTCTTCACCGAACCCGAAACATAGAGCACGTAGCGCAAATTCGACGGCCAGGGATTCGGCAGCCGTGGCGTGCTCCACCCCCCAATCAGAACCTCGGGATTGCGCCGCTCCAATTCGGCGGCAAATCCGTCCGCATCTATACCGGGCAACTCCTGCCACTCGTAATGGTCGGTTAACTCCTTCAGTTGGTTTTCAATGTCCGGCGGTAGAAACACGTCGCGTTGCGAGGCCGCCAGGTGGGCAAAAACAGATTTTGGTCTGGGCATTGGTTTCGAATCATTTGTCGGCCCCAAAGGCCGCGAACACCTTGTGAAAGGCCACGATGGTTTCATCGACGTAGGCCTCCGGCACGGCCTCGTGCCAAACCAAGGTCATGCAATCCGCCAGCACCGCTTCGGCTTCCGGGCAGCACACCTCACCATAATCCATTGTCGTGAGTCCCGCCTCGCGCAAGGGCCAGCGCCCGGCAAAGAAGTCGTGGTTCCGAAACGCGGGGTATCCATAAACCGGTGATGGAAGGTAACCGGCATCACCCGCCACGCCCTCGGCCTTCAGCGCCGCTACAATCTCAGCACGGCTCGCCCGCCAACAGGACGGGATCAAACGCAGCATGATGAACCAATAGCTGTGGCTATTGCCGGGCTTCTCCGGCTGCATCATGATTCCGGGGATGTCGGCCAGGCCTTGGCGCAGTTTCCGCCCCAGCTTGACCCGTGGTTCGATCCAATCGTCGTGCCGCTTCAGCTGCGCCCACGCCACTGCTGACTGCGGTTCGGTGATGCGATAATTGGGCGACAGCGTCAGGGGGTTTCGACCTCCACTCACGCGGTCATAATGCTTGTCGCCCCACTTCGAGAGTCCGTCGCCCAACCGATCGTTGTTCGTGCCTACCATGCCACCGTCGCCGCAGCTGAGGTGCTTGTAGTCGTTGAAAGAATAGCAGCCAAAGTCGCCTTGCAGGCCCACTAGTTCGCCCTGCCACCGTGCGCCCCAGGCCTGGGCGCAGTCCTCGATCACGTGCAAGTCATGCTCCTGCGCGATGGCCATGAGTTCGGCCATGTCGCACGGACAACCTGCCAGGTGCACCGGCATGATCGCCCGCGTTTTCGCCGTGATCCGTGCCCGAACGTCCACCGGATCGAGGTTTACCGAGTCCGCCTGGACATCGGCGAACACCGGCACAAGTTGTTGGTAGAGGATGCCAATCACGGACCCCATGTCAGTGATTGCCGGCACGATGACCTCCGAGCCCGGTTCCAGTTTCAGCGCCGCCACCGCAATGTGCAGCGCCGCCGATCCCGAGGAACAGGGCATGCAGTGGGCCAAGGGATAAATCTCCCGAAACTCCGCCAACAGTGCCTCGGTTTGCGGAGCCTGCCAATACAGCAAAGTCTCCTGTTTCACCATCTGTTCAAGCGCACCGAGCTCATTGGCTCCCCAACGGTGACGACGGGGAATCCGGGTGGTCACCGCCGGGGTGCCGCCATTGACGGCCAGAGTGGAAGTTGCGATGGGAGCAGTCATGATGTCAGCCACTTTTGGGCATTGGTGGCAGCAACTGCGCGCCGCCGGGCGGGGGATGCCGGGGATGCCACCACCTTGTTGGCATGAGCCGCCATGCTGTGCAGCGGGCTGAGAGAGCCAAAGACAATACGCTTCGGATCAACGACCTTGCTCACCACGCCGATCGTGTCTGCCCATTCCGCAAAACTCAGATCGGTCAGGAAACGATCGCAGACTTTGCCCAGTTCCTCCAGTTCCCAGCGGGTCAGCCCCTGCACCAGCGGCAGCATATCCGGCACTTTTTCTATCCAGCGCCGAACCATCTCCACGGGGACAGGTTTCACCTTCAGGGCAGGATGCTCGTGTCGCTCGTCCAATAATCGGACCGACAACACCACCTTGCGACCGGCCTGTGTGATCGCATGGGCCGCGTCAACGGCGCGACGGTTGTTCAGCTTCCATCCGCCATAGCCGGGGGCGAGCCGCACCGCCTTGATCTCCGACATTGCCAACCAGGGCGCCAACTGCTCCGGCCAAGCCGGATCGAGCAGATTTAGAATCGGAACCGGGATCACGTTCTTTGCTGGCCGGCAAACTTCAACCAGCCGTGCATTGATGGTCGAAGGTTCCACCATCCACAACGCATCCAGATCGGAAACCATGCCTCCGACGATCCCGTGCTTTTTCCACCGGCGACGCAGCGAGGATAAATTCTGTGGTGCGGTCGGCGTAAACAGCCAGTTGCCGATCCACGCATTTGTATCATAGAGTTCGATACTCATAAGCCCAGGAGTTCCGCCGCGTTGTCGTGGAGCAGCCGTTGTTTGGCCCGCGCGGAAATGTCCGCCCCCTTGATGCGGTTGATGCAACACGGGAAATCACGGATTGGGTAGTCCGAGCCGTAAACCACCCGGCGCTCGCCCAATTGTTCAACCGCATACTCGATCAAGCCGTTTTCCGGCCCGCCCCCGGAAGTATCCACGACGAGGTTGTCCAAGCCCCGTGCAGCCCGCACTCCGCGAAAACCTGAACCCGTAAGATGGGCCATGATGATGCGCACATCGGGCCATTCCTTCGCCAAAGCGCAGGTGTCTTCCGGATCGGAGTGAAAGGAGCGGCTCGACTTGTAGAGTTGATTCCAGGAATGCTGCAGCACCGGCACGCCGTGTTCGCGGGCCGCGTGCATGACGCCCGCCATCGCCGGATTCGTCGCGTTGCAGGACAACTCCAGTTTGATGCCGCGAAAGCCCTTCTCGCCCACACAGCGATCCACCTCCGCACGCACTGCCTTCTCGCCCAACAGAGGGTTCACATAGCAAAAGCCCACGACAAACCCCCGGCTGCGCTGGATGAGCCCGGCGGTTTCATCGTTGAGAATGCGCAAATGCTCGGATTTTGGCGTGCGCCCGTAACGGAGCACATCACCCAGTGAAACCACGTGTTCGATGCCCTGCTGCCGGGCATGCTTGATCATAAGCCGGGTTTCCGCGGGTTTGATGCCGTCATTGAAGAATACCGGATGGGTGTGGATATCGATGATACTCAAGGGACAAGTTGGGTTCGTTTCATGCGATGAAATTTCATTGTTAAGCAATTCTTTCTAAATGACTTGCCGCAATCCGCGTAAGATATCGTTTTGACTGAATGGAGCTGCCTTTCCCAGAGGAAAATGCACAAATCGACCGCTGGTTGGCTCAGCCACCCGATCACGTCATTGAGGCCGTGAAAAATCATTCCGGTGACTACCTGATTCTGGGTGTCGGCGGCAAGATGGGGACCAGTCTGGCCTTGATGTTGGAGGAAGCGATTCGACGATCCGGCCGGACCGCTACGGTTACGGGGGTATCGCGTTTCAGTCGCCCTGAAGTCCGCGCCGCCTTGGAAGAACAAGGCGTCAAGGCCTTGGCCTGTGATCTCGCCGACCCGGCTGATGTCGCCAAGCTGCCAGCCACGGCCAACATCTTTTTCCTCGCTGGCCAAAAGTTCGGCACCACCGGTGCTCCGGAGGTAACCTGGGTTCAGAACACGATCGTGCCCGGCATCGTGGCCCGCCACTTCACGTCCGGCCGTCTCGTCGTGTTTTCCACGGGCTGCGTCTATCCCTTCGCCGCGACCGATGGCCCGGGTTGCGACGAAGCCACTCCTCTGGCCTGCCAAGGCGAATATGCCAGCTCGTGTGTGGGCCGCGAAAGGGTCTTCACCCACTACGCCAAGCTCCACGATGTGCCGGTCTGCCTCTATCGGCTCAACTATGCCTGCGAGCTGCGCTACGGCGTGTTGGTCGACATCGCCACGCGAGTGCGCGCCGGTGAACCCATCGACCTGGCCACGGGCCACGTTAATCTCATCTGGCAAACCGACGCGGTCGCTCATGCCATTCGGTGTCTCGAAATCGCCGCCACCCCGCCTGCCCCGATCAACATCACGGGGCCGACGAAACTGGCGGTGCGCGACATCGCCGAGAAGTTTGCCACCATCCTGGGCACAACGGCCAACTTCACCGGCGAGCCAGCGGGAACCGCCTGGCTTTCCGACGCCGGCAGGTCCCACTCCTTGTGGGGTGTCCCGCCTCATGACTTGGATTGGATGATCGACGCCGTCGCTCGTCACGTCGCCGCCGGGGCTCCGCTGCTCGGCAAACCCACTCATTTCGAAACCCGCGATGGCAAATTCTGAAAAACTCCGTTCGCACCTGCTTGAAGGTCACGCCATTCCGGCCCACCCGCTGGCGCTCGACAAAAACCGCCGTCTGTCGGAACGGCACCAACGCGCCCTCGCCCGTTACTACATCGACGCCGGGTGCGGCGGCATCGCCGTCGGCGTGCACTCCACGCAATTCGAGATCCGGGATCCCCAACACGGGCTTTTTCAACCCGTGCTCGAACTCGCCGCCGAAACGATGGACCGGTACCTCGCCGCTTCTCCCCGCCCCTTTATCAAAATCGCTGGTGTGTGCGGCGTTACCTCGCAGGCTGTCGTCGAAACTCAGTTGGCCCGGGACCTCGGTTATGAGGCCGTGCTGTTGAGCCTCGCCGCCCTCAATGACCAGCCTGAGGCTGATGTCCTTGCCCATTGCCACGTCGTTGCGCAGGAGCTTCCCCTCATTGGTTTCTACCTGCAGCCCGCCGTGGGCGGCCGCGTGTTCTCCTACGCCTTTTGGCGAGAGTTCGCCGAGATCGAGAACGTGCTCGCGATCAAGATCGCTCCCTTCAACCGCTACCAAACCCTCGATGTGGTTCGCGGTATCGTCGGTGCCGGGCGTGACGACATCGCGCTCTATACCGGCAACGACGATACCATCGTCACCGATTTGCTCACCCCTTTCACGTTTGAACACCAAGGCAGCCCTGTTACCCGCCGGATCGTGGGTGGTCTGCTCGGTCACTGGGGTGTCTGGTCCCATGCATCGGTGCAATTGCTCGAAACCATCAAAGAGGCCCGCGAACTGGAGCAACTGGATGCGCGCTGGCTGCAACGAGCCGCCGCCGTAACCGACATGAACGCGGCGCTTTTTGATGCGGCCAACGGCTTCGCCGGTTGCATCCCCGGCATCCTGGAAGTGCTCCGCCGTCAAGGCCTGGTGCCCACCAACCTCTGCCTTAACCCCAACGAGGTCCTGTCCCCCGGCCAAACCGCCGAACTCGACCGCGTCACCACCGCTTACCCCGATCTTGTCGACGACGACTTCGTCACCACCCACATCGAGCGCTGGCTCAGTTGAGCCTCCTTTCCACCGCATTTTTAACCACGAATTGACACAAACAAACACGAATGACGTTCCGCCTGCCGGCTTCACATCCTATCATCAAAAACTCCGTCGAGTAGGTTTCAATGCGCAGCGGTAGCGAAGTGCATTTGTGGCCCAAACCCCCGTCCTTCCATCCCCATGTTCAAAACCCTTCCCCTCATCTTTGGTTTCGCCACATCCCTCATGGCTGGCTTCGAAGACTACACCGCCGAAGCCGGCCTGCCCGAGCTCGACGCTTCGCGTGTCATCTCCGTCGATCTTAACGGCGACCGCCGCGCCGACCTCGTCGTTCGCCCCAATACCTACGGCAGTAACTATGCCCGCGTATTCATTTTTACCCCGATTGGCGGAGGAGAAGGCCGTTTTAAGGAAGTTGAGAATCCTGGCCTGCCCGAGCTCAACACTCGTGATGTTCTGACTTTTGCCGACATGGACAATGACGGTAGATCCGACGCCATTATCGCCCGCTATCTCGACTACCTGCAGAACGATTTTGAGCCGCCGGCCAATCCCCCCCGTCGCACCTCCATTCTGCTCGGCCAAGGCGACGGCACCTTCGGCGAACCGCATGAAATCTCAACCGCACCCGCCGCCACCACCGCCTCCATTGCGGTCGGTGACGTCAACGCCGACGGCCTGCTCGACTTGTGGTTGGGCAATTGGTATGAACGTTACTTCAGTGGCTACGAGGCCTTTGCCAACGACCTGTTGCTCCAGTATCCATCCACTGACGGCAAATTTGGCTTCGCCCGCTGGCCGATTCCCGGCGAATCAGCACCCATCAATGGTGACACCGACTCTGGTGGACGGCCGACCTACGGCACCGCCATCGCCTGGCTGGACGAAGGCAAACTGCCCTACCTGATTGAGCTCAACTATGGCCGGCGCTGGAATCGCCTTTATCGCCTCACGCTGCCCCAACCGCATCCCGGCAAAATCATCAAACGTGACGCCGATGATCCGCCGCCAATCACTCGCCCGGGCGGCCACGCGTTTTACCGCGCCGATGAAATTGTCCGATCGTTGCGCGGCGAGGATATTGCTCCTGCCGCCGGATTCGACGGCGACAGGATTCGCCACGGTATCCATCCGCGCTGGCTGGAGGAACGCGCCAAGGACGATCCGCGCTTCAAGCGCGACGACGAGCCCCCCTTCCGCGCCAACGGCAACGAATTCGACGTGGCAGTGGGCGATATCGACAACGACGGCGACTTTGACCTCTTCATCTCGACCATCATCCACAATTGGGCTGGCCCGTCATCCGATCGTTCCCGATTCCTCGTCAACCGGCTGAAGGAGACCGGCAGGGTAACCTTCGACTCGCCCAAGGAACTCAACGTGGATCGCATTCCCACCATCGTCACGCCGGAGAATCGCAACTTCAATCAGGGTGATATCTTCGCGGAGCTCGCCGACCTCAACAATGACGGGCGCCTCGACTTGATCATCTGCTCATCGGATTACAGCGATCCGCCGCCCCATGACGAAAGGCTCCGTATTTTTCTCCAGCAGCCGGATGGAACTTTTGCCGACAAGACGGCTGATCTCGGCATCGACCATCTCGGCGCAGGCCAGCCCACGTTGTTTGATGTGGATCGCGATGGTGACCTCGACCTGGTGGTGGGCCAGTCGTTCAATCGCCTGAACAAGGAACGTCGTCGCGAGGCCGGTCTCGCCAATGGCAGTATCAGTGCGGACAGCGCCGACGACGAGCAGCCGCGTCCGCGACTGCGGTTATACCGCAATACCTTGGCGGACGAGTCGGCTGGCATGGTGTTGCGCTTGATCGGCAATCCCTCCCAGGGAGTCGCCCGCGATGCTTACGGCACGATTGTCAAAGCGGCCGTCGATCTCGACGGCGACCCCGATACCCCCGATGTCTGGTTGCACCGGCAATTGATCGGCCCGGGCGGTCATGCCGGCAAGCGGAGTGACGGAGTGGTGCATTTTGGTCTCGGCAAGGCCAAAGAGGCCAAAATCCTGGAAATAACTTGGCCCAATGCAGAGCGCACCAAGGCCGTGATCAAGAACGTGAAGGCCGGGAACCACATGATCATTATGGGCAACTGACCCGAGCCCCCCTGGCTCGTAACTCATCTCACGTCGTCATGATTAAAAGCCTTCTCCCCTCAGTCCTGTTGCTTTGCTTGGCAACCTTCACACCAGCAGAACCAACCCAACCGCCTTTTGAGTCGGAGATCCTGCAGCGTGCCGTGGCGGAAAAGCCCCCGCGCTGGAAATTCGTGCGCGGAACACGCTATCGTGAACTGCCCGAAACCTTCGCGATGCAGCTCGTCGCCATGGCGGCGGCCACCCATCCCACTCATCGGGTGAGCGACACCACCCTCGCCGAAAGCCTCGCGACCAAGGTTCAGTTTTTCCTGCGCAACGAGGGGCCCGACGCCGACGGAAACACCCACGAGCCCGAAGCCCAGGGCGGCATCGGCGGCTGGTCCCACAATGCCGCGGCGTGGGCTCTGCTGATTGCCAAGCAAACTCCCGAAGTTTGGGCCCTCTTGACCGAAGATGATCGCCATCGGGCCGATATCCTCATGCGTGCTCTCGCCGTGGGAGGTCATTTCACCCACGGCGACGCCAACGATTATCCGGTGCTGCTCGATGGCATGACCTGGTATCACAAAAGTTGGAATCCCAACCACATCGAAGGCTACATCGGGGTCATGATCGCAGCGGCGGCTTATTTTGGAGCCGACGAACTCAACGCGTTTTTCCGGCAATTCGACTACGCCGAGTTCCGGCAGGATCTCGAGGCCGTGCAGTTTCACAACATCCTGCAAACGTGGGAAAATGAACCCGCCATGGCGAAGTTGCTCATGCACGGCGGCACCTACCAATACGGCACCCGGCCCGCCGGCCATGGCCGGGGCATCCGCCAGGACTTCACTTACCGCGGCCGCACCCTCCACCAACCGTGGAAGCTCTACCTCACCCAGGCTGACCGACTTTGGTCCAAGACCGTCCGCACCGTCGTCTCCATTCACCGGGACCAGAAAAGCCGCCTGCTACAACACAACTCCGACGCCACGGTTTCGCCCTATGAGGGGCGGATGGGCATGGTCTACGAATTTGAAGCCATGGACTTCCGCGGCCTGCGCACCAGCCTCGGGTACGCCTATGACTGCGTGATGATCCACCTCGGCACCGCTGCAGGCCTCAAGGTGACTGGCCAGTGGCGGACTGACTCCAGTGGTGACGACATCAAACAACGCATGGCCGTTGGCATGGCCGACCTGATCTTCAAGGCGAATGAAGGCTACGAGGGTTGGGCCAACGGCAAACCCAGCATATTCACCATGGCCGACCTGCAGGAACGCGGCGCCGACTACATCTTCCCTCTTTGGCATGGGCTTTTCCCTGAGCCCAACAAACACGCCTTCGCTTACCCCGCTCCCGGCAGCGTCGTCACGTCGCAACAAACGCTCTTCGCCGACGATGAGGTGTATCCGGCCTGGCCCGACATTGTTCGTGCCGGCAACGGGGATTTGCTGGTCACTTTCTGCAGCACCGACGAGCACCTCGGGCCCGACGGCAGGGCCGTCATGATGCGCTCAACCGACAATGGGCATACCTGGACGGAACCCGGGACGATCTACGATTCGCCGCTCGATGATCGCGACATCGGGCTGAGCGTCGCACCGGATGGCACGCTCGCTTTGCACATCTGGAGCACGTTTTGGACGGAGGAGCTCTACAGCCGCTACAACGAGGAACACTACCCGCTGGAAACACTGGCGGCTTGGAAGGAGCATGTGAACCAGCCCGCCTATCGCGCCGCCGAGGAGCACAAAGGACGCTGGGTGCTCACGTCACGAGATCATGGATACACCTGGGGTGAGCGGGTCCGCGGGCCTGATGCGGTGCACGGCGGCATTGTGCTGGCCAACGGCACCTGGCTGACTGCGGCCTATCGCGAAGAGAAGGGCAACGTTGCCATCTACACCGCCCCCGCTTCGACCGGACCATGGATCAAGTCGACCGTAGTGGAAACGCCCCAGACAGCCGAGCGGCGCTTTGGTGAGCCTCATGTCGCCCAACTGCCGTCCGGACGGCTTGTCGTGCTCATCCGCGCCACCGCCATTCCCTACGATGACAAAGGCGATGGCCTGCACCTCTGGGCCGTCACGTCCGACGACAACGGTGAAACGTGGTCGGAGCCGTTCTCCACCGGTCGCTGGGGTTTCCCACCCCATCTCACCGTGTTGAGCGACGGCCGGCTCCTAGCGACCTACGGGTATCGGCGATTCCCCTACGGCCAACGAGCCGCGATCAGCCAAGACGGGGTCAACTGGCAGGAAACCCCGGAATTCGTGCTGCGCGCCGACGCCCCCAACCACGACCTTGGCTACCCGGCGTCCATCGAAGTCGCTCCCGGCGAGATCCTGACTGTCTACTACCAGGAGACCGCGGAAACCGCCGCATCGCACTCCCGCCCCACCATTCAGTCGACGCGATGGAAACTGCCCGAATAAATCTCGGCTACTGATGCATGTTTGTAGGTCAAAGTCCGGACCCATTCCGCCCTGATCGTGTCGAAAGGGAACCCATCCAATTCCAACGCATGAAACCTCTATCCTTGTTGCTTCCCCTGTTGTTCCTGTTGCTGGCTGGATGCCAGACTCCACCGGACACGCAAATGCCCAACCTAACCGAGCCCTTTGTGGTGAAACGGGGAACGACCTCGGATGAGCTGATCGCCAAGCTCGGCAAACCCGATATTCGGCATCCCGTCGCTGAGTATTCCGTTGATGCCGAAATCTGGATCTATAATCGCACCACCGGTACCAACTCCAAACTGGTATTCACCGGCACCGAGGAACAGCGTTATTGGGACCCGTTCCAACGACAGGTGGTTGTAATCGACGTGCCGGTCTACCTGCCCGAAGTAACCTCCAATATCGAAGTTACTGAAATTCTGATGCTTAAGGACCAAGTCTATTCTTGGGAACGACGCACCGGTGACCGTCGGGAAGTCGAAGGCATCACCCAGTAGGCGACCAATACCTCATATCCCGGATGGCGAGCTTGTGCGGACGCAATGAACCGGAGTGGACCGGAACCCCGCTCCAAGTGATTTCGTCCGCAGCCATCCTGGTAGCGCCTATCAGCCGATGGTGGTGGAATTGATCTCTGCTACCAGAGACGAATCTAACTTCAGCGCTCCGGCCAGTTGGCGTAGAAAAAACTTCTCGGCGACCGTGTCCGAATCGATGGCCAAGGCCGCCGCGCCATAAAGCTCTGCCGCCTCCTCGGGTGATTCGGCCAGTGCGGCGATCTCTTGAGCCGAAGGCGGTGCGTTGAGCGCAGCCATCATTTCGCGATTCTCGGCTGCAGTCAGATTGGCCGAAGCCACGGCATTCTCCAGTTGATCCATTTCCGCATCGTCGATGTGACCATCGCTGTAAGCCGCGGCGATCATGGCCTTCACCATCTTCATAGCCAAGGAGTCGGAGACTTGCAGGGCCGTTCCTGACGCAGCTGGCAGCACAGACGGGACGGCTGGCACACCGGAGTCCGCGGAAGAAGACCGCGCCGGGGCACTATTCTGGTCGGCAGGTCGGACTGCGAAAGCCGCCCCAGCTCCTCCAGCTTTGCTCTTCTGCCACTTTTGGTAAGCGAAATATCCCACGCCCGCCAAGGCGGCCGCGCCCCCAATCGTCGCCACCGATCCGCCGATCTTTTTGCGCGCCTTCTTGTTCATGAGCATCGAAACAACGGCGCCGGAAGCGGCTCCGCTGAGAGCCCCCTTGGCGGAGGAAGAGGACGTAAGGCTGGAGAAAAGTTGGTCGATAGGCATGGCCGGATAAATAGGTTGGAGGCAAGCAACCCCAACCCCGCGGCGCGTCAACGATCTGCAACCAGATTCCTGAAGTGATGGCCTATCCTTGCTCCATCCAACACTCACCTGCCCCAGTTAGATCAACCTTCGCACCGCCAAAAGCGTGCTGGTTTACTGAACGGCAGGAGACACGACCGTCCACAATACTAACCGCAGTGGTGCCACTTTCCAGCGAAGCATAGGTGTCGGGGTATCGGAACAGAATCTGTTGCTCAATTGCCTCCGGCCAACCCGCCAGCCCGGTGAAGTAGTGATGCCCGTTGCGCTCCACCGACGCATTACCCAGCGCCGCTTGCGCAGCCAAATCCTGCGGCATGGCCAACGGTCCCGTATTGCTCAGGTCTTCCCCGCTCATGCGCAGGGCATCCCCACCCCGGCTCGACAGCAGACACCGATTCGCCACTCCGTGGATGATGCCTTTGCAGTTCTTGTGACTCACGCCGATGTAGCCCAGATCCAGCGCGCGCCGGAGGTCAGCCGGCATGGCGCCCGACTCATCGATGAGAAAGGGCGGATGATCGGGCCACTTCGACAGCACCTCGCCCACTTCATCCACCAGGGCTTGGTCGCGATGAACCGGTTGTTCGACGAACAAAAGTCGCTTCCGCAACGGTGCGATTGATTCTCGCTGACAAGCAACCTGCCAAAATTCCTGCCAAGCCGCCATGGAAGTGAAGAATTCGTTGCCATCCAAGGTTGCGACGAAATCGCCGGCGGTTTCCTCTGCGATCACTGCCACAACCTGCTCCAGACGAGCCAGCGCCGCGGCTGATTCCCCCGCTACCTTGATCTTAAACTCCCGGATTCCGTAGCGCCGGCACACTTCCCTTAAACTCACGGGCAGGCCGTCTTCCGGACGCTCGTCTTCGGCGACATCGGAATCCTCCAACGGATCCGCCAAACCCACGGTGTGTCGCGCGGCAACGTGTTCGAGGGCCGTTGGTGGCAATCCCTGCGCCGGATTCATTTCGACAAGCTCCGGATGCAAGTCGGACAAAACAACCCCCAGCCCGTTTTCCCGCAACACCGCGTGCAGCGTGGTGTCATGGCGTCGGCAATACGCATCGATCAGCGCACGTTCGACAACCGCGATGCCGAAGTGCGCCAACAGGTCGGGCCAGCCGGCGGAACGCGCCACCGCCGCATGGGTGGACTCCACTTCCCGCATCACGGCATGCACGGTGGGAGCCGAGCGGCCGGTTATCGCCGCTCCCGCCGCCACCATGACGTCCTTCATCTCACTCACTTCCTCGTCCAGTCCCCGGGTCGGATCTTTGGTGAACCATTTCGGCGGCAGGTGATCCGCCGCCTGTCCTATCACCCGTTCACCGTCAATGGTGGCGTCGATTTCCAGCCATATGTGCGGCACCCGGGTCATGGTGGCGATGCCGTAGCGAAACGGGATTCGCGTATGGAGTTCGCGCTCAAACCAACGCAGGTGATGGACCGTTATCATGACAACCAGCCTAGCGTGACTTTTGAGCCCAACGCCAGTGAATCGCCTCCAACAGGCCAAATTGATCGGTTAGCAGCCCTTCATAGCCACACGGAGTGTCCTCCCACGTGCGCCAATCGACCCCGGTTCGGTTGCCGCCAAAGGTTGCCGCTTCCGCGAAGCCCACGCATAGGCGCTCCAGCAATTCATCCGCTTCCGTCCGGAGTCCCACGGCGTAAAGCGCCATGACAAAGTGACGGGTTTGCGAGTGGGTGCGGCCACCGTTCTGGTAATACCCAAACGGATACCCCTGCAGGATGTCCGCCCGATCCGCATCGGGAATAGGCCACAAATTCATGGGTAACCCCAGTGCCGGATCGGGCAGCCGCACGCGACGGACTTCCGCCAGCAACCGTTCCATCACCGCCCGGGCCTCGCCCGCGTCGAGCAGCCCCTCGCGCACCGCCGTGCCATTCACGGGCAGGAATGCGTGGTCGTGCAATTGGTCGTCTGCGCAACGCCAACCGGCCAACCAACCCGATTTGTCATGCCAGAACGTATCGCGATAGTGGGCCTTCAGTTTGGCGCCCCAATCGCCCAACTCCGTCGCCATGGCGAGATCACCGAAGCGGGTGAACCCCGCCGCCAGCTCACGCAGGGCCCCGAACAGGATGGCATTGCTCCAAGCGCATTTCCATCCAAACGACGTCACATCCAACCAACAAGTGCTCCACTGCCCGCTGCCGGATGTGCCGGTGCGATACGGGCTTTCAATCAGGCCATCATCGTCCAGGTCGCGTCCCCGGGCCGCGATGATTTTGTCGCAGATCGCCGGGCGGTGTCGGCGAAACCACGCCGAGGTCGCGGCCCCGTTGAGATAATCTCCGATCCCCCGCAAAATCGCCGCTCCGGTCATCAAATACTCGTCATCCGCATCGTGAACTTTGCCGTCGTGGGAAAGTTTGCCCGCGGCATAGCCCGGGCCTCCCGCCAGCCAGCGCTCGATCGAAAGCGCCAGCAACCCATCCCCGCTTGCGGAACCGGGGATCGTCTGCTCCAAGCCGAGTTTCGGCAACACCGCCGCCCAGGTATCCATGCAGATGGGACACGTCATCGACGCCCCGCTGTTGGCCAGCGTGCCGATGTCAGCCCGAAAGGTTGGCGCCACAAAATAGGTCCGTTCCCAGGCCCGCTGCACAACGGCCGGCGCCGTTCGACGCAAAGACCGCGGCGGCCGGACGGGTCGGAGCCGAAAGGTCGCCGCAAATCGCCCGCGCGGCAGACGGTGCAAACCATCGCGCTCCGCGATTTCACCCACCTTCAGTTCGACCTGATGCAAATCCTCCAGTCGGCGACTCTCTGATCGCACCCGGGCATGTTCGTCATCCGACTCAATCAGCCAGGTCCCAAACCCGGGCGCATTGATCCACAGCGGAGGTCGCAACGCTCCGGTCTCTCCCCGGGTGATCATTTCCCCCACCGCATGAGTGGGCGAAACCGCATTGTTCCAACCCAGCGTCCAGGCCGAGCTGTGCCAGAACCGTTCCGATTTCTCCGCGCTTCTTTCCACCGCCAACTCCAACCCGCGCGCGGTCACGGTCCATCGCAGCGAGTAGCGTTGATTCCCCGCCTTCAGATCGTAGGCAATCTTCGCACCATGCACGGAAACCGTTCCTTCCAACTCACAACGGATGGCAGGAGCCACGATCGCCGGCTGGCCGACCGGGTGCAATTGCAGCCCCTGGTCGCACTTCACGGGATTGGTGAGCAATAGGTTTTTGGCCCGCAAACTGCGGTCCTCGCTGCCCAGGCCGAGAAAGGACATTCCCGGCCGGTCCAGGCGGAATCCCACTTCAAATTCCTCCGTGCGGTAACGCACCGTGCCATCAATGTGTTCAGCCTCGACTCCGTTGGGCAGATGGTCGAGATCCACCTCCTCCAGCGTGAGCCAACGCTCGCGCCGACCGGCCAGGCCGCCAATCAACTCTCCCTCCAGCACAAACCCTCCGGTCACGATGTTCCAAGACGGCCACCAGCCATCGAGGCCCGTGCGCCGCACTTCAAGGATCACTCCATCAACCTCGACACCCCCGACATCGAACCATCGCAATTGTCGACCGCGGGGCCGTGACATCCCGGATTGCTCCAACAAAGTCCGCCACCTTCCCTTCACGCGGGCCTTCAAGCGAAAATCCACCACCCAATCCAGATCCATGGAACTGGCGCATTTGTGAAACCCAAGAGCAGGACCCACTCCCACGCGGTCCAACCTGGCCAAGCCCGGCAGGCGAAGCACGCGTTGATGAATGATGCGTGATTTGGGAGCATTCGACTCGCCCAACTCGGGAGTCGTCCATATCGATCGACCGGTGTCCAAACGGTGGCCAATGCGCAGGTCACCCATGGGTGGATCAAGATCCGCCACTTCCAGAAGGTTTTGTTTCAAAGCGATTAGATAAGATTTCAGTGGAAAAATGAGCCGGAGTTTCAATGCCCTTGCTCAGAAGGGAAACCCAGCGTGAACCGACAATCCTATCGTAAACCTTCATTTCCCTAAATGTATATTTTGGGAAATTATTGGTATCCGCTGTTATTCACTGTCTTCTTCCGACCACGCCCGCGGCGGCTTGCCATAGCGTTGGCGAAATGCGCGATAGAAGTGGGATACGTCGTTAAAGCCGCAGGCGAACATCACGCCGGTCACGGAGTGCCCGCCCTCGCGCAGTAGCTCGGCGGCGTGTTTAAGCCGCAGCTCGTTCATACAGGCGCCAAAGGATTGACCCGCCTCTTGCCTGAACAAATCCGTGAAACGACGGCGGGACAGTCCGGCCCGGCCCGCCGCCCGATCCAGATCCCAATCGTCATAAAACGTTTCCTCGATCTCGTCCCTCACTGCCCGCACCCGGGCTTGGGCCGAGGCATCCACACTTTCGACCGGCAGACGAGCCAGGAGAACGAGCGTCTGCGCGGCCAAAGCCTGCACATGGGTTGCGCTGCCCGTTCGCTGGTGCTGCCACTCAAACATGGCGCGGCGCCACATTCCTTCCAGCCGTTGCTGCGATGGTCGGGAGAGTTTCACGATGCTTGGATCGGCATCGGCCAAGGCATGCCACAGTAAATGCGTGTCTTCCTCGGTTTCGATGCGATCCCGGCCAATGCACATCAACAGCAAGGTGGAGGTCTCCAAGTCGGATATCTGGTGCTCCACATCAGCCGGCACGGCAATCACGCTCCCAGCCCGGACGTTGAGTTCCCGGTCTCGACCGATTTCCCGATACGCCACCTCTCCGGCCAACACATAGATCAACTTGTGATAAGGGTCGCGACGTGGCGCCATCCGAAAATCCCCTGCGTGCGCACTTTCGAGGAAAAGCACCCCGTGCGAAGGCAACGTGACCTGAAGCGGTCGAGATACCGGAAAAGCCATGGCGACCAGCATCGATTGCCCAATTTGCAAATCCCCGCAAGCTCCATCCGCCAAGACGCTGCGATCAGAATGGTTTAGTTTGGAGCTTTACCCCGTTCCGCATGCCCAATCCTCCTCATCCCACCGCCACCCGCAGTGAAGTCGAAGCGGTTCTGCGATGCTCCTCCGATGCTCGCGAGATGCCCCTCTTCCTCCCCGCCATCTACGAACACAAAGCCGCCTTCATCGGCAGCACGCCTTCGGCCATTTCGCGCGATGCCGATTTGTTTACCAAGGCCCTGCTAGCCGAATATGAGGCCATCGGACCGGACGCCCTCGCGATCGGTGTTGATGTTTACAACCTAGAAGCCGAGACCGTGGGCTGCACTGTCCACTTTTACGAGGGTGACGATACCTCCATTCCCGGCATCAAACCCGGCAATCACGTGATCAAGGTTGGTGACGACCTCACCAACGCTCCCCTGCCCAATCCGCTTACGGACGGCCGCATGCCCATCAATCTCGAGGCCACGCGCAACATCCGCCGCGAACTGGGCGACGACTTCTGGATCCGCGGCGCCATCTCCGGGCCGTTCTCCCTGGCCATTTCGCTGGTTGGAGCCGAGGACCTGTTTCTCGCCTGCCTCGATCAACCCGAATGGGTGGAGGACGTCCTCGCCTACTCCGGCCGCATCATCAAGGAGTTCTCCAAGGGCTACATTGATGCCGGCGCCGAGCTCATCGTTTTCGATTCGCAGGCTTCGCCCGAGCTTCTTTCTCCGACCATGTATGAGGAGATCGTCCTGCCGGTTACCCAGGATCTGGTGAAGTGGTCGACTGAGCAAGGCGTGCGTGACCTGCCGCTCATCATCGGCGGCAACACCACCCCCATCGCGGGGCTTCTCGCCGAATCCGGCGCCAACAACCTGTTGTGTGATTTCACCGCCGACTTCGACGAGTGGGCGGAAGTCTGCGAAGACAACGGCCGCGCCTTCCGTCGCAACATTTCCCCGCGCCTGATCGAGACCGCCACTCCCGATGAAGTCTACGAGGTGGCGGCCCGCGAGGCGGCCCGGGGCAAGGACATCCCCGGCTTCATCCTTGGCACGGCCGTGGTCCCGTTCGGCTCTCCCACCGCCAACCTGCTCGCCATCAAACAAGCCATCATCGACAGCACCAACGCCTGATACCCCATGCCTGACTACGCGCTTATCAATCAATACCTCTATGAAGGCAAAGCCAAGGACGTCGACCGCCTCGTGCGCGAAGCCTTGGATGAAGGCCGCCCCGTCGACGAGGTGCTCAACGAAGGCCTGATCGCCGGCATGTCCGTCGTCGGCGAGGACTTCAAATACAACGTGCTTTATGTGCCTGAGGTGCTCGTCGCCGCCCGGGCCATGAAGGCCGGCATGGCCGTGCTCAAGCCTCTGTTGGTGGCCGACGCCGAAAACAACCCGCCGCGCGGGACCGTCATCATGGGCACCGTGAAGGGTGACCTGCATGACATCGGCAAAAACCTCGTATCCATGATGGCCGAGGGCGCCGGGTTCAAAATCATCGACATCGGCGTCGATCAACCCGTCGAGAAATTCATGGAGGCGGCGCGCGAGCATCAGGCCCATATCGTGGGCATGTCCGCGCTGCTCACCACCACCATGCCCTATATGAAGACGGTGATTGATGCTTTCCGGGAGACCGAGGATTTGGCTGAAACCAGCATCGCCGTCGGAGGCGCTCCCGTGAACCGGATGTTCGCCGATGAAATTGAGGCTGATGGCTATGGCGCCGACGCCCCGTCGAGCGTGGAGCTGTTTCTCGATATGGTATCCGCAGCGTAACTACGCTTCCTTCCGCTCCTTCCATGGAAACGTTGCCCGAACGATTTGCCGACGCATCGCGTTTCCTGCTGGGCGTGGAGTTGGTCTCGACTCGGGGCACCGTGGTCGAAACCCGCGCGGCCAAGACCGTCGAATTTGCCGAAGCACTCGCGGCGCACGACAACATCGACTGGGTGTCCATCACCGACAATGCCGGCGGCAATCCTCAGCTCGCTCCCGCCGCCCTCGGTGAACTCATTCGCTCGGAAGGTCGCGAGGTTGTGGTGCACCTCTCCTGCAAGGACTTCAATCGCAACGCCCTCGAATCCGAAGCCTGGCACCTCGCCACCCTCGGCCTTCACAACCTGCTCGCCCTGTCGGGCGACTACTCGGGCCGCGGTGTGAACGGCGGGGCCAAACCCGTCTTTGATATCGATGCCGTGGGCCTGCTTACCCTGCTCGCAAAGATGAACGCGGGCATGGACGTGACCCGACCCGGCGCAAAACGAAACACCCGCCTGAATGCGACGCAGTTCTACTCCGGTTGCGTCGTCACCAACTTCAAGCTGCACGAAAACGAGGTCGTGCCCCAGTTGCTCAAACTGGAAAAGAAACTCGCCTGCGGCGCGCGTTGGATCGTGAACCAGATCGGTTATGACTCGCGCAAGATCCACGAGCTCGTCGGCTGGCTCGGGCAGCGGGGCTGGGGCCACATTCCGCTCATCGGCAATGTCTACGTGCTGAATCCGCGGGTCGCCAAACTGTTCCGCGCCCAAAAAATTCCCGGCGTTGTGGTGTCGGATGAGCTCGCCGAGATCTGCGAACAACACGCCTCCTCTCCGGACCGCGGCAAGGCCTTCTTCCTCGAACTCGCGGCCAAGCAACTCGCGGTCTATCGCGGGCTGGGCTACCGGGGCGGGTACCTCGGCGGCGTGCATCGGATCCATGATGTCGATCGCGTGCTGCAGATCGAAGCGAGCTTCGGGGAGGATGACTGGCGGGAGTTCGCTCGTGAGATCCGGTTCAGTCGTCCGGGCGAGTTTTTTTGTTATGAAGAGGACGAGGCGACGGGCCTCGCCAATTTGGAGACCCTCAATCCCGTGCTCACCCAAACGGGCGACAAGACCCGCAACGTCACCTACAGCTACCGTTTCTCCAAGTTCGTGCACGGCCTGATGTTCGAGGAAGGCCGCGGGCTTTGGAACACCGGCAAGAAACTCACCGCCAACGCCAAGGATCCCATGCAGGGGCCCGGGTGGATGCGGTTCATGGAGCATGCCGGCAAGTCCGCCATGTTCGGCTGCAAGGATTGTGGCGACTGCTCCCTGCCCGACATTGAGTTCCTCTGCCCGGAGTCCGCCTGTGCCAAGAACCAGCGCAATGGCCCCTGCGGCGGCACCCGCGACGGCCTGTGCGAAGTCGATGATTTCGAGTGCATTTGGTCACGCGCCTACGACCGGGCCAAATTCGCCGGACGGGCGGAGCACCTGCTCGACCACGCCCCCGTGCTGCAGGACCAGCACCTGCGCGGCACTTCCAGCTGGGCCAATACGTGGCACGCCCGCGACCATCTCGGCAACCCGGTTGAAGTCCCGGCGCCCTCCGACCCCATCCCCGTCACCGGCCGCAGCACCTGACCCAAGGTAATCCTCCCCCCCTTTATCCCTCCTCAGACGCATCCCGCCATGAACACAGCATCCGAATCCTCCCCCACTCTCACCACCGTTCCCCAAACCAAAATAATCGGAGAGTTGATCAACAACGCTTACGCCCGCGCCCGCCGCGCCTGGCAGGCTCAGGATGTCACGGGCTATCAACATCTCGCCAAGCTGCAGGCCGACGCCGGGGCCGAACTCGTCAACTTGAATGTCGACGGCACGCAACGTGTCGCCGTTCGCGTCGAGGAGATGCTGGCCTTTCTGCCGAAGGTCATTCCGGCCATCCAGGAGGTTACCGACGTTTCCCTCAGTTTCGACAATCCCAACATCGCCTACCACCGTGCCTGCCTCGAGGTCTTTGATCGCGACAAGTCCCGCGGCAAGCCGTGCCTCAATTCCCTCGCCGCCTCCCGCGACGATCTTGATGATATGATCGCCCTGATCGGTGAGCACGACATGCGCTGCATCGTGATGGCCTCCGAATGCTTCCTGCCGGATGGCTCCACCAGCCAGAGCCTCGATCCGAAGGACAGCTATGAAACCGTGAAGCGCTTTGTTGATCTGCTCGTTACGAAAGCCAACCGCACCGTCGACGACATCATTGTCGACCCCGGTCTCGCCCCCGTCGGCGCCGACACTTATGGCCTGGTCAACATCGGCCTCGATACCCTGAAACTCTGCAGCCAGGATCCGGAGCTCAAGGGCCTGCACTACTCGGTGGGACTTTCCAACTTCGCGTGGGGCACGCCCAAGGCCGCCAAGCCGCTGCTCGAGCGCGCCTACCTCACCATCGCCGGTCGGCTTGGTCTCGACTACGCACTTGCCAATGTGGAAGCCAATTCCACTCCGCTCGAACCGGATCACCCGCTTGTCGCCGCCCTGGAAAGCGCTTTGGAAGAAGGCCGGCCGCAGGACGGTGAGTCCGTTGAGGAAGCGGGTTTCCGCCAAGCTGAAGCGGTCATGGAAATTTGCTCGGACTACATTGACGACTGAGATGGTCCCTTCTTCCGCCAGTCTAGCCGCCCAGCTTCAAGACCAGTTGGCCGAAGGCCATCCGGTGTGGTTGCAGGTGGGGCGACTGTTTACGGGACAGGACACTTCCGTCCCCGGCGAAGGGCACCTGGTGATCGACCGCGAAACGATTGGTTACGCGGGGAGTGCCGCGCCCCAGGTTGACAAGATCAGGCCCGGCCAAACCGGGCCGGATTTTCATCTGCCCAATCACACGGCTCTGCCGGGCATGACCGATGCCCATACGCATCTCTTTTTGGAAGGCGGCGAAACCGATACCGACGCCCGCTCGGCTTACCTTAAACTCTCCCCCGAGGAACAACTGCAGCACGCGACCAACCGGCTGGAACGGCTCGTCGCCATGGGCATCACGGCGGTGCGTGAGGCCGGCGACAAAGTGGGCGTGGGCCTCACCCTGCAAGCCCGCTATCGCTCCGCCGCCCGCGGCATCATGCCCTACGTTGATGCGCCCGGCGCGGCCATCAATCACGAGAAGCGTTACGGCTCATTCATGGCCCGCCCCATGGAGGAGCAGGGCTCGCCCGCGGCAGCCGTAGCGGATCGGGTGACCGCCGGATCACACCGAATCAAGCTTCTTGCCACGGGGATCATCAATTTTGCCAAAGGCACCGTAACGGCGAAACCTCAGATGCCGGCCGATGAGCTCACTGCGTTCGTTTCGGCCGCCCGCGGGCACGGCCAACAGACGATGGTGCACTGCTCCGGCAACGATGGGGTCGACAATTGTATCGCCGCCCGCGTGGATACGGTCGAGCACGGCTACTTCATCGATCGCGAGCAGTTGGCGCGTATCCGCGATTTGGATATGGTCTGGGTCCCCACCATCGCCCCCGTGCAGTTCCAATTCGAACACCCCGAGTGCGTCGGATGGAGCCCGGAGGTGTGCGACAATCTTCGCCGCATCGTCGACGACCACAAAACCCACCTCGCTCACGCCCTGGAAATCGGCGTGCGGGTGGTGGCGGGCAGCGATGCGGGCTCCCACGGCGTCGCGCACGGCTGGGGCTTTATTCGTGAACTCGAACTGATGCAGGATGCCGGGCTCTCCGCCACCCAGGTGCTCCACACGGCGACCGGGGCGGGAGTCGATCGCATGGGCTACGCGGAACGTTTTGGGGTGCTGGCCGCCGACGCCAAAGCTCGCCTCATTCTCACCTCCCACGACGTGCTTTCCTCCGTTTCTCATCTCCGCGACAAAAAAATCGTAGTCTTTGACGGCGCCGCTTTTGGCGCCCATGAACCTGAGTCGGTGCCCGGCCTCTAACCTGATTCACCATGGGCAAAAAAGTAACCATCAACCAGCGGGTAGGTTCGTTCGAAGTCGGCCAGTCTCTTTTTGACATCGGCGAATCCCTGGGCGTCGCCGTGCCGTCGTCTTGCCGCGGGCAGGGCAAGTGCCGCGAGTGCATGATGGAGATCACGACGGGAATGGAAAGTCTCTCTCCTCCGGTTCCCGAGGAAGAGCACTTGCCGGACGATTTTCGCCTCTCCTGCTGCACCCGCCTCACCGATGTTGTTGGCGAAGTGCAGGCGCACACCATGCGCCGGGCCCAGATTAACATCGAGGAAGGCGCCATGAACCTTCCGCCGGAAGCCGCGCTCTTAAACTACGACCCGGCCATCACGCGCGATGGCGACCGCATCCTTTGCGAGGGGCGGGAAATTGCCCGTTCCAACGGTCCGATCCTGGGCCTTTCGATCGACATTGGCACGACCACCGTGGTGATTCGGGCGGTCGATTTGGAGACGGGCAAAATCGTGGCCAGCACGTCGTTGGAAAACCCCCAGCGTTTCGGCGGCACCGATGTGATGTCCCGGATTCAATACGACACCGACCATCCGGGGCGCCTGCTTCAGCGCACGCTGCTGGGCTACCTCACCCGCGCCATCCGCCAACTCCCGGTTGAGACCGACAACATTTTTGAGATCGTCGTGGCGGGCAACCCCACCATGCGGGACCTGTTCCTTGGTCTCAGCGTCTACACGATCGGCCAGCGCCCCTACCAGTCGCTGACGGAAAAAGCCTGGAAAGACGGCGAAGCCGCAACGACCGCAGTCTCGAAGCCCGCCAAATCGCTTCGCCTGCCCTGCCACCCCGAGGCGCGGATTTATGCCCTGCCCGTGGTCAGCGGGCATGTGGGCGGCGATGCGGCCGCCTGTCTGCTCGCGGTCGCCGGCGACCGCACCGACGAGCTGATTGCCATCATGGACATCGGCACCAACACCGAAGTGTTCATGGGCAATCGCGAGCGCATGCTGGCCGCCTCTTGTCCCGCGGGTCCCGCCTTCGAAGGCCGCGCCATCAGCCGCGGCATGCCGGGTCTGCCCGGAGCGATCGAAAAGGTGCACATCGATGACGAGGGATCCGTCACATCGACGGTGATCGGCGGCGGCCCGGCCGAAGGCATCTGTGGCTCGGGGCTCATTTCGTTGCTGGCGGAAATGAAACGCACCGAGTTGATGAACGCTTATGGTCGCTTCGAGGATGAGGAACCTGCTTTTGTGGTGGATGAGGAGGCGGGCATCGAGTTCCGGGAAAGTGACGTCAATGAGCTCGCCCAAGCCAAAGGTGCCAATGTCTCCGGTCTTCGCATTGTTGCCCAAGCCTACGGCGTTTCCTTGGCCGACGTGGACAAGTTCTATCTCGCGGGTGGATTCGGGCGTCATCTGGACATCGAAGCTTCGAAGGAAATCGGACTGATTCCCGACCTGCCCGAGGAAAAAATCGTGCGCATCGGCAACGCCGCGATCGAAGGGGCCACGCTGGCGCTGTTGTCGCTCACACGGCGCCGCGAACTGGAGAAATTCATCCAGGACATCGAGCACATCGAGCTGGAGACCAATCCGCAGTTCTTCGACCACTTCGTCGAAGGCTGCCAATTCCAACGATTCGGCACGGAAACCGAGGAGGCACTCACATGATCCTGCACTGTGATGATGCCCCGGCAGTTGAAGTTGACGATGCCACTTTCAAGCGGTTTCTGCGGTTCCCTCCGACCAGGGAGTTCGAGGACACCCTGGCCGACAACGCGCAGTGGGCCCGGGACTGGTTTGCCGAAAACGCCCACCCCTGGGTCATTGCCCTCGAAGCCAACGAAGCCATCCGTGAACTCGTCCCCGAGATTTCGGCCGCCGCCAGTGATTCTGTTGCCGTCGTGGTGGCAAGTGCCGGCCCCGAAGCCGAACAACATGCGGCCGAGCGCTGGGACAAAGACGAGCCCGACCGCTACTACTTCCTGGAGTGTCTCGCCGCCGCGGTCGTCGATCACCTGCTGACCCGCACGCGGAACGCATTCGGCACCAGCCGACATGTATCCCCCGGCTATCCGAACTGGGGCATAGAGGCCAATCATCCACTGCTGGCCTCCATCAAATCCACGGTCGATTTACCGGGACCGCTCGACGTCCTCAGCTCCGGCATGTTGATGCCCAAAAAGTCGCAAATCGCCGTCTTTGCTCATGAGGTCCTGCCCACTTCTTTCACCCGATGAACGATACTGGATCCGCATCCTACCGGTTCACCCCCCGCGTCCTGAAACGATGGGCCACCCGTAATTTGCAACTCATTCCCACGGTCAGCGGCGGCCACGAGGCTATTTTTCGTTTTCAAGGCAGCACCTGTGGCAACATCGAGTTCACCCTGCTCTATTACGTGACCCTGGGCAAAGCTGAGTCCGGTCACGAGATCCAATGGATGCGGTGCCGGCCGGAACCGCACGGCGATGGCCACACCCGCATGTGCTGCTGGCGCGAAAGTGATGCCATGGTGGTCGAGTGGATGCGCAACGAAACCCCCTTGCTTGGTCGCCCGCTCGATGAGGCGGTCAGCTGGCAGCCCAACACCTCAGCTTCCGGCTGCTTGTGCCACGTCGACGGCCGTGAACACAAATGGAGCGCCGTGCTCCAAACCATCCACTTTGCCCTGAATCAAACCACGTCATGAAAACCGAACTCGCTCCCCTCAACCCCGACATCGAAGCCGCCCTCCGCCCCGAGAAGAATGACCGCTCCGGCGTGGGGGTGCATTACGCCGACGCGTTTCTAAAGCCGCTCAAGAAGAAGATCGAACTGCCCGACGGCACCAAGTTTTCCGCCAAGCGGCGGGGGCTCAAAATCACCATGGCTCTCGGCACCAACAAAGGCGAGGGCCTGCTCCGCCGCATCGACAACGGGCCCGATCCGAAAAACATGTTCCAGGGTGCCATCGAGGAGGCCTCGGCTCAGATCGGGGTAAAACTTCACGTTGAAGACGGAAAGATTTGGCTCGAATACGAGCCCGCCTCCTGATCGTGCCGATCCCGCGATCAACCACGCTCACCTCAACCCTGCCGCCCCGTCATGTCCGCTCCTCAACTCATCCTCGAGGCCAACCTCTGGAGCCTCACCAACCAACAGAATCCCGATGGCTCCGACTGGAGCACTCTGCAAAAAGTCGAAGCCATCAAGGTGGCCGGGTTTGACGCCTGCACCACCGGCATCGGCACCCCCGGCCTGAAAGAGGCCCTCGATGCCACCGGACTGCGCTATGGTGGCTTTTTTGACGCCAGTGCCGTGGAACATTTTGCCCCGCGCATCGCCGCTTCCCTCGAGCTCGGCGACGGTCCCATCAACTGCCAGCTGGCCGACCATGACACTCCGATCGACGAAGCGGTCGAACTGACCGCCGAACTCATGGCCGAAGCCGAGCGCCAGGGCGCCCGGGTTTATCTTGAGGTGCACCGTGACACCTGCACCGAGACACCCGAAAAAACCATCGCCATCGCCGAAGGCGTGAAGGCTCGGACCGGCAAGTATCCACGCGTCAACTACGACTTCTCCCACCCCGCCTCGGTCAAGCACCTCGGTCCCCACAACTACGTGGAGCGGCTGTTCGACAACATCCCGCTCTTTCAGGCTTCCACGCTCTGGCATATGCGCCCCTTCAATGGCCACCATTGCCAGGTGCCGGTGACGGACGGCACGGAGAAATTTTCCCCGGAATACGAAGAGCTGCGTCCGTTCATTCGCAAAGCCTTCGACCTGTGGCTCGCCGGACCGCGCCCGGGCAACACCTTCTGGGCCTGTCCCGAGATTGGTCCCAAAATCGGCTACGGCTTGAGCTGCTTCCCCGACAGCTGGCACGAGGCCCGGGAACTCGGCAAGGACCTGCGCGTCCTCTGGAACGAAGCGCTCGCCGAGGCCGACTAGGCGCCGGTCCTTCCATGCCTGCCTCCAAGCCTCCTCTCCCCGATGCCGAACCGCCGCGCAAACTGTTGCGGCTGGGGCAGTCGGCGCCCCCCGGCAAGGCGGTGGGAGCCACGGCGGTCATCAATTCCACCAAACACATTCAGGCGCAGGCGGGCATGGTGCGCGGCACCCGGGCGCTGCTGCGGGCAAACCAAAAGGGTGGTTTTGACTGCCCGAGCTGCGCGTGGCCCGATCCCGACGACGAACGGTCGAGTTTCGAATTCTGCGAAAACGGCGCCAAGGCGATCGCCACCGAAGCCACCCGTAAACGGGCCGACGCCGAGTTTTTTGCCCAATACTCCATCGCGGAGTTGGCGGCCCTGTCCGACTTCGAACTCAACGACGCCGGACGCCTGACCGAACCGCTGCTGCTCGACCGTGACGCCACGCACTACCGACCCATCGCCTGGAAAGACGCCCTCGCGCTGGTCGCGGAAGAACTCAACGGCTGCGACTCGCCCGACCAAGCCACCTTCTACACCTCGGGTCGCACCAGCAACGAGGCGGCGTTTCTGTATCAGCTCTTCGTCCGCCAATACGGCACCAACAATCTGCCCGATTGCTCCAACATGTGCCACGAGTCCAGTGGGGCGGCGCTCAAGATGACCATCGGTATCGGCAAGGGCACCGTGACACTCGAGGACATTGAAAACACGGACTGTATCATGGTGATCGGCCAGAACCCGGGCACCAACCACCCGCGCATGCTCACCTCGCTGGAGAAGACGGTGAAACGTGGCGGACGTATCGTATCCGTAAACCCACTACTCGAGACCGGCGTCAAGGCGTTCGCCCATCCCCAGAAGCTTTCCGGGCTGCTCGGGGTGGCAACCCCCCTGCAATCCCTGCACGTCCCGGTGCGCATCAACGGCGACCTGCCCTTCGTCAAGGGCCTGCTCAAGTGCGTGCTGGAGGCCGAGGCCCTCAATCCCGGCACCGTCGTGGACCGTGATTTTGTTGCGGAGCATACCCAGGGTTACGAGGCTTTGATCGCACATGTCGGAACCGCCTCGTGGGATGACATTACCACCCAGTCCGGCCTGACCGAGACACAGGTCCGCGAAGCGGCAGACGTGTTCATCAACGCCCGGGAGTGCATCACCTGCTGGGCCATGGGGCTCACCCAGCACCACAATGCGGTCGAGACAATTCAAGAGCTGGTGAACCTGCATCTGCTCACTGGAAAAATCGGCCGCCCCCGCAGCGGTCTCTGCCCGGTCCGGGGCCACAGCAACGTGCAGGGCGATCGCACCATGGGCATCTGGGAACGCCCGCCCGCGCCGTTTCTCGACAAGCTGGACACCGAGTTTGGATTCAAATCCCCCCGTGAGTTTGGCTACGACACGGTCGAAGCAATCGAGGCGATGCACGAGGGCAAAACCCGCGTCTTCTTCGGCCTGGGCGGCAACTTTCTCTCCGCCGCCCCCGACACCCATTTCACCGCCGAGGCGCTGCGCAAGTGTCGCCTCACCGTGCACGTCTCGACCAAGCCGAACCGGGCCCACCTCGTGACGGGCGAACGCGCCCTGATCCTGCCCTGCCTTGGCCGCACCGAGGCCGACCGGCGCGGCGACCGTCCCCAGTTTGTGACCGTGGAAAACTCCATGGGCGTGGTGCACAGCTCCGAGGGAAAACTGTCGCCGGCGTCACCTCATTTGTTGAGCGAAGTCGCCATCATCTGTGGATTGGCCGAGACCACACTGGGCACATCGAGCACCGTGCCATGGCGGGTGTTGGCCGATGATTATGACCGCATTCGCGAGCACATCGAACGTGTCGTGCCGGGCTTCGATAAATTCAACGTGCGCATCCACCAACCCGGCGGCTTCTATTTGCCCAATGGGGTGAAAGAGCGTCGGTGGGATACCAAGACGGGCAAGGCGCGCTTCACCGTGAACGAACTCGCCCCCCTGCAACTTGAGCCGGGACAACTGCTGCTGCAAACGTTCCGCAGCCACGACCAGTTCAATACCACGATCTACGGCAACAACGACCGTTACCGCGGCATCAGCAACGAACGCCGGGTGATCTTCATGAATCGTGAGGACATGGTGGATCGGGGACTGAAGCCTCGACAACCCGTCGACATCATCAGCCATTTTGAAGGCGAAATGCGCACCGCCGAGCTCTTCCTGGTGATCCCTTACGACACTCCCCGCGGCTGCGCGGCCGCCTACTACCCCGAGGCCAACGTGCTCGTGCCGATCAAAAGCACCGCCAACATCAGCCGCACCCCCACCTCCAAGTCGATCGTGGTAACCGTGCAACCGCGCGCAAGCTGACGAAACCACTCCACGGCTGGATTTTGTCACAGAGGGCACAGAGCAGACACCGAGATCACGGAGACACAAGGCGAAGCGCGACCACCAATTCAGCTACTGTCATGAAACCAACCAAGAAGGTCGCCCGGTTAACTGTTATTTTGATTGGTCTCTTGTGTATAACAGCCTGCAGCACACCGCCGCTCGAAGATCATGGTCAAACTCGATTTGAACAAGAAGAGGATCGCGTGCCCGATCGCCTCAAACGGGGCTAGTCGAAGTCGCCCCCAGAACCATGGCATGGTCCTGCCAAGTCTGAGAACTAAGTCTGGTTGTGATTTGCGTCAGCCCTGATGCCCTGCCCTGACACCAGGCCTCAACAGGCGAAAGGCTCAGTGAACTCTAGGCCTCCTTTGTGTTCTCTGTGACAAAAAATCCGTGCCTCTCAGTCGCCCTATCGCGCAGCGTCAGCGACTTCCTGGGCGCGAAGGGAGATTTCAGCCGACTTGAAGATATGCTCCTGGGTCATCGCGTTGTCGGTGCCGTGAATCAGGTCGAGAATCATTTCGCCAAAAAACGGGAAGCCTACGTTGTCGGCACACTCAATGAGTTGACTGCCGTCGTCGTTGACCAAGTAGATGCGATCACGCGGATCACCGGGTTGCTGCGGATCCCAATATTTGCGGATCTCGAGCGTGCCCTTCGTGCCGACGACAAACACGCGACCGTCGCCCCAGACCGGTGAGTTGTCGTGAGTGAACCAATCCACCCGAAAGTAACCCGATGCTCCGCTGCTCATCGTGTAGGAAACCTCGCCGAAATCCTCAAACTCCGGTTTGTCGGGACTCGCGAAATTCGCCACCCGAGCGAAGTTGATTTTGGCATCAGTTGATCCGGTGAAGGTCAGCAACTGGTCGCACTGGTGGGAGCCAATGTCGGTCAGAATGCCGCCATATTCCTCCTTGCGCCAAAACCAGTCGGGGCGGCTGTCCTTGGACAAACGATGCGGCGCGAGATTGATCACCTGAACCACCTCACCAATGGCGCCGCCTTGAATGAGTTCCGTGGCTTTGACCGCGGACTCCACATGCAGGCGTTCGCTGAAGTAGACCATGTAACGCCGCCCTGTTTCCGCAACCTTGGCCTTCACCTCCTCCAATTGGGTCAGAGTGGTGAAGGGACATTTGTCCGTGAAGTAATCCTTTCCGGCCTCCATCACGCGCATACCGATTCCCGCCCGCAGATGGGGAATGGCCGCCGCCGCCACCAACTTGATCTCCGGGTCAGCCAAAACGTCTTCGAATGAATCAGCCACCGGGGTTTCCGGGTGTTTTTCCAGAAACGCCTTCACTTTGGCCGGGTCAGGATCGAAGACACAGCGCAGCGTGGCTCCCGCTTCGAGCAATCCATTCACCTGCCCGTAGATGTGGCCGTGATCCAGATGGGTCGCGGCAAAATAGAACTCGCCGGGAGCAACCACCTGGGTCGCAGCTTTGGCTTGGGGGGCGTAATCGAATCCGGTTTTGGCAGACATGGTGAAGCAATTGAAATGACCCTTTGAGGCTCACGGATGAATCTTCAATTGGCTAGCGGAGAACGGTCCCTTTCCACGAAAAACCTGGGCGCTCTCACTCGGGCAGGGGCATCCCCGATGTTACTGATCATTTTTTGTATGTTTTTGATCAAACCATCTATTCCCTTGGACTCAAATCACGTCCATATTTCTGCTCAATTGACCCCAAACCGATCGAATCACATTCTTGGCAGAATCAGTATTTAATCTTTTCCCTCCCCCTTCATGCCTGCCCCAACTTCCCCCGTCTACTGTGCCGCCGTCGATCTTGGAGCCACGTCGGGACGGGTCATTTTGGGCTCATGGGCAAACGGCTCTCTGACCACACAGGAGGTTCATCGTTTTCCAAATGAAGTCAGGGCGCTTAATGGTCATGCTTATTGGGACATTCCAGGCCTGTGGCAGCAGGTGCAGCAAGGCTTGGTGCACGCCGCCGGATCCATCCCGGCCGGCGGTAAACTCGCCTCTGTGGGAGTGGATACCTGGGGCGTCGATCACGTGCTGACCGATGCGACCGGCAACCCAGTATATCCGTTTTTTGCCTACCGGGACGATCGCACCCAGCAGCTGCTGGCCGACCTGCAGGCCCATCCCGGGCAATTGCGCCGGATCTACCGCGCGACCGGCATCCCGGCCGTATTCTACAACACCTCGCTGCAACTTGCCGCCGCCGTCGCGGCCCACCCCGGCCTCAAACGGACCGCTGCCCGCTGTCTCTTCCTGCCTGATTACTTCAATTTTTTGCTCTCCGGCAAAATGTCCAATGGTCAAAGCATCGCCGGCACCGCGCAACTGTTGGACATCTCCCGCGGGGGGTGGTCGGCCGCCACGCTGCGCCACTTCAAAATCCCGCCTTCCTGGCTCGGGGCTCCCACTCGCACCGGCAAGAACCTGGGGCCGGTAAAAGGCATCGCCGCCCTCAAGGGCACCAGGGTAATCGCCGTCCCGGGCCACGACACCACCTGCGCCTATGACGCGATTCCGGCCGCCGCCGATGGTTCCGACATCCTGCTGAGCTCCGGCACCTGGTCCATTGTCGGCATGGAATCTGATCGCGCCCTGCTGTCCGACGAAGCGCTTGCCGCCCGCATCGCCAATGATCAAACCGGCCGCGGAGAGATCCGTCCGCTCGCCAACGTGACCGGCCTTTGGCTGATGGAGCAGACCCTGCGCGAGTTTGCCGCCCGCCCCACCACCACCGGCCAATGGAATAAACTGGTTTCAGCCGCCGCCAGGTTACCCGCCCCCTCCCGGTTGCTGGATGTCAACGATCCCGCCTTCGGTAATCCGCCGTCCATGCGCGCCGCCATCAATGCCCAGCTCAAGCGCCACCGTGTCAAACCTCCCCAAGAGCTGGTGGAATATGTCCGTCTTATCTGCGACTCCCTGGGCCAGGGACACGCGGACGTGGTGGCCCGGCTCGCCCGCCTTTCAGGCTGCACCTTCAAGCGCATCATCATGGTGGGAGGAGGCGCCAAGAACAAACTACTCTGTCAGGCCACGGCGAACGCCACGGCCCTGCCTCTCATGGCCTGCGAAGTGGAAGGCTCGGCCGTGGGCAACATCGCCAACCAACTCATTGCCCTGCGCGTCGTCAAAAACCTCGCCACCTTCCGCCAACTCCTGTTGCCGCAGCTTAAAACCCGCACCTTCAAACCCAAACGCTGATCCCCCCACAGCGCCCCCTGCCTGCGACCCTACGAATTAAAAACCCGAACCGTCGAACGGCATCCCACCAATCGTAATTCGAAAATCCAAAATCCTTCTCATGCCCACCACCAAACAAGTTTCCGCCGCCTATAAACTCGCCCGCCAAGCCTACGCCGACCATGGCGTCGACACGGAGAAAGCGATCAAGCAGGCCCTCTCCCTTTCGATCTCATTGCACTGCTGGCAGGCTGACGACGTGGCCGGGCTCGAACCGCCCCGCGAAGGTCTCGACGGCGGTGGCATCATGGCCACCGGCGGTTATCCCGGCCGCGCCCGCAACGGTGACGAAATGCGCCAGGACGCGAGCAAGGTGCTCTCGCTGCTACCCGGCAGACAACGGTTCAACCTGCACGCGTTCTACGCCGAAACGGAGGGTGAATTCGTTGACCGCGACGCCCTCGAACCACAGCACTTCGTCCAATGGGTCGCTTGGGCCAAGGCGGAAAAAATTGGGCTCGACTTCAACCCCACCTATTTCGCCCACCCGCTCGCCAACGACGGCTTCACCTTGTCCCACGCGAGTAAACCCGTGCGCCAATTCTGGATCGATCACGCCAAGGCCTGCCGCCGCATCGCCGAGCACTTTGCGACCAGGCTGCGCTCACCCT
>JANQKV010000029.1 GCA_028280945.1 Opitutaceae bacterium
ACGTTGGACACACAGAGATGAAGATCAGCGTGCCTAAGGAATACATCGACTATATCGAAAAAGGCGGGCGCAACGAGTCGCTAACGAAAGATGAGCCAGACTATTTCATACTTTGGCCACTGGCGGACATCGAGAAGATGGATGCCGAATATCAGGTGTCTGAGTTTATGCCCGGATTTCTTGGCTTTGGGAACGATGGTGGTGGCGAGATGCTGGCATTTGGTGCAGCTGGTGTGGTTTGGAAGCTTCCATTTGTAGGCTACTCATCGACAGACGACGCTTGGAAGGTCGCTGATCGCTGGGAAGATGTTGTTACTCGCATTTCAGATGAGTAAAAAAAAGTCCAACCAGCCGCCTCAGACAAGGGCTACAAGTGGCCCTGTCTGAGCTCAAACGTTGGCTAAGGAAAACATGATCTTCTTCGATATCGGAAACACACTTGAAGACGAAAATCGTGCGGTAGAATGGCGCGCAGAAAAAGCTGTTCCCATCTTGCACGATCTAGGTGTCACGATCAGCACCAAAGAGTTCTTTGAAGAGTTACGGTTTTCATCTAATCAAAGAGTCTCGAGTGTATTCGAAAGCACAATTCGTAGACTTACGCTCAGCGAAGAGACCTACGGGTTATTGATGAAAGAATGTGCCTGGAGAAAGGACCTGCTGTCGCTGAAAGAAGGAGCGAAAGAAGCAGTAGAGTCTCTAGCAAGAAACCACCGCCTGGGAATCATAGCGAATCAATCGGAAGGAGCCCAAACACGATTCACGAAGTACGGAATACTAGATCACTTTTCCACTGTCGTCTCCTCCTTTGATGTTGGAGTTAGTAAGCCGTGTTCCAGAATTTTCGACATCGCCTTAAAGGATTCGGGAGAAAAAGCGACTAATTGCCTTATGGTAGGGGACCGTTTAGACAACGACATTGGCCCAGCAAAAAGGCTGGGGTTCAAGACGGTCAGAATCTTAGGTTGTTACAACGATGCACAATCACCAAAAAACGAATTTGAAGTTCCGGATTACACCATCTCCAATCTTCGAGAACTAGAAAACATACTAGCCAACCAGACGTCGCTCACAACTCCGGACGCTGCGCGTCCTTCGTCGTGAGGACTCGACGTTCGCCAAGAAAATAGACCACGCTTCAAATGGGACCCGTTTCAGTAATCGAATCACGGTGGTGGAGCACCGGGAATCACAGCGTTCGAAGCCTTTTCGAGGCAGTTGCAGCTATAAACTACAACAATCCGTCGGCGTTTTTCTACGACATGTTTGCTGACAGGTCGTCTCTGCAAACGGTCTTCAGTTCACGGGCGCAGGATAGGACGACGGAAGTCGTATACTTAGCGAGCCATGGTGATGAGAATCGAATCGGACCCACCGCAAACAATGCGATCAGCCGCGCGGAGTTTAGGAATATAATCAAGACCTCAAATCTGACCGGTCAGGTGAAAGGACTCTTTCTGGGAACCTGCCTGACCGGAAACACTGCGACTGCCAAATTCCTGCTCAATAGCTCGACGAACTTGGTATGGGTAGCTGGTTATCGGAAGTCGGTCGACTGGATGGACGGAAGTGCAATCGACATGGTGTTTATGAGCAAGTTGTCAGCCCTTTACGTGGCCAACAAAAAGAAGAAGAAGGGGAAGCTGTCGCCGCAGGCTCTTGCTCATGAAGCCGCTACGCAACTCGTCCGACTAATTCCTGGCGCCCATAATCAATACGGGTTCAACATCTACTTTAACGACAACGGCCCTTTCACCAGCATGTTTCACTGACGGAGAATAAGGGGCGAACAAGGCGTCGCTCCTAACGCCTGACCCGCCGCGACCTCAAGTCGTCATGACCGTTCAACCCTCAGCCAGCAGTCGTAGCCGCGCTCTCGGTCAGGCGTAGGAGGACTTCGACGTTCGACGACAAGCTAGATGAACGATTCAACTCCAGCCGAGACCTCTTCCTTCTTCCACAAAGCGGCGACTTATTCTGTTATCGCTCTGGTTGCTTCATTCGTTCTCCAGTTTCTGCTCTCCGGCATTAGTAGAAATCTGCCTCCTGATTCAGCGCGTTTTCTACTCTACATTCCCACGGTAGTTGTGGTGTCGGCTATACCGGCCGGCATCATTGCCCTGTGCGGAATACCAAAATACGGATTCAAGAAGCTCCTCTGGAAAGGTCTGGTCGGCACGATCATTCCTGTCGTTCTGTTCATTATGTCCGTCATCGTAATAAGTGAGCTGCGCAAGCTTTCTGAGGATCAGGCGCTGCAATCCCAAACCTCAGAATGATAAGGCACAACCAATCGCCTCAGACAACGGGCACAAGTGCCCGTTTCTGAGCTCAAACGTTCTACGGAATGAAACCCCTCCACAGCGTTTTCGGTCTCTTCATCGCATCTGTTCTCTTCGGTTACGAGGTGGATATCGAAAACGGTCCGACACTTGATGCGGGACCTAATTCGCATTTCGAAGTTATGAGGCCCGTCGAAGACGGCACACCACTGATCGACTTTCTCGAAAGATCGCAGGAGATCGAAAGAATCCTCATTGGCACACCCAGTTTGAACTCGGGACAGGTCGAATTCTCGGAAGCTCTGGTGAGAAGAAGACTAGAGGAAGCAGTTTGTGTAAACTCGCAGAAAGATAGCTGGCACTTCGCTCCTTACACGATGGGGACCATCTACTGGAAAGATGGCAGCAAGCATAACTTCACGATGTATCTATCGGGCATCGCTGTCGGAGATCATCTCTTCGCAAGAAAACAAAAGGTAGAACCAGTCGCCTCAGACAACGGCGACTAGTCGCCGTTTCTGAGCTCAAACGTTCGACGAAAATGGAATCCAGAATCAGCATCATCACCCTTGGCGTCCGAGACTTGAATCGCTCGATTCAGTTCTATCGCGATGGCCTCGGTTTTGAAACGAAAGCTAAAGATGGTGACGAGATTGCTTTCTTTGGTTTAAACGGCACTGCTCTGGCGCTTTACCCTCTAGACAAATTGGCAGAAGACATCGGTCCGGAAATACGCCCTTCGACCGAAGGTTTCACTGGCATAACCATCGCACACAACGTTCGAACGAAGGAAGAGGTGTCAGCGGTCCTTACCCTGGCGAAGGAAAACGGAGGTACGATCGCGAAAGAAGCACAGGACGTCTTTTGGGGAGGTCACAGTGGATATTTCCGCGATCCAGACGGGTACTACTGGGAAGTGGCGTGGGCCCCCAAGGGTAGTTTCGACGAAAATGGAAATCTCAGTTTTTAAAAATTGGTCGAACAAGTCGGTTGAAACAACGACGGCCAGGGCCGCCGTTGTCATATCACCCGTCCTGAATATCCTCACAATTCCACGGTCGCTGGCCGCCGTGCCTCACCTCTAACGTTGGGCGAAGTATGAAGCTGATTCTGAACCTCGTTATGTTTTTCAGCGCGATCCTCTTCGGCGGATGTAGCACAAACGACTTCAAGGTCGTGGATGCGTTGCGTGTCGGTTTCACGAAAGACGAAGCTAAGGCGACGATTGCGGCATACGGATTCGAGCGAGCACAGATTCTCAAACGCCCATCCTCCGGTTGGACTTCGGACGGCACGTTTACGAACCTTCCCGCGAGAGCGCACGCTATCGAAGAAAGATCCAGACAGAAGATCGCGACTGCCGAGTATTATCCGGTCGGCCACGGCTTGCTCGGCGCTGGCCAGCTGTTCCTCTTCTACGGTGAAGACGGACGTCTCGTGAATTTCTATCGCCGCCAAATCAACTGATGAAGAAAGAGCCCAACCAACCGCCTCAGACAAGGGCCACAAGTGGCCCTGTCTGAGCTCAAACGTTCTACATGATGGAGAATGTCTTCGAAGCCCTGATTTTTGATCTGGACGGGACTCTTGTGGACTCAGCTTCGATCATTGACCGAGTGATGATGGAATGGTGCAGCCAAAATGATATCGAGTTCTCCGTGCTCAAGAGTTCAGTCCACAGTTCAAGAACAGAGGACACCATCAGAAACATTGCCCCCAATCTCGATGCGCGACGCGAAGCCAAGAAGATTGAAATTATGGAACGGGACTCGTTGGTAGAGCTTAGGGAGATTCCTGGAGCCTCATCTATGTTGCAGATGATTCCCGATGGTCGATGGGCCATAGCGACTTCCAGCGATGGTGCCACAGCACGAGCCAAGCTCGCTGCGGCGAAACTTCCACATCCCAGTGTTTTAATTGGAGCGGATAATGTGAGTAGCGGTAAGCCGAATCCTGAGGCCTATCTGTTGGCGGCGAAAAGCTTGGGCTATGATACGTCCGCATGCCTTGCCTTTGAGGATTCCGATACAGGAGTCCGTTCAGCGATTGCAGCAGGCTGCAGGGTCGTCATCGTCGGATCTGACTGCAAAACCTCGCATGAGATGATTTATGCAACGATCGAAGACTTCGCCGAACTATCGTTAGTCTTCCCTAACGCCTCATCTATCAAAGTTCAGATACAATACACGTAGAACCAACCGCCTCAGACAAGGGCCACAAGTGGCCCTGTCTGAGCTCTAACGTTCGGCAATACCAGCCACAAATACAATGAGCCCCAAAGGACCCGTTCGAAGAGCAAAAACCATGGTCGATCTGACTACCGATCAGGTCTGGAAAATCGTCACCAATCCAAACAACTTTGATGCACTTTACATACCGGGTCTAATTTCTGCTCGGTTTGCTCTGTTTGACGAACAAACTGTAAATCCGGGATACGAATTCTCTCCGATTGGAAATAGTGAGAAGCGACTCTATATCGTCGAATGGAAGAAGCCTTATATTTTTAGCTTCGGCTACCAGCCTAACGATTGGACATTCAGATTTAAGCTTCGTGGCATTGCTTCCGCGACAGAAGTGACTTTCGAACGGGAATTCAGAAAAACCCCTTGGTTCGAAGAAGCTTTGGGTAAAATCACGGGAAATAGTATTGAGATTCAGGAACTAGCAGACGAGTCCATATCACGACTGGAAAAATTGTGTGATGAAGGAAGGCGCGAGAAGTGAGCCGAACAAATCAGTGTAGACAAGGCCGACTTGTCGGCCTGTCTGACCTCAATCGATGGGCGAAATATTATGAACGAACTCCATTTGCCAAATCGTGCAGACCTTGAGGCTCCGCTGCTTCGTTTACTCATTTCCATGGGCGGAAGCATCAATTTCAGTCGTAAAGGAAGAGAGATCGAAGTCCCCCTTGCCGAAGAGGTCGGTCTTTCTGACGAAGCGCGTGATTTCTCCGCACCGAATTACCATTCCGAGGGGAACCGAAAGTGGCGGAATCATATTCAGTTCGTAAGAGATCGTCTTGTGAAGTCGGGCGACCTCTCGAATGCAGTCAGGAATTATTGGACGGTCACGGATTCCGGCTATCGACGCGTCGGACTGACGAAGAAATGAGAAGGCCCATCCAGTCGCCAGAGCCAACGACGGCCAGAGCCGCCGTTGGCCGTTCTGTTGTCCTCCAGCCGAACCCCATATTTCCTTCGCTGGCCGTCGCGGCTCAGCTCTAACGTTAGGGAAATGGAGCAGGACTCATATCGAAGGGTTTACTTGGTTCCGATACTCGCCATTGGGATAGGTGAAGCAGTAATTTACACCTTGGTTTTCGCCGCATTCATAAGCGACTCGCAGGGGCTGAACTATACATCCCCTTCAATTTGGATCATCCCTCTGATCGCGATGGGATACGGTGTAGTGCGGTCACCTTTTGTCCGCGATAACCTACCGCGAGATCATCAGGCACAGTCGGTGATGAAATGGCTGGTTCGGCTTTCTATTCCCATTTTCGCTCTCTTCTTTCTACTTCTGATTCCTCTCTTAACTGGGGCAGTTAATCGAGGATTACACTGATGAGCAGAAACCCTCACCAACCGCCTCAGAGAACGGCCACAAGTGGCCGTCCCTGAGCTCGAACGTTCGACGTAGAAAAGATGACGTTACCCGAAGCACTCCTCTCTGCTTATTTCGTCATCGGTATTTTGTTCACCACTTTTGCGGTGATCAGCAAAAAGCAAGAAGGCGGATTCATGAGTTCCTATCCGTGGGCCGAGGAGCCCATTCTTTTCGCAGTCGCAATGCTGTTTTGGCCAATTACGATCGCTTTTCTCATGTTCTCCAAACGAGACGAGGGGTCACCTAAATGAAACAGGCGAACCAGCCAGTCGAGACAACGGCTGCGCCGTTGCCTTTTTCATCGGACACCTCCTTGGCGTATTCACACTATACCTACGTTCACGCGCAGCCGCGTCTCACTTAAATCGTTCTGCATATTGTGAAATTCCGAACGCTAGCCTGCAGCTTGTTCGCATTCGCCCTCGCGACGGCAGGCGCCACGCGCTTATCTGGTCCTCGATTAGAAAAGATCCCTGAGGAAGTTGGGAGAGCGATCGTTGAAAACTTGGAGCAGTTCACGGTAATGAAGGAACATCCAGAAGGCTTCGCGAGAATCGAAGATGTAAGGTTTGATTGGATCAGTATTGCCGGGGTCCACACCCGTGCTGCCGTATTCGAAGATCTTTTTCTCTTCCCCTACCTTAATCAGGCTGAAGAGCGATCCGGCTGGAAGACCGGGATCGCACTAAGAACGAATAGTCCCATCACCTATCAGTGGAGATTAGATGAAGACTAAAAGGCAGAACCAATCGCCTCAGACAACGGCCACAAGTGGCCGTCTCTGAGCTCAAGCGTTCGGCGGAAGAAATGAATCATATCACTACAGTAGACGGAATCGCAAAAAAGTTCAGAGAGTATGTTTCTGGTCTGAATATCCCAGACTACCACAAAGCATTTCATACAACCCCACAGCACGACGGATCACCACACATCGAAAGTGAAGGAAAAGAATTCCATTTTGTAGTTACTGAGCGTGGCTCAGAATTCGAGAGGTTTAAGACCTTCGACCCTGAAGAAATACTCTACAAACTTCTCGATGGAGTGACACAATATGCAGCCACTCAACACGAATTTAAAAATAGAATTGAAGGAAAGGACGGTCGAGAGGTTTGGTTCCCATATCAGGAACGACTCCTTTTCGAGATGAAACCAGAATGGGGAGAAAGAAAAAAGAAAGAGCATTTGAAAACACTTTCGTACCATCCCCTAAGACATGAACCCTTAGGAGCCGAACCAGGCAGTGGTGGCAGTGGCTAAAGCCGCGCCACACTTTGACGTTCGACGTCGTTACATGAAGGTTTTCCTCACATTTGCGTCGGGACTCTCCTGTGGATTGATCGGATTGATAGTGTCCTACCTAGTTTGGGACCCTTTTCCGCCATTCCAAATTCAGGTGTATCAGGAATTACAGACGGACAGACCGGAAGCCGGCTTCGAAGGCTACGCCGACGACGAGGAAGGGTTTCCATTTTATTGGGATGAGATTGTGGCAACGAAGGCCTTTCGTTCTTCGGTGGCACAGAAGCTTGAGTGGGAACCGGAGCTAGAGCTAGCTCCCGCCTCGATCCAGCGATACATGGAATTTGACCAGAAGGGAACTGATCAGATGTTCCTATCGGTGTTTTATTACCACAGTGAATTTGCCCCCCCTCCTTTTGAGCAGGAGAAACTACAGCTCAGCTTTGAGTCATATGCGACGACATTTCTTGAAGCCGCAGAAGCACGTGGAGTGGAGATTGAGCGTATCGGTCCTGTTGTGGTCAGTTGGCGTCAAACCAAGTCGTTGGGTAGGTTTTTCACCGAAAGCCATACCATACTTATATTCGCGGCAGTTGCCGCAGCTTTATCCGGCTATGCTGTGAGTAAACAAGCAAAGTCGAACCAGTCGTCGCAGACAAGGTCCACAAGTGGCCCTGTCTGAGCTCAAACGATGGGCGAAGCATGAAGCTTATTCTGAACCTCGTTATGTTTTTCAGCGCAATCCTCTTCGGCGGATGTAGCACAAACGACTTCAAGGTCGTGGATGCGTTGCGTGTCGGTTTCACGAAAGAAGAAGCTAAGGCGACGATCGCGGCATACGGATTCGAGCGAGCACAGATTCTCAAACGCCCATCCTCCGGTTGGACTTCGGACGGCACGTTTACGAATCTTCCCGCGAGAGCGCACGCTATCGAAGAAAGATCCAAGCAGAAGATCGCGACTGCCGAGTATTATCCGGTCGGCCACGGCTTGCTCGGCGCTGGCCAGCTGTTTCTCTTCTACGGTGAAGATGGACGTCTCATGAATTTCTATCGCCGCCAAATCAACTGATGAAGAAAGAGCCCAACCAATCGCCTCAGACAACGGGCACAAGTGCCCATCTCTGAGCTCAAACGTTCGGCGAAGCATGAAGTTCATTGGTGGAGTTATGGCCTTAGTCTTATTAGCCGGCTGTTCGACTGTTTCTCGTGAAGCAGAAGTAAAGGCACTTTTCGATGCTCCTCCGCAAATCGAGATGTCCCACGCAGAGGTCGAAGTCAGACTGGTTGTTGGTAAGGGGGGAAGGAGGTATGTTCCCTTCGACATTAGCGGAGAAGAGATGCTATTTCTGCTCGATACAGGAGCCGTAACCACGATCGTGTCTACTTCACTTGCTCAAGATCTAGAAATCGAGACCATCCCAGTCCGAAAAGGGACTCTTTACGGAGGCGGAGGTGGCAGCTCGTCATCCGTGGGAATCATTGATGAGATCACAAACGGAGAACTTAGAATACTACGTTTACCGGTTTTCTTTACTAACCTGGAAGAATGGAACGTAAGGGAATTGGCTGCTCAACAAACCAGAATCGATGGAATACTGGGCTCCGATTTATTGGAGTATCTGAGAGCCTCAATAAGCTACACATCCAACACGCTTAGAATCAGAAAGCCGAATCAACCGCCGCAGCCAATTCGGGCCAACGGCCCTCTTGGTTGAGCTGAAACGTTCGGAATAAATGAGCAGCAAACCTCGAAGTCGGCAGGCAGTATTGATAGCGCGTGGATTTCTACTCGGTTGTTCGCTGGCATTCGCATTCGCCGTCCAGAATCAGATTTCATGGATTCTGATACCCTCCGCGATTGTTCTCTGGAGTATAGTGGTGATCGGTTACGCGAATATGCTGATCTGGATATTCAAAGACGGTCTAGTGGCATTGGCGAAGAAGAGCCTGGCGCGAAAAGTGGGTTGGATCCCTTTCATAGCGAGTTCCATAACGATCGTGATGACCTGGAGGCAGGGATGGGTTGTCCTTTCGGTGCTTTGGGCAATTCTCCTGCTTTGTGGATTTCTACTCCGCGTGGTCGCGCGCGAGAAGCTGAGTTCAATCGAAGTTGTCCGATGACACCATCAATAGAAAAAGATCCGAACCAGTCGCCTCAGACAAGGTCCACAAATGGCCCTGTCTGAGCTCAAACGTTAGGAGATGAAATCGGTTGATGAGATACGTCGTGCATTCCATTCTCGGGTGGACGAGGAAATTGAGATCCGGTTGGCGGAGGAACATGACCGCAAACCGTATGAGGCGTTGCTAGCTGAGATGGGCGTGGAAGAGATAGAAATGCAGAAACAAATTGCTTCGGAACTCGTCGATAATATTGACCACATTTGCAAACAAGATAGCGGCTTCGATTTTGCCGTTTTCTACAGAGGCAACCTCGCTGGTAATCTGCGCTTCAAAGGAATAGAGTGGAACTGGGAGAATAAAAACCTGGAACTCGGGTATGCGTTATTGGAACGCTATCGAGGCAAGGGAATAATCACTCGAGCGTGTCGTGAAGCAATCAGTCTAGTCTACAGAGAACTCGATATCGACAAAATTAAGGCGCACGGGAGAGTGGATAATCCAAAGAGCGAGGCCGTGGCCAAAAGATTGGGTTTTCAGAAGGAAGGGATCTCTCGTCATCATATCTGGGTAGACGACCGTCCTGTAGACTACTGGCTCTACGGCATGCTTCGTGATGAATGGTCGGCGATCGAGAACGGAACCAACGATTCCTAACCAGCGGCTTGTAGAAACGCTGGCTGACGCCATCGTTCCACAGCCTAATCGATGGGCATAACAAAAAACACACGCTGCTTGTTAGTCGGAGTTTTGTTGTTCGTATGCGCAATTGCGGCCGAGCGAATGCACCAGAACCGAATCACTTCCGATGCCCGCACAAGATTGCTGACGTTGATAAATGACAGCCAGTTACTGGCCTCCTCTTCGTCGGAAGATACAACAGTTATGTTACGTGATCACGTCAAACGCGGAATCGGTGATATAGAGTTAGCAGAAGCGAGCTGGAAGCATGTCGAGTTTCGAGTATCCAATGCTGCTGCGGAAGAACTTTCAGTCGCGATGTGGAAGAAGGACGGAGTGTGGAAAATCCAGACCATTTTGATAAATGACTAAAGAGCCCATCCACTCGTTAGAGACAATGTCGGCCAGGGCCGCCGTTGTCGCGTCACCCGTCCTGAATTTGTTCACAATTCCACGATCGCTGGCCGGCCGTGCCTCACCTCTACCGATGGGCGATAAAATGACCTTCTCTTGGCGCCGATTCATGATCGCAGCAGTCATCGCACTAGTGATCGCAGCGATTAGTTATCTCCTGCTCTCGAGTGATCGAGTGCTTCCGCGAAACAACGCGATCACGATGGTGGTTGGATTATCGAATGCCCCGGCGGCTATTTTGACACCATTCGAGGAAGACGGAATTACACGCCAGTGGGATATTTTCGCAGTCCTCTCATTTGCTCAGTGGCTGGGTCTCATCTGGTTCGCCCCACTCGTATTCCGTAAATGGCGGGAGCGTCCCGGCAAGCAAGACACGCCACCGAAAGCGACTCCTTTGGCCTTTCTTCGTGTAGGAAATATCCTGTTCGTAGTGCTTCTAGGCTTCTCGCTCATGATGACTGCCTTTGCCACCGATGCTGGCGTTCCGACTGGAATCAAGGGCCTACTGATTCACTCGCTGTATTACAGCGGCATGGGGTTTTACGCTACGTGGCTGATGGGGTTCCTGACCTCATTGGTTGCGAGTTTCTTCACCCCAAGTGATCGGCTGCATTTCTACTGCACCGTGATTCCATTTGGGATTGGTGTGATCCACTTGCTCCTCTGGATGCCGACTATCTTCCTCTGGATGAAATGAAGAAAGAGCCCATCCAGTCGGTGCAGACAACTCCGGGGTCAGGCCACCACCACCCTTCGCCGATTAGGTCACCAGCAAATTGTAGTCGAGTAAACAACCGGAAGGCATCAAACTGAATCACCAATGACCCAAATTAGGCTTTCACTAATCCCGCTTGTTATGCTGCTTTTCGCAGGTTGTGCCACGGTAGAACCTCCGGTAGGCAACCCCGTCGTCACGATCGTATCGGCCCTCGATCTTGGGACGGAAGTGGAAGCCAAGGTGAGTTACTCTAATGTAAGCGCGGGCAAACAAGAATTAAACGTGGGCCTGGGATATACCCCACTTCCGGCTATGCTAGCGAGATTGCCAGCGGGCGCCTCGGGATTCTATAAAGTCCTCCACTCGCAGGTGCTGGAATCCGAATCCGGCGAGGTGAAGGTGAGACTAGAGAAAGCAGAGCTGGGCGCGCCATTCGACGGAGTGGTCAGCGCAAACATCTCGGAGTATCCCCATGAAACCTCATGGCGTCCTCTGGCGGACGACCGCAAAGAAATTGAACCTCAATAACACAAAAGCCGAATAAAGGGGCAGGCTTGTCATTCTCGCTACGCTCGTTGAGGTGTCGTCGCATGGCTTCTCGGTAGTAGTCTGTGGTTTGGGTTTTATCCACCGTCCCGACCCACGCAGGACTTTACGTTCAAGAAGACATTTCAGATTTCAAAGTCGCTGGCCGCCGTGCTTTAACGCTAGTGTCAGAAAAGAATGGAACCAGAGAAGCTCCTCACCTCACCGGATCTCGATCTGACCTCCGACACCCTCAAGAGCGAACTCGGACGTAAGTTCTCAATCTACGAGACCCTGACCGAAAAGCTGTCAAAGCCGCCTTACGACATCTCACCCGAGTGGCGGTTCTACAAGGACGGTGGAGCATGGCTGTGCAAGATGACCCGCCAGAAGAAGACGGTGTTCTGGATTTCAGCGTGGAAGCCGTTTCTGAAGTGCGGGTTCTATTTCACCCAAAAATCAGGGGATGGGATATCCGATCTCTCGATCGAACCGTCGGTGAAGTCGGCCTATGCCAATGCCGCTCCGATCGGAAAACTCTACCCGTTGACCATCGATCTCACGGCAAAGAAACAGCTCGATGATCTCTATACGGTTGCGAGCTACAAGATCTCCCGAAAGTAACCCGCGATGCGGCGAGTCTTGACCTTCCTGCTACTGCTTCTCTCGGTCGCGGCAATCAACTCGGCTGCTGAACTCGATCGTTTCGGCGGATTGAAGAGCAAGTCCTTCGACCTGCCCAACGCAGGCTTTTTCCGCACGACGTTTCAGGACGGCCAATGGTGGTTGGTTACCCCCGAAAACCACGCATTTCTTTCGTTCGGGTTAAATCACTTTCATTCCGGCCTGTGGACCATGGAACTCAATCGCGAACACTGGGAGCAGGAATTCGGCGGCCCGGTTCGTTCCGCGGCTTGGAACGAATCCTTTTACGAGGATGCCGCCCGGATCGTTTCCGCCATGGGAGCCAACTCCATGGGCTACCACAACGAGGAGCCAATCCTGTTGGAACGCCCTCCCCTCAAGCCGCACTTTCGCCAATTCATTCCCGTAAGGTTCTCCATGCACATGCGGGCAGGTCCCGCCGACTACGTTGATATATTCGACCCTGCTTTCCGCTCCATCTGCGACAAGGCGGCCCGTGAACAGGTCGCTCCATACGTCGATGATCCCATGATCATTGGTTTCGCAATGGCAGACATTCCCGTCATGACGGAGCGTTGGGCCAAGGCCGTGTCGAAGGGTCGTCCTACGCCCACGTGGGCCGTGGTATTGCGCAACCTGCCTGCCTCCTCCCCCGGCAAGCAGGAGTATGTCCGCACCCTGCAAGGCCGCCATGCCTCCATCGAGCATTTCAACAAACGCTATGGCACCGATTTTGTTGGCTGGATCGATCTGATGGAAGCGGAGGACTGGCGCCCCCTCACCGACTTCGACAATGAAACTGAGATTGAGGATAACAACGCCTTCAACGCCCGCTGCATTCGGGAGTATTACGCCACCGCCGAAGCGGCTTTTCGGGCCGTGAACCCGAACCACCTTTTCCTGGGCGACAAACTCAATGCCAACCTTCACCCCGATGATGTGGATCTGACTTTCGACGCCGTGAAGGACTACGTCGACGTGGTGCTCTATCAGTTCTATGGGCGCGGTGAATACCGGGAGGGCATGCAAAACCGCATCGCACGGGTCACCAACCTGCCGATGATTAATGGTGACGGTGGTTTTGGCGCGTTTGGCGATCCCCGCATGCCCAACCCCCAAAGTCCCCAAGCCAAGGATCAAACCCAACGAGCCCAGTGGATGTATGAATATGCCGAAAACTCGTTCCGTCATCCCAACTTCGTGGGCTGGCACATCTGCGGAGTGATCGATTCCTGGGCGACGGAATCCTACGGGAGACAGAAGGCAGGACTCATGAACCCCCTGGGCGTCTGGCACGATGAAGTTTTCACCGCCCTCCACCAAATTTCAGAAGAGCTCTACGAATTCAGAGAGTAACGTCCGGTGCATCCCCCAAAGAAGACCCCAAAGGGGGCAAGCTTGATACTCTCGCTGCGCTCGTTGAGGTGACGTCACCCGGCTCTTCGATAGTAGCTTGTAGTTGGGTTGGCTGAAACCGTTTTTGACCAGCTCGTTTCTGCTGCTCTTTTAAGGCTTGTATCCGGACGACCTGAAACAAGGGCAGGATGTTCGTTTTGTCGGCTGCCTTGCGTTTCTCCCAGGGGTGGACCGTATCCGTGGATGATGGAAATTGAGATTATTCAGGCTGATTACCGCGACCCGAAGCACCACCGGGAGATTGTTTTGATTTTGGATGCCTACGCCTCGGAGCCCATGGGGGGCGGCGTTCCGCTCAGCGACTACGCCAAGGAAAACCTGGTGGAAAAATTGTCCCGACTGCCGCACGCGTTTTCCATTCTCGCTTATGTCGACGGCAAACCGGCGGGTTTGGTAAACTGTTTTGAAGGCTTTTCCACCTTCGCCTGTCAGCCGCTCATCAACATCCATGATCTGGCGGTTTTGGCGAAATTCCGCGGCCACGGCTTAAGCCAACACATGTTGCAAAAAGTGGAGGCCATCGCCCGGGAGCGCGGCGGCTGCAAACTCACCCTCGAAGTGCTCAGCAACAATACCATCGCCCAAAACGCTTACGCCAAATTTGGTTTCGCCGGCTACGAGTTGGACCCCACCACCGGCCACGCCCTGTTCTGGGAAAAGGCCCTCTGATACGGACTCCGACACAACTTCACCTTCCAACTCCTCGACAACACACTCTAAGCCTCCCGCCGGAAGGAATGAGCGAGAGCCGGGGACACCTCGTTGACCGGTGAGATATCGCCCGCCAGTTTAAGGTCATCATGAATGTCTCTCTCCACGATCTCCGCCGAAATGCCGACGAGGTGGAAGCGGCCATCGAGCGACAGGAGGAGATCAGTTTGACTCGGAACGGTAAACCCATCGCCAAGGTGATTCCTTGCGAAGGTACAGAACCCGAGGAGACCCCGTCCGTCGTGAAGCACCCTGCGGTGGGCATGTGGAGCGATCATGATCAAACCAGAGGTGTTGCTTGCGCGGTGCGAGGCTTCCGCAAAGGACGATCCGATGACAAGTGATTCCCATGTTTGGAGCCATACACTTTTCCCGGAATTCATGAATACAGATTCCACCACATTCCTGGGAAAAAAGGTTAAGGTCGTGATTGACCGACCGTTGGGCAGCGCCCACCCCCGGCACCCCGACATTCGTTACGCGGTGAACTACGGCCATATCCCGAATACGATGAGCGGCGATGGCATGGAGCTGGACGCCTACGTGCTGAACGAACCTTCCCCTCTGGAGACCTTTTCGGGGCGTTGCGTTGCTGTCCTTCGTAGAAAACGGGAGAACGACGATAAACTGATCGTGGTCCGGGATGGCACAACAGTAACCGACGCGCAGATTCGCGAACAAACCGACTTCCAGGAACAATTCTTTGAGTCCGAGATTTTCCGAACCCCCCCGCAGAACAGACATTGAGGGATACGGTTCCATCCGCACACTCAGCAGCCGGATGAAACTGCGAGCGTTCAGGGATCAGCCCAAAGCGGTGTTCAACCCGAAGTGCATCTCCTGCACCCAACCCGAGCACGACGACGGAATCATCGCGTTCACCGATCATTTCAAGGTCATCATTCATCCCAACCAGTCGAGTCTGGGAGCGGTTCTAGTTGCAGCCCGACGCCACGTGGCTCGCATTGCTGATTTCATCCCAGCAGAGTCCGCGGAGCTCGTTCCCCTGCTCGCAGCTCTGGAACCCGCCATGGAGCAGGCTTTCGGTGCGCCACTCGTGAACTTGGACTATCAGCGGAACTGGGCGTTTCGCACTACGAACCCCGACCCTCCCTTCAAGGACGGCAAACCCAATCCACATGTACATTTTCACATCGTGCCCCGATACCCCAATCCCGTTGAGTTTCGCGGCATGCGATGGGAGGACAAACGCTTCGGGGAACCCTTTGTATGGGGCAAGGTCACCGTGCCCTCGGAGGTCCGTCTCGCCATCATCCACCGGATCCAAGGTCACCTGGACCTGGAGTTCGTTTAGCAGCCAGCAGCTCAGTGGCATAAGCCGAAACCGCCTGGGGCTGAGATGAGGCCACCACCCGCTTTTCCGGACCAAAAGGTTTGGTCAACATGATGACGGCCGGAGTCACGAAGTAGTCGGCCAGCAGCGCACTCATGACGGCGATGATGGTGTAGAGTCCCACATGATGGTAGGCCAGCAATTGGCTGGGCAGAAACGCCGCAAACCCCAGGCAGATGATGACCGAGGTCAGCAGCACGGCCTTGCCCACGGTCCGAAACGTGAGGCGATTTGCCTGCCGGTAGGAACCCGTCAGGTGATACTCGTGGCGGTAGTGGTTGATGAAGTGAATCGTATCGTCGACCGCAATGCCGATGATCATGGGCGCAACCATCATGGTCATCATGTGCAGGGGTGTATCCAGCAGCGCCATCACGCCCAGGGAGATGATCACCGGGGTGATATTGGGGATCACACCAATGAGGCCCAAACGCACGTTCCCAAACACGATCATCATCACCCCGGCGATGACCACCAGCGCCAGCAGGATGCTCCAGATTTGCCCAGATACAATGAAGTTGGCGGCGCGGGCGAAAACGGCGGCCGTGCCGGAAACGGACACCTCCGCTCCGGGAAACAACTGCCCGGCCCGGAACCGCACAAAATTGATCTGTTTCTCGATGTCCTGGCTCGTGAAGCTGCGCAGCTCCACCTGAACGCGGGCGCGGCGATACTCGTAGTCGACCCAGTCTTCCGCCTCGGTGCCGCCGTTCATTTCGTAAAGCAGAAAGAGCTGCGACAACAGCGCCGGGTCTTCGGGAATCCGATACTGGCTTTCGTCACCTTCGTTTAACACCTTGTTCAGGTCCTTGATGATGCTGTTGACGGAGGTTGATCGCTTGTAGGTTTCGAACCGCTGCAGCTCGTTCTCCAGCCGTTCCACGGCCCGGAGATTCTCCGGGTTCTTCACCGCATCGGCCTCACCAAAGTCAATGGCCACCTCGTAACTGTAGAGTGACCCAATGCTGCGGGAGATGTGCAGGCCGTCGGCAATGTAGGGGACTTTTTCGCCAAACGTGCGTGTATAGTCCGTATTGACTTCAATGGACGGAATGAACGACGCGAACAGCAGGGTCACCGCGGCGTAGACGACCACGATGGTGATTTTCCACCGGGCAACAAACGCCCCCAGCTTCTCCAGCCCGTTCTCGATGGGTTGCCTGCGGTCGGCCTCCCCGCCGGCCTGCCGGTCCCGGCCAAACGACAATAATGCCGGAGTAAGCACAACCACCAACGGATAACAAATCAGCAGCAGGCCGGCCGACGTCAGGCCGGCAACCCGTATCGAAAGAATGGGCACAAACACAAACGAAAGCAGGCCAATGGCGGTGGTGATGGCCGTGAACAAGATCGGCCAGGCCGCCTGCTCCATGGCGTGGGCAATGGCCTCCCGGCGGGAGCCGCGGGCCAAAAACTGCTGGCGGAAAAAGGAGAGAACATGGACGTTGTAGCCCACGCTGAGCACCAGAACGAGCAGCAGCGGGATGATCAGCATGAGCTCCTGCACGGCGACGCCGATCCAGCCGTAAAAACCGAGCACCATGAGCATCGAAATCGCCGCGGTAAGGACGGGGGCGATGACCGCCACGACGGATCGAAAGAACACCGCGAGCAGGATCATCATGAGCAGCACGGTGGTGCCCATGATCTTTTCCATCTCCGCGGAGGCCCACCGCATCTCGCCTTCCATCAGCACGGGCGTGCCGCCCATGGTGAGTTTAAAATCCGCATATTCGGGACGGGAGATGATCTCCCGGAGTTTCTCCGTTATTTTGATCTGATACTCGAGATCCAGCGTCGCCTCCGCCTGCGGATAGGGCTTAAGCTCCAGCGCAATGACCGTCGCCCGGAAATCCTGCGAAAACAGGCGGCCCACCAGGTAAGGATTGGACAGGGCGCTTTGCCGAATCTCTTCGAGGACGAGGGGATCCGATGGAATCGGATCGGGGATCAGGTCATCGATTTCGATTCCGTCCTCCCTGCCCCACGTGAACTCAACATCCGTCAGGGAAAAGACGTCATCCGCCAGGGGAATCTCGCGCAACATCGCTTTGCCCAAGGCACGATTAACCGCAAGGGCATCGGGATCAAAAACACCATCGGATTCGAGGAGAACCACCACGAACTCGTCGTTGCCGAATATCTCCTCAAAATCATGCTTGGCCAGCCGCAGGGGATCGTTTTCCAGCAGCATGGAATCGTTGGAATTCTCAAACTGCAGTTTGCCCACCCCCACGGCCAGCGCGGCGGTAATCACGGTGACGCCGGCTACAATGAGCCATCGCGTCCGAATGATATAAGGAGTAAGTGATGCGAACCACTTGTTTATCTTGTTCAACTTGCCTGACATTTTACTGACCTAGAAACTGTATTTAAATTTTACCCAGAGCTGGTCGTTCTCGGAGAACGCCCCGAATGAGCCCTCGTCCCCCGTAAATACATCCACCCCCGCCAGCACGCGGGTGGAGTCGCTGAGGGCGTAATCAAAGCTGAGCCGCGTGAAGGTGTCGCCCTCTTCAAGGCCAACGAAGGAGAAGCTGCTCACCCGCAGGGTCTCCCGAAAAAAGTCCTTCTCGATACTGAGCGTCAGCATGCGGTTGTGCTCCGGCAGGGGCAGGCCGGGACGATGATCGAGCACTTGGGAATCGGTAAGCTGGAGAGCGACCGTGAGCCCCGAATCCAGGCTCCAATCGACACCCGCCACCCATTTCAATTGATCATGGTCCGACCGTTCGATGCCGGTTGCCGAGAGGGTTTCAAACGTGCTGCCGGTGTAGACCGCCACTTCCCCCCGGAAAACAAAATCCCCCGTGGGCACGGAAAGACCACCGCCATAAATCGACTGGCGCTGGTATTCGAAACCCAGGACCGGAGCACTCGTGCCCGACGCCGTGTAGGTGGGCACGGGTTCATCCGTCCAGGTCCTCAAGGCCACGAACGACAAATCGCCCCAGCCGAGGTAATAGCTCAGGCGCGCGCCATATTCCGCGTTCTCCAGCGAGTCCTCCGGTTCGATGGGAGCAGGCCCTGGCGACGGCAGGGCTGAAGGGAAGGCCCACGGCGACCCCGGCGGGGCGAAGCTGGCCGGCTCAAAATCGGGCAGGACAATCAACTCCAGGTTCCAGTCATCCTGCAGCCGGCGCCAGCGCACGGCTTCCACTCCCTTGCGCAGGTCATCAAAATCCCGGGCGAGGAACTCACGATAGTCCCACGGACTCACGGCATCCAGTATCTGCAAGCCCTCAGTTTCTCCCCAGATGATGATCTGTTTGCCCACGCGCAGATCCCAACCGGCGCTGAAATAGTCGAAGTAGACCTCCCGCAGATTCAGTTCATCATAGTCATCGAGGACACCGTTGTGCTCCAGATCGACGGAAGCGAAGCCGGCGGAATCATCACCATGCCACCGTCCGTCCAGCCGCAGTCGGGTCCACGAACTCAACAGGTCGGCCGAATCGTCAATTTGAGCGGCATGATAGCTGTCGATGAAACCGTGGAATCCAAAGTCGCTCTGAGCGATCACCGGTGAAGTGATCAGCAGCATCGCCAACACGCACCGCAACATCATCGGATTCTCCCGCGTTCCAGCGTGCTGACCCGGAAGATGCCGTCCCCCAGTCCCTGATCATAGGCGATATCGAGCTGCTCAATGAAGGTCCGGTGGTTGTCCTGCACATTCTCCATCGTCATATCGAGCACGGTCCAATAGCCGTCGATCTGCCGAACCTCCCCGGTCTCCAGTGTTTTGAGCAGCTCACCGGAGCGGTCATAGAACTCGGTTTTCATTTCGACGTAGGAGTCCCGCCGAAGCCAGGTGATGAACCGGCTGTAGGTATCGTCCTCATCGATCGGTGTGCTCTCGATTACCCAAACCGGATGGCCGTCGATCGACTCTTCGCGCAGCAGCACGTGGGTATCGTCTTCGAGTTTGCGACCTCCCCAATCGTCGTAAGTGAAGTCGGATCCCATGAAACTGTCGCCGTCCGACGAGCCACTGATCCGTTTGCTTTTCTTCAAGGCGGGCAGGTAGAGCCAGCGGTCATCCTCCTTGCCCGGCTCATCGTATTCGTGTTGCAGGAACCCGGTGCCGCGAACGTCCGAGGGGGTCTCGAAAAACGTGAGCGAGCGGGTTCCGCCGGGATCATCCTTGCTGAAGACCGCCATCTCCCGCACCCGCTGGCTGCCACGGTGATTGATGAGCGTCATGCGCAGCGTGCCCTGAAAGTCGTCGCCGTCGGGGCGATCATAAAATTGGCGCATGATCTCCGTGGCGTCCTGCGCCAATACCGGCAAGGGCGCCACAATGATCAGCATTAAAAACATGCGTAGGGATTTCATGATTATACAGTAAATATGAACTTTGTTCGTTTTTGGGTTAAAAAAATATCAGCCCTCTCTCTTCATCAAAGCCAAGAGTCCATTGTAGTAGAACAGGAGCATCTCCTCGGTCTGGCCCTGCATCTCGTCGTGGCTCTTATCCAGCCGGAGCATTTCCAGTATGCTGTCCAGGAAGTAGCGATTGAGCGTCCCGAAAAAAAACTCGGACGGGACATAAGAGTATTTTCCGGCGGAAAACCTGACTACTTCGCCAATAATGCGAGCGAATACCCGCTGGGATTCGCTGATGAGTTCGTCCCGCAGATTTTCCAGACTCGAGCCCTGACCTTTGAAGACAATGAGGCGGACGTTTTCGCGATTCTGATGCACAAAATCCACGATCGCCATGAGGGTCCGCCGTTCGTCCTCGAGTGAGTATTCGGGTTTTGCCGCGGTGGGACTCCAGCCCCGAATAAACATCATGCCGGTTTCGATGGCATCCAGGGTTTCGGCCACCACTGCCCGGAACAGCTCGTCTTTGTTTTTGAAGTAATTGTAGATGTTTCCCGGCTTCTGGTCGGCGCGTTCCGCGATCTGGCGCAGGTTCGCTCCGCGGAATCCATAAAGACTGAATTCACTCCGGGCGGAATCGAGAATCGCTTGCCTGACTTCTTCTTTTTTGAACTGTGCCATCGCTTATTCCTGAACGTTGTTCTTTTATCCATTTGCCTAAAAACCGGCTTCGTCAAGATATTTATGAACATTGTTCGTTTTTTTGAGAAGGTGAGCCAAATTCAAAACGCATCTCCCGTGGCCCAAAGCCAAATCCATCCTTGTTAAAACTTGATGACATCCAATTTGATGCCATTTTGGTGCCATTATGAACATCACGCTCAAAGACGTCCCGGAAGAGCTGCATTCCCGCTTGAAGCACGCCGCCGATCAGTCCGGGCGGAGCCTCAACAAGTTCATTCTTGTTGAACTCGAACAGGCATTCTCCCCCCGGCTCTCGAGTCGCCCTGCCCTCATCAAACGGATCAGGTCCCGACGTGACCGGATGGAGCCGTTTGTGACCGATTCCTCTCTCCGCAACGCCATCGAACAAGGCCGGGAGTGATTGTCGTAGACACCAACATCATCACCTACTTCCTGCTCCCGGGAGAGCGGACTCCATCCGTCAACAAACTCTACGAGCGGGACCCGGAGTGGATCGCTCCCCGCCTCTGGGTCGACGAATTTCTCAACGTGTTGGCCACCTACGAGCGGCTCGGCCGGTTCGACGGCGAACAGTCCAATGCGATCCTCGCCGATGCCCTGGCCTTGATGGAGGGTCGGACTTTTGAAATCCCACCCAGCCGCGTCTTGTCAGTCGCCCGTCGCACAGCGTGCAGCGCTTACGACAGCCAATACATCGCCCTTGCCGAGGACAAAGGCCTGAAACTGCTGACCTGCGACAAAAAGGTGCTTCAAAGCTGCCCCGACCTCGCCGAGGAACCCGCGTAAGACCGCGGACACAAAGCTTCTCGCGGAGGCTGGACTCGAATCGTTGGTCAGCCGCGAAAACGGAAGCTCAAACCACCTCTCCCGGAGACGAGGTGCCTCCAAAGTGGCTTTCTTGATACTGCTCCCGGGTGGCCCAGATGCCCTCCACGTTGAGGCAATGCTGGGTGGTCGGAATGCCAAACTCTCCCCGTGACAACTGATCCACCACCAGATGCACGGCCATCCGCCCGACATCCCACTGGATCTGATCGAATCCACCTTCGACTTCCTGTTCCGGAAACCAATCGTAGGAGAACAACGGAATCTCCGCTCCCATGCCTTTCAGCACCTTGGTCGTATGATTGACGTCGAGGGAGAGAATCGAATCGGGCTTTTGTTCGCGGATCCATTTCTCCGTGGCACCGGGAGGTTCTTCCCGGTCAATAAAGTGAATGGGCAACCGGTTCGCGGCCGGGACGGAGAGCAGGCCGCCGTAGGCACCGCTGGAAAACCCCCAGTCCAACAACCCATCCGTGGTGCGAGAAATCACAATGCCGGGACGCTTGTAACCCATGTTCATGATTTCCTGGATCGAGATGCGACCTGCCGCCAGCAGATCGGACTTGGCCGCATGAAAAGGCACGTGCGGAAACCGGATCCCTGCCACTGCACACGTAAACTCGGTCCCGATCTCCAGGATTTCGATGGGCAGTGGCGGCGTGATGGTGCCCACAAATACAATTCCCTTGATCCCCCGCGCATGGAGCACCCCTTTGAGTCGCCGGGCAGTCAGGGGCGACTCCCACAGATTGAAGACGTCGACCTGGAATCCCAGCTCCTCGGCCCGCGCGGTCGCACTTCGCAGATGCATGGGCGAAGCACTCCGGACCTCCAGGTCCTCAGGCGGTATATTGATGATCACCGCCAGGGTCGGGGCCTGTTGAGCGGCCATCGTTCGCCGCACCGACGCCATTTGCAGATTAAGCTCGGCATTCGGCCGCCAGCCCAGTTCCTCGGCCACCTCCAGCACCCGCCGCCGGGTCTCGGGCGAAATATCCGGGCTGTTGCGCAGCGCATAGGAAACGGCTGACCGGCTGCAGCCGACTCGCTCGGCAATCTGACGCAAAGTAACCTTACCCATTCGGCAAAGGTGGAATGGATTGGTCTGGGCACCGGCCGGCGAGGGGATTTGGTTGGGGGGAAAACCGCATCTCGGCAAGAAGCCTACTAAGGTCAGCGCGAGACTTTATCGGCCGGAAAATCGATGTCGCGGATAAAATCAACTCTCAGGCAACGGAGGATTTGAACGTAAAGACGGTCCCAACCTCGGCGAGGAGTGGCCGGCGGAATACACCCAAAACGTCCGTCGCGTCCCCCCCAGCAACCTACCGCATCGTTCTCTTTATCCTTATCTTTCTCTTTCGTCAGGATCCACCGGTCAGCGCGGAGGGAAGGAAGAAAGATAAAGAGCACGAGAAAGAGTCTTCCAAATGTCCGTTGCTCCTGCCCCAGCCTTTTTGACCGCAGATCACTCAGATTAACCCAGATCAATTCCAACCCGTCCTCGTCAGCTTAAGCCCCGTTACCGTGCGTCAGCCATCTGAGTCCATCCGCGTAATCTGCGGTTCCACCCCCATCCTGCCTCACCGCTCCCTATCTTTCTCTTTCGTCAGGATCCACCGGTCAGCGCGGGGAGAAGGAAGAAAGATAAAGAGCACGAGAAAGAGTCTTCCAAATGTCCGTTGCCCCTGCCCCAGCCTTTTTGACCGCAGATTACTCAGATTAACCCAGATCAATTCCAACCCGTCCTCGTCAGCTTAAGCCCCGTTACCGTGCGCCAGCCTTCCGAGTCCATCCGCGTAATCTGCGGTTCCACCCCCATCCTGCCTCACCGCTCTTTCTCCTTATCTTTCATCAGGGCGCCCTGTTCGGCGCGGGAGAAACAGAAAGATTAAGAGAAGGAGAAAGAGTCTGTTAAGATGTCCGCCACCCCTGCCCCTGCCTCCCCACCCCAGGATTCCCCCGAATCCACCGACGAACCCCGCCGCGGCGAGCTGTTGGCTTACGGCGCCACAACCATCGGCACCGACCTGGCCAGTGAACCCACCGCCCGCATGGTCGTGCCGGTGCTAAATATCGGGCTTGGTTTTAACCCCGCGCTTGCCGGTTCACTGGGGATGATCCGGCTGCTGTGGGATTCATTCACCGATCCCGTGATGGGCTATTTCTCCGACAACTTTCGGAGCAAGTGGGGGCGGCGGCGGCCGTTGATCCTACTGGGGGCGGTGCTCATGGCCATCACCAGCATCGCCATGTGGACCTTCCCGCGGGGCGCAACCGAGAGTTTCACCATGGTCTACATCCTCGTGGGCCTGATCGCCTTCACGACCTCCCAGACCATTTTCTCCGTTCCCTACGGGGCCTTGGGAATGGAACTGTCCCGCACGTATCATGGCCGCACCCGGGTGATGTTGTTTCGGTCGGTTTTCCAAAAAGCCGGGTTGTTCATTCAACCGTGGTTGTTCCCGTTGGTGAGCCTGGCCGTGTTTGCCGACGTCCTGCAGGGGGTGCGCATGTTGGCCGCGGTGCTCGCCGTGATTCTGGTTGCCCTCGCGGCGAATTGCTTCCGGCACACGCGGGAACGGGTGGTGGTGCAGCCCACGCAAGCGCGCTCCGGATTCTTCAAGTCGATGTGGAGCATTGCCCGGAGCATACACTTCATCCGGGTCACTTACATCTACGTGGTGATGCTCTTTCTCATCGGGTTCTACTACCTGTTCGGCATGTATATCTGCATCTACCACCTTTTCGGGGGAGATGTGACCCTCGGGTCGACCCATTGGGCCGGCGTCAACACGGTGGGACATGGGCTGGCCCTGGTCACCATTCCCCTCGTGGGATGGGTTGCGAAACGATTTGGCAAGCACGTTGCCCTCAAGGGATCGCTGATGATGACGGGATTCGGCTACCTGTTGTTCTACGTGTTCATGAACCCCGCCTATCCCTACCTCATCTACGTCGTGCCGATCTTCTATTCGACCGGTTACTCGGCCATCTTCATTTTGCTACCCGCGTTATTGGCCGATGTCATCGACGTGGATGATCTGGAAAACGGCGAACGGTGCGAGGGCCTGTTCTCCGCTTCAGCCAGTTACTTCATGAAAATCGCCTACGCCCTGGCCAGCGGTCTCGCCGGCCTGACCTTGGTGTTGGTGGGCTTCGATGCCGAATTGGGCACCGCCCAACCTCCGGGGGCCATGGAGGCCATGAAAATGGTCTTTTCCTTCCTGCCCATCCTGCTGCTCGCCAGTGCATTCTGGTTGCTGCGCAACTACCCGCTCACCGAAACCTACATCCTTGAGGTGCAACAGAAGCTCAAGGCCCGCAACGCCGCCGCCGGCGAGGGGCGGTGCAGTTAGCCCGATTCACGGAAATCACTTGAAGGCCGCGCCCGACTTCCCTTCCGCCAACGAATTTATGAGTTTGCCCAAACGATCTTTGGCTAAAGGCAAAGGCGGTCCAATATCACTCGATGAACATGAATACAGAAAATCACATCGAAACGGTAAAAGCGTTTCTTGAACTCCAATACGAAGGACGAATTGAAGAAGCATTCCTCAGATATGCGGACGAAGATTTCTCCTGGGTGGTGTCCAGTCAGTCCAACCCGGACTTAAACAACGCCATTCCTTGGGCCGGCATAGAGCTGACAGGACTTGAAGGATACAAGAACCTGACAAACCTGCTATTTGGCGAGTTCGAACCTCTTGAGTTCAAGACGACAAGCTTTCACGCCGTAGACGATATTGTTTTTATGACGGGACACTTTGTGTTCAAACACCGGCTCACTGGAAAAACTGCCGATAGCGACTTCCTCGGTCTTTTTAGGATGAAAGATGGGAAGATTGAAGGCGGTCAGTTTTACGAAAACACGTTTGCCGTCGCAGAAGCTCGAAAATAGCCGAAAGAGCTGCTCCAGGTTATCTCCACTCGTGCTTTGGGAAACTTGGAGCGGCAAACAGGAATCCGGCTTGTTATTCTTTGTGGAGGTGTCGGCGCGAAGTTCTCCAACCGCGGTCTGTAGTTCAGCACTGCCTCAGGGTTATCAGAACCTTTGCTGAATCAAACCGTGGGGCAAGGAGCCGAGCGGGAGCTCAACGTTCCCGGGTAGCGAGGAGCTAATCAGACACCTCAGCCGAATCCACTGCTGCTGGAAAGCTCCTCCCCTGCCGCCTGCCCAAGCCGGATTGCACACACACTGAGTAAGCCTTGAGGCGACTTCAGGTGCCCAAGACTTGAATCATTTGATCTCTGGCGAACTCCACAAACGCCCGGGCTCGAGCCGAAAGGATGCGAGCGCCCGGATACACCACGTGGACCGGCAATCCCGGGACATGCCATCGCGGGAGAATCCGCACCAACTTTGGCCGAAACGGCTCCTCGTCAGCCAACCACTCGGCCAACAAGCCCAATCCCGCCCCACTCGCCACCGCCTCCCGCAGCCCGGTTGCTCCCTCCACGGTGAACTTCGGTCGGATCTTAAACGTCGAATCCCGACCCGCCTGCGAACGCAGTCGAACCCGGTCGACCTCACCAAATTGCGATCCAATCAGTCCAACCCAGGGCCGGTTGCCCAGGTCGGACGGTGTTTTCACCCGCCCAATCTGCTTGGCCAAATCAGGCGCGGCGTAAACCCCGCGCACCACCGCGCCCGCTGGTCGCGCCACCACGCTTTCGTCAGCCACCCGTCCCACGACCACCCCCGCGTCGTAGCCTTCCTCAATCATCCGTAGTGGCCGATTGGCATAGCTGAGCTCCATCGTGATCGCCGGATGCAGGGCCGCAAACTCCGTGATGATTCGCGTCACCAGAAACTGGCCGAGGTCGATGGTGGAAAACAGTCTCAGGTGTCCACTCAAGGCACCTTGCTCCTGCGTGAGCCGGTGTTGCGCATCGTCGGCCATCGCGAGCAGGGACCGCGCGTCATCCAAAAAACGGAAGCCGGCTTCGGTGAGGCTCATGGTATGGGTGTCACGCCGGGCGAGTTCCACGCCCGCGCGCTCTTCCAGCAGCTTTAAATGCCGACTCAGGGTGGGCTGGGGCATCTTTAAACTGCGCGCCGCCGCCGAGATGCTGCCGCTTTCAGCGATGCGCACAAAGGAACGCAGGAGGAAAAGGTCATCCAAAGCAGTCATTCATTTTTTGAATAACTGATTCTCACTCTGTCCGGCTACCCAGAAATCACATCGCTGCTAAAGTAGCGCCACGATGAAACACGCCTCTCTCTCCTCCCCCGGCCAAAGCACGGGATTCCGTCCCCAACGCCTCGCGCTGCTTACCTGGGCCGTGGCCTGGCCGGTCATCACACTGTTGCTGGAAATCCTGCAGCCGTTCGTCGGCCACTGGCCCATGCCTCTGCGTTCGCTGCTCCTGAGCGCGCTGATGGTCGTGGTGCTTTCACTCGTGCTCATGCCACGACTGACCCGCCGCCTCGACGGATGGCTGCGCGGCGAACCGATCTCAATCCACCCAAATTTCACCTCCACCACCACCTCTCAAAAAAACATCACATCATGAAATCAAATTCATCTGCCAAGAAACTCACTGCCCTCGTCACCGGCGGCAACCGCGGTATCGGACTTGCGACGGTCGAACGCCTCGCCCGCGAAGGTTATCACGTCATTCTCGCTGCCCGCGACATGGAGTCGGCCGATGTCGAAACGGCCCGCCTGCGCAATGAAGGTCTCCGGGTCGAATCGCAGGCGCTCGATGTCAGCTCGTCCACCAGCATTGACGAGGCCGTGGCGAGTCTCACCAGCCGGGGCATCATCGTGGACATCCTGGTGAACAACGCCGGGGTCCTGCCCAAAGGCACATTGTTCGAGCTGTCTGAAAAGGAAATTGCGGACTCGCTCGCCGTCCACGTCACCGGCCCGTTGCGCCTCATCCGGGCGCTGGCTCCCGCCATGGCTCAGCGCCGGCACGGTCGCATCGTTAACATCTCGTCCGGCTGGGGTTCGTTTGCCGAAGGTCTCGGTGGCCCCGGTGCCTATGGCTGGACCAAAGCCGCGCTCAACGCCCTCACGCTGCGCCTCTCCCGCGACCTGCCTGACAGCGTCAAGGTCAACGCCATGTGCCCCGGTTGGGTTCGCACCCGCATGGGAGGAGCGGATGCCAACGTATCACCTGCTCAAGCCGCGGACACCGCGTTCTGGCTCGCCACCCTGTCCGCAAACGGCCCGACCGGCGGATTCTTCCGCGACCGCCGACCCATCGAATGGTGAACGGCCGGCCTCACTTCCCTTCCACAAAACCACCGCAAAAAAAATCACAAAAGACATGAAAACAACCTCTCCCAAAACCTGGTTCATCACCGGTGTCTCCTCTGGCTTCGGCCGCGAAATTGCCCGCGAGGCGCTGCGACGCGGCGACATCGTGGCGGGCACGCTCCGCCACGCCGAGCAACTCGCCGCCTTCGAAGCCGAAGCGCCCGGACGGGCCATCGCCCTGCAGATGGATGTCACCAAAGACGCTCAGGTCCGCGCCGCGCTCGATACCGTTGTCGGCCAAACCGGCCGGATCGACGTGGTGGTGAACAATGCCGGCTATGGCCTGCTCGCCGCCCTGGAAGAAACCACCGACGACAAGCTCGAACGAAACCTCGCCACCAATCTCATCGCGCCGCTCCGCATCATGCGCACCGTGATCCCGATCATGCGCCGACAACAGAGCGGGCACATTGTCAACATCAGCGCCATCGCCGGTTTTGCCAATGAGCTCGGCTTCTCCGTCTACGGCGCGGCCAAGGCGGGACTGGAAGCCGCCGCGGACGCCGTTACTGGCGAAGTCGCCCCGTTTGGCATCAAGGTCACCACGGTGGTTCCTGGTCCGGTGCGCACGGACTTCATTGGGCGATCACTCGATCCGGTCGAACGCCTGCCCGAATACACCAAAACCGTCGGTCAGTTCGAGGCCTTCCTGAACAAGATCAATGGCCGTCAACCGGGTGACCCCACAAAGGCCGCCGCCGCGATTTATACCGCCACGGTGGCGGTTAATCCGCCCCGTCGCCTCACCCTCGGCGCCTACGCTTACGACAAGATGGAAAAGAAAATCGCCGAGCTCCAATCCGAGCTCGCCGCGTGGAAGGACCTCGGACTGCCGACGGATTTCCCCGCGTGAACGGCCCGCGCAAACACCTGAAAATCTTAACCCTCAATTCAATCCTGACATGAACCCTACTTTTCTTCTGGGCGGCGACCTGCCCATCAACCGCATCGGCTACGGCGCGATGCGCCTCACCGGCCAACCCGGCAATTTCGGCCCCTACGCGGACTGGGAAGGCGGCAAGGCCCTGCTCCGTCGGGCCGTGGAACTCGGTGTCAACTTCATCGACACCGCGCATCCCTATGGAGGCGGCTGGAACGAAAAACTCATCGGGGAAGCCCTGGCGCCCTATGAGCCCGGGGTGGTCGTCGCGACCAAGGGTGGCGTGGAAAAACCCACCCCGGACAATATCTACCCCGACGGCAGTCCGGCCAATCTGCGTCGGCGAGTGGAGGAAAGCGCGAAGCTGCTGCAGGTCGAACGCATCGACCTTTACCAACTTCACCGGCCCGACCCCAACGTGCCGTTCGCCGAGAGCATCGGTGCCCTGGCGGAACTGCGCAGCGAAGGCAAAATCCGTCACATCGGCCTGTCCAACGTCACACTCGCTCAAGTCGAGGAAGCCCGGCGCATCGTGCCGATCGCCAGCGTGCAGAATCGCTACAACCACGATGAACGAGAGGACGATGCGGTGCTGGATTATTGCACGCAACACGACATCGCCTACCTGCCGTGGGGACCGCTCGCCGCCAAGCCCATGGAGCAAGGCACTCCGCTGGCGTCTGCCGATGGGGCCATCGCAGATCTCGCCAAAGCCTCCGGCCTCACCAACACCCAGGCCGCATTGCAGTGGTTGCTGAATCGCGCACCCAATGTTGTTGTCATTCCAGGCACGACCTCGATTCAGCATCTGGAAGAAAACCTGCGGATCAACTGAGTGCCAAAGGCCCCAACCGGCACGCCCCTTGGCACTCGCCCGGACTATACAGATCGTCCCGCCCGGTATTCCCGGGGGGACTGTTCATAGGCCTTCCGAAATGAGGTGGACAGGTGCTGACTCGAAGAAAATCCCAGCCGCATCGCAATCGCGGTGATCGACTCGTCTGATTCGTGCAGGGCCCGCGCCGCTTCACGCAGTCGCGCCTTCAGGCGGTATTGCTGCGGCGTGTCGCCAAACGCCCGGCGAAAGAGCTCGATCAGGTGTGGTTTGGACACCCCGGACAACCGGGCGAGCTCATCCAGACGCCAGGGATGCGAAAGATTGTCCTCGATAAGGTCCCGGGCGTGTAGCGCCCCCGGGTGGCCGATGTTCGTGCGGTCCGCGGGAAGCTGCTCCCCGATTTCCACCACCGTCGCCGCCAGACATCGCGCGTAAGCCTCGACGGTGGTCTCGCGCTGTGAACCAGCGAGCGAAATCGACCGAATCAATCCCGCAAACGGCAGCCGCAGGGCATAAGCCTGTTCGCGGTGAAAAACGGGTGAACCGGTCGGAAACCCGGGGGCCAGATCCGCCACCACCGCCGATCCGAAAACCACGTAGTAGAAATGGATGGCCGCATCCGTGCTCCCCACCAAACGGTGCCGCATGCCGGGAGGGATAAGATAACAACCGCTTTCCGGCACAACAAAAGTGCGCCGACCAACCTGCCAACGCGTGCTTCCAGCCGCTTGAAAAAACAACTCCCACCCCGGGTTGCTGTGCCAACCCAACTGCCAACCCTCGGGCATCCAGGCTTCCCCGGCCTCCGCGACGGGAAACACATCATCCGGCCCGGCGCTGAAGCCAAAACCGGCTACTTGATCCTGATGATGATAAAGTCGCATCTATTCGGGGATTCCTAATATTTTGAACAAATATCCGACTCCGGTGAAAGCCTGTTCGCGGGGATTCCCGTAGGCTGGGTCTGTGCCCACGCCTCCGGTTCGTTTCCTCCTGGTGGGTTGCGGCGGCATCACGCACGCCCACCTGCCGGCCTTCCCCCAATACCCAGACCGCCTGCAGTTGATCGCCGCCTGCGACCCGGCGGCGGCGGCGCGCGCCAGCCTCACCGGAAGGACCCAGGGCTGGGGCAAAGTGGCCACGTATCCAGATATCAGTGACGCGCTCGAACGGCACGCCGGTGAATGTGATGCCGCCCTGATCACCACGCCGCATTGGTTGCATCATGCCCAGGCCCGGGCCTGCATTGAAGCCGGGCTGCCGGTGCTGATCGAGAAACCGGCGTGCACCACGCCGGCGGAGGCCACCGATCTGCTGGCGCGGGCGCGAAGCCGCAACGTGCTGGTGGTGGCGGGCCAAAATCGCCGCTACGAACCGGAAGCGCTCTGGACGCGCCGGTGGCTGCGCGAACAACCGGAGCAGTTCGGCGAATTGCGTTCGTTCGACCTGCATGCCTGGCAAAACGTCGAGGCCTGGATCGCCGGCAAACCGGACCGCAACGCCGACTTCTGGATCCTGGACAAGCAGCGGGCGGGTGGAGGCGTGGTGATCAGCCTGATGATTCACTACCTCGACATGGTGCGCGGGTTGACCGGCTTGGATTACACGGAGGTCAGCGCCCGCGGTCGGTCCGACCCACCCTTCAAAAATGGCGCCGAATCAACCTGCTCGGCCCTGCTCACCCTGAGCAACGGGGCCAGCGGCACGCTGCACGCCAACTACCTTGCCCCGCGCCTGCCGGAACCGGGAGAAGGTTTTTCGCTTATCGGCTCCCGAGGCTACGTGGGCCGGGACCAGGCATGGCGCTACGCCACGACCGGAGGGGAGAATCCGCGGGACTGGTCGTGGCAATTTGAGAACATCATGCCCGTCCCGGACACGACGGATCTCGCTCCCGATGGCAGTTCGTTTGTAAACCAATTGCTCGCGTTCGCTAATGCGGTTCGGAGCGGCGAACCGCCAATGAGTCATCTCGCCGACAACTTCAACACCCTCGCCACCGTACAGGCCATCTACGACAGCATGGCCAACGGAGGTGCGGCAACTTCCGTCCAACCTGTCCCCAACCCCTGAGTTCCACCCCATGAAAATCGGTTGCTTCGCCCTCATCCAACCCTTCACCCCCCTCTCCACCCAGTTTGAATTGATCAAACAACTGGGCGTCGACTACGCCGACCTGACCGACAACCACGACGGGGCCAGCCTCGGTCGTGAATTCGGATTCGCCGCCACGGCCAGCTTGGACGGTCATCCCGCCGCCATCAAATCGATGGTGGCGGAAGCAGGCATCACGCTCACGAGTGTTTGCGCTCATGCCAACCTGCTCGACCCCACCTCCCCCGAGCGCTACGGCACCGTCCAGATCGTCAAGGCGATTCAGCTCGCCCACTTCCTCGGGGTGACCCAGGTCATCACCACCGAGGGCGATCCCAAGACCGACTTTGGCCATCAGTTAACCGAGTCCGAACGGATTTTCACCATTCGCGAAAAACTGCAGGAGCCGATCAGTTGGGCCAAAGAGTTGGGTATCGAATTGCTGATCGAACCTCATGGCATCGTCACGGACACGGTGCCCACGATGAGCAAGTTGCTGGACGCGCTGGGCCATGAGGACGTTGTTGGGATCAACCTGGACACCGGCAACAGCTGGCTCGGTGGCGGCGATCCGTTGGAGTTTGTGAAAACCTTCGGTCCCCGCATCCGTCACGTGCATTGGAAGGACATGGGCGAGGAATGGCTGCCGCAGCGCGGCCGGATTTTTGGCTGCGGCATGGGCACGCTTGCCCTCGGTGAAGGCATCGTTGGCATCGATGCCATCGTGACCGAACTCAAGTCCGTGGGCTTCGACGGTCCGACGACCCTGGAGATCGCCGGGGAAGAGGCAGTCCGCCGGTCGATTGACTACCTGCAGGCCCGCATTTGAATACCGTCATGAAAGCAGTCGTGCACGACGACAGGGTGGTTTTTGGCGACGCGGATCGAATCGCAGGTGAATATGTGTTGAACGATCGGTTCAAGCCGCACTTCCGCACGCTCAATACGCCGGCCGGGCACAATGTCGTGATCGTTTCACCTGGTGACCATCGGCATCACAAGGGCTTGATGTATGCCCTGCGTTGCACCGACCTGAATTTTTGGGAGGAGGATCCCGGACCGGAATGTGGGGTGCAGGAAACCATCTCGCTGCAGCCGGCCACAAACGGCATTCGCCAGGAACTGCTGTGGCACGGTCTCGAGGGGGGGCGCGAAACGTATCGCGAAAGCCGTGAGATCCGCGTCGTCGAAGACCCGGCCCTTTCCGCCTTCCGCTGGCAATGGAGCACCCGGCGGGTCGCGCTGCGCGACCACACGCTCATTCAAAGCCAATGGTCGATGCGTCTGCCCGATGGACGTCTCATCAACTACCATGGACTCGGCATCCGGTTGCCGTGGATGTGGTGTTTTCCCGGAGAGTGGACCGGTGGCGTCCGTATCGACGGCCAACCCGTCGAGGCAATCGCGGCTGCCGGCACCACGGGGCCGGAGGTTGCTTTTGTGGGCATGATCGACGGGCAGTGGGATCAGACCTACGCAAAAGTCACCCTGCGCCAGCAGCACGGCTTCACCTGGTATGTATTGCGCGGCGATTTTCCCTACCTCGCCGTCGGTCCTTCCAATGCCGGTCCGATCGAAGTGACGGCCGGGCAGCGATTCGAAGAACACTACGAAGTGATCGTCAGCGACGAGGCCGGCCCCAACGCCTAGAATTCATCGTAGGATATCTGCGGGGCGGGCACGCCAAGTTCAGCCAACATTTTTGTGCAGGCCTTGATCATCATGGGCGGACCACAGAGGTAGTATTCCACCGCCGCGGGATTGGGATGATCGGCCAGCAATTCGCGCCGCACCACTTCATGAATGAAGCCCGTCGGCCCGCTCCAGTCATCGCCGGGCAAAGGATCGGACAGCGCGACCTCAAAGCGGAAGTTGGTATTATCCGCCGCCAGTTTCTCGAAGTAATCCTGGTAAAACAGTTCCTGGCGTGACCGCGCGCCATACCAGAAACTTACCCGCCGCGGCGTGTGCTCCGATTCGAACCAGTGGCTCAAGTGCGACCGCAGCGGGGCCATGCCGGCGCCTCCGCCGATGTAGACCATCTCGCGCTGGGAAGGCCGCGGGTGGAAGTCCCCGAACGGTCCCACCGCCGTCACGCGGTCACCGGGCTTGAGACTAAACATGTAGGCCGATCCCACCCCCGGCGGGCAGTCCTGCCCGGGAGGCGGCGTTGCGATCCTAACGTTGAGCCGCAGGACATCCTCATGGGTCGGATTGCTGGCCAGGGAGTAATTGTTGCGGCGGCCCGGAGTGGCGTGGCTCACCTCAAGTTCGAACACGCGCTGGTTGCGCCACACCGTCGCATAGGGTTCCGGAATATCAAAATCGGCAAAGGCGACCCGTTCGTAGGTGGGAATGTCGAATTGAAGGTAATCGCCCGGGGTGAACTCCACGCGGGCTCCGGTCGCAACCGGACGCAGGACCACCTCCTTGATGAAGGTCGCCACGCTGCGGTTGCTCACCACTTCCAGATGGAGCGTCCGGGTGGGGCGCGCCCCTGCTCCGCCCGCCCGCTCGATGTTGAGGAACAACCGCCCGTTGCGTTCCTCCAGGGGATAAGTCGCCAAGCCCCGGCATACCGGCACGCGCGCCGGGGAACCATCGGCCAGGTTGAAGCGCCCGTTGTGCTTGGGGCATTCGATGATCCTTCCCTTCACCAATCCGTCCGCCAGGTGGGTATTGCCATGGGTGCAGATGCCATCGGTGGCGAACAAGTCGCCGTGCCCGTCGCGAACGAGCGCAAACGTCTTCTGGCCGTGGTCAAACCGGATCACATCTTCCCGCCCCAGATCGACCGCCGCGCAGACCTCGATCCAGCCTTCCGCATCGGCCCTGGCGCCACCGGTCACCGCCTCGGTCATCGCAGTGGTCTTGGGTTCGGGCAGCTTTCGCTTAACGTGCCAGGCCGGCTCCCTGACCTGGCGCCAGACCGCCGGGATGATTTCCCGCCAGGCATTGAGCAGGCTGGGATAGGGGTCGGGACAGTCGTCCTTCACCAACTCATGCAATTCGGGCAGGGCATGATACGGCACCAACGGGAACATGTGGTGCTCCACATGGTAGTTCATATTCCAATACAGGAATCGATTGAGGCCGTTCATGGTGACCGTCCGGCAATTGAGCCGGTGATCGAGCACGTTCTCCGCGAGCCCGGCATGTTGGGTCAGGCCGTAGATCATCATGAGCCAACTGCCGAAGATGTGCACGCCTCCCACCAACATCAGCGGCAGGATGCTGCCGGCCACCACGGCGGTGGCGATCACTCCCAGGTAGATCGCGAGGTAGACCCGCGCCTTGGCGTAGATCTTGGGAAACTCCGAAGCGGGAATGTAGGTCCGCTCGTCCTCGGTGTTGCGCCCGATGGCATGCAGGAAGATATGCTGGAAGTAGCGCGGATACCCCTTCATGCCGACAAACGTCAGCACCATCGCCATGATGTCGGGCGGACGCGGCACGGCGATTTCCGGGTCGCGCCCCACGATGATCGTGTCGCTGTGGTGCCGCGTATGACTCCAGCGCCAAACCGTGGACTCCCGCATCACCATGAACGATGCGATCTCATACAACGCGACGTTCATCCAGTCGGTTCGGAACGCCGTGCCATGTCCCGCCTCGTGCCAGCGGGAGTCGGACGTCGAGGCGTAAAGCGCGGCATAGATCATGTAAGGCAGGGCCGCCCACCAACTGCCCCACAGCGCGATGGTGGCGCCCGCACTGCCGAAGATCAGCCCAAACCAAATGATCGTGTCCCGGATCGCCGGACCATCCCGCCGCTCCAGCAAGCGACGCATCTTGTCGCGCGGCACCGGGCATTGATACCAATCGGCCTCGGCCAAGCCCTGCTCGATTGCACGTGCGGAATTCGCCTCATTGAGGGTGTAGTCGAGGTGCAGCGGCGGTTCGGATGCGGGGGCGGGCATGGAACGGAATGAGGCGCGGGTAAGTCAGGAGTGCACCTCGATGTTCAATCAACTCGGCGGCGCGAACAGAAAAGACCGGTTGATCGTTGAAACCAACCCGGGACCGGGCGAGGCGAATCGGGCAACCGGAAAGCCTCCGCCATTGCGGTTACACCAGCACCACCGCGTGGACGACTCCGGTTTACGAAGCGGGAATAGGGTCAAGCCGCAAAGCGTGACTTCGGCTCGTTGCCCGAGCCTGCGTTCACGCTTTCAGCAGCATGACCCTGTTGAGGTCTGCCAACACAAAAAGGAGGGCTCCGGATGGAGCCCTCCCCCGGGTGACCAACCCTTTGACGTCTAATCGTTCAAATATGAATCAGAACGAGAAGGTGTTGGTGATGGCCCAGGCGTTGCCTTCCTGGATACGCGAGGCGGCCACGATGCCATCCGGGTTAACCGAGATGGGCACCAGGTGGTGGTTGTCGCCCACGTTGCGCAGGTTGGCCTGGATGCGCCAACGGACCTTCTCGGTAAGCTGGCGTTCGTAGCCAAACCAAAGGTCGAGGTAACCTTCGGCGCTGCCATAGATCGGGTTCTCCACGGAGAGACCGCTCAGGTCATCCTTGAGGCCGTAACCGAGGATCTGCTTGTCCATCCAGCGGTAGGACCCACCGACGCTGAAGCCCTTGAGCCGGCCTTCCTCGAAGCGGTAGTTGGAGATGACGGAGAAGCGCCACGGACGGAGCTCAGGCACATCAAACCCGATCGACTCCTCCTGGAAGCGAAGGGCGGAGATGATGTTCTGCTCGTAGAACTCCTGGATGGTGCGTTCGCCGGCCCACCAGATGCGCAGGTCACCGGCCGGGCCTTGGAAGCGCTCATATTGGGCATTGATGAACTCCTTCATCGGCGCACCCAAGTCCTCGCGATAGGCGGTGGTCTTGGAGGCGTTGACCTGGATGTCCCAGTTGGAGCGCGGGCGGTAGTTGACCTCGATCTCGTAACCCTCGGAGGTATTGTCGATCGTGCCGTTCGGGGTGATGCCGTTGATCTGGCTGTTGCCCAACGATCCGATGCTGGTCGTGTAGGAACCGATCGGGAAATAACTGGAGGTTTCAGCCAGGAGATCGTTGATGTCACCGCTCGCGAGATAGGCATCGTAGGCGGATTGCAGGGCCGTGACATTAACCGGAATCAGGTAGTTGTCGAAGAACTGCTGATCCATGCCCCGGATGAAGTCATCAGCGGCGGCATTTTGCTCAATCGTGCGCGGGTGATTCACATATACCGGATCGAATGGCGAGATGAGGTACTCGATGTCTTGGTCATAGTGCTGGGCGTGATTCCAGAACCACTCATTGCCGGGCGAGACCCCCGCGTTGCCGTAGATGATGCTCAACGCGGTCGCGGTGCCCCAGGCCTCCAGCTGGTTGATGTAGTATTGGTTGGCGCCAATGAGGGACGCTCCACCCGGCAGGTTGCCGTTCTTAACTTCGGTCTCATACCGACCCACCTTGATGGTGAGGCGATCGTCCAAGGCGCGAATGACAACACCATAGTCAATACTCTCAGCGCTCGGGTTCGGCAGGGCCTGACCATCATAGTTGTAACGGGTCTCTACCTTGTTGTTCTCGCCGTAGTTGTAGTAACCGCTCAGGCCGCTCAGCAGGCGACCGTCGCCCAACCAACGACTGGGCACGTGAGCCACCACACCCCAGGAAGACGTGTCACCTTTGACGACGTCGCCGAACTGCTGGACATCGGCGGTCTGAGCCGCCACGCCACGGGTCTTTTCACCCACGCCGTTGAAGGCGGTGAGCTCGTCCTCACGGTAACCCCAAGTGGGAACAATGTGACCATCGGCCAGGTAGCCCTGCCACGTGATGCCATACGACTCGATTTCGCGCAGGTCGATGTTGTAACTGGTGACGAGATCGTCGAAGTCACCCGCCTCCGCGTTGAGGATGCGAGTATCACCCAGGTTGTATCCGTGATAGTTCGCCGGGTTCTCGGATTGGGTTTCCAAGTTAACCAGATCACCTGTGCGATTTACGTAGGGTGCGGCGGGGTCGCCATTGGCCGCGCCCGTCCAATTGGAGACGAAGCGATTGATGGAATGAATGCCGGAGGGGCTGAAGGTGGTGCGAATGCGATCCAGATTCAGACCGGAAGCCGTGGTGTATTTCGGATCCAGCAACGACTCACTCAGGTAGAAGATCGGCGTGATGTTGCGGGGCGCTTCGTTGAGGTCGGTCAGCTCGCCTTGGAGGGAAAGCTCATTCGCCCAATCATAGGTCATGGAAACGAACTTGTAGTCGATGCCGGTCGATTCGAACGAATCGTCGGTGTAGAGGCCGGTGAACACGTGGCGACCCAGAGTCTTGGCCAGGAAACCATCCTCGTTGAGGAAGTCGCCAAAGTCCAACTCGGCAAACGCGGTCACCCGGGAGGTCTCGCGGTCGTTTTCCCGACGGAAGTTGTTGGTGCCGCCGGAACTGACGATCGCACGACCGACATTCGGATTGGCGTAGGGCTGCGCCGCAGTCGGCGTGAATCCAGGAACGTAATAGGAGTCCATGTCCATGACACCTTCCGGGAAGACGCCGTTGGGATCCGTAACACGCTCATAGCGGGAGATGCTGCTCTGCAGGTTCTTGTTGATATCAACACTGATGTAGGGGCTGTTCATCGCCAGGCCGGTGCGGCCCATGGCAAATTCCTGCCGGTCGTAAACAAACTCCAAACCGAAACGGTCATCGAAGAAGGTTTGCGCGAGGGAGAGGTTGTAGGCGTCCCATTCGTTGTATTCGCGCTTGTTGTCGCCATCGATCAGGTTGTCGTAGAAGTTGAAGATCGAGGAGTCGGAGAGCGTGCGGTCCTTGTAGTAGCCGCGGTTGGCCAAGGGGAAACGCTGGGTGGCTCCGGTGAAGTTGTCCCAATACTCCATGTTGACCGTGTAGGCATTCCAGCTGGCCACCCGCTGATTGGAGCCGAACGGCACGCCACCGATGGTGCCGTCAATGGTGCCATCCGGGCCGAGACCGCCTGGAAACACCCGGGGAGCTTCGCGGGAGGAGAAGATCGGGGAGGACGACCCATTCAGGTAGAACATGCCGACGCCACCGTTGTTGAGGGCACCGGAATCGATCGAGGCGAGGCCGGGGATGATGTAGCCGTTCAGGACCTCGCCGCCAAGTCCCCGCGAGGCTTGGCCATGGCTGCCCGAGGCGATCAGGAAGGGGTCCACCAACTCCTTGCCCAGGCCGATGGGATCGTTGACGCCGTCGCCGGCCCGATCGTCAAACCACATGGAAATGGCGTCCATCGGCGGCAGCACGCGCGGGTTGTTGGACGTCACGTCACCCGTTTCAAACGAACCGCGGATAATGGTGCGGCCCGCCCAGCTTTCCGGTAGCAACTGCGGTTGGTAGGTGGCGGTCGCAAAGAAGCGATCGTCATCGCGGAAGGCGGGGTTCTGGGCAAATTTTTGCTGATTGGTCAGGCCGGCGATGCGAATACCCAGGGTGTCCTGAACGATGACCTTGTTGTAGTCGAACGAGGCCCGCAGGGAACCATACTTGGCGACTTGGAATTGAGCTTCACCGCTGTCACGGCCGAGCTGGGCGACCTTGGTGGTATTGTTGATGATACCGGCGGGCGAACCGACACCAAAAAGGATCGAGTTCGGGCCACGTTGGATCTCAACGCGATCGGTATTGTAGCTGTCCCACGGGATGTCCGAGAGGAAGAAGTTCCGGGTGCTGTCGGCCTGCTCGAGACCACGCACGCGGGTGTTTTGGTTGGGCTGCAGCAAGGCCGACGATTCGTTGATGCCCTGGCTGTTGCCAAAACCACCATAGTTGCCGACCAAGCCGCCGACTTCGGTATTGGTGGTGTATTGCAGCAGGGTTTCGTTGTTGGTCGCGTTCGTATCCTTGAGGAACTGCGACGTGACGACGCTCAAGGGAGTGGCTAGATCTCGCAGATCAGTCCGAATGCGGGTGCCACCGAGGGTGGAATCGGCCAGATAACCGTCATTCTCTTCCGTGGCGCCGACTTCAAACGGCGAAAGGACAATGATTTCGTCATCATCGACCAGCGCATCCACATCATCCTCGTCCGTTGTTTGTGCGAACAAAGACGCCGTGGGAACCATAACGGCAAACGCAACAAGGCGCTGCCAAGACTTGGTAGTCCTATTCATGGGGGTAAGGCTTTGTGTTGGGATTATTAGATTACAGGCTTGGCGCCTGGTGTTATGACCGTTGGTAGGCCCGATCCCGGGCCCCTTCGAGGGGTCGGAGCCTTTACGTTGAAGTGAACAAAAGTTCCACAAGCTGAATCCCACGGGAGCAGATTCGATTCAACGTTGAGGCCGGCCGGCCTTCCTTCGACCCGACCCAAGCGGTCACCTGCCTCATGCCCCACCCCACGGCCTGCTCTCGGTTGAGATCAGTGCGGACGCTTGGCGGACTCGCCCTGCTCCTGCCTGCACTCGCCAACGCATCCGAAATCCCGGACCCCGGCATCCGGTTGTTTGTTGGCATCGAAATCGAGGTGATGCACGAGGGGGATTTCCGTTCGGTCGCAACGATTTCCGGCCGCGACGCCGTGGTGGAAACCGATGCCGGCAGCGCGGTTCTGCCGTTTCGCTCCATCAGGCAGGTGAAGTTCGATTATTCCACCAAACTGAGTCCCACTGTGATCCGGTTGGAAAACGTCACGTCCGAGCGGGCCTACTCTCCGAGCCGCGATCCGCGGTGGGAGGCCCGCAGCCAACAGACTGCCCTGCAGGGCTACCGGCAGGACCAGATTTCCGTGCGCCAAGCCACCATCGCCAACGCCACCCTGCTGCCCATCAACCCCGACTTCGGTGGTCCCCCGGGTGGCAATGCGGCCGCTCCGTCTCCCGATTTTGACCCGGTGGGCGATGCTTACGCCGAATACGAGGAGTTTCGCCAATCCACCGAGCACTTTGACTCCCTCGACGCGTACCCCACCGAGACCGACGATGTGAAGGGCGATGGTGACTACGATGCGATCAACGTCGAATTCACCATATCGTCCCCCCTGCCCCTCACCTCGCCCTACGTCGTCGCCATTGCTCGTTTCCGCGACGCTGAACAACAACTGCGCGACAAGTTTTGGTTCCGCAAACTCGACCGCATCGACGAACGTCCCCGGCAGGTTAAAATGGCCACGGCCGGGCTGCCGCCGGGTTTTGAAATCGAGTCCGTCCGCCTCCACGTGTTCCGCAGTGGGCAGGAGGTCGCGACCAACGAATCCGAACGCCAGATCTCGCTCACCCCCGAGGAGGCACACCAATACCTGATTCTCGCCCATCAGACCGACCACCCCAAAGCCACCATGCCCGCGCAACCCGTCTGGGAGCTGGCGCCTCGGGAGCTCTGGAATCAATCGGCCAAGCAGATCGAGGCGACGACGACCCGAGTGGCCGTCTGGGTCGATGAAAAGGGCAGATTCATGCGGGTCGGCGCCGACCAAATCGTACCGCCAAACCTGCTGCCGATGCTCGACGAATTGTTTTACCTGCCCGCCTTGGTCGACGGCCGCGCCGTCGCCGGCATGGCCCAGGTTGATTTCGCACAATTCAGTCGCTGATCGAACGTCGGTCCGAGCGTTGCTCAAACCAGGGACAGGTTCCGCTCAATCAGGTCCCATCGCTGCTGCACGCATGCCCTGGTGGAAAGTCCGTCGGGCGGCGTGTTGAAGGCGTAGTCCACCAAACGCTCGGTGGTCGACATGGCGACGTGGCATCTGGTGTCGGATGAAGCGTAGTAGATGAACACACGACCGTCTTCGCGATCAATCCAGCCGTTGGCGAACGTCACGTTGCCGCAATCGCCCACTCGCTCATCGCCCCAGGGTGCGATGAAGTGGCCGCCCGGTTTTGCGATCACCCTGGCGGGATCCGTGAGGTCCGTGACCATGAGATACAGCACGTAACGCATTCCCGCGGCGGTCGGTCTGACTCCATGGCAAAGATGCAGCCAACCCCGGGTGGTTTTGATCGGGGCGGGTCCCTGGCCGTTCTTGAACTCATTGACGGTGTGGTAGGCGCGGCGATCGATGATGATCTCGTCCCGAATCACCGGGTGCGCCATGTCCTCGACAAAACCGAGGCCGATGCCCCCGTCCTCCGTCGCTTCGATGAATCCATCCTGCGGGCGCGTGTACAGGGCATACCTGCCGTTCACATATTCCGGATGCATGACGGCATTGCGTTGCTGGCTGGAAGGAGAAACCAGGTCCGGCAGTCTTTCCCACTCCTCCAAATCCCGCGAGCGGATCACGCCGCATTGGGCCTCGGCCGCCGACACATCACCGTTCGCTTCCGGATGGGGGCGTTCCGTGCAGAAAATGCCGTAGACATAACCGTCTTCGTGAACGGTGAAACGCATGTCATAGAGATTGGTATCCGGGCGGTCTGTCTCCGGCACCTGCAACGGCTGGTCTCGAAAACGAAAACCGTCCACCCCGTTGTCACTCTCGACCAAGGCGAAAAATGACTTCCGATCGACCCCCTCACACCGCACGCACAGAATGTATTTGCCGCGCCAAAAGATCGCCCCCGGGTTGAACGCGGAGTGCACCGGCAACCGGGCCATGAGATGGGGATTGGTCGACGGGTTGAGATCGTATTGCCACTCGATCGGAGCGTGCTCTCCCGTCACCACGGGATGCACGTAGCGCTCGTAAACCCCGTTGTAGAATCTTCCGTCCACTTCATTCCGGCGGTTCAGCAAACCGGCATGGCGCGACCGCAGGGCGGCGAGTTTTTCCGAAAAGGTTCCTTCGATCTTCATGACCGGCCGAACGTGTGGAGCCCGCCGCGAACCGCCAAGGGCGGGCCCATCGATCGTTCAAACCCTAGAGGAACCGCGCATGGCAAACAGCGTATCCATTTCCTCCAGTCGGCGACCCTTGGTTTCCGGCACCATGCGCCAGACGAAACCCACCGACACGGCCGCAAATGCGGTGTAGATGGCGTAGGTCCATCCCAGGCCCAACGATCCGAGCAGGCTTTCGAAGGATATGGTGATGCCAAAATTGGCAACCCACATCGCCAGTCCGCAAACCGACAATGCCCACCCTTTTACCCGGGCCGGGAACATTTCGCCCAACAACACCCACACCACCGGGCCCCACGTGATCGCAAACGCCGCCACGTAGGCATTCGCGAATCCGAGCGCCCACCAGCCCTGGGCCGCGCCCAGCTGCAGGTCGCCGCCCGCCGACGTCCCGGCTCCACCAAACACCGTGGCCACGCCCGCCAGGGCGAGCGTCATCATCGCCGCGCCCAGCAACAACATGGCCCGTCGTCCCACCCGATCAACCAGCGCGATGGCGATCAGGGTGCAGGCGATGTTGAGGAATCCGCTGAACAACGTGCGGCCCAGGGCTCCCGATTCGTCAAACCCCGCGGCCTGCCACATCACCGGGCCGTAATAAAACACGATGTTGATGCCGGAGAGCTGCTGCAACATCGCCAGCCCCACCCCCACCCAAACCACCACGGGGACCTTGTCGCGGCGGGTGGACATGCTCGCCGCCGGACCGGCATCGCGCTGCAACGCCTCCTCGATCTCCGCCACCGTTTGGGTGGCTTCGCCCTCGCCCAGCACCGCCGCCAGGACCTTGCGCGCCTCCGGTGATCGCCCGCGTCGGACCAGGTAACGGGGCGACTCCGGTATCAAAAACAGCACTACAGCAAAAACGACGGCCGGACCCAGCTCACTCCAAAACATCCACTGCCACGCCGCGTGGCCACCCCACCAGTCGGCGGCGGCCCCACCCGCCCATGCGGCAATGAGATAGTTGCCCAAAAAGGCCGCGAACAGCCCCAGCACAATGGCCATCTGTTGCAGGGAAGCCAGCCGCCCGCGCATGCCGGGAGGCGCGATTTCACAAACGTAAGCCGGACAAATCACACTCGCCGCCCCCACCGCCAGGCCGCCAATCACCCGGTAAATCACAAACTCCATCGAGCCCGTCGCGATGCCCGACCCCCACGCGCTGATAATGAACATCACCGCCGCCACCTTCATCACCGTGAGCCGACCCCACCGGTCGGCCAGGCGGCCTGCCGCCAGCGCTCCGGCCGCACACCCCAGCAACATGGAGGATACGTTCCAACCCGACTGGGCGGCCGACGCCTCGAACTCCTCCCGCAAGGCTGCGACAGCGCCGCTGATCACGCCGCTGTCGAACCCAAACAGGAATCCTCCCAACGTCGCGGCAGCCGTGATGCCCCAAAGATACCACCCGGCGCGCTTTTCCCCGACGGCCATCAGTCGCCTGCCGAGACCTCGGCGGCGGAAACCCCGCTGCGCTGCCGCATCTTCGAATCGTGGTAGAACTGTATTTCCCGCAGGCTGGCCAACGCCGCCACCCAGGCCGCCGCCGGCGGAATCCAATCCTCGTCGGTGAATTCACGGGGCCGGTCGTTTTCCCGCGTCGCCGGTTCGGTGAGGTGAAACTGAGGGTTGACCGAGAAACCGTTCACAATGGAGCCCTTGATATCGCTCCATCCCTTCACACTGCGATGCCCAATTCCTTCAATCATGCTGAACGGTAAAAACCGATCCGGCGGAATATCGGGGTGAAAGCCGATGCAGCTCTCAAACATGCCCTCCGCCAAGCCGGCATTGAGCCCGGCGATCCATTGCAGATTGGCCACGGCAATTCCGCGAAACTCGGCATCCCCGGTGGCACCCTCCAGGCGGCAGGCCAGGATCGCCCACCACGCATACGACACATTGATGCCATGCCACGGGCCGCAGAACGTCAGGATCCCCTCATCGCCAAAGTCACCCGAGGGCATCAGAAGAAAAGGGTTCCGCCGACTGGCCGGCAGGAAATAACCGTAGCCAAAGTCACGCACCGCCTTTTGCCACCGACCACAATCCGCATGATCGGTCCACCGCGCGATCATTTCAAAAAAGGGCATGATCGGCGACGGAAAGATCGCACCCGTGTCATGGCCCACGTGATGGTGCACATTGGACTTTTCGGCAAAGGCTGCATCCGGAAAAGTCCGGAAGTGACCGTGGAGTTCCGGGCTGCCGTCACTCCCCGCCGGGATCTGTCGTTCAAGGATTTCCCGCGCCAAGCCCACCGCGTCATCCTGGTGCCGCTTGTCACCTCCAGAGATCCACATCTCCACCGCAAACCACATTCGCATGAGCAACTCGCGGGTCATCAATTGACCTGCGGGGAGGAAGTCATCCGGTGCACCGTGATTCAACGCCGAGAACCCATCGGGAGGAAATCCCGCCGCCTCCGTCTGCAGAAACGCGTAGGTCGCCCGGGCGCGCTTGATGAATTCCTGGCTTTTCTGGGGATGCGATTCAAAGACCAACCGCGAAGCCATGGCGAGGGCCAGTCCCCCCTGGGCTGCGTCCGCCGGCACGAGGTTGGGCGAATGGGTCAGTTCATGCACAAAGGAGCCGAACGGCAGCCCCAGGTCCTCGGCCTTGTTCTGGCAGGCGGCCAGGTAGTCGCAACCGTGCACAATCTGATCCAACAGGCGCCGGTAGTCGTCGGAAGCCAGCCAGTCCGTGGACCGCAGGACCAGTTCACACAGCCCCAGGATCGATGAGGCGTGGCTGCACAGTTCCCGCAAAGTTGAACCGCAGTCCTTCCAGCCCGTCTGGGCACGGGCCCGGCGGGCCCGTTCTTCAAACTGCTCGACCCCCACCATCGACACGGTCTGGTCCCACAACCGATGACGAGCCACCACAAACGGCTCCCGAAAGGAGGCTCCCGTCGCTGTTTCCACCATTGACGCCGTGTAGTCTCCCGTCGGCAGTCCGGTGAAATCCGCGCACCACCAGTGGTCTCCCCAGCACTCCCCCCAGTAACGCCACGGCATCTCGCGTTCGCCGGCTCGAAGGTTTGATTCCGGGAGGATTTTGATGACCGCGGCATCGTCCAGCGCCGAACGCTCCGTGGCCCGGAACACCACGCGCATCGGAGAATGGAGATCGTAACCGATCTGGGAGATCAAAAGACCGGACTTCATGAGTGAACGGATTCGCCCGCGCGCGGGAAGGTGGCCGGCGTCAGGCGAGGTGAAAGGTCATGGGGTGTCGAACAAAGGAAAGGATTGAGGGTTCACACCATCGACGGCTGACCACTCCCCGCAAACGGACCCAAACTTGACGTTGGAACCCCGTCGAAGACGCGCAGATCAACGTCAAAATCCGCCACCCTCTGCACACTCGGCCGCGCATGGTTCGGTAAAAACCCCGAACCCAGCCCATCATGAGCATGACGATCGCAAACCTCAGCCGCTACATGGACGCGGCGATTCTGAAACCCGAAACCACGACGGTGGAAATGGAGGAGGCGGTGGCACTCTGTGTCGCCAATGAAGCTTTCGCCGTGGTCGTGAAACCCGCCGATGTGCCTCGCGCCGTCGAACTCTGCAGCGACAGCGCCACCCTGGTATGCGCAGTCGTGAGTTTCCCGTTCGGAGCAGAACTGACTTCAACCAAGGTTGCCTCGGCCGAACAAGTGATCGCCGCCGGAGCGCGGGAGATCGACCTGGTCGCCAACTACGGTTGGGCCCGTTCGGGACGATGGGCGGAAGTGGAACAGGACATCGCGGCGGTTGTCGCCGTGGCCCACGGGTCGGGCGTGCCGGTGAAGGTGATCATCGAAACCGCGCAACTGGACGCCGACCAGATCAAGGCCTTCGTTGAAGTCTGCGTTCGAGCCGGCGCGGACTTTGTCAAATCGTCAACCGGCTTCAACGGACCGGGCGCACAGGAGGATGACATTCAACTCATGCTCGATACCGCCGGCGATCGCATTCAGGTCAAACCCGCCGGCGGCATCCGGGATCACCCACGCGCCGAAATGTTTGTCGCCATGGGCACCCAGCGACTCGGCATCAACTGGACGTCGTGTCGCGAGATGTGGTCCGTGGTGGCTCCCTGATTCCCTCAACCGTCAGGCAGGGAGCACGGACCAAGTGAGCCGCGTCAGTCCGGACAGGCGGACGAAGCGACGGGCTCGAAGTGGCTCTCGTAATACTGCTCCTTGGTCGCCCAGATGCCCTCGATGTTAAGGCAGTGCTGGGTGGTCGGCAGACCCGACTCGCCTTGCGAGAGCTGGTCCACCACCAGGTCGACGGCAGCTTTGCCCACGTCGTATTGCATGAGATCCATGCCACCACGAACGTCGTGGTTCGGATACCAATCGAGGGAAAAACAAGGCAGGTCCATGCCCGCGCCCTGGAGCACCCCCTTGGTATGGGCTGTATCAAGAGTTACGATACTGTCCGGGCGATGCTCGTTCAGCCAATCCATGGTTCGCCCGGGGGGTTCCTCGTATTCGATGAACAGGATGGGCAGGCGATCGGCCTTGGTGACCTCCATGAGGCCCGTGAAAACGCCTCCGCTGAAACCCCAGTTGAGCTCGCGATCCGTCGTCGCCGAAATGATGACTCCGGGACGTTTGAACCCCTGGGCCAAGATCTCGAGGATGGTGCTCCGCCCGGCCGCCAGGAAGTCCGGTACGGTGACATGGAACGGCAGCGACGGGTAGCGAATGCCGGAAACGGCACAGGTGAAATCCGTGCCGACCCGCAGAACTTCCTCCGGCATCTCGGGCACAATGGTGCCCATAAAAACAATGCCATCGATTCCCCGCGCCTTGAGGATTCCTTTCAGCCGCTTCGGACTGAGCGGATTGTCGGCGAGGTTGAATTCATCAACGGCAAAGCCCAGTTCCTTGGCCCGTGCTTTTGCACCCTCCATCTGCAAGCCGGGGGCCTTGTGGCCCTTGAGCTCTTCGGCCGACATGTTGATGACGATGGCGATGGTCGGGGAACGCTTGCTGGTCGTGACCTTGCGGATAGTGGCCATCTGCAGGTTCAACTCGGCGTTGGGTTTCCATCCCATTTCGGAGGCGATGGCGAGAACCCGGTCACGCGTGTCTTTCGAGACACCGGGACTGTTGCGCAAGGCGTAGGAAACGGTCGAGCGGCTGCAACCTATCCGCTCGGCAATGTGGCGAAGGGTAACTTTGGGCATGGGCTGGTCAGGGGTTGGTCGCGGAATAAAAAGGATTGGCAGGAGAGTATCGACCCCTTTTCCGAAACCCGTGGTCTAATCCCAATCCACCCGCACGTGGAGCCGGCGATATCCCAACGTTGAACTTGGGCCACCCCCGGGAGCCGGGCCCCGGCTCAACGGGTCAGGACTCGCCTTGAGAAATCCAGCGCTCCGCCACGTCCTCCCGGGACCAAAAGCCTGCCCCGACGCCGAGCGCGTGCTTGAAGGCAAAGGGCTCGCCGGCCGGTATCACCAACGGGTCGTGGAATGAGGTCGCCCAAGCCAGGCAGGGCATGCCCGGACGACAAAACCAATGATGCGCATATCGTGACTTCTCGGTGATATCCTCCAGCAGCAGCACGGTGCCATGCAGGCTGGTGTCGAACAATCCGTGGTAGGCCAAACGAGAGCCTTTCCGGCCGTTGATGGTTTCGATGTCGGTGATCTCCTCCGCACCATCATGGTAGTCCGTCCAACGCTGGTCCGGCGACACCACATAAGCCGGCACCGGGTTGAATCCCCGGCTCAAGCGCATCAACAAACCGCTGTAGCCCGATCCCGCCAGACCCTCACCCGAGCAATACGAGTTGATGCGCAGGGGTTCACCCAGATGGCTGACGAATTCCGATTGCCAGATCAGTCGCCAAAACCCAGCCGGCTCATCCACATCCTGCACCCGGAGGGTGCGCTGTTCGGTCAAGACATGTGACCCATCCGGCCCCATCCAGTGCAGCTCCTCGACCAGGTTCGCCCCGCCCTCATCCGCGGCAAGCTCGTGCCAAGCCCGATGCTGTTGACTGCCGATGTTGTTGTAGTCGCCGTAGGCTCCCGCCTCCCGGCGGTAGGTCCCGCCACCCCAAAAGTTCATCCCGTTCACATCCGTCAGGGTCATGCTGAGCCCTTGGTGCCACGGATGATCTGAAGGACGGAGGTTCGTGACGATGTCGCCGACCAGATTACGCAGGGGATGCAGGTAGGGACGCGGACAATACACCGCCTTGGTGTCGGGCCGATAGATGTAATCGAACAGCAACCGATCCCGCCACGTCACGCGCAACAGGCAATTGTCCACGTTTTCCACTTTGATCGCACTCATGAAGATGATCCTTTCTTCGCGGCCTCGGCCCAGCTGCCACCCACGCTTTCGTAAAACGGATCGCCCGGAACGATACTGGCGCGTTCCACCTTTTCGCCGGTGTAGGCGGATTTGTAGAGGGCCGTGATGAACTCCAACGTGCGGCGAGCTTCTGGTCCACTGACCAGCGGCTGGCGACCGATCAGTCGGTCCGCCACCAGCTCCCGCAACTGCACCACATGCGTGCACGGCAGGTCATCGACAATGGTTTGAAATCGCTCGCGCGTCTTATCGTCGACCGATTCCAGCGTTTCGAAACGCCAGCGTTCGTTGTTCAGGTCATAGAGGGCGCCTTCGGTCCAAGCCGAACCCCGTTGAAAATCGTATCGCACGTAAGTCGACTGGTGCGGGCAAAGCACTGAATTCAGGATGTTGCCCATCGCTCCGCTGGCGAACCGCACGGTCGCCGACGATGTATCCTCCACTTCGACACCACGATCGATCGTGGCGCACATGGCCCGCACCTCCGTCCAATCGCCCATTTGCCATAAGAACGAATCCATGGCGTGGATACCATGCCCCATGGTGGGGCCGCCCAGTTCACTTGCCCAGGTGCCCCGCCAGTCCACGGCGTAGTATTCGGCGTCGCGAAACCAAGTCGTGTGGCAGGTGCCGACAAGGAGTTTTCCCACCACTTGGTCTTGAATGATGCGGCGGAGATGCCGGGCCGCGCTGCCAAAACGAAACTGGAACACGGACGAACACCAGTTGCCGGTGCGAGCCTCGGCGTCGGCGATGGCATCGAGTTCGCGCAAGGAGGAACAAAGCGGTTTTTCGCACATGACCCACGCCCCGGCCTCCATCGCCTTGATCGCCATGGAAGCATGCAAAGCCGGTGGGGTGGCGACGTTCACGATGTCGGGTTTTTCCCGCGCCAGCATTTCATCGGCATCGGTGTAATACCGGGCAATGCCATATTTCTCCGCAAACGCCCGGGCGCGCTCCTCCACCACATCGACCACGGCGACGAACTCAGCCTCCCCGTCGGGGAAGAGGCTTTGGGCCGGGTCGGCATCCGGGCGGACATGATATTGGGCAATGAAACCCGTTCCGATAATCGCTAGTCTCAGGGGCATGATTGAGGTGGACCGACCGTCATCCAATTCCACGACTCGGCCCACCCCTGCCACACCGAACGTTGGAAGGCGCCGGCCTACAACTGCCAGCGGTCGTAGTTGTCGATGCCTTCGCCAAACTCGTTCAGCGGCGTGGTCTCCAGGTAACGTCCCTTTTGGTGATACGACAGGGCCTCCGATACCGTGTAGGTGCGGTGGTGCACAAACACGGCATCGCCCGGCCATTCGCCCCGGAGGTGGGCCCGAACCGCGCGCAGGATCGCAATCGAACGCGGATAATTGGTGAACCAGGAGTATTCGTAGAACTCACGCCACTTGCCGTATTCGGCGCGCTTGAGCGCAACCCGGGTCGCCTCCGCGGCCTCCAACGCATCGTCGAAGTCCTCCTGTGCCTGCGCGCGATCGCCTGCCAGCAGGTTGCCCGCTCCATCCGCCGCTCCATACAGCATCGCATTGCCCTGGCGCCCCACTTCCAGGGCCGACTGCACGTTCTGCTGAAAAAACTCCCGGCGACCATCCGGCACCAACCACCGCGCTCGTCGCGCCTGCTCCGCCAGGGTGTCCCAGGCCGGCATCGCCTCGGAGGTGGCCTTGGAAATGAACGCCAACTTCTCCGCCATGCTTTCGTGGGGGAACAGGCTCAACGGCCAGCCCAACGGCTCCTTGGCCAGCTCGTCATGCAGGATGCGCCGGCAGATCGCCGCGGTGATCGTGTGATAAACCTGATCCGCCACCACGTCACATTCGTCCGGCCCAAATCGGGCCGGGGCCTCGAAGAGATCGGTCCAGAAACCATCCAGTTCGTCCGCCGCCGCTTCGCCAAACTGCTCCCGATTCCAGCGTTCGTAATAGTCCTCCGCCGCCCGCAGAGGATCCTTCTGCCAGGGCTTGATCGACCATCCCATTTCCATCACCGCCTTGATCGTGAGCACCTGCGGACGGATGCAACTGACATTAAGCAACAGGTATTCGGTCGCACTCGCCTCCGCATAACGTCCCAGTTCCCGCGCGAAACGATCCACCGGCACCGCCTCGGACAGGTGGTTGGCCGTGTCGTTGAAAAACGCCGGATGCACGTAGGCCCCCTGCCCCGCCTGCACGCGGCCCGCGTCCCGCATCAGGCCGCCGCGACGGTCCGGCCACACGATCTTCACGCCCTCCGGCAGTTGCAGATGCCCCGCCTCCATCAGGGCCACCCCCTCGTCCCACGCATTCCAGATGATGACCGGATCGTGGCGGAATTTTTTGAGAATCTCGACCTGCCGCGCAATGGCCTCACCGATGATGCGCCCGCGTTCCTCATCGGTTTCCGCCACCCCGGGGTCGTCACACCAAAAGGACCGGTCCGTCAACCCGCGGTAACCGACCGTCCAGATCATCTCCTGGTCGCCGTAGGTGACGACGGAGTTTTGCCACACAGCCTCGACCGCGCGGCGATTCTTCACAAACGAAAACGGTTCGTCCTTCGGCCAGCGGAAGAAATTTGACCCCAGGATTTCGCAGTGGTGTTGGCTGATCACCAAGCCGCGTCGTCCCGCCAACCGCACCGCCGGTTCGTCCGGAAAGACAAACGTGCCCGGGATGACCATGTTGCCTTTGCACCGAAGGATCGTCTCGTAAATCACGTCCCACATTTCCTCGCCGATGGCCGACTGCCCTTCCCGATCGCGCCCCCACCTCGCCAGCAGGTCTTCATCGTTCATGAACCAACCGCGATAACGAAAGGTTGGCGTGCCTTGCGCCAGCCGGAGGTCACCCGACACCTGAATGGCATCCCGCCGGGCGGGTTTTTGGTCGGTCCAAAACCACAGTGGATCGATGCCCAAAACCGTCTCGGCAAATTGGTAGATCGCGTAGATTGCACCCCGGTTGTCGGCGCCGATCAGGTGCAGGCGGGTCCCGGACACGGTCACGCGAAAAGATTCCGCGCCTCCATCCACCAGTTCGGCTCCCAGCTCCGAAATCTGGTCGGGACGGGAAGCGATGCCAATCAGCGGGACATCCGGCGCGACGTCCCCAAGATCGTGCACCACCGGCGGAGTCCGCCCGAGGACTTTGGCGAAATCACGAGCCAAAACCTCGGCCGCATGCAGTACGGCATCATCCTCGTAAAGGCTGACCCAGATGGCGGTGCGTTCATCCAGGAGCAGGGTTGATCTTTTGGTATCGGCTGAGGTCATGGTGGGAAGAGCAGGTCAAGCATCGGCTTCAATCAGGCCGTCGTCTTGTTCGTGGATGAATTGATCGTTGCTCGAGTCGTCTGCTGGATCCGTTTCCATGTCCGGCACTTCGCCCACGCTGAAGTGGTATTCGAAACGGATGACTTCACCCTCGTGGGTGAAGGTAGCCTCGATCCGGTAGGCACCTTCGACCATCGGCAACTGTTGGCTGACCACAAAATCAGCGGTGCCGAGCGCCGGAAGCCGGGCCGGCACAACCTGACGACCCGCCACTTCGCCCTCTGCGTTGATCAATTTAAAGGTGATCTCTCCCGACCAGGGTGCAGGGAAGTCGTTGCACATCAGAATCGGAATGTCGACGGCCGCACCCGGAGCATGAATCTCCTCCCAGCGGTCGATCAGCAGGCCAACCGGGAAAAACGCCGCATAGGCGTAGTCGTGGTAGAACGGCTTGAAGGTAAGATTCTCCAGATCGACAAAATTATCCGCCGTATAGCCCTGCTCCTCGATGCCCCGCGAGTAACCCAGCACACAAAACTCCTGTACGGCGGCGCTGGTGCGGTGCACCCGCCAATAAGAGATCAGCCGGTGGTATTTGTAGCCATAGGCCTCGTAATACACCTCGGGCGGTGAGTCCTCCGGATACAGGCGGTTAAAAATCCACCGCGTCAGCGCCGTGGGTTGGCCTTCGCGTGTAATCCAGAAGAACACATTTTCGTTGTTGATGATCGGATTCGGGTAGCGCCCGCCATCGGCCGGCGGCGAAAGCTCACTGGGGCCGTTGTCGGGGATACGCCGCTCGCGCATGAACTCATAGAGCGGTCCCTGCGGCCCCGGGTCCCGCCCGAGGAAATTCTGCAGCACGTAGGGATGCGCCTCCACGGGATCGTCGGGGCGTTGCGGCGGTGAATAGCCGTTGTCCCAGGGCCGGTCGGTCAGGTCCAGGCCACGCACGCGTTGGATCGCCGCGCCGGTCTCCGGCGTGACGCTTTCGTTCTGCGCATCCCAGATGACGATGCTGGTGTGGTTCCAGCGCTCCCGCATCCAGTCGGTGTATTGCGGCACCAGCGCATCCGCCATGAACGCTTCCGGATAGGTTTCGGCCTCGGCGCCATACCAGATCGGAAACTCGTCCTGCACCAACAGACCCACTTCGTCGCAAATGTCATACCACCACCGCGGGGCGGGCCCGAGGCAGAAGCGGAAGGAGTTCCACTGCATGTCCTTCATGCGCTGAAACAGCAGTTGCACCCACTCGCGGTCCCACGGTTTGGATCCGCGCTGCGAGTCCTCAAAAAAGCGGAACAGACAGATGTTGGTGCCGCGCAGGAAATACGTTCCGCCATTGAGCTCGGCGAATCCGGTGTCCGCGTTGAACGCAAAGTCCCGTAAGCCGAACCGATGCGACCACGAGTCACCGTCGATGGACAACTCGATCTCATAGAGAAAGGGATCCTCCGGCGACCAGGGCCGCCCCTTGGGCATCGGAATCTCAAAGGACTGGCCGGCAGGATCGAGTGACTCGTGTCCCTCCGCGATCACCTTTGCCGTAGCGGCTTCCGTCACCCGGTAATCGACCTGAATCGGGGAAGAAGGACTGTGGCCGAAAACATCAACATCCACCAAGACGTTTCGGCGCTGCCAACTGGGCGCAAGCTGCACGGAGTCGAAGCGATGCCGTCCGGTAAACACGATCTCAACGTCGTCATAGATGCCGGGGATGTGCTTGTTCTTTTCGAAATCGTGGCCCCATACGATGTGATCGGGTTGGAGCGAAGGATGGGCCGCCACCTGCACCAGCAAACCATTGGTTTCTCCCGCGGGTTTCAGGTGCTCCGCCAGCTCAAATTCTCCCGCCGAAAAGTTGAAGTCGTGTTCATCCACCAATCGACCGTTAAGCCAGACCTTGGAGCCATACTTGGCCTTGTGGATGCGAAGTTGCGCCCGTCTGAATGCCTCGTCCGGTGTATCGAAGGTGGTCCGATACCAGAAGTAATTTCGCTGCGCCGACTCAACGCCGGTCGCCGCCAAGCCGGGTTCAGCCAGGTCCACCAAACCGGGCACGGGGACCGTGCGTTCAAACACTCCGGGGGCATCTGCTCCGACCGACTCCGCCAACTCCCAGTCCCCGTTGAGCGACACGGTAAGCCGATCGCTCATCGTCCCATTCGCCACCAGACAGCCGGCCAACAATACGCCGGCCCATCCGAGTTTCCGCACCGGACTAGTCTTCATGTTGCGCTAGAAAAGCATCCACCTCCGCCCGCTGCGGACAGGACGGACTGGCTCCCCGCCGGCCCACACTGATCGCGGCGGCCGCACAGGCAAACCGGAGGGCGTCGCGCAGTGCGCGCCCCTCCGTCAACGCCACGGCAAACGCCCCGCAAAACGTGTCCCCCGCTGCCACCGTATCGACCACCTCAACCTGAAATGCCGGCACGGTCAGGTTGTCGTCGAGTGTCGCCGCCACCGCACCTTCCTCGCCCAGCGTCACCACAACCAGTTTACAACCATAGTGGTCGCGCAAAATCCGGGCCAACTCACGATCGCCGGCGTAAGTGAGGTCGGCCTCGTCGGCGAGGAACCGGCCTTCCACTTCGTTGACGACCAAGGCATCCACCCGCCGTAAATCATCCCCCGCCATGGCCCGGGCGGGCGCCAGGTTAAGCAATACCGGCACACCATAACGCTCGGCGATTTCAATCACCCGCGTATTGGTTTCGGGGGGGATCTCGCACTGCAGGAGAATGCGATCCGCCGTCGCGATCTCGGCCTCGATGGCATCGATGCGTTCGGGGGTAAGGCGGTTGTTGGCCCCTGAAGCAACGGTCAGGTAATTCTCGCCGTTTTGCCCGACCATCACAAACGCCGTGCCGGAAGCGACCCCGGTTTCGCGATCCACCAAGGCAATGTCGATGCCCTCCGCCTCATACATGGCGAGCATCGCCGGCGTGTAGGCATCGTCACCGACACAATTCACAAACCGCACCTGCCCGCCGGCCCGTTGCGTGGCGACGGCAGTGTTCGCGCCTTTCCCGCCATACGTCTGGGAAAAAGTCGCGTTGATGATGGTTTCGCCGACCTCAGGCAGGTGAGGCATGTGCATCACCAGGTCGACATTGGAGCTTCCGATAACGAAGTAGGAGTTCACGGCTCGGGGGTAGAGGGACGGTTCTACCCTACGATACCCCGCGCTCGCCCTGAGCCCACCTCTACTTGACGTTGATCAGCTAAAGCCGCCTGCCGCAATGCGATCACCAGCCTCATAGTCGGACGCGGATATTTCGATGTGGTTAAACATCACCGATCCTCCAAATCAGTGCGTTTCCTTTTTTCTCTTTTCTTTCCAGATGGATTTCCTGCTCAAGTCGGCAAATCCATTCGGGACATGGCTGTTTGTAGGGAAGGCCCAGGGAATGCTTCAGTTCTTTCCATGTCATGCCCGATGAATGAGACAAGGCTTGGTGGATGGAGTCTCTGAACTCGGTGTATTTCATTCCCTCTCAGAACGTCAAAGGTGAGCAGCGCGCGGTGACCAGCGACTGTGGAATTGTGACGATATTCAGGACGGGTGATGCGACAACGGCGGCTCTGGTCGACGTTGTCTCTAACGGCTGGATGGACTCTTTTTCAGTCATGCTTCTGAGTAGATTTCACAAGTCCCCATGCGACCCAGCAATCGAGGGCTATGATCGGTGTGCCAATACCTATCACGTAAAGCCAATATAGTATCGGTGTAGCATTCCGACCGTCGACCGGGTCCAGCGTCAGGCGTGTGAACATGTTTCCCGTGTAAAGGACGTAAGCCAAGAACCCGTTCGCGAGGACAAAGCCCGTCACGTAAACAACCGCGACCATCACGGGCCCCCTGCGAAAAGCGTAGAGGCATTCAGGGAAGTCCTTAGTAAAGATGTCGGTGAACTTTCCCATTACTCGTCCTTCGTTTGAGCTCAGAGACGGCGCGTTCGCGACGTTGTCTGAGGCGACTGGTTGGGCTTTTGGTTCAGTGAAAGCAGGATGTGACCCTGTCTTGAGTCTTCACTTTCAATCACGAGTGGAACGGTAGAAACAACCACGCCGTCTCTTTCCTCCACTAAGTGGTTCGGAACGAATATCTCGAACCCTCTAAGGTTGTTCGGGGTGATGTAGAAGCTTCTGGTTATCAGTACACCGGATTCTTTCTTTTTCACTGAACTGACCGGGAATCGAAGACCTCTTTCTGGCAGCTCACGGTTCATAATAAGCATGAGAAACGAATCATAAGCCTCCGAAATTATGCCCTCTTCACTCGGGTGGCACTTGATCGCTTTCGCTAAGTAACGGTGTTCACTCGTCTGGGCTAGAAGAGGAACAAAAAGCAAAAGAGAGACCGCACGTATCATGTTTTCTTAGCCCAACGTAAAGCATGAGGCACGGCGGCCAGCGACCATGAAATGGTGACGATATTCAGGACGGGTGATGCGACAACGGCGGCTCTGGTCGACGTTGTCTCTAACGGCTGATTTGACTCCTTTGGTTTCTGTCTATTCATCGGCCTCTCTGAATAAGTGGCGGTAGAGGCTGTAGAGTCCTGAAATCAGGCAGGCGATTCCGATCGAAAGACCTGGCCATTCATTTCGACCGTCGACCCATCGTGCATGCGCCCAAATCGCTATACTTGCCGCGCCCAAAGGGAGCAAAACTGGCCAAGTGAATACTGAACGTGGGAGCTTTCCTTTGGGCTTAATCATTCCTCCTGCGTCGAACGTTTGAGCTCAGACAGTGTCATCTGTGAACCTTGTCTGAGGCGGATGGTTGGGCCCTTCCGTCGTGAAGGAATGAATAACTTCAATTCTTCCGCGGATCCTGGAATTAAACTCCGTGAGTTCCTCCGCAGGAATCCAGAGCTCTTCGTGTTCCTTGGCACCGACCACCTTCTTCGGGAATCGGTTCAGATACTCTGCTTCGACTTCAAATCGCGTAACGAATCCAGAGCCATCGGCTGGAACGTTCCAGTCGCGTGCTATTTGAACAGCATATTCTTCATTCGTGACTGGATAAAAGATAGGCTGCTCCGGTAATCGCGGCGGAAATTCACTCCAGTCAGACGATTCGATCAGCGCCAGCTCCTTGGCACCTACGGGTCGATATAGTGTGATCGTTTTCATGGATTGCTCGCCTAACGTTTGAGCTCAGAGACGGGTACTTGTGCCCGTTGTCTGAGGCGACTGGTTCGACTGTTTGTCCCTTTTGGGGAGAAGAAACCGAAATGCGAAAAACATACCTAATCCTGCCCCAGTCCACGCTCCTGTGAGCTCGGTTGCATAGAAGACGTGGGTTCCGTGTCCTGTGATCAAGGCAGGTGGAAACGGAACGGCGAACAGTCCTCCTAAAAATCCCAGTGTGCCCACGACGATTCGATTGGGTCGAGGTGCAATCCAAGTGCCGACTATCACAAAAATAACGACTGGGATAACATGTCCGGTAAACCTCGGGGCGAGCCCTACAATCGAAATCCAAACATTCGAGTGGGAAAATGTCGCGCTGCTAAAAACGGATCCCCACCAATGACCGAACGCCATGGACAGCACGGCGGCGACCGGAATGAAGGTAATCCAACGGAGAGCATTCATCTGCGTCGAACGTTTGAGCTCAGAGAGGGGCACTTGTGCCCGTTGTCTGAGGCGATTGGTTGGGTTTCTTTCTGTAGGTGAGATACAGGATCGAGTAGCCGATAAAACTGGCGACGAAGGAGCAAATCGCCGGCAGATTCTGATAGCCGGAGAATATCCACGCGGCCACAAAGAATACGGACGGACCGACGATGCTGGCTACAAAACAGGCGAATGTTCGCTTCTGACCTGCGAAATCCTTGGTCAGTGAGAGCGTGAACATAACGAACGTGTAGATCACGACGGCCGCCAAAAATGGCGGAAACATTGCGCCAATGACTTCAGCATAGATCGGCAGCTCCCACGCCCACGGGCGCAAAAGCCACAAAGAAGGCCCGATAAGAAGACCATACGTGATCCAGAAACTCTTCCCGAGCCGGATGGGATCATCAATGGATGGAATCTTCATCTTTGTTCGCCCAACGTTAGAGGTGAAACACGGCGGCCAGCGACCGTGAAATTGTGACGATATGCCGAACGGGTCATGCGATAACGGCGGCTCTGGCCAACGTTGTCTCCAGCGATTGGTTAGGGGTAATATGCACGCATGTATAGTGGCATGGTTAATTCGGAAACCGCCCACTCGAATAGAAAAACTCCGAGAGACCACAATGTGAGGACTCCAATACCTTTCGCTCTTCGCGTTCGAAACATGTAAACGGGGAGAAAGATGACAGTCGCGATGAGAACCCAATCGGATGGGTAGGTGATGCCTTGTTTGAGCGAGTCTCTCGAGACCCAACACGCGATGGGAAAGTAAAGAACTAGAGAGTCAAGATATCGCTGGTTGGTGGTCCATGCCCCGAGGGAAGCGAAGACAATGTCACGAACAGCGAGCAAAAAAAGCGCGGCCACAAACCAAACCAAGGGAATGTGTTCACGTTTCATTGTCCCTAACATTTGAGCTCAGAGACGGCGCGTTAGCGACGTTGTCTGAAGCGACTGGTTAGGTTCATTTCTGGGTCGCTTGTTGATTTCAGAAGCCATGAAGGAATGCCCTACTAGCGCTAAAACTGATGAGTAACTGACACCTTTATGGCGCTTTCGATTTCGCCTACGGTGACGCCTACTTTCTTCCCGTCTACCTCAACAGATTCCGCGCTATACTCTTTGATCTTATCGTAGATCCACGCACCGATAATCGATGCTGAGGTGGCGGACGTCAGCTGGGAAACCGTGATCAAAATCTCGAAAAGGGTATCTTCTCCAGCGCCCCGTCTTTCAACCGCTGGAGTGCGTTCGACCGTGACGCCATCAGGTGCTGACTGATCGAGAAAAAATGAAAGGCCCGGGTGGTAGCTCGTGATTCGGATGACCATAATTCTAGTTCGTCGAACGTTTGAGCTCAGAAACGGCGCGATAGCAACGTTGTCTGAGGCGACTGGTTAGCTATTTCTTCAATCGATTCCAAGGAACCGATAGTAGGCGGTTTGAGTGTTCGGGTCATAGGCTAAATACTCCGTCTCTGAATAGAATCCTCGCTTCGCTGGTTTATCACGATGGATCTCGTTCCTTAAGAAGTAGAGCCAATCCTCATGATACCTGTAAGTCCACCATTCCGGAGGCCGAGCACTCGATTCAAAGGGAACCGACTTCTTCATATCGCTCATGGAGAGTGGGATGAGATCATCAGAAACCAGACGCCTAAGCTCACTCTCCGAAGTTCGGAATCTGAGATAAACGCTACCCGAGTCTGCGAACCAAAAAACACTGCTTTCGATCTCAGTGAACTCGGCCGAAGGGGGTATCCCGAAAGTATCTTCGAACACCACAGAAGGCTGCATGGACCGGATGATGCCAAAAACTACTAGTACGGCTAACGCGACACCGGACACGACCATAAGTCCCGCTGGAATTCCCGCACCCCACTTAAGCCATGCTATCTTCTTTCTCCACCCGAAAATTGTAAGAACCACCAAAGCCACCCAAATCAGAGCGAAAAAACCGAGTATAGCGCCCCAGACTAAAATGACTATGCCGGGTCCCATTTGAATTCAGCTAACGTTGAAGGTGAGGCATGACGGCCAGCGACCGTAAAATCATGACCGGATTCAGGACGGATGACCCGACAACGGCGGACTTGGCCGATGTTGTCTCTACTGACTGGGTGGGCTCTTTCATCAGTCGATACTCGGAACTGGCACGTGTATGGGCACTGTTATCGATTCTGTTGCGCCCCAAGTAAACATTCCAGGAGCAGCGTTTCGCACGGATGTTTCCGCCATTGTTGGATATTCCCTTCTGAACCTCTCGTATGCTACCTCGAAATCATCTCGCAATATAGGTAACGCTTGCGGGATAACTTTAAGGCCGAACGTATTTTTGGCTCGCCAAACTTGTACATCAAAATGGCCGATATATGTCACTTCTTCGGGTAGCACATCGAACTCGAATGAAGTATCCGAATACTCGTGCCGCATTGCTCCAGATCCTAGATACCAATCCGAAATACTGTAATGTCCCAAAGGGACCTCGATAAGCCAAAGATCTCTCGAACTGTTTATAACCAAAGTCTTGAAAAAATTCTCCCGATGTTCGTTTGAGCGAAGGTAAAATTCTATGGTTACATTCTGGGAGTCATCGGGGTCGCCAGAACGACTAATAGAAGCCAGAACCAAGCCAGACTTAGATAGGTCTATTTTAGCTACGTTATCTGGCGTGACAGCCGTGATACATCCTCCCAGGAGCAGGCAAAGCAGAATAGAGAGCGAACCGGGTTTACTCATATGTGGCCAACGTTTGAGCTCAGCCAAGAGGGTCGTTGGCCCGAATTGGCTGCGGCGGTTGGATGGACTTTTTCTTTGATGGCAGATTCACGATAGGGAAGATGGTCAAGGTTTTGACAGCGTCTCAGTCAGTGTCTACTAGATCGAGGACCAACGTCCGAGTTCGTTCTTGAGGTTGCCGGAAGTCAGGTCGAGATCCGGCGAGGTGAGGAGCTTCTCTGGTTCCATTATCACCTAAGGCTGAGTGGTGGCATGGCTTTGGAGCGGAGCAGACATTGGCACACCCGTCTTGTTATTAATTTAGTTCTTTTTTCTTAATGTAAGAGGCAACGTCAACGACGGGAGCTGTCCAGATGGACTTCCGTTCCTGATGGAGCCATTCAATCAATTTTTGGTGCTCTTTCTCTTCGATATACAAATTGTGTGAATCTGATCCAATTCCGTGAAACATGTAAATAATCCAGCCTCCTGTGGAACGGGCTTCTTCAATTTCCTCACGAATTTGTTCAAAAGTCTTTCCATCCCCACTGAAGTGCCCCAAGCGAGTGAATGCAGGAGCCAGGGGATCTACAGGCCTATTTGTGATGGCTCCACGCGCTGCAACAAATAACTCTTCCAATATCGGATCCATCGGAACTTCCTCATCCCCGCTACCGATTGTGAGATTGGTACAGTTGTTGCCATAGGTCCGAGGCTTTCCACCATCAAGCAAATCAATAAATTGATTTGCTACATATAACTCATCTTTAAACCGCCCCGGTGTATATTGTCGCAGGTCGTAATATTCTGCGAGCCATGTTTCGTAGCCTTCGCTCCCTCTGCAAGGATGGAACAGTGAATGATTGCCAAGCTCATGTCCGGTTTTGGAAATTTCTTTCCACTTTTCGAAACTCTCAAGATGACGAATCGATAGATAGAAAGTGGCTCGAATCCCGTGTTTGTTGAGAGTAGGAACAACAATATCATAATGAACAGGCAATCCATCATCATAACTAAGTGAGACGGCGCATGTCTTTCCCTTTGGCCAAATGTCTGAACTCGATGAGTTAAGTTCCCCCGTCCTGCTTTCTGCGAAAATCACTGCCGCAGAAAATATGAAGACCTGTAAATTTAAGAAGTATTTCATCTTTTATAACGTTTGAGCTCAGAGACGGGCACTTGTGCCCGTTGTCTGAGGAGGCTGGTTCTGCTCTTCGTTTCCACCTAATGAATACACGACATGAGATTCCATCTTCGTAATGTTGACGAGGAGGATCCAAAATAGCCGATCACTGAAAAGGTCGTCCTGCTGGATCAGAGCAATGGTATCTCCTTTTTCTCCGAACTGACCAGACTGGTAGATTCGGTAGATACCGGTCATCTTAATTTTTCCTGTCGAGGAAAGGCCGCTTCGAGTGATCAAGTGACCTTCTACGGATTTTCTTACTTCGGGGTCGATTTGTTCCCACTTCCTCCAGACTGATTCACTTTCGCAACTGATGAACGAAGTCGATTTTTCGGCCAGCGAGAGATGAGGACAACCAAGTAGGATCAGCAGAATCAGACGCGTTTTCATTTGGATGCTGCAGAACGTTGTTCAGGCACATTAAATTGTGACCATTGTAGTAAAAGTCCTCAAAAATGGACTTTCTATAGATTGTTTGCCGGCAGATGGGTCATCTTGGCGTGGAAACTCACCGTGGCTTGCGGTGACGTTAGTCACTCGAATGGGTTTCGGACCGAGGCTTGAGGGCACGGTGAACGGCGGTCGAGGGGACAACTGTCCAACAGGGGAATGGGGCAGTGATGGGTTCATCCCGAGGTCAATTTAAAAGTATGCCGACGAGGCGGCATGACGTCGAGATTCAGTTTAATCGTTGGTGCCCAAACGGGTGAACTGCTGGTCTCTTGATGGTTATCGAAGCAAACACCCCCAGCAGCGCCAATCTTCCGCTTTTGGTGCTCCGGAAGCGTATGGGCCTCAAAAACCTGCTCTTCGCCTGAAAGCCCACCGCCCCAATGTTCGTAATACGAACATTGGGGAAAGCAGTGGATGACGGGTTGAGGGTTGGTCCGCTAGAAGCTGAGGCCCAGCTGGCCGAAGGCGACTTCGCGCTCCTCCAAAAGCTCTTGGTTCGAAGCGGCGATCTTTTGCATCGCGTAATCGGAGAGCTTGATGCCCTCCACGACACGCCATTTGCCGGCCCCGTCGACGCGGATCGGCAGCGAAGTGATGATGCCGGCGGGGGTGCCGTATTCACCATTTGAACACACACACACGCTGTGGATATCACCGCGGGTCGGGCGGATCAGGTCACGCACGGTGTCCACCACGGCGTTGGCCGCCGAGGCCGCCGAAGACGCGCCGCGCGCTTCGATGATCGCTTTGCCGCGCTGGCCGACCGTCGGTACAAAAGTATCGCGCAACCAGTCTTCATCGGTGATGAGCCGGGTGGCCGGCTGGCGGCCAATCCTCGCGTTCTCAAAATCCGGATACATGCTCGGGCTGTGGTTGCCCCACACGCACAATTGCGACACCTGCCCGACAGGCACGCCCGCCTTGTCGGCGAGCTGGCTCTTGGCGCGGTTCTCGTCGAGCCGGGTCATGGCGAAGAACTGGTCGTTGGGAATACCCGGCGCGCTCTTCATTGCAATGAGCGCGTTGGTATTGCACGGGTTGCCGACCACCAGCACCCGCACGCCGGGCTTGGCGTGGTCGTTGATCGCCTGCCCCTGCCCCACAAAAACCTTGCCGTTGATGCCCAGCAAATCGGCCCGCTCCATGCCCTTCTTGCGCGGCACTGAACCAACGAGCAGGGCCCAGTCCACGTCCTTAAAACCGATACTCAAATCCGCCGTGGTCACGATGTCGGTGACCAAGGGAAAAGCGCAGTCCTTGACCTCCATCACCACGCCTTCGAGCGGCTTCATGCCCGACTCGATTTCAATGAGGTTCAGCGCGACGGGTTGGTCCGGGCCGAACATCTGCCCGGAGGCAATGCGGAACAGCAGCGCGTAGCCGATGTTGCCGGCCGCTCCCGTGACGGCGACACGAATGGGTTTCCGGGTGGAGGAGAATGTATTCATCTTCGATTGGCCGGGACCGACTCAGTTCAGTTTCGCCATGATCTGGTCGGTGATTTTCTGCACCAACGCCTCATCCACCTCCGACAACGCGGCGGGCGGAGCCGCCAGCACCTGGGCCGGCCGGGTATTGACGGTGATCTCGCCGGCGTCACACAGCTCACATTCCTTGAGCTCCTCGAGGCGATGGTCGGGCATGCCGAGTTTTTTGCGGATCTGGATGAGGTCCTTGAGTTTTTCCGGGCTGTAGGATTTTGGCCCGCCGAGCTGCATCGAGATCGCCACGGTCTGGCAAAAGGCATCGGTATTTTCCATCTTCCAGTAGGCGTCCTCCACGTCCTTGCCCCAGCAGATCACGCCGTGGTTCTGCATGAGGATGGACTGGTGGCGCTTGGCGAGCGCCCCGACTTCCTTCGCGTTTTCCGGGGTGCCGGGAGTCTGGTAGCTGGCGAAACCGATCTCACCGAGGAAGACCTCGGGCTCAGGAATCAGGCACGACGGCGGCACCACGCCCGAGACTGCAAACGCCGTGGCATAAACCGGGTGGGCGTGGACACAGGAAAGGGCCTTCGGCTCGGCCTTCATGATGCCAAGGTGGGTATTGACCTCGGAAGTGCGCGGCCGGGTGCCGGCGACCTGATTGCCATCGAGATCGACCATGCAGATGTCGTCGGGTGTCATGAACCCCTTGGAGATCAACGTGGGTGTGCAGAGCACGAGGTTGTCGCCGACCCGCACCGTGATGTTGCCGCCATTGCCGTCGACGTAACCCTTGTTCCAGATGCGCTCGCCAATGTGGCAGATGCGCTCCTTGAGGGCCTGGATCTCGGGTGAGTAGAAGAATCGTTCCAGCTCGGCCGCGGTCTTCGGATCGCCGCCCGGTTTCCACTCGAAGACGGAATTGGGCAACACGGGATTGTGGATTTGGACCCGGCTCTTCGCGGGCGCGGCAGCGGGCCGGGCGGGGGTGCCGCGGCGGTGCTCGCGCAGGATGTCGCGCGCCATCGGCGTAAGTTTGGCGTCGGCCGGAATCGCATCGAGCGACTGGCCTTGCTTGAGCATCTGTTCGAGTTGCTTGGCGGTGTAGAGCTTGCTCATGGAAAAGGACGTTAAAAATAAACGGCAAGGGCCGCCGGGGAGGCATCACTGGGGCGGCGAAAATTCATAGGTATCGATCAGGGCAACGTTGATGGCATCGAGCGGCGTGGGGTCCGGAAACGGCATGCTGGCCTCGGCGCCTTCGACATAAAGAATCTGATCCCCCACCCCGGCACCGAGCCGGTCGTAAACCACCGGGGTGGACGCCTGGCTGAAAGCGCGCCGCCGGGTGAGTTCCTCGGTTCCCATGGGACTGACCAGGAGCCACGAGCCGCCTTTGAACTGCGGAGCGATCTGGTTGAAGGTTACGGTGCCGATGACGGTGCCTGGTTTCATGCCTGGTCGATCAGTCCGATGACTTGGTTGCGAATGGGGGAATCCTCGCAGTTGGTGGTGCGACGGCTGCAGTCCCCGTCGGTTGTGATGTAGACCCGGGAATGCCGACCGGCGCCCAGCGGGTCGAGGGCGGCGATGGGAGAACCCGTCGCCCCGCCTCCGTCGTCGATCGGGGTGCACAGCACGATCTTCTGGCCTTTGAGACTGGGGTCTCCATGGCTGGAAGTGACGTGGCCATCAACGCGGGTGAGGATCATGTCGGGTGGGTTTGGTCGGTGGGCTTCAGATGATGTTGAGCTGGTCCACGAGGGTGCAGCGGCGGAAGCGGGTAAAGGTGCGGGGTGTGGTGATGCCCTCGCCCGTTGTGGTGGCGATGGAGAAACTGATGTAGCCCTCGCCGCCCATGCCGAGGCCGGCGACACACGGACCGTTTTTGACAAACATGGTCGTGTCCATCGCTCGGGCCATGTGGGTCATGCGGGAGACGTTCATGGTGTGGACCATGGCCGAGTGCTTGTAGCCGTGTTCGGATTTTTTGGCGGCCTCCACCGCTTCCTCGAAACTCGCGCAGCGCACGATGGGCAGCAGCGGCATCATCTGCTCCTCGACCACCAGCAGGTCATCGGCGCCGGTTTCGGCGATGAGCATGTCCACCTTCGGGTCGATGGTCAGTCCCGCAATGGCGGCGAGCTTGATCGCGGATGCACCGACATACTTGCGGTTCAGCACCGGGTGCGAACACCCCCCGTCGTCGGGGCGGAAAGTGAAGACTTCCTTTTTGATCGCCTCGACCTGGCGCGTGTTGAGCAGCAAGGCCCCCTGCTTCTGGAAGGACTTGAGCGACTTTTCGTAGGCCGCGCCAACAGCGAACACCTGTTTTTCGCCAATGCACAGCAGATTGTTGTCGTAGCCGCCGCCAAAAATGATGTCACCCGCGACCTTGTCGTAATCGAGGGCGGCGCAGTCGTCGATGACCACGGGTGGATTGCCCGGGCCCGCGCAGATGGCGCGCTTGCCCGCCTTCATCGCGGCGTCGACCACGGCCGGACCGCCGGTGATGCAGAGCAGGTCCACGTCGTCCGAGGCACAGAGTTCATTGAAGGAATCGAGCGACGGTTTCTCGACGGTGCAGACAAGATTGGTGATGCCCAACTCGGCCTTGAATGCTTCGTTGAACTCGTGCACGGCCAACGCCGCGCAGGCGGCCCCACCCGGATGCGGGTTGAAGACAACGGCATTGCCGGCGGCGACCATGTTGACGATGTTGCCCGCCATGGTCGGCACGGAGTGGGTGACCGGGAGAATCGCGCCGACCACCCCAAACGGAGCGGCTTCGTCCATGGTGATGCCACTGTCGCCACTCATGCCGGTGGGCATGAGGTATTCGGTTCCGAGCACGTTTTTGATGCCGTGCAGTTTCTCAATCTTGTGGTCGAGACGGCCGATCCTGGTCTCCTCGAACTCGACCGTGCCCCAGCGATCGGCGTTGTCGGCACACATCGTTTTGACGATGTCGACCACCTTGCTGCGGGCGGCCCAGCCCTTTTTCGAGAGCTGTTCGAAACCCGAACGCGCGGCGGCGGCGGCCGACGCGGCATCACCAAAGACACCATGCCGTCCGGGGCGGGAAGTGATGACGGGGGCAGCGGCACCCCGAACCTGCAACTGGGCCACCACTTCGGCGACCACACTGCGAATCGCTGCTTCGCTGATTTGACTCATGAGGGGTTCTCCGGCGACAGCGTTCAGCTGTCCTTGGCGATGTAGGTTTGTTGTCCGAGCACGTTGACCGTATCGACGAGGCCCACGATGGCGGCGTCGACCGGCAGGGATTTCAGGCCGTCGGCCTGGCGGGCGGAACTGCCCTGGGCGAGCATGACCAACTCCCCTTCGCCCGCGCCGAGGGTGTCGACAGCGACGACGGTGTTGGCTCCCGGCTTGAACTGGCTCGGGTTGTCGGGATCGATCAGCATCGGACGCACCATGAGCAGCTTGCGGCCGCGCATGCTGTCGTCCTTCTTGGTCGATACGACCGAGCCGATGACTTTGGCCAGATACATGGCGTTATTTGCGGGCTCGTTTGGCGGCGGAGTGCGGGATGATTGTCTCGGTGTCCGCGTGCGGACGGGCAATGACATGCGCGCTGATGACTTCGCCGTGCTGGCTGGCGGCTTCGGAGCCGGATTCGATCGCCGCCTTCACCGCGGCAACGTCGCCCCGGATGGTGGTGCTGACGAGGGCACTGCCGACTCCGGTCATAGGACCGGCGATTTCGACGTTGGCGGATTTGAGCATCGCGTCCGTGCCTTGCACGAGGGCGATGAGACCCTTGGTCTCGAGGATACCGATTGCTTGAGTTGCCATAATGGTGGTTTGGGTTGGGGGCCGAAAAAGGCCTTCAGGTTGATTGAGAAGAGAGGGAGGGTTGGTGGGTCACGTGGCGGAAAACTTCGCGGGCGATGACCAGTTCTTCGTTGGCCGGAATGACCATGATTTTGACCGCGGAATCGTCGGCACTGATAAGGCCTTCGGCTCCGCGGGTGACGGCTGCGTTGCGGGTAGGGTCGAGTTTTACACCGAGATCTTCGAGGCCGGCGCAAACCGCGGCCCGCAGTTCGGCGTCGTTCTCACCGATACCGGCGGTGAAGCTGATCACCTCGGCTCCCCCCATCCTGAAATGGAACGAACCGGCCCAGTGGCGTATCGAGTCGATCAATACACCATGGGCGAGCCGGGCATCGGCGTTGCCCTCGGCGGCGGCGGCCCGGACATCACGGGCATCGTTGCTGACACCGGACAAGCCCAGCAGGCCGCCTTTGCGGGTGAGCTGCCGTTCGGCTTCGTCAAGGGTCAGTCCGAGCATCTTGCAGGCGTAGGGAATCGCCATGGCATCAAGGTCGCCCACCCGGTTGTTTTGCGGCAGACCGCTCTGCGGGCTGAATCCCATGCTGGTACCGATGGCCACACCATCGCGGATACCCGTGACCGAGCTGCTACCGCCGAGGTGGCAGGACAACACGCGCAGGGGCGGTCCATCGCACTCGCCGGGGCCACGCAGGTAGAGCTGCCGGACCCGTTCAGCCACGTCGTCGCGACCGAGCAGTTCGGCGGAGCGTTCGGCCACAAATTTGTGGCTGGCGCCGTGGAAGCCATAACGGCGGATGCCGAGATCGCGCCATGCTTTTGGAATGGCGTAGTGTGATGCGGCGGGCGCCACCCATTGGTAGAAAGCCGTCTCAAACAGCGCGACGCGACGGGCCCGGGGACAGCGTTCCGCAAAGCTGCGAATGCCCTCCGCGTAAGCCGGATTGTGGGCGGGCGCAACTTCTTGGAAGCCATCAAGCGCGGCGAGCACATGCTCATCCGCGTCGACACAACCACTGAGGTCTTTGCCAAGCACGGTCTTGAAGCCGACGGCTTCCAACTCATCGGCCGAGGCCAGATGTCCGTCATCGACCAGCTTCGCCAGCATCTCGTCGATGCATGGCGTATACTCGGTCACCCGCTCGAACCCACCGCTGGTGAGCATCGAGGCGGCCCCCTCCGACATATCGAACAAACGATACTTGAAGGAGGTGGAGCCGAGGTTAGCGACGAGGACCTTCATGGGAACGCGGCGACCGCGGTGGACGTTATCCGATCCAGCTGCCGAGTTTGCCGAGATCGTCGTGCGGACGCGGGATGACCTGCACCGAGACGACTTCGCCGACCTGGGAGGCGGCTTCCGAGCCGGCTTCGACGGCGGCCTTCACCGCGGCGACATCGCCGGTGAAGAATCCGGTCACAAAACCCGAGCCGATCTTTTCCCAGCCGGACATTTTCACGTCGGCGGATTTGAGGGCGGCGTCGGAGGCTTCCATGAGGCTGATGAGCCCCTTGGTTTCGATCATTCCAATTGCTTGTTTAGCCATGTTGTTGGGTCTTTCGCTGAGGGTTAGGCGCCGAAGTTCTTGAGGAGCTCCTCGTGGGGACGGGCGATGACATTGGAGGAGACAAGCTCGCCGATGCGGTTGGCGGCCTCGGCTCCGGCTTCGACGGCAGCCTTCACGCTGCCAACATCCCCCTTGACCAGGACGGTCAGGAAACCGCCGCCGATGGAGATTTGTTTGACGAGCGTGACCGACGCGGCCTTGGCCATTGCGTCGCTCGCTTCGATGGAGCCGGTGAGGCCCTTGGTTTCGATCAATCCGATGGATTCACTCATGGTATGGTTGGATTTGGGTTTGGCTTACGCTGATTGATTGGACGGAAAAGGTGCTGTATTCAAAAATTGGTTACTTGAGGAGTTCGCAGGGCACGTCGGGACCGAGGCCACAGGCGTTGGCCTCGTCGGTGTCGATGTGCACCTCGAGTTTGAAGGCGGGGTCGACGCGCACGAAGATGCGGTCGAAGGTCACGCCGAGCTCCCCGCCGACCCGGAGCTTCATGTAGCTTTTGTTCTCCACGCCGTAGAACGCGGCGTCCTCCGGAGCCATGTGCACGTGCGGCGCGGCGCGGATGACCCCCTCCGGCATCTCCAGGAAACCAGCGGGGCCCATCAGCATACAGCCCGGTGTGCCGGCGATGTTGCCGGAATTGGTGACGGGGACTTTAAAACCCAGCGAAATCGAATCGGTGTAGGCGAGCTCAACCTGGTTGAAGTCGCGACAGGGCCCGAGGATGCGCAGGTTGGAAATCACGCGGCTGCGCGGACCGATGAGGGTGACGGATTCATGGGCCGCGAATTGCCCCTCCTGGTAGAGCATTTTCATCGGCTTGAGTTGGTGACCTTCGCCGAAAAGCGTCTCCACCGCTTCCTGCGAAAGGTGGCAGTGCCGGGCACTGGAATTGACCACCAACGGATTGGGCCCCTCCCCACGGGTCGGTGTCACCACCCCGGCGTAGCGGGCCAAACTGGCGCGCACCAATTGCTCAACTTGGGCTCTATCGGGGCTGGAAATCATGCCGTTTGATGTGGGTTTTTGATTGAATTACTTCCTAAAACCCAATTATTCCCACATTAAGTCAACAAATTACTCGCCATATCCCAAATATTTCCACGTTTGTAACTTGGCATGCTCGCGACCGAACGACAGCAGAAGATCCTCTCCCTGATCGAGGTACAGGGCACCGTGCGCACGCTGGATTTGGCGGAGCAGTTTGGGGTCACTGATGAGACGATCCGCCGCGATTTTCAGACCCTGGCGGACCTGCACCCGCTCAAGCGCATCCACGGCGGCGCCAGCAGCCTGACCGGACGGCCCCGCCTGCAGTCGTTTTTGGAGCGGCGAAACTTGCACGTGGACCGCAAGGCCGCGATTGCCAACGCCGCGCGGTCCCTGATCGTGCCCGGCCAGACCTACGCATTCGACAGCAGCACCACCGCCTTTGCCTTGGTGAGCACGCTGCCCGACCTGCCCTATCGCATCGTAACCAACTCCTTTGCCGTCATTGAACAAGTGACACGTTTGGAGCAGGTGGAGTTGATCGCCATGGGCGGGCGTTACCATCCCAAGACCCACACGTTTGTCGGCGGTGAAACCATCGACGTGCTGCGCCGCCACAACATACACACCGCTTTTGTCTCGTGCATCGGCTACGATCCGGGCCGGGGCGCCAGTGAGGGGTTTGAGGCGCAGGCCACCTTTAAAATGCGCCTGGTGCAATACGCCGAACGGGTGGTGCTGCTGGTGGACTCCAGCAAACTCAACGACCGGTCCGAATACTTCTTTGCCGAGCCGGGAGACATCGCTGAACTTGTCACCGACGATGCCGCCGACCCGGCCATCATCTCCCACATCCGCCGCACCCTGCCCCAAGTCACCATCGCTCCCGTCGCAACCTGATTATCCGGCATGTTTTCCCTCTCCGCCAAGACCGCCCTGATCACCGGTGCCGGTGCCGGCATCGGGGCCAGCATTGCCCGGCTCTTCGCCCAGCAGGAAGCCCTGGTGTGGGTGATTGACCGTGACGCCGCCGCCGCACAACAGGTGGTCCGGGAAATCACCTCGGGAGGAGGCGTGGCCCGGGCCGCGGAGGTGAACGTCAGCGACGACTCCGGGGTCGACACGCTCGCCGACCAAGTCGGTCCGATCGACATCCTGGTCAACAACGCCGGCATCGGTCACGTCGGCAACCTGCTGCAGACCACCGCCGCCGACCTCGATCGTCTCCACGCCGTGAATACGCGCGGTCCCTTTAACCTCTGCCGGACATTTGTGCCGACGATGCTCGAACGCGAATCCGGCAGCGTCATCAACCTTGCCTCGGTTGGCGGGGTGGTCGCCCTCCGTGACCGGCTGGCCTACACCACCACAAAATTTGCCGTGGTGGGCCTGACCAAGGCGCTCGCCCTCGACCACTCCCATACAGGTGTGCGCTTCAACGCGATCTGCCCGGGCCGGGTGGAAACCGAATTTGTGCAGAACATGATCGCACAATACCCCGATCCCCAGCACGCCTACCGCGAGATGGCCGCCACCCAGCTCAACGGCCGCATGGCCCGCCCGGAGGAGATCGCCGCCGCCGCCCTTTACCTGGCTTCCGATGCATCCGCCATGGTCACCGGCAGCACGTTGATGATCGACGGCGGTTGGAGCGCGGGCAAATGAAGCCGATTTGCCCTCCCGGCGAATGGGATCGGCTGGATTGTTTTCATTAATCTCGACTCAACGATTCAACGCCACGAACAGCTTGGACGTGCCTATCTGATAAGCGGCGGGATACGCGCACGGCCCCGGGCGCCCGGATAGATACCTCTACTCGGGTTGTCGGCATGTCGCGAGCCGGTTGCCGACGTTCCCTCCCTCCCCCCATTCCCCTGCCTTCCATCCCGTGAAAAAACTCCTGACCTTCCTCTGCCTTCTCGCCACTTCGGCGCTGCTGCCGGCCGACCGGCCCAACGTCATTATCGTCTTCATCGATGACCTGGGTTACGCCGATATCGGACCGTTTGGCGGAGACATCCCGACGCCGGCCCTTGAACGGTTGGCACGCGAGGGGAAAATCTTCACCCAGTTTTTGGTCACTTCGCCGGTGTGCTCGAGCTCGCGGGCCTCGCTCCTAACCGGCGCCTTCCACGAGCGGGTTTCGATCACCGGCGCGCTGTTTCCCCACTCGGAAACCGGCCTGAATCCCAGCGAGACCACCCTCGCCGAGCTTTGCCAAACGCAGGGATACGCCACCGCCTGTTTCGGCAAATGGCATCTTGGCCACCATCCAAAGTTCCTGCCGACCAATCATGGTTTCAATACGTTCTACGGCATCCCCTATTCCAACGACATGTGGCCCCTGCACCCGGACGTCGCCCACTTTTCCCCCGGTGCGACAGCCCGCAAACGGGGGTTCCCGCCGCTCCCCATGGTAGAGGGAACACAGGTCGTGAACCCCGCGATCACCGCCGACGACCAGCGCCACTTCACCCGGGATTTCACCACTCGATCAGTCGAATTCATCCGCAACCACGCCGACACTCCGTTCTTCCTCTATCTCGCCCACCCCATGGTCCATGTCCCGCTTTTTGTGAGCGAAGCGTTCGAAGGACGGAGCGGACAGGGACTCTACGCCGATACGGTGATGGAGCTCGATTGGTCGATGCAGCAGATCATGGATGCAGTCGAATCGATCGATGCCACCAACAATAGCCTGATCATCTTCACGTCCGACAACGGGCCATGGTTGCGCTTCGGCAATCACGGTGGTTCAGCCGGACCCTACCGCGAAGGAAAACAAACATTTTACGAAGGGGGAATCCGCGTGCCGATGATCGCACGTTGGCCCGACCGCATTCCGGCCGGCACCTCCACCGACACGATGCTCTCAACCATCGACCTGCTGCCCACCATCGCCGAACTCATCGGCAGCGACCTGCCGCCGCTCAAGATCGATGGATACTCGATTGTCGATCACTTCGAGGCCGATACGGCCCTGCCCTCCCCACACAGCTATTTTCCGATGCATTACATCAACGGTGCACTGAGCGGCATCCGCACCCCGGAGTTCAAATTGCTCTTCCCGCACGGCTATCCGTCCCTCACCGGTCTGGCTCCCGGCAAGGATGGATCACCCGGACCATTCCAACGCGTTCCCGCCACCTTCGAGCTCTACGACTTGGTCAACGATCCCGGTGAAACCACCAACGTGCTTGCCGACCATCCCCACAAAGTCGTCGAGTTATTGATGGCGGCCAACCACTACCTCGCCGACATCGGTGACGAACACCTGGAGGTGACCGGAAAGGGACGACGCGAACCCGGGCGGCTGGAACCGGGTGACGAGCGGCTGAAATGGTGAAGCAAGCGCACCTCGGGGAAGGATTCTAAAGAAGCCTTTGCCTATCTGATAAGCAACGAAGGGGTATGGCTCAAGCAGTCCGATTACTACGCTTCCGACACCTTCACCTTGTAACCCAATCCCTGCACCCGATCGACTTGGGAATCGGGTCACAGCAGTTCCTGTATTTCGCACGCAATGGCACTCCCCATTTCCAAAAAAACCGTCGTCAAGCGTTACGCTGGCAACCCCATCATCACCAATGATCTGATCCCCTACAGTTGCCGCGGCGTCTACAACTCCACCGCCATCAAACACGAGGGCCGCTACTACATGGTGATGCGGTGCGAGGGTTACGACCTCCTGGACTTCTTTATGGTCGCTTCCAGTGCCAACGGCTATGACGGCTGGACCGTCGAGGGCGACGTGATCCCGATGCCCGATACGGAGGAGTTCCGGAAGTTTGGCCACAACTACTACGATCCCCGCCTGACCTGTGTCGACGGAGAGATCCTGATGACGGTGTGTTGTCACGGCTCCGACGCCCGCATGGGACTCATGCGGACCAAGGACCTGCGCACGTTCGAGTGGACCGGTTTCATCACGGGTTCCGGTTTCCGCAACACCGTGTTCTTTCCCGAAAAAATCGGCGGCCTCTACACCGCGCTCGAGCGCCCCAACTCCAACGGCAGTATCTGGGTCACCCAATCACCCGATCTCATTTTCTGGGGACAACACCAGCAGGTCCTTGAGGCCGACAAGTATGACGTCGGCGTGTGGGGCAAACGCAAGATCGGCCCCTGCGGCACACCCATCAAAACCGATCGCGGCTGGCTGATCATCTTCCACGCCGTGCAGACCATCTGCGACTACTCCTATCTCTACCATACCGGTGTGATGCTGACCGAGTTGGAGAACCCGGCCAAACTCATCCGCGTCGGCCGCGAGCCCATCCTTTCTCCCGAGGAATCCTACGAAACCGTGGGGCATGCTCCGACCGTGGTCTTTGCGTCGTCCCAGATTGTGGAGGACGACGGCAGCATAAAGCTCTACTACGGCGGGGCTGATCGGTACCAATGCGTTGCCGACACCACGATTGACGATTTGTTGGAAGCCGCGCTCGAGCGATAATCCCATCCCTCGCGCGTTTTTTCGGATGAACCTGCGACTGCCCTTCCTCCCGCTCGCCATCGTCGCGGCGGTGATGCTCCCGCTGGCGGCGGCCGACGCCACGGCGTCCGAGGATGGTCCGTCACAACCCAACATCCTGTTCATCATCACCGATGATCTGAACGACGCGATTTCCGGCCTGGGTGGCCATCCGCAAGCCCGCACCCCGCAGTTGGACCGGCTCCGCCAACACGGCATCAGCTTCACCAACGCCCACGCCAACTCGCCGCTTTGCGCGCCCTCGCGGGGAAGCTTTTTATCCGGCTACCATCCCCATACCAGTGGTTATTATTCGCCGCGCATTCCCGGAGTCGGACGCTCCCACTGGCAGGACAACGCCTTCCTGCGCCGCTCGCGCACCATCATGGAGCATTTCACGGCCGAGGGGTATCTGGTCCTTGGTACCGGCAAGGTCTTTCACAATCACCACGAGGACTGGACCGATTGGTTTGATGCGGAAGGCCGCAGCCGATTTGGACACGCGCCCAGCTGGGGCCCGTGGCCTTGGGACGGAGCCCGACCCAATGCCGGCTGGGGCGGCGCGGTGACGCATCCTGGTGAGACCGCCTCCCTGGGCATCGATGGCAACTTCGCCTCGCTGGCCGACACCCCCGTCGTGCCGGCCAACGCCGATACCGGCGCCCCGGGTTTCACCGGCTGGCGGCTCTATCGCCAACCGTTTCGCTACCACTCGGACCACGATCGTGAACTCCTGCCGGACGAACTCAACGCACGGTGGACCCGCGAACAACTGCGGCAGGACTTCACCCAACCGTTCCTCATGATCGTGGGGTTGAACCGGCCGCACTCCCCCCTCTACGCCCCCCAGGAGTATTTCGATCGTTTCCCGCTCGACGAGATTCAGCTCTTCCCGGCCAAGTCCGGCGACATCAACGACACCGCCCGGTTGGTTCGCACCGAAGCCGCGGAATGGTCCACCGGCCTGCATGGGTTCAACCGCTACGAGCAGATCATGGCGGCGGGCGGCGAGGACCTGTTGTGCAAATGGACCCAGGCCTACCTCGCCAACGTTGCCTTTGTGGATGATGTGGTCGGAGACATTCTCGCCGGGCTGGAGGAGAGTTCCCACGCCGACAATACCCTCGTCATCTTCACCAGCGATCACGGTTACCATATGGGCGACAAGGGAATCGTTTTCAAAAACACGCTCTGGGACAAAGCCACGCGTGTGCCGTTGATCTTTGCCGGGCCGGGCATCGATGCCGGGCGCGAATCGAAGCGCCCCGTCAGCCTGCTTGATCTCTTTCCCACGATGAACGACCTGGCCGGCATCTCCAACGATCCCAACGCGCAGACGCATGGCCTGCCGCTGGAGGGCACAAGCCTGCGGGCCTTGTTCAAGGCTTCGACGGAGGACCGATGGAAGGGCCCGGACCACGTTATCACCTCCATCGGCGTCAATCGTCTCGATCCGGAAACCCAACAGCCGCTCGGCGCCGCCACGAGCCACTTCGCCGTGCGGTCACAGGATTTTCGATACATCCGCTACAACAACGGCGAGGAGGAGTTGTATCACTGTGCCGCGGATCCCTACGAGTGGCACAACGTCGCCGACCGGCCGGAGTTTGCCGCCGAAAAGGAAAGATTGCGGGCCCTGCTTCCGACGTTCGAGTAAACCCGTTCCCGGCGGCAAAATCAGCGGCCCATCCAACCGCCATCAACGGTGAGGATCGCTCCGGTCATGTAGGCGGATGCCCGGCTCGCCAGGAACACCACCGGTCCCTTGAAATCCGCCGGTTCTCCCCAGCGGCCCTGCGGGATGCGCGCCAGGATCTGTTCACGCCGGGTGGCATCGTCGCGCAGGGCAGCGGTATTGTCCGTGGCAATGTAACCGGGCGCGATCGCATTCACCCCGACCCCGGAACCCGCCCACTCGTTGCTGAGCGCCATCGTGAGCTGGCCGATCGCCCCCTTGCTGGCGGCATATCCCGGCACCGTGATGCCACCTTGGAACGTCAGCAACGAGGCGGTGAAGATGATCCTGCCTCCGCCCTGCGCCACCATGCGCCGGCCCACTTCACGCGAAATCACAAACTGGGAATTCAGGTTCACCTCCACGACTTCGTCCCAGGATTCATCCGAGTGCTCGGCGGCGGGCGCACGTCGGATGGTGCCGGCGTTGTTGACCAAAATATCAATCCGCGGATGCGCGGCCAAAACCTCCTTGGTGAAGGCATGCACGGAGGCCCGGTCGGAAAAATCGCAGCGATAAGCGGTAAACCGCCGACCCAACGCCTCCACGGCGTTGGCGATTTCACTGCCCTGGGAGGGCAGACTTGCCGAAACCCCGATGATGTCGGCTCCCGCCTCGGCCAAAGCCTCGGCCATGGCGAATCCAATGCCGCGGGAGCACCCGGTCACCAGGGCCGCTTTGCCGGAAAGATCAAAATCACTCAGCACACTCATATCGAAAAAGCATCTGCCTCAGTCCATCAGGACGCCGGGTAGCCAGAGCGACAGTGCCGGCACATAGGTGATGAGCACCAGCACCACAATCATCGCCACGTAAAACGGGAGCATCGCGCGCGACACGCCGCCGATGTCCGCCTTGCCCACACTGCAGCCCACAAACAGGCAGGTGCCCACCGGCGGGGTGCACAGCCCGATGCACAGATTGGCAATCATCACGATGCCGAAGTGGATCGGGTCCATCCTGATGTCCATCGTCACCGGCAGCAGGATCGGCGTAAAAATCAGGATGGCCGGCGTGATGTCCATGAAGGTGCCCACCAACAAAAAGAGCAGATTGATGATCAACAGGATCACCAGCGGATTGCTCGACATCCCCACCAGAGCGGCGCTGACCACCTGCGGCACCTGCTCGTTGATCAGCAGCTGGCTCATCGCCCGGCTGGCCCCCACCAGCAGCAGGACCACTGCGGTCATCCGCGCCGCCCGCAACAGGATCTCCGGTAAATTCCCCAGTGGAATCTCCCGATAGACCACCACGCCCAGCAGGAACGCCCACAACACCGCCACCGCCGAAGCTTCGGTTGCCGTAAACACCCCCCCCAGGATCCCGCCAATCACCACCACAACCAACAACAGGCTGGGCGCGGCCCGATGGACGCTGCGCCAAAAGGCCGGTTGATCCGCCGCACTCTGGCCGCGCAGCCCCTGCCGCAGGGAAACCACCACCGATACCACAATCAGCGCCAGGCCTACGAGTATGCCTGGAACCGCCCCGGCCAAAAACAAGGCCCCCACCGAGACGTTGGCCGCAACAATCGCGTAGACGATCATCACATTGCTGGGCGGAATGAGCAGTCCGACCGTCGCCGACGCCGTGGTCACCGCGACGTTGAAGTTCTTCGGGTAACGCTGGCGGTTCATTTCCGGAATCAATGTCCCGCCGACCGATGAAACCGCCGCGGCCGCCGAGCCGGAGATGGCGCCAAAAAGCATGCAGGTGATGGTATTGATCACCGCCAGGCCGCCCGGCAATCGCCCAACCATCGACGCCGCCAGATCGATCAGCCGGCGCGCCAATCCCCCCGCTCCCATCAGGTCGCCGGCAAGGATGAAAAACGGAATCGCCAACAATGCAAAACTGTCGACGCCCCCCACCATGTCGCTCGCCACCGTCACCAGCGCCGCATCGTAGCCCATCGCCCAGGCGGCCAACAACGTGACTCCGCCGATGACGATCGCGATGGGGGTGTTGAGCAACAACAGCACCACAAACGCCACCAACATGACCACAAGTCCCAGGGTCATGGCGATTCCTCCTCCTCTCCGGCACCAACCCTTCGCAGGGTCCGTTGAAATTCACCCGCCGCAAACGCTGCCATGATCGCCCCGCCCAACGGGGCGGCGGCATACACCCACGCCTTGGAAATGCCCAGGGTGGGCATGGTTTGGCCGGTCTGCCACCGCTCCCACGCCAGGCCGGCCCCTCCCACCACCAGGATGAGGATGCAAAATATGAATACGAGCGCCGCGTTAAACAACCGGACTCTCCGTTGGACCGCCGGATCGAAGGACTGGGTCAACACCGTCACGCCCAGGTGCGCACCCGCCCGGTAGGCCAGGGCCGCGCCGGCAAAGACCAGCCAAACCAACAGGAACGTTGCCAGCTCCTCGGTCCAGCGCAGTTGGTTCCCCAGCAAATAGCGGGTCACCACCCCCGCCAGCACGTTGGTCACCAGGACGGTGAAGATGATCATGGTAAAGCCGCGCAGAATGCGCTCTGCCTGCTGCTCCAGTTTGGTCCACATGTTCGAGCGCTATTCGACGGCTTGAATTTGCTCGTAGAGCTCGCGCACCGATCCGTGCGCGTGCTGATCGACCACCGACAGCACCGCCGCCGCAAACGGCGTGGGATCCGGATAGTGGACGGTGACACCGGCCTGCTCCATCACCGCCAGCGCCTCGTCGACCGCGCCGCTCCACTCCCCGCGCTGAAAAGCACTGGCCTGGGCCGCGGCTTCGTTGAGCCAGGCCTTCTCCTGCTCCGACAGCGCCGCCCAGGTGTTGGAACTGACAACAATGACATCAGGAATGCGCGAGTGATGGTTGAAGCTGAAATGCTTGCAGATTTCGTAGTGTTTGCTGCTCACAAAGCTGACGGAGTTGTTCTCCGCCCCGTCCACCACACCTTGTTTTAACGCGGAGTAAAGCTCCCCCCAACCGAGCGGCGCAGGTGATGCGCCCAGCGCCGAGACCATGTCCATCGCCACGGGGTCGCGCATCACCCGGATCTTCAGCCCGGCCAGGTCACCGGGTTCCAGGATGGGGCGGTTGGTGTAGAAGTTGCGGCTGCCCGAATCGAAGAAAGTGATGCCGACAAATCCCGTGGGCCGCCCATCATCCCGCTGCTCCAGGCCGGCCAGGAACTCCGCCCCGATCGGACCGGTCAGCGTCGCCCAATAGTGATCCTCATCGCGAAACAGATAGGGGATGCTGAAGACCTTGGCCACGTTGACGAAGTTACCCATCGGAGCCGCGCTGGTCTTGGTAAAATCAAGCGTGCCGCGCTGCACCTGCTCCAGCATGCGGGTCTCGTCGCCCAGTTGCCCCGATGCGAACACGTCGATCTGCAGGCGGCCGGCCGACAACTCGGCGGTCCGGTCCGCGAAGTATTGGATGCCCGCGTGCACCGGATGATTCTCCGGGAGCGCGTGGCCGATTTTTAAAACGCGTTCGGCCGTCGCCGGGCTCGAGGTGCCACTGCGGGCCACCCACGCCATGCCCAGCGCGGAGAGAAAGGCACCGACCAACAGGCCGAAGATAAATGCAGATCGAGGTTTGCTCACTGGAGGTCGGTTATACCGACAATATCCATGTCACCAAAGCTCTGGTTTTCACCGCCCATGCCCCAGATGAAGGAATAGGCCGCGGTGCCCGCCCCGGAGTGGACCGACCAACTGGGCGAGAGAGCAGCCTGGCGGTTCCTGACCCAAAGTGCCCGGGTCTCGTCCGGCGTGCCGGCCAGGTGCATCACCTGGTTTTCCGAATCCAAATCATAATACAGGTAGATCTCGGAACGGCGGAGGTGGGTATGGCAGGGCATCGTGTTCCAAACGCTCCCCGGCCTCAGCTCGGTGAGGCCCATGACCAGCTGGCAACTCGACACTCCCTTTTCATGCACATACTGGAAGATGGTGCGTTCGTTGCAGGTTTCCGACGAGCCCAGGTCCAATCGCGTCGCCTCCGTGCTCGGCGCCAACGTGGTGGGAAATTCGCGGTGGGCGGGATAACTCAGCAGGTAAAAGACCGGCGGGTTCGCCGGGTCTTCGGCGCCAAAGACCACCCGCCGGGCGCCCCGGCCCACGTAGAGACAATCCCGTTTGGACAACGGATAAATCGTGTCGTCCACCGTGATGGTGCCCGGCCCGCCGATGTTGATGATGCCCGCCTCCCGGCGATCAAAGAAAAACTCGGTGCGCAGCTCCTCGATCCCGGCCAATTCGATCGGCGTATCCAATGGCTCGATACCACCGATGATGGCGCGGTCCAGGTCGGTCGCCTGCAGCACCATCGCGCCGGGCCGAAAGACTTCCTCGACCAGAAACGCTTGGCGGAGACGTTTAGTGTCGAACGTCCGGTATTCAGACCTACTGGGGGCAAAGATATAGTTCAGTTTCATGGAGAGAAAGGGACTCAGTCCTGGGCAGCCGGCGTGACAAAGTCAGCCCGCAGGGGATTAAACACGTCGATCAGGACGGACGGCTCCAGGGCCTTCACGCCGTGAGTGAGGTCCGGAAGCGCGAGGAAGAAGTCGCCCTTGCGCAACGTTTCGGTGATGCCATCGATGGTCACTTCGAGGCTGCCCGATTCGACGTAGGAAAGCTGGGTGTGCGGGTGGTGGTGCAGCGCCCCGACCGCCCCGGTCTCAAATTTTACGCAAACCGCCATCAGCGATTCTGAATAGGGGCCAATCTTGCGACTGACCCCGGGTTCGACCGGTTCCCAATCCAGGGAATCCATGTGGGCAAAGGCTTGAAGTTTCATTTCTTGGGCAGGGATCCGGGTTCAACCGGAGTGGGTTTGTTGGGCCAGGATCAATCTGGCCAAACGGTGATGATAAAACTTTCGGTCGTAGTGCGCGTCGACGGCCTCGAGCCACTCCCGGTCCACCTCGGCGGCAAATCCCAGCTCATCGATCGCCTCGAGCACCGCGCGCAGGACTTCGTCCTGTTCGTAGCGGGTCAACTCCCGCAGCAGCAGGTCCCGCGCCGCCGACTCATCACCTGCCTGATGCAGCAGTCGGGCGGCGACGATGCGGTTGGCCACCGATTTGTCATCGCGCAGCTTCGACAGGGCTTCGGCCATGCCGGCCTCCGGCCACGGGGCGCGGCGCAATCCCACCCCACTCCAATACCGCATCAACGGATTGGGATCGGTGAGTCCGGCCAGCAACCGGGCCGGGGCGACTTCCCCCAGCGCCACCTCGACCGCATAGGCGATGACCTCCGGATAGGCCAGGGCGAGATTGCGGGCGGCTTCCATCACGGTCGCTTCCGGCAACTCGTGGAACATGGATTCGGGAATAAAACCGAGGTCATGGATGTGCTGCATCTCCCGCACCAGCCGGGTGCGCAGCTGGTCCACCCGTGGTTGCTGCGCCGGGTCGTTCACCAGGTTGTCGATTTCCCAGGGATCGGCATCGGTGTGAAAGAGCAACTGGTCGGGAAAGTCCCCGTGGAAGTAGTTGGGCAAAGCCGCATCGAGCTCACCCGCCTGCGCCATTTCCCGCCAACGCGCCCAGCTCCGCATGCCGTAGGGAAACTCGATGTCCAAGGTCCCGGGCATCCGGGGCATGAAGTTGATGATGTAGCGGTATTCTCCATCCGTGATGCCGCGCCGCATCTTGGAGCGCTCATCAAACCGATCCCCAAACAGCAGGACGTGGTCATTTTCGCGTTTGTCGGCGCCCGGGCCGAGCAATGATTGACCGGCCATGTGGGAGGGAATCTCCACGCCCGCGAGCTGCAACAGGGTCGGGGCCAAATCGACAAACGATACCGGGGCATCCACTACACTCCCGGGGGCAAAGGGCGAAAGGTGCCGCCACTTCTCCGGAACGTAAATGATGAGGGGCACGCGGGTGCCGGTATCAAAAATCCACCGCTTGGTGCGGGGGGTGACACCGCCGTGGTCCGAGTAGTAAAACACAATCGTGTCATCGGCCAGTCCCTCCTCCGCCAGTTCGGCCAGAAACGCGCCGGCCTGCGAATCCATCAGGGTCACATAGTCGTGGTAGATCGCGATGTCCTCGCGGAAGATCGCCTCGTCGGGCAAAAACGCCGGCAGTTCGACGTCGGCCGGATCGACCCGGGGAGTGGCAGGGATGCGGCCGTCCGCACGGTGCTCCGCGATGTTTGCCGGGAACAACCGGCTTTCATGGGTCGGCCGCAGGTTGAAGACCGCAAAAAAGGGCTGACCGGGAGCCCGGTTGCGGTAGTGCGCCCCCTCGTGGTAGGACTGCCACACACTTTGGTCCCAGATGCCGAGGTCATCCATCCGGATGTTGTAATCCATCTTGCCGGCGTTGGTGCAGAAGTAGCCGGCTTCACGCAGGTAGGTGACGTAGGGTTGGATCGCCGCCGGGATCGGATAACGGCTGCGCATGTGGTGTGTCCCCTGGGCCGGGGCATGCACGCCGGTGAGGATGGTGCTGCGGGCGACCGCACAAACCGGCGCATGGGAATAGGCGTGGCTGAACCGGATGCCCCCGGCGGCGAGCCGATCGAGGTGCGGCGTCCGGGCGTTTGTATTCCCGTAGGCGCCGAGGTAGTGGTGGCTGTTGTCCTCCGAGGTGATCCACAGGATGTTGGGCCGGTCAGCGGCCGCGGCGGCCACGGCCAGCGCCACCCCCCACAAAAACATCCTCATCCCGTTTTTCATGACATTCGACCGGGGATGCTAACGCGCCAACGGGAAGTCCTGCTCCGTGAGCGGTCGCTGCCGCCACGCCCCCGCCGGGGCTTGAATCGCACCGGGAGTGGTTCGCGGCCGGCGAGGCTGGCCCGCGATGTCCGTCGTCGTGACACCGGCCTGATCGTAGGTGGCCGTGCGTTTGGCCAGGCCGGATGCCGGCACCCGGAGGCCGAGCTCGTTGGTCGTCATCTCCAGGGGCACCACGCCAACGCCGGAGATTTCAAAACCGACGTCGGCCGCAGGAGAAACCAGGTTGTCGCGCCAGGTCCAATCGATCGGTTCATCGCCCTGCACCCACACCATGAAGGGAGCTGCGTTTTCCGCGTCCCGGTGGAAGACATTGCCCACGATCGTGCAGTCCCGCGGCGCCGTGCCGGTGGGATGTTTGGGGTGGTTCAGTCCAATCAGAAACGAGTCCGCGCAGTTAACAAAGGTATTGAAGGCGACGACGGCATGCTCGACGCGGACGTAGAGGTCGTCGGGAGTGCCGTCCATCATGGCAAAACCGTTGCCGGTCAGGCCGTGAAAGTAGTTGCCGACCACCACCTGGCCGGTGCCTTGAATGCGTATGCCCTCGGTGCCCTCCACGCCTTCACCGAGAAGGAAATTGTGGGTGACCACGTTGTCGTCGCCATGCCGGAGCGCGAAGCCACCCCTGCTGGCCCGAAAGGTGTTCCGGCGGATCCAATTGCCATTGGACTTGATCGACATGATCTCACGTTCGCCGTTGCAGCGGACAAAGAGGTTGTCTTCCACCACGGAATTACTGCGTCCGGGGGGAGGATCAAACGGGTTGTTTTCCGTGATCAGTTGGAAGGTTTCAAAACCGTTGGAGGTCGCTCCTTCGATGATGTCGCGAAACAGGTTGTGGTGGATGTGGTGCCGCTCGTTTTGATTGCGCACCACGATCTGCATCAGTTGGCAGTCCCTGGGGTGGATCGCGTTGTTGGTCTTGTTCTGAAACACACAGTGGGCGATCTCGACCCGCTGGCTGTCGGGTTCGACCACCACCCACTTCTTGGATTTCACATCATCGAACACGCACCCCTCGAGCCGGAAATCATGCGCCGACACGTGCAGGCTGCCTTGATATTCAAAACGAAGACGCTCGACGCCAACATGGCCGCCGGTGATGCGCAGCGGCGAGAGGATGACCGTGTTGTCCGCGGAAGCACCGGCGATGACAATCGGATCCTCCGCCGTCCCGTTGAGCCGGAGCGTGAGGGGCTCGCCGAGATAGTGACCCGGCTGCAACTCAATCCGATCGCCGGGGGTGGCGGAAAGAACGACGGTTTTGAGCTCGGAAATTGAACCCACCTCAATCGGGGTTGCCCGCAGGTCCGCCGCCGCCGACCCGAGGGTGAGCAACATGAACCAGATGTTCAGGCGTCTAAGGGGCAAAATCGACATCATGGGGTTACCACCACAGGGAAGATGGGAGGCGTGGGCGACTCAATTGAGGTGACGCTTATCAGATAGACAAAAACTCCGTCATGGCGCTTCCCCAACGCAAAAAGGCACCTCTTCCCCAGCCGGGAAAGAGGTGCCTCAAGTTGGTCAGCAGCCAGTGATCATTCGATCATCAAAACCGGCTTGTTGGTGGATGCCTCGCGCGAATTGAACCGGTGTTGGATGTCGGTGCTGGCCGGGTGCTTGAGCACAATGGAGACGATGCCGTCCCCACCCAGTTGGGTATCCACAAAACTGGTGACATCCCATTCATACCAGCCCCCGGAGGTACCGACCGAAACTCCCTGCAGGGTGCTGCCGGAAGGCGGTTTGTTGTTCCAGCGGATGTTTGATTCGGTCCAGCCGTCGTTGGTCACGGCGAAGGCGGTCACCGTCTCCATGCCGTCAACGTAGTTGCAGTAGAGCCGCAGCTTGGCGCTGGTGCAGCCGGTCAGGCCCGTGGAGTTCAGATCGAATTTCAGGTAGGTCTGCCGATCGACGTCCGCGGTGTTGGCGTCCTTCACCTTCAGGTTCGCGTCGGAGCCGTAGTTGTTGGCCGAGTTGCTGCCTCCGCGCACGAAGGCGTCCTCATCCGCCACCCGGGAGACGGCCGTCGAGGCCTCGTAGCACTCCACCTCGTAGACGTGAACGGTGTGGTTGCTGTCCTGGCTGATGTCATCCTGGAAGTAGAAGCGGATTTTGGAGGCACTGACGTCGGTAAAGTTCACCTCGTTCCAGCCCGTGGAGTTGGCGGCGGTATAGCCAAAGGCGTCATGCCAGCTGCCGTCGAAATACTGCAGCTTCCATTTGCCGATCTGCCAAGTGCCGCTGTTGTCGTCCCACACCCGCGCATAATCGAGGGTCTTGGTTCCGCCCAGGTCGTATTCGATCCAGACGTTGTCGTTGGCATTGCCGACACCGGTGGCGGTATCGTCGTCGTGGGCCTTCACGATGTTGCTGGCGTTCCAACTGGAGCTGGCGGTGGCGTAGGTCGCCGCGGAAACCAAGTCGTTGCCGCTCGGCGGGGGCGGCGGCGGCGGCGCACTGCCGGTCGGCGCAACCTCGTTGTAGTTCGAATTGGAGTCCCCGATCCGAATTTCGTCGTGATAGATCCAGCGCTTGTCCACGTCGGCAAAGCTGGTCCGCCAATCGGGCTGGTAGATGCCAAACTTGACGTGGTAGCCGGGGCCCTCGTTGCCGAACACAAAGTCCGATTTATCAACCTTCAACGCCCCGTTGTGCCATACCTTGATGGCGCAATTCGCGGGGTTGGGCGGGTCAAACTTCATGTAGAGCACAAAGTCGTGCCATTGGCCCTTCACCACCGGGCCGATGATCGACGAGGTGTAGATGCGGCTGGAGGAGGTGTGGGGATTCACCGTCGATCCGCCGTGCGTGATGGTGAATTCATCCCCCCGGATATGCATCTTGATCGGGTAGCCTTTGCCGGTCTCCCCCAGATTGTAATCCGGCGCATGCAGCACCTGGAAGAAAATGGAGTCGTGGCTGTATTGATCGAAGATCCAATCCTCGGTGCCGCCATCGACGATGTAGACACTGAAGCCGATCCAGTATTCGCCGACATCGTTGAAAATGCGGTCCCGCCAGGACTCATTTTTGTAGCCGGCGTTCACGCCCACCTGGCCGATGAGGGTGTGTTTGCCGGCATAGGTTCCGGCCCGGACGTGATTGGTTACGATGGAACGCGGCCCGTTGGTTTCGATCCAGCCGTTGAAGTTTTGGTCCTCGAAGGTTTCGGTGCGCAGGAGGCCCGCGGAAGAGACCAGGGGCAACAAGGCAGCGAGTCCCAGGGAGGTGAGTTTACCAGACCAGTTTGTCATGGATTCAGGGGGTTGAGGGGTTGGGTATTGCGGGAGAAAAAACCGGAGTGAAACCTCCGGCGGGGACCATCATGCCAACAGGCTTGTAGCTCGTTTCACAATGCGGCCGATCGCTATCAGATAGACATTGCGATGGGGCTGAACGACGACGAACAGGGAGCCGCGGCGGCGGGGAGACCGGGGTTTCCCCGCCGCAGGCCGGTCACATCAGGGCAATATCACCAGGCGCCACTTTTGGTTACCCCAGTTTTGCCAGGTGTTCATCTTCAGGTTGCCGTTGTCACCGTCCATCGCCTGCAGGACTTTGCCATTGTAAGTCGAGGCAGCGCTTTCGATGCGGAAGAGACCACCGCCCAGATCGATCAACTTCCACTTCTGGTTGCCCCAGTTTTGCCAGGTGCCCATTTTGACGTCGCCGCCGGCGGAATCAAAGGCCTGGAGCGCCTTGCCATTGTAGGTCGCACTGTCGCTGTTTAGGCGGAAGAGACCACCGCCCAGGTCGACCAACAACCAGCGCTGGTTGGCGGCATTGTTCCAGGTTTTCATGCGCACATTGCCACCCTCCCCGTCGACGGCTTCAGCGGCGTCCCCGTTGTAGGTGCCGGCCGAGACTTCGAGACGATAGACCGTCGTCCCGCCGCCCCCGGTGCCGCCCACAGGACCATACAGGGGCCAGGCGGATACGTAGGGCGGCTGGGCGGTCAGGAAGAGTGATTCCGGCAGGACGCTGGTCGGGGACAGCACGCCATTCTGAAACACGCCCCCCACTTCGTTGGCGCCGACGTAGTTGCTGCCGGCGCCATTGTTGCGAAGCGCGCCCTCAACCTCATTGGCGACGACGTTCATCGTATCCTGCGCGGGGTTTTCGTCCCCCACATCCCGGCCCCAGTTGCGGAAGTAGGTGTTCCCGCGCAACTCCGCCCCGTGGACATTGTCACTCACGATATCGCGGTCTGAGAAATTGCCTTCAAACAGGTTGTTGTGCGCGCCTCGCCCGTGGGTGATGAACCTATTATCGGTGCCAGATTGCGGTCCCTCGATGCCTGCATTGTAAGCGATCACCGAGTGGTTTCCGCCGAAGTGAATTACGACATCGTGCCTCAAATTTTCAAAATGGCTGTCCACCACCATCGCCTGGGTGGTATTGCCTTTAATGGCTACGCCATAGCCGTGACCACCTACTCCTTGATCCAGGGCGTCCTCAAACACACATGCCCGCACGATCACATCCCGGGATCGGCCAAACTCCATGTGATGGTTGGCGCTGCGTTCGGACGTAACGTTTTTGACGTTAAAATTATGCACCGAGAACGTCTTAATATTACTGGAAACGTCGACGTTGTCGCGCACCCGAAACAACTTGAGATCCCGCACCCGCACGTTGCTCAGCATGGTCCGTTTTTGGGCCTTGGGAGATTTGCCGATCATATCGACCCCGAGCTTCAAATCGAGCGTAAGCGTATTGCCGTTCTTGGCTGTAATCCGGCTGATTTGGCCGGCTGCATAATTGTCCTTCAATCCACTGTTGGACATGAATATCTCCACAAAGTCGCCCACCGCGAACCCGGCAGCATCGGCGACGGTGATGGCGCCGGAGTTGCGGCCAGCGCCTCCCGTGACATCTGTCGGAGCGGCTGCGCCTGCTCCCGCAAACCGCAAACCGCCGCTCTGCGCTGCCGGAATATCGAGTCGGAAAACGGTCGCGGTGGGTCCGTCACCCTGGATATCAAGGTTGCCGCGTTCGATGAGGCAGTCGGTCTGGAAATGGTAGGTCCCGGTGGGAAAATAGAGCCGGAGATTTTGACCCACATTCACGTTATCGACAATCCACTTCAGCCGAGCGGACGCATCGACCGTTGGATCATTGGCCGGGATGCGTTGGGCGGCGGGAATCGCGCCGGAATTTGTGACGTTGACGGTCTGCCAGTTGCCGGGGTCGGCCCAGGCCAGGTTTTGCCAACCGTCGATGGGAAAACGATTGGCGTCCAAATCACCGTAGTCGAACGCGTGAGCGGCGGCAACAAGGCATAGAAAAGTCAGGACTCCGAACCGGAGGTCCAGGCGGAACCAGTTTTTCATGGGTATTGAGGGGGGTTAGCGTTGGGGTCTTGAAGGAGCAGTAATCGCAATCCAGCTCCACTAGGGAAGCCAATCAGACCGGACCACCGACACGTTCGGCAACGCGGGTTCTCGCTATCAGATAGACAATTCGTCGAGGCCAGGCCATGTATCTGCGACTATGCTTATCTGATAACCAGTGGGCGAATTGAGAGCTATTCACTCAGCCTTAGAAGATAGACTTGGAATTGAGTAAGGCGTGCAACGTTTGCTTTGTTCGTCTTACGACAAAAACCCCGCCTAAAATGCTTAAACCTCATATTGGACTCCTCAAGGTCGTCTTGTTCATATCCCTGTCTATGAACGTGATGCTTGCTTCTCTAGAGACAGCTTACAGCATCCCCCCTCACTGCGATACGAGCAAGTTTTTCACCGTTAAAGTTGATGGACGGAGCGTCCCTGTTTTCGACTCAAAGATTTCAAAATCGATAACACGGTTTTCATTCTCAGGAACCTCAAGAATCGAAGTTACCGCAATCGAAGACATCGAGTCACATCGGATTTTCCCGGGTGCTTACGGATATCGCGCTCAAGTAAAAGGACGCAGCTTAACTTTTGATATATCAGATGAACAATCTGGACCGAACTATCTGGCGGTAAAAATCAACGACTTTGATTATCTTTTGATATTTGCGGATCCACCCGAAAAAGACATACCTCAGCTTGGAAATGAAGGTATTTTCGACATAAGCCAAGAACCCTACCTGGCGAAAGGGGATTTCAGTGAGATCGCCAATCAGAAGATTATCCACGCCGTTGAAGACGCTCATGCCTGGGCCGTTGTGAATGGAAAACCCGGCATTGTTTATGTTCCGCCCGGTGTTTTCAAGATAACCGAGGATTTGCATCTGAAATCAAGTGTGCATCTGTATCTATCCCCGGATGCAGTGCTGCGCGCCTCGACCAAGGTGGAGGATTTTAACGTTAGAAAAAAGCACTATTTGATCTCGATTGATAATTGCGAAAACGTTCGCATCTATGGCCGGGGAATCATCGATGGCTCGTCGAGTCTCAGAATGGAGAGTTATAAGGATCCTTCGCGTTACACCGCGATCCAAAGCTACGATTCAGAGAATCTGAAAATCGAAGACATTCTGTTGTTGGACAATCAAGAGTGGAATATAAACATCGCCACCTCCACCCAATTCCTCGTCGAACGCGTCAAAATACTCAGTCGAACGGACTGGAAGTGGAACGATGGGTTCGATGCCTCCTCCTCATGTTATGGAACCTTTCGCATGGGCTTCGCCATGACCGGAGACGACAATGCCTGTGCCAAGGCCGGCAGTAAATGGGATCCCCGCATTAAAGGAGACATTCACGACATTGTGTGGGAAAATATGGTCTTTTGGACCAATGCAAGGGGATGTAAGACCGGCATGCAAAGCTACTACCAGACTTACAATATCACCTTCAAAGACATTCACTTCATATTTGCTGACAATCCCATGGAGATTGACCACAAGGATGGCAACGCCCCGGTCTACAACATTTCCTATCAAAACATAGTGGCGGAGGAGGTTGGAGAACGTGGAATCTGGTTAAACTGCAAGGACGGCAATATTTATAATATCGAGTTTAAAAACATAAATCTCGCCGGATTCGGCAGCACGGACGAAAATCTAATCACGGTCCATGACGGATACAGCGTCCGGGATGTGCGTTTTGACGATCTATATATCGAAGGCCGGAAGATACAGAATAAGTCTGATGGGAAATTTGTTTTTGAAGGCGACGTCAGCGACGTTGCCTTCAAATAAGCACAGGCCAGGCGCCACCACCCCGTCGGCCGAGTCTCAAAACGATCACCAATGGCAAAAAACACCCACCGCACTTTCCCGGGTATATTCATAATGATATTCTCCAGTTTAGCCACCAGCATGGTGTGCATTGGAGAGACTACCCTCAAAACAAACGGCGATCCAAGCTTGGAAAATACGCGGCCAAATATTCTGTTCGTCATTTCTGACGATCAGTCATTCATCCATAGCTCGGGCTACGGTTGTGAATGGATACAGACTCCAAACTTCGACCGAGTCGCAAAGAGTGGCATTCGCTTTGCCAACGCTTTTACCACAAGTCCCATGTGCAGTGTAAGCCGGGCTTCAATTCTCACCGGTCGTTATCCTTGGCAAAACAAGGAGGGGGGACAACACTACAGCCTCTTTCCCGCTGAACTTCAGGTTTATCCCGACATTCTGGAGGCCTCCGGATACAAGGTGGGCTACACCGGAAAGGGTTGGAAGCCGGGAGAATATAAGATCGGGAACAGGAAACACAATCCAGCAGGACCCGAATATAATACAATAAAGCTCAAAAATATCCCGACTACAGGCACGTTCGAGGTGGACTACGCCGCCAATTTTAAAAAATTCCTGTCCGAGAGAAAAGAGGATCAACCTTTCTGCTTTTGGTATGGATCAAGCGAGCCTCATGACCCCCTCGAAAAGGGATCCGGACTAAAGAGGGGGAAGCAGATCGATGACGTGGAGCTTGGAGACAACTTCTACGACCAATCAGACGAAAGACGGAGTCACATGCTCGACTATGCAGTCGAAGTTGAGTGGTTCGATCAACACTTGGGGAGCATGATCGACGCCCTTGAGGAGCTGGGCGAGTTGGACAACACCGTTATCATCGTAACGAGTGACAACGGAACCCCGATGCCCCGGGCGAAGGTCACGCTCTACGAATACGGGACTCATGTGCCATTCGCCATTGCCTGGCCAAGCAGAGTGGGAGCCGGCCTGGTTTCGGATGAATTGATCAGCTTGGTGGATATCGCACCCACCTTTTTGGAGTTGGCAGGCTTACCGCCCTCGCAACACATGGAGGGCAAGAGTTTGGTAAATCTCTTTCTTTCCGGAGGTCGATCTCCCGTGATCCCACATCGCACGTTTGTCTTGGCCGGCCAGGAGCGCTCCGGCCACATCCGACATGATAATCTCGGTTATCCCATGCGGAGTATTCGTTCCGCTCAGTATTTGTTTATCAAAAACTACAAGCCGGATCGTTGGCCTTACGGCGATCTCAGAACAACTGAGCTTTTCCCCAACATGCCTTGGCTGGCAAAGAACCCTCCGGAGGAGTTCTACGATCCGGTTAATGATCCCGATTGCCTGAATAATCTCATAAATGATCCATCTTTAAAGCAGGTCATCGAAGTCCACCGTTCCGAGCTCGAGTCTGCGCTTGTTCGCCAGGGTGATCCACGAGCCTTGGGATTCGGTGATGTCTTTGAAGGATACCCCCGATTCGGAACGTTCAAGGAGAGCCTGAAGGGCTTTAAGCAAAAGGGTGAATACAACCCAAGGTTCAGCGGGCCAGACAAAGCCGAGTGAGTTGACAACGGAAGGCCTTTAGCGGCTTGACGAGCATGCGTCAGGATGGGGGTAGAGACCATCTGATAGTTGATGAGTCATCGTCTCCTCACCTATCGACCGGCCTCCAAAACTCTCATTGCAATCCCCCCAGTTAAAAGCGGCAGGTCAGCCCAGAAACCAAACCCGTTCAAACCGAATGAAATCCGCGATACCCAACCGCTTCGCGTACAGGCCTCGGTTACCGGGAGTCCGAGGCCTTTAAGGCGCCGAATCCACCTGCTAGGTCCGTCAGTTTACGAGCGAGCAATTCCTTCATCTCCTCCAGCTTCTTCTGAAACTCGGGGTGATCAGCAAGATTTGTCATCTCGTGTGGATCGCGGGCCAGATTATAGAGCTGCAGGTGATCATAGTAACCGGGTCTGGCACCGGTGGAGGCTTTCTCAGCATCACCTCCGCCAGGGATTGCTTCGAGATGACTGAAGGGCAGCGTGGGGTCTTTCTCGTTGACGATGTTTACACCTTTGATGCGACGGGGAGCGTTGTAGGCCTGCAGGACTTCCGCACGCTTCTCCACCGACCAATTCGTAATCTCTTCCGGATAGTTTAACGCGACCAGCTTCCAGGGGTAGCGGAGCACGGCGCGGGCAAACCCGAGTTCGAAGAAGAACTCCCGCCGGGCCGATACCCCCCCATCCAACATATGGCGAAAGCTCTCTCCGTCGAAGTCGCTCGATTCGTAGGAAATTCCCGCCAGATCGAGAATCGTCGGAGCGAAATCGAGATTGGAAACAAACGTGTCCACCGATCGTGCATCCAAGCCGGAGGATGGACGCCAAACCACACTGAAACTCGTGACACCCTCTTGATAAAGCGTGCCCTTCGCTTCCTGGCCATGGTCGTTGAAAAAGATCACATACGTGTTCTCCAACACGCCTTTTTCCAACAGCGCGTCGATCAAAGCGCCCACCGCATCGTCGGTCCACAACATGTTCGCGGCTTTGTCGCTGTAAGCAACGCCCGCCTCCTCCAAGCGAGCAGGAATCGCCATCCGGTGGTAAGGTACCTCCGGGGGCACGCTGAGCATGCCTGCCGCGCTGGCCCGGGGATCTGCCGCCCACGAGCGCTCCGGGGCAATTGGGCTGTGGGGTGTGGTGGTGGCAAAATAGAGGAAAAACGGCTCGTCTCCGTGCTGATTGATGAACTCGACACCACCGTCGGTTATCCAATCCAGATTGTGGACCGCCAGGGGATCCGGGCCGATGCCCCAAGGGTTGTTGTAGTAAGTGCTGGCGACATAGTCGAATCCGCAGGCGCGGATGGCCGCATGCTCAGAGGCATAGTTTTTTTGCACCCGCGCCTGAACCTCCGGGTCGGACAATGAGTCCGTGAACTCCAACTCCCGGCGCTGGGGATCGACAATCACATGATTTTTCCCGACGAAGCCGGTGGTGTATCCGTTCTGCCGCAATCGAGCGGCAAGATTAGGGGTTTCCGGGGTGATCGATGTGTTCCACTTGATATACGACTGCCCGAGTCGCCGGGTAGTGGCGAGGAACTCCGGGTTGATGGCTCGGCTGGCATAGGTTCCCGTAAGACAGGAGAATCGGCTCGGCGTGCAGACCGGGGAAGACACCAGGGTCTGCCGAAAGACAAGTCCCTCACGGCTCATCATCTGCAGGTTCGGGGTGAGGTAGTCCCCGGCAAACTCCTCCAGCGGAGGGAACATGTCCCTGAACATGTCATCGGCGATGATGAAAACAAAATTGGGCTTCTTCGGCACCGTGAGTTCTGTTGGCCCGGCGGCAAATCCGTCGGGAGTTACGGAGAGCAGAACCATTAGGCAAATCGCCAACTTGGCGAAAGGTCTTCTGGTCCAGGTAATTGAGCGATCAATCGGTGTGGCCAACGTTGGGAGGGGTGAGACTGTAGGCAGTAATCGAATCAAACGTTCTGATCAATTGAGCGGTTGCCTATCGGATAGAACCTCCCGGCGATCAACCGGCATACTCCGGGAGCCGCGGCCCCGGATTTCCGCTAATCGGCGCCGCCCGCAGCCCTGCTCTGCCGCAAGTCTGCCAGCGTGTCGCGAAGCCGAGCCAAGAGGGCCGAGTGCTCGGGTCGTCCGGCAATGTTCTGGATCTCCAGCGCCGAGGTGCGCAGGTCATAGAGCTCCGTTTCGAAAACCGTGCCGTCGATTTGATCGACCCACTCGGTGTAGCGATGGTCCCGGGTTCGCACCGAGTAGCCCATGTAGTGCCGATCCTCATACGTCCCGGGGAACTGGCTGAGCACCGCGCCCTTTCCCACCCGGCCGGGGTCCTCAAGCTGGGGCACAAAACTGACTCCATCCAATCCCTGGGGCACGGCCAATCCGGCCAGCTCGCAGAGGGTCGGGTAAAGGTCAACCAACTCCACCAGCGCGGCTGAACGCGCCCCCGGCCGTGGCAGGCCGGGGGAGGACACGATCAAGGGCACGCGCGTATCCAGTTCAAAATTGGTGTGTTTGCACCAGGCGCCATACTCGCCGAGTTTAAAACCGTGATCACTCCACAGGACGACGATGGTGTCGTCGCGTAAATCAAGCGCGTCGAGCTCAGCCATCAGGCGGCCGATCTGTGCATCCACAAAGCTGATACAGGCGTAGTAGCCGCGGATCAAATTCAACGCGGTGGCGCGGTCGAGTCCGCCCGTTGCGGGGATGCCGGCGTAGTTGCGCAGCTCACCCCAGGCGTTGGTGGCCACCATCGGCGTATCCCCCGGCCATTGAGAGAGCTCGGGCAGGTTGATGCGCTCCGGGGGATAAAGGTCCCAGAACCGCTGCGGGGCGACAAACGGCAGGTGCGGTTTGATGAAACCCACTGCCAGGAAAAACGGGCGGCCTGATCCGCTTAAACGCCGCAAGGCCGACAGGCTTTTTTCCGCGATCTTCCAGTCGGCATATTCGCTGTCAGGTGCATCATGAATCTCAAATGAAGGTCCCGAGTTCGGCCCCCGAGCCGGTAGGCCCCGAGCCTTTCGCTGGTTCTGTCGATTCCGGTTCTCCCAAAACAGGCGTTTGTTCTTGTCGGTGGCATAGAAGTCCTTGCCCGCGGTCCAGGCCGGGGCCGTCCAGGACTGCTCGTCGTTTTGATTGCCGTGGGACACGTGGTAGATCTTTCCGTAGGCTTCGGCCAGGTAACCTTGGGTGATGAAATACTCCGGCAAAGTGACCGCTTGGGGCCTCTTATCCCGGAAAAACGTCGACAGGTCCGTAATGCCCAGGGTGTCCGGGCGCAGGCCGGTCATGACCGTGTTGCGCGCCGGAGCACAAACGGCCTGTTGGGTGTAGGCTCGGTCAAACCACACCCCCCGTTGGGCCAGATCGTCAATGTGCGGAGTGACCGCCAACTCTGACCCGTAGCACCCCAGCTCGGGCCGGAGGTCATCGATAGCAATGAACAGGACGTTGGGCGGTGAATCCTCCGTTCCAGACACGAAGTGTTCTGTCGCCAAAGCAGGAACCAACGAACCCAGGAGAAAAAAAGAAACTGCGATTCTTAGTGAGTTCATGAGGGAGCCAACGGCATTGGTGTTGGACGGAGTTATGCAGAACGCGGCCTTGATGCAATCAGGGTTGGAACCGGAGGTTTAAACTGAACTTTCCTTGTCAGGAAGCAGCCGTGGAAATGCTGCGGAGTGAGGGTCTACTGACGGCGTAACAGTGCTACAGATACACCTTAACCGTCTGATAAATACCATGCTTTATTCGCTCCCATCAATTGATCCGTTGCCTATCGGATTGGTGTCAGGATTCAGGTTCGGAATTGCGCGAAAAATGCCCATCGCAGAGGGGAGAATGCTTGAGTTTGCGTCCCCCGCCGCTCGAATTTTTCCATGGAATTTTTCATGCGGGCGGTTTCGCGAGACTGCAGTTGGCGAGCTCTCATCACGACCCTGATCGGCTTGGCTTTGGGATGTGAGCTGATGAGGGCTACCCCCGATGAAATGCAGCGGTTTGATGTCTGTGTATACGGTGGCAGCGAAGCCGGATTCACGGCCGCCATCCAAGTCGCCCGCTCCGGCCACTCGGTGGTGCTGATCGAACCAACCGGGCACGCCGGTGGCATGTTGGTGGAAGGCATTGCGGGTGACATCCGCTTCGGCAGCGGAAACGTGATCAGCGGCATCACGCGGGAGGTCTTCGAACACATAGAGCAACACTATGACCGCACACCCGATTTTAAAAACCCCGGCTGGCGGAGGACTTATGAGCCCCACGTAGCCGAGGGAATTATCAACGCTATGCTGGATGAACACGAAGTGCCTGTCATTCGCGGTGAGCGGTTGCTCGAAGGCCCGGCGGGCGTCACCCGTGAAGATGACCGCATCATCGCCATCCAATTGGAAAACGGGACGGTCATCCATGCCCAGCAATTCATCGATGCATCAATCGAGGGCGATCTGTTGCACTTTGCCGGTGTTACCACAGAGACCATCCGCGAAGGCAACGCCCGCTACGGCGAGTCCCGCAACGGCATCTATCCCTTCCCCACCCATCGTCAGTTTGAGATCGCCGTGGATCCCTACGTGGTCCCCGGCGATCCGAACAGCGGACTGATCGCGACCATCCAGGACGTCCCTCTGGGAGAAACCGGCGCGCCCGATGCCTTCATTCAAGGTTTCTGTTTCCGCGTTTGCCTGACCGACGTGCCCGAAAACCGGATACCGATTACCCAACCGAGTGACTATGACCCGGCCAACTACGAGATCTATCGCCGCTACCTCGCCGCCGGCGGCAAGCTGTTTCGCCCGAGACCTTCCCTACCCAATCGCAAGACCGACCTGGGAAGTTGGCACGATCTTTCGGCCAATCTCTACGGAGAAAACGTTGGCTATCCGGCAGGGTCGTATGCGGAACGGGATGCCATCGTCGCCTACCACGAATCCTTCACTCGCGGCCTGATATGGTTTTTGCAAAACGACCCATCCGTGCCCGAAACCACTCGCCGCGAATGGTCAGGATGGGGCCTGCCCCGCGACGAGTATGGGGATAACGGCGGCTGGCCGCGCCGCCTCTACATCCGTAGTGCCCGGCGCATGGTTTCGGACTACGTCATCACCGAACACCACCTTCGACGCGACCACGCCACTCCCGTTGCGGACCCCGTCGCCGTGGCCTGGTGGCCCTCGGACATGCACCATGCCAAGCGCGTCGTGCACCAGGGCCGGGTGCACAACGAGGGTTTCGTTTTTGCGGAAGATGACTGGCGCCCGTTTGGCATCTCTTGGCGCGCACTGGTGCCCAAGGCTTCGGAATGCACCAATTTGGCGACTCCGACCTGCGTGTCCTCGAGCTACGTGGGCTATGGTTCGGTGCGCATTCTACCCACCTTCATGATGTTGGGCCAAAGCGCCGCGACCCTTTCGGTTCAAGCACTGGAATCGCAATTATCGGTTCAGGACATCAACTATTCTGAGCTACGCCAACGCCTGATCGCCGACGGTATGGTTCTCAGTCCACCGGAAAACTGGAAAAGCATTATCGGATACGATTGGGCTGATTCCTGAACGGGTGAAAACCCTCTCCCTCGGGCGCCCGGGTCATCGCTCGTCGAACTCGGTAAAGACGTTCGCATTCCAGTGGTCGATAACCCCGAATTCCCGAGCGATGCCCTCCCATTCTTGTAGTTGGGGTGCCCCCAAAGCCGAGATTCACCACTTTAATATATCTCCTCACGGACTCGTCGCATGCTCTCAGGGGTAACGGCCCCATCCAAGCGATCTTCATGGACCAACCAAGAGATCGGATAGTTGTTGGGGAATCAAATGCCCTGCAGCGGTCACATTCGGTGTAGGGTTAGCAGGTGGAATTGAGAGCGACATAGGAGGTCCCAAAAGAAAGAACGCCTCCATTCGTGGAGGCGTTCTCGACCAACCCCAAACCAAGGCAAATCTTAGAATCGGAACGTATTGGTGATATAGAAGCGTCGCTCCGGCGGGACACGGACCAGGGCCGGAGTGCCGTCATACTGGGCCTGCACGGTGATCGGGTCACTGCTGCCGAAGACATTCTTCATGTTGAGCTGAACCTTCCATTCGACCTTGTCGCTCCAGAGTTTCTTCCCATAGCCGACGAAGAAATCGTAGTTACTTTCCGCCGGAGCGGTGTAAGGGCTCGTGATATCAGCAATGACATTGCCGTTGGAATCGAGAATGAACGGGAAGCCGATGCCCACGTCGTCCTGCCAACGGTAGGCGCCGCCCACATTCCACCCCTTAAGCGCACCTTCGTGGAAGGTGTAGTTGGTGATGAAGTTGAAGCGCCATTCACGTTGCTGGGAGTTGGGCAGGCCTTCGTTGGCCAGCACGCCCGCCAGCGGCACGGTGACGTTCTCGAAAGCATAACTCCCCACGGTCACGGTGCCATCGGGCAAGGTGTCACCGGGCACAAATCCAGGGGGGTAAGCTCCACGGGGCTGGTCGGCCAACTCAGCCCAAACCGGGTTGAGGCGGCTGACGATATCCTGCGTCCACGGGGCAACATTGGTACGCACCGTTTCCTGCTGCGCGACGTTGGCAAGAATGCGCCAGCTGCGAGTCGGGTTATAGGTGATCTCCAACTCCATGCCTTCCGCGGAGAAATCCTGCGTGTCGGTTACATTGCCGGGGGGCGCGATGTTGGCGAACCATATACCCGCATCGTCCTGCACGAAGCCGGTGAAGCCGTAGACCTCCGCATAGTTGGGCGGCAGGGCATCGAGGATCTTCTGGAAGTCATCACGGCGATCGATGGGAGCGGGATTACCGTTTTCATCCACCGCATTGAGGTCGTTGGCCCAGAACTCCGCCATCTGCACACTGGCTCCACGAGCCGCACGGCTCATTGCCAGACCGGGATTGTAGCTGTTGTTGACCGCGTTGGTCTCGAACACGTTGAACCGCAGGTTGAACAACCCGTCACCGATGCCGAGATTCACCCCATAGTCCGTGGTCTCACCACTCGGAGCCGGCAAGGGATCACCATATACATTCACGCGGGTGCCGGACGGGGTGAAGTTGTCCGACTCGTTGTAGAAGAAGCTCAGTTTGACCGTGTCGGAGAACGGATTGATCCAGTCCGGCACTTTCGCAACGATGCCGATACTGCTGGGCTGACCGGTGACTTCCTGTTCTGTGACGTTGCTAAGATCGAAATCACTGAAGGACCACTCCGTCTGCTCATCGGTGCGGGGCACCGGCAACGACTGAGAGGTGGAGGTGTCCTCGCGCCAGCCGAGTGTGGTGATGACGTGATCCGACAGCCAATAGCTCTGGAGCACGAGGGCTTGGGAATCGATGACTTCGTTGGAATACTGGCCCTCACGCGTATATTCGGTGGCCACGACATCATAGGTCTGGAAATCACCCTGGCTGAGATCATTGGCCGCGACGGCAAAGTAGGACGTGCGGGCCGTGGTGCCTTCCACGAAGGGGCTGATCCGGATGGGATTCAGCCGCACGGGCGAACCGTCCAGAATCGAGTCGCCGAGGTAAACAATCGGCGAGGGCGTGCGGGAGCCGCTGTCAAAAGCCGGACTGAGGGAGGAGTCGGCTTGGAAGTTACTGGTAAACCGGGTCGCCCAATTGAGGCTGTCGATTTCGTTGCGCTCCACGAGACCGGTCACCGAGTGGCTGCCGAGCCATTTCAGGATCGCGTTGTCAGAAGTGGTGAAGTCGTGCTTGAAGAAGACGGTGGCCCGCATGGTTTCGCGACCGGTGTCGCTATTGGGTTGGGTGCCGGAAGCATTGAGCACGTAGGGACGGCCGACATTGGGGTTGGGTGAACCATCAGGCAGCACTTCGTTGACGTCGATGCGCACGCGGGCCGAACCGCCGCCGGTGGCGAAAGTCATCTGACCATCGGATTGGTAGCTCTGGTTGTCGTAGGCGACCTCAATCCCCATCTTGCCCTCGAAGAACAACTGCTCGAGCGAGACGTTAAAGGCGTCAAAATCGTTGAACTGGCGCGAGGTCTCATCGAAGAGGCGACTGTTCCAGTTAAATTCACTGTAGTCGGTGAAACCCTGGGGCACGATTCCCGCCGGGCGCTCGCCACCGGGGAAATAGCTGCCGGCCACGGTGTTGATGTTGCGGGTGGCAAGCCACTGATAGGTGTCGCTGGCCACGTCCCGATTAACGGTGGGATGGAAGAGGCCTGGTCGGACCCGGCCGGCGCGGTTGGCACTCTGTTGTATCACGCCCATGATTCCGAAGTCCGGTGTCGCACCCTCCACACTACCGTCATTGTAGATGAAACCCGGACGCATGAAGATGTCGCGCTGACCGATCAGACCATTGTCGCGCTCGCGACTGGCGATCTCATTGGCGGCATTCGGATTGAGTGCGGGGTCATCCCAGAAACGCCAGTTGTTGGTGGGCATGCCGGCATCCAACCAAAACTGGGAGTAGCCTTTCTCGGGCAGGATCGCCAAGGGACGGTTGGCCTCGATCTCGCCCACTTCGAAGTTGGCCCGCAGGGTGGTGTAGCGCAGGGGACGGAACTGGACCGCGGTGTAGAAACGGTTGTCGTCATCGAAGGCCGGTTTCTGGTCGAACTTCTCCTGGTCGGTCAGCAGGGCAACGCGCAGGGCCAGCTTCTGGTCCATCAGGATTCGGTTCACATCGAGACTGGCCCGGGCACTGCCGTTGTCGCCAAACCGGAAGGAAACCTCGGTCTGGTTACGGTTGAAGTTGGCCTGTTTCACGGACGAATCCACGATGCCCGCCGGGCTGCCGATGCCAAACAGGATGCCGTTCGGGCCGCGGTTCACCGTGACCGTGCCGGTATTGTAGCTGTCGAACGGAATGTCGGTGACAAAAAATCCCCGCGTCAGGCTGGGGGCTGACAGGCCACGGGCACGGGTCCCATACTGCGGATTTGTGCGGGCACCGGCGGAATCGGTGCCGCCCACCCCAAAGTTGCCCTGAGAACCACCCGCCTCGAGGCCAGGGGTAAAGATGAGCAGTTCATTGGCGTTGGTGGCACCAATATCATCAATAAACTCTTCCGTATAGATCGATATAGCCGATGCGACATCCTCCACATTGGTTTTGAGGCGCGTGCCCGCCAAAGTGTTGGTGGCCACGTAGCCTTGTTGTTCCTCGGTCGTAACCGTAAAGGGAGAGAGTTCGATTATATCTTCGAGATCCTCATCCGCTTGGGCATGGAGCAATGATGTTATAAGGGCGGTCGCAAGTCCGCCTATCATCAGGGGTCTTAGGTGTTTGTTCATCTTGAATCGAGTCGGGGTTAGGTAAGGTTTCAAGAGCGGTTCCGCTGCGGATGCGCCTGGAAGTGTCTATCTTGCGAGCCGGTTGTTTCAGGCGATATCGCCACGATTCAAGGGGACTGTCGGAAAGGGCACTGGGGAGCAGGGGGAGCAGCCAAACTGCGTTGGGATGTCACTGCTCTGATCCTCGGATTCGATTCATTCAACAGACCGGTTGCCTATCAGATAAGCAGAAATAAACCAAGCTTCGGAATGTATCAGTACCTGGGCTTCCCTGGAAAACCAGTCACCAGAAAACACCGCGTTTTCAGCCATTCGCCCGCACCACCCTAGTGCTTTTTCAACAGGTAGTCGCCATCATGCCATTGGCCCAACAACGAAATGAACTGGGGCGACCGGGGAATGCCGAATTCGTTGGCCTGAATCATGGCGATGACCTTCTCGATCGAGGTGGCGCCAATCTCATCGCTCCGCTGGTTCAGGCCCGATAACTCGGCGTGGAAGAACTCCTTCCAATCCAAGGTGACATAGGCGATCTCCTCCGGCATGCGCACCCCCAGACGTTGCATGGTGAGCCGCGGACTGTGGGGCAGCCCGATGACCACCTCGGGCTGATGTTCCTTCAGCCAAGCCTTGAGCTCCTCCCGGTCCGGTTGCGAGTTTGTGTCCGGATCCCCGACGTCGAAGGTGTAGTGCGGCACCCGCAGCCGCGGTTCAATTTCATCCTGGTATTGCAGGAACGCCGATCGCCAGGCGTAGCGCAGGCGACGCTCGATCCGTTCATCGATCGCGTAACCAATCCGGGTATAGCCGCGATCGGCCAGCTCACGCAGGACCACCTGCATGCCGCCAAAATGGTCGCTCATCACCCGGTGCAAGTCGGGCTTCTCCAGATTAAATCCAATCAACACCGGGGAAAAGTGCTTCCACTGCAGATCGAGCAGGTCGCCACTCTTCACAAACGGGAACACGATGATGCCCTGAATGCCCCTCGAAATCAAAATCTGGTTGAGGCGTTTGTCGGTCAGACCCTTGTCGCGCACAAAAAAACGCTCGCATTTGAAGCCGAGCTCCTCCGCCCGTTTCTCGGCCGCCTCCAGGTAACCGTAGTGGGGCCACTCCTCCGTGCCCCACGTCTCCGGAAAACCCAACAGCAGCCCGATCGTGCCAAAATACTTCTGGTCCTCGTGCTTGCGCAGGTAGGACATCAATTCCTGGATTTTGGGATCGAGCCGATAGCCCAACTTCTGGGCAATTTTCTGAATGCGCTGCCGCGACGCCAGGGAGATGCGCGGGTGGTTGCGCAGGGCCTGTGACACCGTCGGCTGCGATACACCCGCCACTTTGGCGATCTCGCGCATCGTGACGCGTCCTGGTTTGCGACCTTCAGGGGTAGGAGGCATGACAGCTCCCGGGAGAATACGGAACCGCAACAATTGCCAACGCATTTTTCCTTATTCGCCGGAAAAATCGCCTATCTGATAAGCAGTCCACCCCTTGCCCCACCCCGCGCTCCGCGAAACGGTTCCGACCCGGCTCGGCCGACCAAGAACACCGCCCGGTCCGGTCCCTTACTCACCCCGAGGCCAAGCACCTCGCAACCCTTCGCCCAGCATCCATGAGCGAATCCGTGAATTCCCCCACCCTTCCCTCCCCATCGCCCCGCCTCGGCCTGGCTGAAAAAATCGGCTACGGCGCCGGGGACTTCGCCTCCTGCCTGTATTTTGGCATATTTATGAACTTCCTGGCGTTTTATTATACAGACGTATTTGGAATTTCAGCGGCGGCGGTTGGCACCATGATTTTTATAACCCGGACGTGGGATTGGATCAACGATCCCATCATGGGCGCCATATGCGATCGCACCAACACGCGCATGGGTAAATTCCGTCCCTGGATATTATGGATGATCCCACCCTATATGATTATAGGGATTCTCACCTTTACGTCTTTTGATTTATCGGAAAACGGAAAAATCATATATGCGTTCGTGACCTACACGGCCCTCACCATGGTCTACACCGCCATCAACATCCCCTACGGGGCCCTGATGGGGGTGATGAGTCCGAAGTCCTCCGATCGCATAGAATTGGCATCGTTTCGATTCGTGGGAGCCTACGCCGGGACCAGCTTCGTGACGGGAACCCTCGTCTACTTGGTCAGCCTCTTCGGTGGAGGCGACCAACAACTCGGTTACACCCTCACCGTCACGCTTTATGCCTTCCTTGCGGGGGCGATGTTCTACTTTACCTTCGCCGCCACCAAGGAGCGGGTGGCTCCGCCAGCGGCGCAAAAGAGCGACCTGAAAAAGGAGTTGAAGGCGCTGCTGCACAATGGGCCGTGGTGCCTGATGATCGTGCTCAGCATCGTCACCATCATCTCCACCGCCATTCGCATGGGCTCGACGATGCACTATTACAAATACGTCACTGGCAGTGAGACCTGGGGGGCCAACATGCTGTTTATCAACAGCATCGCCTCGATGTTGATTGTGATTTTCACCAAACACATCGCGAAGCTGTTCCGCGGGAAGAAACGGGCCTTCGTGATGATAAACTTCATCGGGGCCGGTTACCTCAGCCTGTTCTATCTGCTCCCGCAGGTGTTTTGGATCCATGCGATCTATTGGATCGTGCTCGCCATCCTGATGGCACCGTTGATGCCGCTGTTTTGGGCAATGATCGCCGACACGGCGGACTACGGAGCGGTTAAACTGGGCCAGCGCTCCACCGGACTGTTGTTTTCCGCCGGTACCTTCTCCCAGAAAATCGGTTGGTCCATCGGCCCCGCCATCGCCCTGTGGATTCTCGCGTTCTCCGGTTTCCAAGCCAATGAAACCCAGAGTCCCGGGACGGTGCACACGCTTCGCCTCATGGTGAGCTTCATCCCCGGAGCCGTCGCCGCCCTGGCCGGAGTGGTGGCACTTTTTTACAAGATCGACGGGGCGATGGAGCGGGAGCTCGAACAACAGATCAATGCCCAGTCGGCCGAAGCCTCCACATCCGCTGCCCAAACCTAACCCGTTTCTCGCCGTCATTCCCAAACTTTTCCCGCCATGGCCACCGCACTCTCTTCTTCACCTCTCCCTGCCAACCGTCGCACCGGCCCGCCCAAACCCGGGGACGGCAAAAACCCGGTCCCGACCGGCGACCTGACCGGCGTAACCACGTTGCCCTACGGACGCTTTCTCCCGGAGCCCGCCAGCTACGAACTCCTGACGCCGAACCTGCCGTCCAACTGGAACTACATTTACCAGAATCGAAAGATGCTGCTGCGGGTGGACCAGTTTGGTTTGGCCTACGCGCAGGCCTTTCCCCCGCACGACATAGTGATGCTCGCGCGGGACCGTTACCAACGCAGCTCACCATGGCTTTGCTGGATCAATTCTACTGCCTTTGCCCGCGGAGCGTTTTCGAATTTCTTCCGTCCCAACCTTCGCGCGGACGATCCCTCCTATGTGCCGGCGGGATACTCGGTGAAATTCACTCCCAGCCGGGCGATTTACCGTTTCATCGAGGAAGGAGTGGACTGCCAAACCGAGGTGTTTCTGCCGCCCGACCAACCCGCGCTCGCCGTGCGGATGACCCTGCGCAACACCACCCCGGACCGACTGCCGCTGACCGTGCATTCCATCATGCATCACGCCTGCCGCTGGGGACGCATGGCCGCCTGGGACAAGCCGGAGTGGTATACCGAAACGGGATTTTTTCACGCGCCGCAGGAGGAGCTGGCGGGCTTTGGCATCCAGCTCCGCAGCCCCACCTGCGACCCGGCCAAACGGCGAGCTGCCCTTTTCGAGTCGAGTGCCGACGGCCTGCAATCCGCCGGGGTGAGCTACGAAAAATTCATCGGCTCCGGCACGTTCGAACGCCCCGACCTCATTCACCGGGGCGCCCTCGAATTGTCCCTGGAAGATGATCATCCCTGGCTGGGCCAGCGGGAAGAGAGTCGACTTTTCGCCTATCCCCAGTCCGGCAACCTGCACTTCGAAAAAACCCTCGAACCCCGGGAGTCGTGGTCGATCAACCAGACCTACACCTGGCTGGACACGGCCGGCGCCTCCACGCTGCCTCCGCGCGACCGGATCCGGCCACAACGCATCGCCCTGACCTCCGATGCCTTCGACGACTACCTCGCCGCAGTCGATGCGAGCCATCAACACTGGTTTGGACAACGTACCCTCACCAGTCCGGACCCGGCGCTGGACGCCTACGCCAACAGCTGGTTGCCGCTGCAGCTCAACTGGGCCTGCTCGCTTGACCGGGGCTGGCCCCACGGCATGCGCGGCGGCCGTGATGCCGCCAACGACTTCACTGCGCTGGCGCCCATCGATCCGGACTACACCCGCCAACTGATCCTGACCGAATTGTCCTGCCAGGAGCCCGATGGCCGGATTCCGCGCAATTTCTCCGCCCGGGGCCATGCGGGCGCCGAACGGGACACCCGCCCGACCGTCGACGCCGGGGCTGTATTCTGTGAGTTGATACACGCTTACTTGGGCCACACCCATGACTACGACCTGATGAAGGAACGGGTGCCGTGGTTGAATCGCCCGGTGGATGAAACCAGCAGCGTGTTGGATCATGTCATTCGCATAGCCGACTACTACCTTGCCGCCGAAAACATTGGCGAACACGGACTGGTCAAACTCCGCGAAGGCGGATGGATGGACGCGATCAACCATGCCGGCCTCAAAGGCCGTGGTGAGTGCGTCACCACCACGTTCCAGGTCGCGCACGCCCTGCGCCTGCTGGAAGACATCCTCCGTGCCTTGAGTGAGCGCGGGCTCACCTACCAATCATTGGTGGAGATCAACCTCGCCCGGCTGCGGCGCGGGCAGGCGAATTTCATCCGACAGGGCCGGGAGCACGGCCTCAACCCCAGCGGTTACTTCAACGGCATTTTTAATGATGACGGAGTCTGGTTTTTCACGGACCAAGATCCCGATGGCCAGCGCCGCATCTTCGCCCCGGCTACCTATTGGGCCATCATCGCCGGGGCATTGGACCCGGACGAAACCCGCCGGGCCCTCGGCATCCTCGAGGAACTGAAGTGTTCCGCCGGCTATCACTTGCAGTGGCCTGGCTTCGAACAACAGACGTTTCCCCACATCGGGCGCATGGCCTCCGGAGATTCGCCCTCGGGGCGGTCGGAACACGCCAATCCCTACAACCACGGCTCCCACGGGTTCCTGGGGCGGGCCCTGGCGGTGGCAGGCGAAGGCGACCTCCTGTTGGACGCCCTGCACAGCCTTCTGCCCTACGACCAGGAGAAGCACCCCACCGCCCGCACCATGACCCCGCCTTATGCGGTCGTGAACGTCTGGGAGCGGATTCCCGGGTTCCCATTCCGCGGTAAGGATTCGTTCCTCACCGGCTCCACCGCCTACGGCATGCGCCTGGTCTACGATTGGATGGTCGGCCTCAAACCCACGTTTGCAGGCATCAAAATCGACCCCTGCCTGCCACGCCACTTTGATCAGCTCACCGTGCGTTTCCATTGGTTGCAGCGGGAGATCGAGCTGCACCTCGAAAACCCCGATGCCGTCGCCACCGGTATTCGGCGTGTCACCGTCGACGGACGAGCGCTGCGAAATCGATCCACCGACATCGAAAGCGGTCGAGAGTGTGCGATCGTCGCCCCCAACGATCTGAAGAAAAAATCAGTTAATCGGATTTCCGTTGTGCTCGGATAACCCGGACGGTTCCTCTCCCGCATTATGAATCGACTGCTACGTTCGCTGGCGTTCTTGTTCATGGCAGGGACCGTGGCTGGGCTGTCGATCGCCGATGAGCGCAAAAGTCCCACGCTCAGCCCAAAGAACTTCCTGTTCATCGTCGTGGATGACCTTCGCCCCGAGCTGGGTTGTTACGGTCGTTCGCACATGGTGACACCAAACATCGACCGCCTCGCGGCCAAGGGCATCCAGTTCAACCGGGCGTATGTGCAACAGGCGAGCTGCGCCCCCTCGCGCGCCAGCTTCTTGTCCGGGGTCAACCTTGAATCCATCGGGGTGGACTACCCCTATTCCCGATACTTCGTCGATGAATGGCTCCCGATCCACGACAGTCTGCTGACGCGTTTCTTTAAATCCGGCTACACCACGCTGAGCATCGGGAAGATCCATCATACCTACCCGGGATTCCAGCTCGACCAGTTGAGTGAACCCGCCTTTCTGCCGGAAGGCATGTGGCGATACGCGGCCGAGGAAAATCGTGTGCCCCGATCGCCTGATGCCATCATCGACAAAATCGGGGAAAACACCGTCGCCTATGAATTTGTGGATGCGTCGGACTCGGCTTACAAGGACGGCGCGGTGACGGCTCAAGCCATCCGAAGCCTGCGGAAACTCGCCCCCGGAGAAGCTCCTTTTTTTGTGGCCGTGGGTTATTACAAACCCCACCTGCCGCTGGTGGCTCCCCGGCGCTTTTGGGACCGGTATGCCGATACGCCGGAAACAGCCGCTTTGACCGCCGGATCGCCTCCCCTAGGTGCTCCCGCCTATGCCCGCAAACGCCTGCTCGGCGAGCTGACGTCCCACGAGCATTTCAATACCGGGGCTGATGAGTTCGCCACGGGGCGCTACACGGTCAACGAGACCTTCGCGTCCAATCTTCGGCGGGCCTACTTCGCCTGTGTGAGTTTCATCGACGAGCAGGTTGGCATCCTCCTGGCCGAACTGGAGGAGCTTCGCCTGACCCAAAACACCGTCGTGGTGCTGATCGGAGACCATGGCTGGCATCTTGGCGAGAACGCCACCTGGGCGAAGTTCACCAACTGGGAATATTCCACCCGCGCACCGCTGATCATTTACGACCCCACCAATCCCACCTCCGGCCCGACCGAAGCCCTCGTCGAATTCACTGACATTTATCCCACTTTGCTGGACATCGCCGGACTGCCGATTCCCGACCACGTGGAGGGCACCAGCCTCGTTCCCGTTTTGCGGCAACCCGACCGGGGTTGGAAGCAAGCGGTGTTCAGCCGATTCTCCCGGGGACCGCGGGACTTCACGGAGGGAGCCAACCTGATGGGCCATGCCATCCGCACGAACGACTTTCGCTACATCGAATGGCGCGACACAAATAGCCACGAGGTCGACGCCGTGGAGCTGTATCACTACGAAGCACACGAAACCGAAACCACCAACCTGGCGGGTCGGCCGGAATGGGCGGAGGTCGAAAATGACCTGGCGAAACGGCTGGCCCAGGGATGGCGGGGAGCTCTGCCCAAAGGCATCAAACCTCGATCCAAAAATCCCCCGGCTCCACCCCCCGTGGCCTGGGGGCCGGAATCTGCCGCCTGGCGCCGCGAGCAAGCCCCCCCAACCCCCTGATGGCCGGCCGGCCCCGGCGAGATCACTCACCCAATTCCTTACTGCCATGAATAAATCCACCCTGTTCCTTTCGCTCCCCCTGTTGCTCGCCGCAGCGCGTCTGGGGGCCGATAATCCGCACTTTCCCTCCACGATCGAAGTCGAACGCACGGACCGCGCGCCCAAACACGTCGTCTTCATCCTGACCGACGACCACCGTTACGATGCGATGGGATTCATGGGGCATCCCTTTTTGGAAACCCCTCACCTCGATTCGCTCGCCCACCAGGGGGTGCATCTCAAAAACGCCTTTGTCACCACGTCGCTCTGTTCTCCCAGCCGCGCGTCGATCCTGACCGGGCTCTACACCCACAAGCATACCGTCATCGACAATCAGCGCCAGGAACCGGCCAACATCATCTACTTTCCCCAATACCTGCAGAAGGCCGGCTACCGCACGGCCTACATCGGCAAGTGGCACATGGGCGATGAAGCGGACCACCCCCGCCCCGGTTTCGATCGATGGGTGAGTTTTAAAGGCCAGGGCACTTACCTGCCGCCCAATACCCTCAACGTGGACGGGAAGCGGGTTCCCCAAAAGGGCTACATCACCGACGAGCTCACCGACTACGCCATCGATTGGCTGGAACAACAGAATCCGGCGGAAGCCCCCCTCTTTCTCTACCTCTCCCATAAGGCCGTTCACGCCAACTTCACCCCGGCCGATCGTCACGACGGGGACTACTCCGATGCCCCCTGGCGCGACCCTTCCGCAACCGAGCTTTCGCCCGAACAAGCCGCCACCCTGCCTCGTTGGCTGCGCGACCAGCGCAACAGCTGGCATGGCGTCGATTTCCCCTATCACAGCGATCTCGACATTGAGCTCTACTACAAACGCTACTGCGAGGCCTTCAAGGCGGTCGACGACAGCATCGGTCGGGTGATCGCCCAGTTGAAGAAAATGGGAATCTACGAAGACACCCTCATCATCTACATGGGCGACAACGGCTTCATGTTCGGTGAACACGGCCTCATCGACAAACGCGTTGCCTATGAAACCTCCATTCGCGTGCCGATGGTCATGTCGTGTCCGAGTCTCTTCGAAGGCAAGACTGTCGTTGAACAGGTCGTCGCCAACATCGACATTGGCCCCACCATCCTGGACGCCGCCGGAGTCACCACTCCGGCCCACATGGACGGGGTGAGTTTTATTCCGCTCGGCCAAGGTCGCGAGGTGCCCTGGCGCGAGCATTTCCTCTATGTCTATTATTGGGAGAAGAATTTCCCGCAGTCACCGACGGTGTTTTGCCTCCGCGGCGATCGCTTCAAATACATGACCTACTACGGCCTCTGGGACACCGATGAGCTCTATGACCTCGCCACCGATCCCGGAGAGACGACCAACCTGATTGCCGATCCGGCCCATGCGGAGATCGCGGCCGAGATGGAGGCTGAACTCTATGCGATTCTGAACGACGCCGGGGGCCTGGAAATTCCGGTCAAACAACCGCGAGGCAGGGCACAAAACAAACGTCTCGAAACGCGCGGTGGTTTCAATGCAGCGACATTCCCGGCAACACTCGTGGTCGACGAACCAGTCAACACCAACGCGAAGTAGTCGCTTTCCTGCCGATCCTCAACCGATCACCCACCCGCAAGCTCCCCCGGAAAAACCGACACTATCCACTTTGTTCGACCTCCCCCAAATGTTCGTAATACGAACATTATCAGAAATGACACCCATGTTAGGAGATCTTTATTGTTCGTATTACGAACATTAAGACTGAGCGGATGGCTGAGGTCGGAGGGGTTTGAAGACGAAGACCGAGGGGGTGGGTTTTCACATCTCCGGCTCTCAGGTGGTCGCGAAGGCAACGCCGCTTGGCCGGTCGTTCCGCCCCGACCATACCTTGTCGCGGGCTTCGGCAAAGACATTGCCAGGCGGCAAACCTCGGTCATGCGAGTGCCACCGTGACTGTGGAATATCCCCTCATCGGGCCCGGCCCACCAGCAGCCGATGACCTGATCGTGGCTATTGAGTCAGCTCTTCGCGGATGACCCAGCCGTCCAGGATTTGGTTATCAGCCAGGAGGCGTTTCCGCAGTTTCGGGTAGTCGACATCCTGCACGTCAACGTCGTCGTCGATGGCATGGCTTGCCGCCGTCGCGGCGCTCTGTCCCAGGATCATGAATACAGGCTCCATGCGAATCGAACCAAAGGCGATGTGGGAAGCGGAGAGGCTCCAGGGCACCAGCAGGTTGGTGGCTTCATCGCGCTTGGGTGTGATGGCCCGGTAGGCGATCTGGTAGGGCCCGGCGGGCTCCTCCTCCACGTTGCCCTCGTTGCGGATCGCGCCGTCAATCACGGTCATTTGCACGTGGTGGGAGTCCATGCGGTAGGTGCCGAGGCCGATCGAATCCTCCGCCACGGTCTTGTGGTAGCAGTTGTGTTCGGTCATCACGTAATCGCTCACCATGCGGCGGCCTTCGCGAATGTAGAGTTGGTGGGTCCAGCCGCCGCTCCGGGTGTAGACGTCGCGCGGCAGGCCCCAGGTTTTGAACTCCTCCGCATACTTCGCGGGAATCCGGTCGCTGTTTTGCAGGAACCACATGACCCCGACCTGATAGTTGAGCTGTTCCTGGTAGATCCGCTCCCGCGTCAGGTAATCGCCATCCGGCCACTCGTAGTTGCCGCCCACGTAATTGATGAAATACGCGCCGATGAACAGGTGATGATTGTTGGTATCAAACCGAAACTGGATGCGCGGGTAGGCGTCGGCCTCGAACAGACGGGCGATCACCTCGTATTGAAGGGGATCATACACCCGCGGTTTGGGAAAGGGCATGGGATCGTCCTGGGTGAGCTTCATGCGGAAGCAGTAGGCCATCACCCGGTGGTCGCCGTCACCGGTCCGTCCCCAGTCATCATTGATTCGCGGCAGGAGCCCGCTGGAGGGATCCCCCGGGATCACATAGGGATCGATATCGACGGAAAAATTGTGGCCGCCCTTGCCGGGAACAAGAATGCCATTCCAGCGTTCGCCATACTGGCTCGATGACTCACGACCAACGGTGTAGCTCACTCCGGCCATGGCCATGAGGTCACCCTCGTAGGTGCAGTCGATGAACTGTTTGGCCACCACGGTCAGGCCGTCCTCCATCGTGATCGACCGGATCCGCGTGCCTTCCTTTTCAACCGATTTCAAATGCGAGAGCAGCCGCACGGTTACGCCTTCGGCGGCAAGCATCCGGCGAAAGGTCTCCTCCGCCTCATAGGGACGGAACCGGCGCTGGCCGACTTGATTGTAGAACTCGCGCGCGATGCCGCCGCACACGTCCTCCCCGCCGCCATCGGTTTGACTCAAACCGCCGCTGGTCAGGCCACCGATGTGCTTACCAAACTCCAACAACACCACGTCCTTGCCCATCCGCGCCGCCTGCACCGCCGCCGCGACCCCGCCACTGGCACCGCCATAGACACATATGTCGGTCTCGATCGTGACCTCCTCGTATTTCTCGGGCGGGTAATAATATCTCAACCCGGCGTAACCCGATTCGGGCAGCTCCATCGCCCAAGCGAGGGAGGAAAGAACAGTGGCCAAAGCGGAAAACAACAGAAACGAGGATTTCACAGCAGGATGATGGGGAGAGCAGAGATCGAGGGAACTTGCATTAAATCAATGCTGATCGGGGCGGTTTAAAACCGCCGCCAACCAAGTTTAACTCATACAAGGAGCCAACAAGCGAAGCTAACACCATCGGGTCCGATCGCGAAAGATCGACAAGCTATCAGATAGGCAACCCGTGGAGATCGGCTGATCCACCACGAGGTCCGGGAGAGATGATTGCCGGGCTCTCGCCCTACTCCAGCACCTCGTAGGCTTCGACAAGGATCACACCGGTGCCATCATTGGCGCCGGAGGGGCGCACGGTGTAAGCCCCCGGGGGCAATCGGACCAGGACCGCGGCGTCAAGGGAACCATCGGAGGCAAAGTTGAACGCCCCGGTCGTGGCAAAGGCCGTCTTGAGTGCGGCAACGCCGCCCCAGTTGTCATTCTCCGCGATCACAAAACTTTGGCCGCCCGGGATCACTTCGAGGCGGGGGTCCGCCATGGTGCCCGTGACGCCAAAGTCATTGAGCGTAGGGCCCACCACCCGGATGAGCATCGTCTTCGCACCCGTGCCATCGATCACAAATCCAGGAGCGAGTACATCGGCCCCCAAACCGGAGAACCCCCGCGCGGAGATGTTGGTGAGTTGGGCATTCGAAGTGAGGCCGTCGGGATCATAAACTTCCGCGAGAGCAATGCCGCTCGTCCCGTCAACGGAGCGAATCTGCACCGTGTAGCCTGTGTTGCCCTGGTTGTTCGGCAGGGGCACCGACGTCAGCACCGCCGCGTCGCGTGAGCCGTTGTTGAGGGGGAAAGCACCCAGCGCGGCGCTGGTGGTCGCGAGGTCGTTGAAGTTGCTCGAATCGCCCCAGTTATCGTTGGTCAGAATCGAATCCGATCCTCCAAGCGGCACCAGGTTCATCTCCGGATCAGTCATCGCCGTGGTGACGCCAAATTCCGCCAACTCCGGACCGACCGCACGAATCACCAGCTCCTTGTCGCCATCGCCCCGCAGCACAAAACCGGGAGTCAACGTCTGGCCCGCCGGCACGCTTCCTCGGGTGGAGAGGTTGGCCAACCGGCTCGTGCCACCTGTGAGGGTCACGATGGCAACCGTTGAGTCAACCGACGTGTCTCCACTGGAGACGCGGGCAAAGTAGATTCCCATGTCGGTCGCCTGCACATTGCTCAGCTCCAAGGTCGCACTCGTGGCACCGCTGACTTGGTTCAAGCCTTCGCCGGGCCTGAAGCGGAACCACTGGTAGCTCAGCGCACCACTGGAAGTGGCAGTCACCGAGAGATTGACGTTCGAACCCGCCGCCACATCGGCCGAAGATGGCGGCGTGGTGATGGTGATCGCGGCCGCCGCCTGCACGGTGAGCGTGGCCGCCGCGCTGGTCACGTTGCCACTCGAATTGGTGACCACCACCGTGTAATCGCCTGCGTCGCTTTCCGCGACCGTGTCGATCGTGAAAGTCGATCCCGTTGCGCCCGCAATATCGGTCCCGTCCTTGCGCCATTGGAAAGTGGGAGCTGGATCCCCGGACGCAGAAACCGTGAATGTTGCACTGCCGCCAACTGTGGCTGTCTGGGAGGTCGGCTGGGTGGTAATCGTCGGGAGGTCGCCGGCAGCAGACACGTTGATGACATAGTCAAACGTCGGAGATCCGCCGTTGAGGGTTTTGTTCTGCCCCCGCCAGGCCCGGATCTTCATCGTGAACATGCCCGCCTGGGTTGGCGTGCCGGAGATGCTTACCGAGCTGCCGTTTACCGTGTCGCCGTTCAGGTTACTGATCGTGAGGCCCGGGGGGATATCCCCGGTTATCTCATACGATGCCGCCGTTGCGGGAGCACCTACGACGGCAAAGGCACCGGTGAAGGGCACACCCACCGTCGCTTCGGCCGGGTTGCCGTCCTCACCCGCATCGAGTTCCGTCGCCCCGGCCACCGTCTGCACCGCCCCCAGGGCGGCGCTGCCCGCCAGGACGCCCTTGAGCACCGAACCGATGCCAGAACCCATGGTAAACTCCGCGGTGACGACGGTGCGGAGGATGGGGGTGCGTTGGAGTAGAACCATCAAAAGAGCGGCCGGCACGTGGAGCCACCGCAGACGAAAATAAGCAAGGGTGAGAGCAGACATGATTAGGAATGGGGTTGGGAGGTTCGATCAATTGCAGCCGCAGCCCGAGGCGCCGACGCCCCGACCGCCCGCAGAAGCTTCGCGCGAGAAGTAGATGTGTTCGGACATCGCCTCATGAAGCACGTCGCGATCGGCGCGCATAGTGTAGTCGGCGAGAAGTCCCTTCTCCCAAGGCTGCACATTGGTCTGACAACCGGTCAGCAACAGGCCCGCGGAAGCCAGGGTGAGAGCGATAAGGGAGAGTCGTCGTTTCATGGTGATTCAGCCAAAAGGGGTTCGAGGTCGGCCCTAAGTTCCGCGATCGTGCTGTTTCCACGGTAGCCTTCGTGGATGGAGCGCAGGATGCCGTCGCGGCCGTAGATGAAACTGGTGGGCATCGCCGGGGGCTTGAGCTCCGCCGCGAGCGTTTGTTTGGCATCACGCACCGTGGCAAACCCGGCAGGAGTCTGTTGCAGGAATCGTTCATAGTCCCGGGCCCGCCGGTCGACACTCACCGCAACGATGACAAAACCCTGGTCCGCCAACTCCCGCTGCAGATCTCCATAGGCGGGAAAGGACGCCTTGCAGGGCGCGCACCACGATGCCCAGATGTCGATCATCACCACCCTGCCTTCGAGATCGGGGAGTTCGCCTTCGATTTGGTGGGCCGCCCAATCGGGCAAGGCATCACCCACCTGTGTCGCCGAGAGCGGGGCGCAGCCCAGCAACAAAACTCCCGCCGTGGCGATCGCCCGCGCTGTTGGAAATCTATGAGACCACATGCTGAAAAAATCCTCGGGTTTGGTGTTTGGCTCCGGTCGAGACCATGCAGCCTTCGGCTCCCGGAGTGGCTTGGATGAATTCAATTCCCTCGATGGGCCCGAGCACAAAGGCCGCCGTCGCCAGCAGTCCCGCCTGCAGGCAACTCGACGCCACCACCGTGACCTGCCGCAATCCATTGGTGGTGGGACGGCCGGTGCGGGGGTCGATGATGTGCCCGTAGCGCTGGCCGTCGATTTCGAAACCACGCTGATAATTGCCGGAACTGGCAACTGCTGTATCCACGGCTCCAATACTACCCCAGAGGGCGCCCGGACGATCCGGATCCTCCAGCCCGATGTGCCAGGCCGGCCGGCCCGGCGGTGCCCCCAACACGCGGATGTCGTGGCCGAAGTCCACCAGCACCTGGTGGATGCCGTGTTCCTGCGCGATCTGCACCGCCATATCCACGGCAAACTCCTTGCCCCAGCCGCCAAAATCGAGCGACATGCCCGCTTCCGGCAACCGCACCTTGCCCGGCTCCCGCTCCACCCGCGACCAGCCCACCCGGGCCATCGCCGCCCGCAACTCCTCGTCAGTCGGAAGTCTGGGACGAGGGGTGTGATAATCCCACAACACCGCCAAGGGCCCGGCGGTGACGTCGATGATGCCCTGCGTCATGAAGTGGACGGTGCCACACATTTCGAGCATGCGCTCCATTTCGTCGTCGATCTCAATCCACGCGCCGTTGCCGGCGGCGCGGTTGATTTGTCCCACGATGCTGTCATCGCGAAAACGGGTGTAGCGTGCCTCGTAGCGCACCACCCAGGAACGCAGCGCGGCTTCAAACGCCGCCGCCCCCTCTTCACTCGGCGCGACATACTGCACGAGACAGCGGGTGCCCATGGCGAAAAAATCGATTTTGCGCAGCGGGATGTCCGCGTCCGCCGCCGCGGCGGCCCGCGGCATCGGCGTATCCGCTTGTTGGTTACGAATCAAAACCATAACCGGATCCCCACCGTGAAGACATCCGCGTCGGCATAAGAGCTGGCGAGCGTCTTGTTGCCGAGGCCATTCATGAGATACCGTTCGTAGGTCGCGTCGACGTGCAGCGCGGGGGTCACCTCCCACACCGCCTTGAAGCCGAGCATCCACGTTTCCATTTCCGAGAGCCGGTAGTCCGCCGAGTAATACGGAGCCCGCCCCGTCGGGTCGCCCGCCGGCTGGATGGGACTGTTGTTCAGGTCCGGCACGTAGAAATCAGCCTCCGTCTGGCGGTAATAACGCACGGCCGGGCGCAACACCCACCGTTCGCCCAAGCGCTGGAACCAGGCCAATTCAATCGTGTTGCTGAGCACCCCCCAGCTGTCGTCAAGCAAGCGGTAGCTGGCGTCGAGGGAGGCGCGCAGGTCCTCGAACGCGTGGGTGACGTTAAAGAATCCAATCAAACGCTCCTTCGTATCCGGGCGGTTTTCCGGAAACGTGAGCCCCAGCACCACCCCGGGCACTACTTCGGTTTCCTTTTCAATGATCTTGTAGGGATCGGACAGGAAACCTTCGTGCAACGTGTAAGTCAGGTTCGCCGTGACCACCGTCCGGGGGGACAGGACCTGCGTCACCCCCAGGATCGCATCGTGGGCGGTCTTCTTTTCGGGCGCGGCCAGGAAGACGGCGGTGATGTCATCGTCCGCCCGGGCGTAGCCAAGGCGCAGGGTCGTGTTCTTCTGGTTGAGAAACAACTGGCCGTTCACCGACCACACATCGGACAGGTAATCGCTCTCCGTGCTGTTGCCGTAGCCCAGTGCAATCTCGCCCTGTTCGAAAACCTCGGTGTAGTCGATGTTATAGCCTTCGCGCCGATCCTCGAGAAAGGACAACGGCACCTCTTCGGTGCCGTCCTGCGGGGGCTGGCCCGATGGAGTCGCGCCGGCAATCGTGTCGATCAAACCGACCAGCCGCAGGCTGCGGCCCGAAGCCCATGTCTCTTCGATCTCCGCGTAGTGTGCATCCACCCGGATGCGTCCACCATCTTCCTGCCAGCTCTGATATTTGTAGTGGAGGGCGGTCTCCGCCCGACCGTCGCGTTGCGGCAGCGACAGCCACAGGATCAGCGTCCAGACCAAAATGCGGGCACGGTGAGGAAGCCGCAGCAGAGGAAAACGGGGCAGAAACATGAAGCTTGCAGTTTTGCAGGTGTCGGCAGGAGCAACCTTATCAGCCGGTAGGTGGTGTCAAACGGGGCATGGAAAGAGAGAGCCACTGCTCCGCTCTTTTGTTCCCGAGTCGGTCGTTTTTTGACCAGGAACTACGACGCGTCGGCAATCTCGACCGACGAAACCAACAACCGGGCGGTCAGCTCCGCCGGGTTGTTGCGAACCGACTCCAGCGTGAAGCGCTCAATGCTGATGTAAGGTGCGCGTTGCGACAGGGCGTCATAAAAACCCAGCAGGTTTTCCCAGGCAACCCGGTTCAAAGTCAGCTGCACCGTGTGCACCGCAAACTGGGCGGTCTGCTGGGTCGGCTGCGCTTCGCTGCGCAGGTTTTGGTCGATCCCGGCGTCCCGCGCCAACGTGCTCAATTCGGCCGAGAGCCGCAGGCTGTTGAACGTGCGGGATCCATCCAAATCCGCCACCGCCGCTGCGGCGGCCTGCTCGATTCGGTCCTTTTCCTGCAGCCATCGGGCTTGCTGGCCGAGCACCGTGCGGGTCTCGCGCACATCCGTCGTCACCACCCCGCCCCGCTCCGTCAAATCCGACAACCAGAAGACGGCGGCGCCGATCATGAATGCAAGCATGAGGAGTTTTTCACGCGCCGGTCGGCTGATGAACCAAGCCTTCATGCCGAGCCCTCCACAATGGGTTCAGCCGTGGTTTGGAACGCGTCGAACGTGAAGCGGATCAACAGCCGAACCGTTGAGCGCGCCCCCCGCGTATCGAGGTTGAGAATTTCCACCCCTTCAGTCTGCCCCAGCTGATTCAACTGGTCGACGTAGGCGGTGATGGCGGGGGCTTCATTGGTCTCCGCTTCCACTTCCAAGGAGTAGAGCCCCGTGGCCTCCGTGCGCAGAAAGACGATGGTCTCGGGTCGAGGCCCGTCGGCAATCGCGATCATCTCAAACGGACGCAGCCGCTGGGTGTGCAGTTCATCGATGCGATTGGCCAGTCGATCGGCCGTTTCGATTTCGTTGACGACGGGAGTCTGGACCCGGACCTGGGTATGCAGCGCATCCAACCAACGGTTGACCCCCCAGAGCGATATCTCCGCGATCGCGGTCAGGGCGATGACCAGCACCGCGGCAATCATGCTCCGCCACATCCAACGGTCACGCAGCCGGCCGCGCCGCCGGGCGACCAGTTCTTCGTTGTCGCGAACGTCCAGATCCTGAGCCCGTTGCAACGGCACGCGTGAAGGTTTGGCTTCATCCCCGAACAGGAGTTCATCGGTCCCCGGCAGACCGGCCTGAATCGGTTGGGCGGAAAGATCGCGAACGTCCTTGCTGCCGCCGCACTGGCGCAGGAGTTCATCGCGCGCTTGGGCAGTGGCTTTCTCGGAAACGTCCTCCTCCAATTCGATGGTGCGGGCGAAAGTCGGCACTCCGCTGTCATCGCCAAAATGAATCACCGTGAGTCCGTCGACCGATCGCAAAATCCAGCTCGAAGCGGCCGCCGGTTTCGCTTCGGCCAAAAGGCACGCCAGCTGCGGACCCACCCACTCGGCCTCGGCCCATTCGGCAGTTTCTTCGAGTGTAAACCGTTTCTTGTAGGCCGCAAAAACCAGCGCATGGTCACTCCCGGCCTGGGTCCAAAACCCCCACCACATTTGTGCCAGGGGAAACGGCGCCATGCCTTCGAGGGCCAACTCCACCTGCTCCCGGGGCGTGCCGACGTCCACATCATCAACGAGTTCAACCGAGCGCCAAAAAAAACGTTGATCCGGCAATACGACGACCTCCCGTGGTGCGGGGGTAAAATCGGGCAATTTGAATCGTCGAAGGTCCATGGCTAAAGGTCGGGCATCTCGGTCGGACGGGACGCGGGATTCCCACCCATCTCTTGGATTGAGAGCAGTGTAAAGGGATACTCTATGGATTCGGGCAATTCATCCTCCCCGTCCGGACCGGCGATGGCGAGCGCGGCGGCCGCAATCACTTGCGCCTGCGGCTCGGCGGATTCCTCCGGAACGTCCTCCTCGCCGCCGGTATCACGCTCCCGTCGAGGGATGGGGTCGGACGTGTTGGGTCTCGCACCTCCACTGGGGGAGACCACAACGCTCAGGGTGTAGACCGAGCTTCCTTGCTTGACCTCGATGATCACCCGCAAGGCCATGATCTCCGCGCCAAACCCCGTGGCCGATGCCTGGTCTCCCAAAATGGTCGCGACCTCACCGGAGTCCGTGAAATAGCCGGGCCCGCGACTGCGATAAACTCCGCGGCCACCAAGATAATCACTCAGCATTTCCTGCTGAAAATCGTCATACTGACCCAACGCCGCCAAGGCTCCCGGCGGCGCGGCGTTGATATTGGGCGTCTGGTAGTTCAGCAGCGAAATCGTGTCGGCAAATCGATGATAGTATTGGTTGGGGTGGCCGCTCTCGTCGAAAAACTCGTCGCGAATCACATCGATGGCCCGCAGCTCGGAATAGGAATAAGGCGCCCGCGCCGGCGGCGAAAAACCGAGCACCCCCCGCTCGTAGTCCTCATTGCGCGGCGCATCGAAGGAGACCGGCGTGTAGTCCTCCTGCGACCAGCCCAGGAGGGCATCCGCCCATTGCTCGGCATCAGATTCCAACACCCCCCACGACTCAAAAAGCCGCACCCACATTTCAAAATCCATCGACCGGAACGGTAATCGACCGCTCTCGTCAACGAACCGCACGGTCACCTCCCGCCCCTCCTCTGGTGCATAGTCGCCCCACTCCAATGGCTCCGCCCACCCTTCGGCCGGACTGTGCAACCCGCCCAGGACTTCCTTGAATTCCGCCAGCACGGCGAGCGTGGTTTCCAATGCGGAATAGGCTTCGTGCCGCAGGTTGATCCGATCGGCATCGCGCACGTGCACCAGCAGGTCGGTGCTGGCCTTTTCGATGAACAGGAACAGCGCCGTGACTGCGAACATCAACGTGATCAAAACGATCACGAGCACCGAACCGCGCACCCGGTTCCGGGCCTTCGCCCACGATGCTTTCATCACACGAGTCATCCCTAAAATGGCGGCAGCCCCTCCCCAAATATCGTGAGCGGCACGATGGTCTGAATTTCCTGCTCGCGGTAGGTGAAGGTGAGGCGGATGCGGCCCGGCGTTTCCAGTTCGCCCTCATCACCCGTGCGCAGTCGTTCCTCGATCTCCCACTGTCCGAACGCACCCTCAAAATACTCGAAGCTCATCGCGGAAACGAGCGGCGACAGGACCAGTTGCCGCGGCGGATCGACGGCAAAGTCCTCCTCCAACGCCGATTGCCAATGCAGCACCAGGCCTTCCCCATTGATGACCTCCAATGCCGCCCAAACGTCGGGCAACGGACGTTCCGGCCATTGCAGAATCCGACTGCCCTCGCGCAAGCCAAAGACCAGGAGGTCTTCCCGACGGCCAAAATCAACCTCCACTTCCCGGGCTTCGATCGCCGCCACATCGCGGGCCACCCGCGGCGGCAACGCCGCCGTTCGCAACTCCTGCTCCAGAAACCGCGTGAGCGCGCGGGCATGCTGGTCGAACAAACGATAATCCCGTCCCCGTCCCCACAGCTCCGACATCGCAAAGACAAACGTATTGAGTCCGATGATGACCGCCGCGACCAACACCATGGCGATCATGAGTTCGATCATGGTGAAACCACGGCGACTACCGCGACGAACTGAAAGAAACGCCCTCATCGTTCGCCTCGCACGCCGCGCAGATATTGATCGATGTCGTCCCGCATGTCCTGCCGCAACCGGTCGCTTTCGTCATCCTCCGACCAAGTCGGACGCAACAGGCGGAATCGCTCCGTCACAATTTCACCCTCGCCGCTGTTTTCATTGATGATCTCCACCTCAAACTCGACATCGAACAAGTCCGGAACCCGGGTGGGTTCCACCCGGGCCCGCCACAGGATGCGGCGACCGTCCGCCGTTTCAAAATCATCGCCGTCCTCAACCTCGTCGAGATCCGGCTGGCGAAACAAAATCTCCCGGGCAAAGCGCACATCGGCGTCCACCTTGGTCGCTCGCTCTGCGTGTTCGTAGCCCAGCAATACATTGATGTAAGCCGCGCCCAAAACAATCGCGGCCATCATCACGATCGACAGCGCCACCAGCACTTCGACGATCGTAAAAGCCCGCCGGGTGGACATCAGAACCGGTCCTCCTCTTCCCGTAAAATCGGAGCACATGTCCATGGGTCGATCTCAAACAAAACGGGTTCCCGGGCAGCGATCGACATCCGCGCCCGGAAAGACAGGCAGGTACCATCGCTGAAGAACGTCACGGAGTCGATCACCCCGGCCTCGACCAAACGACCTCCGATCATGACCGTTTGGTCGCCGCCGGAGACCCCCAGAAAATCCAACTCCATCCGGCCTTCGATGGGAACGGGGAATTCCTTTTGTTCGCCCATCGCCAAAGCCCGAAACACCTGTTCGTCTGCGTCAAAACTGAGAACCACATCGGTCTCGTTGAGCAGGGCCTGTTTGCGGGTCTCGTTGATCGCCGCCCAAAAGATCTCCTCGGGTGATTCCGCCCGCTCCGTGAGAGCCCGCGAGGCTCCGACCGCCAACACCGCGGCCAGGGCGCCCAGCAAGGCGATGATGACCATCACCTCGATCAGCGTGAATCCGCCGCGGCCAAGGGGTGAGCGCGCCCGGCCCGGCATCGGCTGCACTGCGTTTAAAGCGCGGCGAAAAAATGGTGCGCCGCGAGGCTTCATTTAGTCCCAATTCCCGACGTCGTCCTCGGTGCCCGCGGCCATGTCCGGGCCCTTGGAAAAGAGATCGTAGCTGCTTTTGTTTTGGGTCCCCGGGTAGCGGTATTCATACGGCTGCTGCCAGGGATCGAGGGGAACACTGCCCTCCAGATAAGGACCTTTCCAACGCTGGGCTCCCTGGGGCTGCGACACCAGGGCGTCGAGGCCCTGGGCGGTGGTCGGGTAGCTGCCATTGTCGATCCGGTAATTCGTCAGGGGCAGACTGAGCGTGGTCTTCACAAAGAGCTCGGCCGTCTGGCGTTGCCCACGATCCAAGTCCCCTCCCACGTTGCGCACCAAAACGGCAACCAGCAGGCCGAGGATGGCCAAAACGACCATGATTTCGATGAGGGTAAAACCACGACGCGCATCGCGATTCGAGGAGGAGGAAAATGAAGTCATGACGGATAGAGCTAGGAAGCGTTGCCCGGCCTTGTCGAGGGCAGGGTAAGGCATGTCCCATGAGACGCGTTTTTGATACTAAAGTTTCACCTCACTCGCGACGTAAATGGCAGGCAAGTCGCCGGGGGCATCGAAATCAAAACTCCCGGACCTAGGTTTTGTCCCGTCTTCCTCATTGATCTCAGTTCGCTTTTTTCGCAAAGTTTTTACATTTCTCGCGTCATGATCAAAGCCACCACAGAGATTAAGGACGAGATCGTGCACAACACTGTGCAGCCCGGGGCTTCGCTGGAGGATGTTTTGGTCTACGTAAAAGCCCACATCAGGGAATGGACAGGGCGCAGCGTCATTTGGGACATCAACAACCTCCCGTTGGCTACCATCACGGAACAGGATCTTCGCAACTTTATTTCCAAGTATGCCAAGACCTCCCAGATTCGGGCGCACCAAAAAACGGCGATCGTAGCCGGCTCCGATGTGGGATTTGGGGTTGCTCGCATGTATACCATGATCGCTCACGAAAAACTGGTAATCAAACTGCAGGCTTTCCGCGACATAGAGGGTGCCCGGGACTGGATCGACGAAATCGAAGAGGACGAAATCGAAGAGTAATCCTATCGTCGGACGGATTGCGCGCCTCTACCGGGAATGGTTCCGCCAAACCCAAGCGTTCGCCTCCCCCAGCGCTCATCAAATTTCCCGCTCTCGCTTTGGCTCTACATCAAAAGATGGGGACATGCGGTTATTAGGCCAACATGTCCCCGATGATGATAGATATCAGCAATGTGCCGATGCCTCAGTCTTACACGCTGCGCCGGGTCTACGGCAAGCGTCCGGTGATTATTGAGGTGACCCATAATCAGCGTCCTGTGCGCTGCCCTTGCTGTGGAGCCGATCGGCTCCACAGCAAGGGGCGCTATGTGCGAGCGGTTCGCCATCTTGCCTACCTCGGCCAGCCTTGTATCTGGCAGGTGCATACCCGCCGGTATACCTGCACGCATTGCCAGCGTTCCTTTGTGCCACAGTTGCCTGCCATCCGCC
>JANQKV010000075.1 GCA_028280945.1 Opitutaceae bacterium
CGCCATGAATCTGTCCTCCAATGTGACGGACACGGCGAGCAACGCCCTCACCACGCCGAATCCCAGTAGTGCGACCCTCAACCTGGCCGCCACGGCCTACCAAGCCTGGGCGGTGGGGCAGGGCCTCAGCGCCGGCAGCAATTTCCTGGTGGACCAGGATGCCGACGGCGACCGGCGGACCAATCTGGTGGAGTATCAACGCGCCGGGGATCCGCGGGCCGCCGGTCCGCTCAACGAGGCCTTCCACTTCGTGAACCTCAGCGGGCAGCTCCATGGCGTGCTCACCATCGCCGCGCCCGCCGGCATCACCTACAGCTCCACCGCGGCAGGCACGATTTCGGCCAGCGTCGCGCTGGGCGACGGGTCCGTCATCATCGATCAAATCGATTCCTCGCTCGACCTGGTCAACTTTGGCGGGGCTTCCGGACCGGCGATCATCGAGGACTCCACCCTCACGCCCCCCGCCGGACTGCCGACCCTGCCCAGCGGCTGGACCTATCGTCACTTCCGCTTCGTGAACCCGGTTACCAAGGGATTCATGCGCAGCACCATCACCCTCACCCCGCCCACGCCATAACCGACCGTGGATTCCTTTCACCGCTTGTTCATCACTTACATGAAAAACGTCCTCCGTATCAGTATTCTCTCTTGGGTGGCGCTCGGCTCCGTGCTGAGCGCCAACATCATTGATCCGCTGGGCGGCATGGTCATCCCGATCAAGGGCAACTCGGACACGCGCATATCCATCCCGTTCAGCCGTCCGGTGGTCTTTGAGGCCCGCATTCAGTCCTATGCCGGCAACCAAATCACCGCCCCGGGAGCCCCCGGCTGGGCCGACAATCAATTCGTCTATGGCGACGCGGATTCGCTCGATACCACCCACACCTACTACCTGGTATTCTTGAGTGGGGTCAACGAGGGCCTGGCCCTGCCGATCACCGCCAACACGGCCGACACCGTGACCGTGAACTTGGGCAGCGAATCCCTCAGCGGAGTGACCTCCGAGTCGGTCAACGGCACCGGTAACGGCGACATTTTTCAAATCGTCCCTTGTTGGACTCCCGCCACGCTCTTTGCCGGAGCAACCGTGCCGGATCGGACCCTGCTTTACCGCTACAGCGGTTCAGGCAACCGCACCAATCGATCACCCGAACCGCCCCTCACTTATTTCAGCGGATCTGGGTGGTTTGATCATTTGGGAACGTTGTCGGATGATGTTCCTCTCAACCTGGCGGAGGCGATGGTGTTGAGGACCCCGGCATCATCCAGCGATTTTAATATTACAGTGGGCGGTGGTGTGCCCATGTTTAAAGTTCGAGCGGTATTTGCGACGGACTCATCGGGCACCGCCAACGATACATTGTTCAGTATATATTCGCCACTCGAAGTTTCCGTGGGGGCTTCAAATATCGGCGTCGTCGGTGACAGGGCTATTTTATATATATACGACAATAACCTTGTCGAAACCAACAAGTCGCCCACTCAAGTCATAACGTATTTCGATGGATTTGGCTGGTATGACAGGGATGCCAACCTGGTGGACAACTCGTTTTTCCTGCAGCCGGGAACAAGTTACGTCCTGAGAAAACCCGGGACTCAAGTCGTGGATGCCGTGATGTGGTCTTATCTGCCGTCCCACCTGGAATAGAATTTGATATACAGTAGCTATCCTGAATCTGAATCCGAACTATAAAGTGAAGTCGCTATTTTCCGTTTTAATTGTCGCATTTGTTACGCCATACGCTGCCGCGACTGTCACATTTACCTTCGATCAGAGCGGCCTGAGGAACAGTGTTGGCGGAACCGCCACCAACGGAATGTCCTGGGGCTTACTCTTTGATACAGATGGCGATGGATTTAACCTGGGCAGCTACGACAGTTTTGAACTCACTTCATCAAATTACTTTGAATTCACCGTTGGGGGAGTTGCGACGGGCGATGTTTTCGTTTTTGCAGGTGACGAAAATTCGACGACTCCGCCGGTGACGCTTTTCCATCCCGCCTTGGGCAATGGGACGATCACGTCGATCGGACCGATCAAGTATTCGGGCCCCACGAGTGCTCCCGCGCTCAGTTTGGCGGAGGGCAATCAATTTGGGGTCATCTGGTTTCCCACCAATATGACGAGTGTCGGAGCCACTTACGGCTTTGCCAACAACTCGGATTTTATAGCCCCCTCGGATGGATCCGCATTCAACACCTTCCTGGCTCTCAACACGCTGGATCCACTATACACTCTTACAGCGGTGCCCGAACCCGGTTCGTCCGCGATGTTGTCGGGAATGATGGCAATTGCCTTTTGCCTGAGCAGAAGAAAGCGACGCCGACCCGCAATTCTTCCAACTCCGTAGATTGACCATACACCCGTGTCATCCAGCGATTTTATTATTCAGGAAGGAGGTGGCGGGGAGGGTCCGACGTGGAAAAGTCCAAGCGCCCCCAAAGGCAGTGATTTTTGAAATATGAAAAACCACTGTTCACAAACGACCGAACTCTCCGTTTACGAGGACTCGTTCTGCCCATACCATCGGGTGGCTGATGTTGACTTTCCTTTGGTTTGTTACCGCCGGTCGCTCCAACGCCGATCTGTTTACCAACCCGGGATTTAATTTCATCGCGGGAAACGGAGTTCGCCGAGCCACGGGTGGCATGCGCAAAAAAAAGTCAATCGGCAGCCCGGCAAAAGGACATCCTGAAACACCTGAGGGATCGACCTTTAAGGAGCTGTTTTGCCGGCGTTATCGCGTCCATGAAAGCGAGTTCGTCATCAACTGTTATCGGCGCACCCTGCATCGTGAAGCCTGGCTGGTGTGGCCCTACTTGGTGTTTTTTCGCCGACGGGAAATCCAAGCTGGCCTGCAACTGATTGAACGCTTGGGACGATGCCATAATGTCTACGAAGTGCTCCAGTGTCTGCGATCGTTTCAACTGCATGAGATCAATTTATCGTTCGTCCGCCGAAAGCTACGGCTGCGGGTGTCGTTACGGCGGATCAGGCGAGAGGCTATTCGGCTTTATGGGTCCCCAGGTGAGGTGGTGCCGGATAGGATTGAGTGACTTGCCCTGCGAGGCTCCCTGACACCGGCGTCCCCCCTTCGCGGTACTTTGATGGGAGGTCCAATGGTGGTCGATTTCGAAAGTGAACCTACAGGCCAACCAGTGCATATCGGATACTCGCATGCCAGGTTGGTGTAGTAGTGCGTGTTGAGGCAGCTTCTGATTCACTGCGCTCAGGGCTTACGCCCCAAATCCGTGGGATTTGGCCATCTACGCTTCGCTCTGTCAGCTACGAAACCTCCATATTTTAGGAGCTAAGATTACCTACATCTGACTTAACATCCCAATGCCTAGCCCATCCTCCTTCGCCTGAGGCTTCGGTGGACAGGCCTCGTGGCACTTTCCTTGATCAACTGTGGGAAACCCGCAGCCGCCTTTAATCTGCGATGTATCCGGCCGAATTGAAGTAGGGATGCGACTGCTCAAGCCATGTCGCAACTGATGCTAAGCCTCGCGAGCAGTGAGTCGCCGGATAGTTCGAAATCAGTCCGGTTCGGGCGCCCGTTCTGCGTGAATTGGTTCGAGAGCGGTCCGGCAAGGGGCCCATTTTCGAATTCAGAATTCAGGTTTATGGGGTCTACACCAAAAAGTGGGGGGATTGCTGTTAAGAGGCACTTTTTAGGGAGGGAGGTTAGCCGCACTGAGCGATGACGCGCAGGCGGTAGTGGTGGAAGTTGTGGAAGCCGTAGGCTCGGCGTTGGATCAGTTTCATCTTGCGGTGGAAGCCTTCAGTAATGGCGTTGTTTTTGGTGAAGCGCCACATGGCGGCAATGGGTTCACTCCATTGACGCAGGGTGTGAGCGAGGGTCTGGAGGGCAGCCAGCTGGCTGCCCTCCAGCCGTGAGATCAGTTTGAGCAGTTCGCGGGCATGCCCGCGGCATTGCCGCTTGGTCTGGGCTTTGTGATTGAGCAGGGTGCATAGTTTCTCACGCAGCTCCAGGATGGGTGCCAAGGACGGATACCTGGCGATGAGGGCCTGCAGTCTTTCGAGCTGATCGGCCCGCAATCGTGAACGCGGCCGACGCAGGCAGGCCAGCAGCCCCCGATGACGGGTCACCTCCGGGGAGATCGCGCGGATTAGCTCCAGGAAGTGTTGGTAGACCAGGCACACGACATGGAAGCGATCGGCCACGATTTTGGCATGGGGGAAGTAGCGTTTGATCAGCGCCCGGTAGGGGTTGCTCAGATCAATGCTGATGACTTTAACACATTCACGGCCTTGGAGTTGGCGCACGTAGCCCTCCAGAGAGCCCACACTGCGCCCAGGCACGATATCGAAGACGCAGTGATTGCGCAGGTCACAGAAGGTAGTGGCGAAGTGATGCGGTTTTTGCACGCAATGCTCATCAATGCCCAGCCACAGGGGACATTGCCGCGAGATGCGCTCCTGGGCCTTGCGTTGAGTGAACTGAGCGTAGCAACGCTCCACGGTGGCTGGGCCGACCCGTTCGAGTCGAGCCAGATTGGTCGCATCAATCCCGGCGTGGTGCAGGGTATAGATCGACTCGCGCAGGGGCTCGGAGAGGCGTCGCCATGGGCGGATGGCAGGCAACTGTGGCACAAAGGAACGCTGGCAATGCGTGCAGGTATACCGGCGGGTATGCACCTGCCAGATACAAGGCTGGCCGA
>JANQKV010000016.1 GCA_028280945.1 Opitutaceae bacterium
GGCCAAAAAGGCCAAGGCAACAATTAACGAAGCGGAACTCACCAAGGGTCACTTGCGCAAATTGACGGCATTACGCAAGTCGTTGGGTCAAGAGATCGCTGACGATGCGTTCGTTAAATGGCTCGCGGCACAACCCAAAACCGCGGCTCCAACCGTCGGTCCGAATGCGCGCATGATCGAGGAAACGCTTCTCCAACTGGTAAATGAGAAGGGCCTGCGTATCCCGAAGTCCGGATATCTCGTTCGGCGCGGCCGCGGCCGGATGATCGTCGAACCGGCAGCGTCCTAACCGACTGTGTCAAACCTGGCGCATGTTTTTGGCAGTCGGCATTGGAACGGGACCCTGGTGTACAGATAGGGCAATCACCTGACAGGTGCCACTCCTGGCCGATTGACACTCACTGCCGAGACCCTGATCAATCGCGCCGACCTGCTGCTCTCCTGGGCGGACCAGAGGGTCCTTCTGGGTCTGCCATAGACCTCCAAACCCCGCGAACTCCCACCGTCGAACCGGCCCGCAGAGAAAACGGGCGCCAGAAGGCCCTTGAGACCCGAATCCGGGCCGTCTCCGGTGGGCGTTGGCGGAGGGGGCAGGCGCTGAGGCCCGCAGAATGCGGGGGAACTCGGCGCCGACCTGCGCAAGGGAGAAAAAATCTCTGGTATCAGAGGCTTGGTGGGACTGCTGGGCTCGGTGGCCTTGTTGCGCCTCATCTCCAGCCAACTCTACGGCGTGTCGGCATTTGATCCCTCCATCTACTCACTCAGTGCGTTGCTGCTGCTGGCGGTCACCCTGGTTGCCGGCGACCTGCCCGCGCGCCGCGCGGCGCGCATCGATCCCATTGTTGCCCTGCGCCAAGACTGAACCCGCCTCCGTGATTCGCCCTTCCCACTATGTTCACTGATTTTCGACTCGCCCTCCGCCACCTGATCAAGTCTCCCGGATTCGCATTCGTGACCATCGCTACGCTGGCGCTGTGCATCGGGGCCAACAGCGCGATCTTCAGCGTGATCAATGCAGTCTTGCTACGACCGCTGCCCTACCCGGACGCAGACCGCCTCGCGGTGGTCAACAATAGCTATCCGGGCAGCGGCCTCGACCGGGCGGGTGTTTCCATCCCCGACTATCTTGATCGCATGGAGCGGGCTCCTTCCATCGAGGACGGTGCCCTCTATACTTGGGAGAGCTACAATCTGGCGCGGGAGGGTGCGCCGCAGCGATTCCTTGGCATCCGGGCGACCCCCTCACTTTTCTCCACGCTGCAGGCATCCCCGGTCATGGGCCGCGTTTTCACCGATGAGGAAGCGGAACCGGGCAACGACCGGGTGGTCGTGATCAGCCACAGTCTGTGGCAGGAGAACCTCGGTGGAGAGGATGTGCTGGGCGAGCCCCTGAGGCTCAATGGCGAGAACTACGAGATTATCGGGGTGATGCCCGCATCCTTCGCCTACCCACAAACCAATATCAAAGCCTGGCTGCCGTTTGCGTTCACGCCGGAGCAGAAGTCGGTCAATGAGCGCGGCAACGAATATTCCGACATGATTGTCCGCCTGAAACCGGGGGCGACGCCCGAGATGTTATCGGCGGAATGCGATCTGATCGTGCAGCAGAACGTGGAAATGGCCCCCGAGTTTCGCCCCTGGGTGGAATCATCGGGGTTCACCGGCATCGCCCAGTCCCTCCTGGAGATGCGAGTGGAGAATGTCCGTCCGATGCTCTGGCTGCTGCAGGCGGGAGTGGTGGCTGCCCTCCTGATTGGGTGTGCCAATGTCGCCAACCTGCTGCTGACCCGGGCGCTCGCGCGCTCCCGGGAATTCGCCATCCGGGCGGCTTTGGGCGCAAGCCGACTGACGCTGGTCCGTCAGTTGCTGGCGGAGAGCTTGTTGCTGTTTTTGGTTGGGGGAATACTCGGTCTGCTGGTGGCCCTGTGGGGACTTGCCGGCATGGACCATTGGGGCATTACCAACCTGCCTCGCGGGGAAACCATTGCCCTGGACGGCTCGGTTTTCGGTTTCACTTTGATCTGCGCGGGACTTACCGGGGTGGTGTTTGGCCTGGTGCCCGCATTACAGGTGTCCCGGCCCTCGGCCAATGAAGCCCTGCAGTCGGGCAGCGCCCGCACCACCGCCAGTCGCCGTCAACGCACCCTGCGCAACGTGCTGGTCGTGGGAGAAATTGCCCTGAGCCTGATGCTCGTCACCACGGCCGCCCTGCTGACCCGGAGTTTTCACCATCTTGAGTCCCAGGAAACGGGCTTCGATTCGTCTTCCGTCCTGACCGCCCGGCTCACCCTGCCGGAATACGAATACGCCGAGGATCAAACCCGCCTGAATTTCGCCGCGGAACTGGAAGCGCAGCTGCTGGCGCTGCCCGGGGTGGAATCAGTCGGACTTTCCAGCATGGCACCATTCGGCTACGGTAACAGCCAGGGGACGTATCGTATCGCCGGATACGAACAACCCGAAGGGGTCGCGCCGCCGCACGGCCAGTTACGCACGGCCTCCCCCGGATACTTTGAGACGTTGCGGATTCCCCTTATGCGGGGCCGGTATTTCGATGCCCGCGACGTCGGTGACACGGAACAGGTCGTTTTGGTGGATCAAGTCCTGGTGGATCGATATTTTCCGAATGAAGATCCCATTGGCCAACAGCTCTACCGGGGCAGCACCGAACCGCGTCCAGACAATGTGCGCACCATCGTGGGCGTCGTGGCTCCAGTGAAACATTCCGGACTCGATGACCAGGTGCGCAAGGAGACGATCTATTATCCCTACGCCCAACGACCGGTAACGGGAATTACCCTCAGCATCCGCACCGCTGTGCCTCCCTCCTCGTTGGTGGAGTCCATTCGTCGCACCGTGCTCGGCATCGACCCCAATCTGCCGGTCTACCGATTCCGCACCCTGGAAGAGCGCATTCACTCCAGCCTGCAGCGACAGCGCACTCCCATGGTGCTGCTGAGCCTTTTTGGCGGGATGGCCCTGTTGTTGGCCGCCCTCGGAGTCTACGGATCACTGGCTTTTTCGGTGGGGCAACGCACCAAGGAGATGGGGATCCGCATGGCTTTAGGAGCAGCCGCCGGGGACGTCCTCAGGCTGATCATGCGACAGGGAGTGTGGCTGATCGGACTGGGAACCACGATCGGCTTGGCCGGATATTTTGCCACGGGACGAATGCTGCAACACGTGCTGTTTGAGGTTCAACCGTTGGATCCCTTTTCGGTGGGATTCGCCATTGTAGTGATCTCAGCCGTCGCCGCGACCGCCTGTTTTTTGCCAGCTCGACGGGCCACCAAAATTGATCCCGTGGTGGCTTTGCGGGACGAGTGACTCGCGCTTTCGCGCCATAATCTCATCGACTCGCGGGCAGCACAGGCTAGCGGTTGCTTCATGGCTCGATTGCTCCCTCCCCCTCATGATTCGGATGCAGAGTTGATCCCCGCTGGCAGCAGCGATGTGCCCAAGACCTACTTCCGGTTGTTGCGGCTTTCGGACAACGAAGAGGTTTGCGTTGAGGTTCCCGGTTACGAACTGCTTTGTGTGGTGCTGAGCGGGAAGTGTCGGGTGACGGCGGGGTCTGAAGATTTTGGTGAGATTGGAAATCGAACATCAATTTGGGACGGGGATGCCGATTCGGTCTATGCCGGCACCGGCCGGAGCCTCAAGATAACCGGTTCCGGGCAGCCCGTTGAAATCGCCATCGCCGGCGGGGAGTGTGCCGAGGATTTCGCCGCTTTCCGCATCGCGCCTCCTGACGTGGAGAGCGTCGAGGTTGGCTCGGTTGAAACCCACACCCGGCGGTCGATCCATCATATCCTGGGTCAGAACGGAAACGGGCGTGCCGGAAATTTGCTCGTAAGTGAGCTCTACGCCGACCCCGGCTGTTGGTCGGGGTATCCACCCCACAAACACGATGTGGACGACATGCCCCGGGAATCCGCCTTCGAGGAGGTCTACCACTATCGGTTTGATCCGGAAACCGGCTTCGGCGGCCAATACCTCTACCATGAAGGCCAGACACCGGAATGTGTGATGACCACGCACCGATCCACCTTTGTCGTCGATGCGGGTTACCATCCAACGTCAACCTCTCCCGGTCATCGGGGCTATATTTTCACGATCCTGGTTGGGAAGACACAAAGATCTCTGGTTCAACGATTTGAGGAGAAGCATCATCACCTTTTCGCCAAAATCCCAGGACTGCAGGCGATGCGGGACAAGTTTAAGTAGTCGGCACAACCAAGAGCCCGGGCTTCAATCCGAACAAGGGTTGTTTATAAGATTGTCTGCGCATAATACTTATCATTTATAACTGCGCTGTGGCAAAACCGAAGCGTGTATCACAGCAGATGATTGCCCGGGAACTCGGGGTTTCCCAAGCATTGGTGTCGCTCACCTTGAACGGACAGCGGGAGCGCATCAGCCCGGACACCTACAAACGCATCTGGGATTATGCAATCCAAGCAGGCTACCGGCCCAAGGGGATCAAGATTGAGGACTCTCCCGCCGAATCCCGCACCCGCCAAATTGCGGTCATCCTGCGCGCCGGAGTGCAGGTTCATACCCAGGGCAGTTATTTCAGCCATGTCATGCAGGGGCTCAACAGCGCAGCATTGGATTCCGGATTCACGACTGCCGTCCTGGGGTCGGAGCATTCGCTAAACGACGCCAAGTTGACCCAGTTTTTTGGCCCCGGGCACGCGATCAAGGGCGTGATTCTTATGGGCCAGGTGGAGGAGGATTTTTTGCACATGCTGCGGCGGCATACCCGTCGCATTGTTGCTGTTTCGGCCCGGCACGCTGGCCTGTGCCATTCGATCATCGGCAACGAGCACGAAGCCCTCACTTCGATTGTGGACCACCTGGCCGATTTGGGACATCAGCGCATCGGCTGGCTGGGAGGCAACGTTGGCCTGCTGCGTCATGAGACGCGTCTGGTAGGCCTCAAAAACGCCCTGCAAGCCAAGGGCCTGAGCTTGGACCCTCGTTACACGGTGCTGCGTCATGAAGGTGACCGGGCGGAAGGAAACGAAGCGATGCTCAGCGTTGTTAATCTCGCAAGGCGCAAGGATTTCCCGACCGCGTTTGTCACCTACAATATTTCGATGGCGATTGGCGCCATCCGTGCATTGCAGCACGCCGGCAAGCATGTGCCGGCAGACTGCAGTATGGCCGCAGCCGACTTCTCCGGCACCGCCAGTGCCGTCACTCCCCGGGTGACTGCCGCGGGATGTGATCCCTTGGATCTCGGGGGACGCGCCGCTTCGATGATGATGAACGAGGATATTGGCGACGGGAGCTCGGTGTTCAGCGATCTCGTCCTGGCTTCGAGACTCTACGTGGGCGATTCCACGGGCCCTGCAAGATAGCACCTGCCCCCAAATCGGGAAACCAGGATTACGGTTCTCGTCGAAAAGGAGAAGTTTGGGGTTGTTTATTTATAATTATTACTTTTTCTCGACCCTACCCCTTAGATGACCCCTTACGATCTCACCGTCCTTGCCCTCTATTTCGTCTTCATGCTGACGATCAGCTGGGTTTTTCGCCACTTTGTTTCCGATGTGGGAAGCTACTTTCGTAGTGGCGGCCAAGTGCTCTGGTGGATGGCCGGAGGTTCCGCGTTCATGGTTTCCTTCAGTGCCTGGACGTTCACCGGCGCATCCAGCCGCGCCTATTTGGACGGTTGGCCCATCATGGTGATCTTCGTCGCCAATGCGCTCGGGTTCTTCCTGAATGCAGTGTATTTTGGCCCAAAGCTACGGCAACTCCGCGTCATCACGGCGATGGAGGGGGTAAAGTTGCGGTTTGGTCGCGGCAGCGAACAGACGTTTACTTGGATTGTTCTTCCCCTGCAGATGATGACAGCGGGAATCTGGCTCTACGGCATGGGGGTGTTTTTCTCGGCTGCGTTCGGATTTGATGTGCGCACCACCATAATCATCACGGGACTTTGTGTCCTTCTGATGTCGCTGCTGGGAGGCAGCTGGGCGGTGATCGCCAGTGACTTTGTACAAGTGCTGATCCTGATCCCCATCACGGTCATCACCGCGTTCCTGGCCGTGGCCCACGTGGGCGGCCTTGACAATGTCGTGGAGCATTTGAGCACGACGCGGATGGATCCCGGCAAACTGTTTACCGACGATTTCCTGCCCTTCTGGTGCATTGCAATCTTCCTCAAGCAGTTCCTTTCCACCAACAACCTGAATGATGCCTCCCGTTACCTGTGCGTAAAGGACAGCCACCACGCCCGCAAGGCCGGGCTCCTGGCTGGATGTTTGTTCCTGGGGGGCGTCGTATTCTGGTTCCTTCCGCCCATGATCCAGTCGATGAATCCGCAGGATCTGGCCGAGGTGTTCCCGAGTCTGAACAAACCCGCCGAGGGGGCTTACTTCGCCATCGCCCAGACCGTGTTCCCGGTGGGCATGATGGGGCTGCTGGCAGCGGGTATTTTTGCTGCGACCATGTCTTCGATGGATTCCGGTTTGAATCGCAACGCCGGGGTCTTCGTGAAGAACCTCTATCAACCTTTGCTACGCCCCCGGGCTTCCGACCGCGAGCTCCTGAACGTAGGCAAGGTCACCACCGTCGTGCTGGGTCTCATTGTGATCTCCATCGCGATATTCTACAGCCAGATGCGTGAACTCTCGTTGTTCGAGTTGATGCTGAAGTTCCAGATCCTGGTGAGCCTTCCCTACATCGTGCCGTTGGTATTGGGAATGATCATACGTCGCACCCCGGGCTGGACGGGCTGGTCGACGTTGCTCGTCTGCTTCCTCGTAAGCTATCTCACCACCACGTTTCTCAACATCGACTGGGCGGTGAACATGTTCGGTTCGAGCGATGGCATTAACACATGGGAACGCCAGAACTGGGAACAGGGCATCGGGGTGTTTACCATCACGGGAGCAGGCATCATCTGGTTTCTTTTCTGCCGTCGCTTCTATGACCGCCAATCCGCGGAGATGAAGGAGCAAATCGAGGAGTTCTCCCGCAAACTCGACAAACCCGTCGACTACGACGCCGAGGAAGCGGCTCCTGCGACGGATGATCGCCAGTCCCGCATGATGGGGTGGCTGTGTATTCCCTACGGCAGTGTGGTGATCTTGATGTCGCTCATTCCCAACCCACTGCTCGGACGGTTCGCCTTCATTTTCTGCGGCCTGACCGTGATCGCCATTGGCACCCTCCTGGTCCGTCAGTCCCGCGCTCCCGCCACTCATGAGTCTGCCTGAAGCGCCGAGTTTTTCCCTCGCAGGCAAGCGAGCGTTGGTCACGGGTTCGTCTCGTGGCATTGGCCTGGCATTGGCCGCCGCCCTGGGACATAGCGGTGCCTCCGTGGTGCTCAATGGCCGGTCGGCCCCTGCCCTGCAAGAGGCGGAGTCGCTCCTCACCGGCCAGGGAATCGATGTGACCGGCCAGGCATTTGATGTCACCGACGAAGCTGCGACGAAAGCCGCGGGCCAGGCGGTGGGGCCCATCGATATATTGATCAACAACGCCGGCATCCACCGTCGCAGTCCGCTCGCGGACATGTCCCTCGACGACTGGAACACGGTGCTCAATACGAATCTGACGAGCGCGTTTCTCGTCGCCCGCACATTCGTGCCGGCCATGATCGAGCGACGGGCGGGCAAAATCATCAACATTTGCTCCCTGATGAGCGATCTCGCGCGGCCCACCACCGGCAATTACGCCGCCGCCAAAGGCGGTCTGCGCATGTTGACCCGGGCCATGTGCGGCGAATGGGCCCAATACAACATTCAGGTCAACGGCATCGGACCCGGCTACATCGCGACTGAATTGACTGCACCCTTGCGGGAGAATCCTGAATTTGACGGCTGGATAAAGACCCGCACCCCGGCGGGCCGCTGGGGAGAAGTGGAGGATCTCACCGGTGCCGCCGTGTTCATGGCGAGCAACGCCTCTCAGTTTCTCAACGGACAAGTCCTGATGATCGACGGCGGGCTTACCGCCGTCGTGTGACCGGACAAGTAATGAACGCGACCAAGACTCACCTCCAGCATCTTGTGCTCCTGCCGGCCAATCGGGTGTGGCGGAGCTATCCGGGCGGCGCGACCTTGGACCGTATTGCACAGGCCGATGACCCCGATGACTCTCACTTTGCGGAAGATTGGATCGGATCAGTCACCGCGGCGGTCAACCCCGGCCGGGAGGACATTACGGAAGGCGTTTCCCAAGTATCCCTCGATGGTGAGTCGGTGGATTTCGCTCAACTGTTGGCCTCTGATCCCGAGTATTACCTCGGGGCGCCACACACGGCCAGGCACGGCATCACGACGATGCTGCTGGTCAAGTTCCTGGACTCGGCCATCCGACTTCACTTCCAGTGCCATCCTTCACGGGAATTCGCCGCCAGGATCCTGCAGTCACCGAGTGGCAAAACCGAAGCCTACCACGTGCTCGCAATCCGCGAGGGCATCGAGGCACCCTACATCTACGTTGGATTCCAACGGCCGCCGACTCCATCCGACTTGGAAAGCATCGTCGCCCAACAGGACATGGCCGCGCTGGAAGCATGTTTTGACAAGATCATCGTCAAGCCCGGGGACACCTTTCTGATTCCCGGCGGCATCCCCCACGCGCTGGGTGAAGGCATATTCATGGTGGAGATTCAGGAACCGACGGACTTTGCCGTGCGGTTTGAGCACGAGCGGGCCGGCTACGTCCTGCCGGAATCCGCCCGCTACATGGGCCGCGACATTGCCTTCGGCATATCGATGGTGGACCGCACCGCCTACTCCCTCGCCGACATTGACGCCAAGTTCCGCTGCGCCGGTGAAAGCCTTCCGGCGGACGCCGCCGGCCCGCGCATTGAGCGATTGATTGGGCCGGATCAAACACCCTGCTTCCGGGTCAATCGGCTGCAGGTGACGGAAGAATGTAGTTACAAAACCAATACGTTTGGCATCTACATTGTGACAGCGGGAAAGGTCGCGGTCGAAACCGACGACGAACGCGTGGAGCTCAACACTTTCGAAAAGTTTTTTTACCCCGCCGGGCTTCCGGACGTGACGCTGCGCCCCGTCCACGGACCAGCCCAAATTCTCGAGTGTCTACCGCCCCTGTGACCATGTCCGAACCGATTATCGATACCCCACCCACGCCGGGAATCACCGCCCGTTCCACTTCAATCCTCCAGTGCCTGACTCCCCTGGAAATTTCGGAGTTTCTTCCCGGGGCCATGGCGCAGGACATCGCCAGTCTGGGGGCACCTCTCACCAGCCTGAACTCGGACGAATTGGATGTATCGACTTGGGATGCCAAACTCCATGAGACCAACCCGGAAATCCTGATTGCATGCTGGAGCACACCTCGACTGCCGGAAAAACTTCCGGCGAATCTTCGCTACGTGTGCTACATGGCGGGTTCCATCAAGAAACTGGTGCAACGCGAGCACATCGCCCGCGGCCTTCAGATCACCAACTGGGGCCATTCCATCAGCCGGACCGTCGCGGAAGGGGCGTTGCTTCATGTGCTGTCCTGCTTGCGCGGCGCCTCTCATTGGGCGATTGAAATGCACTTGAACGGCGCCTGGAAGACCCGCCAGACGCGGACCGCCTCCCTGTTCGGCCGGCGCGTGGGCATCCGCGGATACGGCCGCGTGTCTCATGCCCTGATCAACTTGTTGCGTCCGTTCGGCTGCGACATCGGCGTGTTCGCCCCCGATCTCGACGATCAGCGTGCAGCGCAGGACAACGTCCGGAATGTGACCTCTCTCGACGAGTTGATGTCCGGACACGACGTGGTGGTCGAGCTTGCTCCGCTTATTCCCCAGACCGAACGCTCGATCAAAGAGGAACATCTGCGCCTGCTCAAACCTGGAGCAGTCTTCGTCAACGTCGGCCGCGGAGCCACGGTTGATGAGGATGCGCTCGAGCGAATCGCCCGGGAAGGCAACATCTTCGTGGGGCTTGATGTGTTTTCGGACGAACCACTTCCCTCCGACTCGGGCTTCCGCGGGTTGTCCAATGTCTCCCTTTCCCCCCACTTGGCGGGCCCGACCTCGGATCGTCGGCGCGACGCCGGCGAGAACGGGCTGCGAAACCTCAAAGCCTATTTGTCCGGCCAACCCATGCAGGGGGTCATCACCCTCGACGTTTACGACCACTCCACTTGAGCAAGATTCGACCACACCAACATGGAACTCCCCGCCCCCTACCGTCATTGGCAAAACCAAACCCGCTCTCTCCTCGAAGCGCTGGTCCCTTACATGGCCGAAGGTGCCGCGGATATTCCGATCGACGGACCGCCGAGCGACCACGACGCCCAGGCTGACCGTCTGGAGTCATTCGCCCGGCCGTTGTTGCTGGCGGCGCACTGGCTGCAGAGCGCCGAGCATCCCGATGATACCGCGCTTCGCGCCAGGTTGGGTGATTGGTTCCAGCGTGGTCTGGCGATCGGGTCCGATCCCGACAGTCCCCACTACTGGGGACCTGACGCCAACTACCACCAGCATCATGTTGAAATCGGGTTACTGGCCATCGCCCTGCAAATCGCCCCCGCGCAGTTGTGGAACCCGCTCGACCAGACCGTAAAGGATCAGGTTGCGGCATGGCTTGCAACCGCTCGGGGCAATGGGATCGTAAACAACAACCACTACTTCATGGGGGTTCACATCCTGGAGTTTCTCCAAACTCAAGGCTATGGCCACCCCACCGACCGGGCGGTGGTCGACACCTTCCTCGACCGACTGGAGGGAATGTATCGCGGCGGCGGGTGGTTTGAAGACGGCATCAACCAAGCCTACGACCACTACAACGCATACGCATTTCACTTCTACGGACTCTGGTGGGCGCGACTCCACGGCCATATTGCTCCGGAACGGGCGGATCGCTGGCGCTCCTGGGCGCGTGACTTCGTTCGTGACTATCGGCACTTTTTCGCCGCCTCGGGTGAGCATCCGGCATTCGGTCGTTCCATCACCTATCGCTTCAACGGCATCAATGTTTTTGGCTTGGCGGTGGCTCTTGAGGCTACCGATTTGCCGCTGGGGCAGCTCCGCCGACTCTGCACCCGCAATCTCGATTTTTTCCTCAATCAACCCATTACCCAAAACCAAGGTTTGTTGTCCATCGGTTGGCTCAACGAATTTCGTGACCTCGGCGAATCCTATTCTTGCGGAGGTTCGCCCTACTGGGCTGCGAAAGGATTGTCGCCGCTTTTACTGCCACCCAATCACGCATTTTGGCATGAGGCTGAACAACCGCTGCCTGCCGAGGAAGGTGATCACACCCTCAACATCCCCCAGGCCGGCCTGACCGTGCGCAGCATTAATGGTGAGGTCGAAATCCTTAATTCCGGATCCCAGATCTCGAATGTGAACCTGCGGTTCGGCGCTTGGAAGTGGAGCAAAACCGCCTATCGAACCGGAACCGATTTCTGCATTGCTCGTCCGACGGCGACCCATTGGTCACCGGATTCGGCTTTGACGCTGGAGTTGCCCGACGGGCGCGTTTTTGGGCGGCATTCCACGGTCACCGTGGAGATGGATGAGTCGCACCTTCGCTACGTCTCCAACTTAGGATTCAAGCACGATCAAGTGAACTGCGGAGTCGACACGGGGCTATGGTGGAAGGCCGGTTGGTTGTTACAGGTCCATGTGGTGACAAATCGGCAGCCCGGAGTTTTGGCACTCGGTGGGTATCCGGTTTCCGCCGCGTCGGCGGAGGAGCTCTCCCAGGAAGAATCAGCCGGCGCACTCGTCGGGCAAAGCACGCAAGCAGGCTCGGTTTTGCAACCGCTGCTCGGCTTCAGCCGCCTGGGCTGGGATCAGCGGCTTTCCGACGATACACTGCGCACCCACATTCGCGCTGACTACCATGTGACGCCAATCGCCCGCACCGATTCGCTGGGGAGTCACCGCGGTGAAACCATCATCCTGGCGGCTCTGGCTTGGACCGGCCCGGAACAAGCCGAGGGAGCCCTCTGGGAAGTGATTTCGAGTGAATCAGGTCGCTTGTCCCTCATGCACCCCAGCCTCGAACAATGGCAAATCGAGCACCCGCTGTTGCCTCAACTTTAACCGCCAATCGTTGCCTGACCATGTTTCGTCATCTTTTCATCCGATTAGCTGCTGCCTCCTTCACCATCGGTTCGTGCCTGGCTCAAACCAATGGATTTGAGCATGTGCCGGCATCCGGACCGCGCACGATGGTCGTGGCCGGTCAGCACGAGGCGTTCCGCATCTACTGCCTCGAAGGTGCCGGCAAGGAAGCGTTCGACCGGATCAAATCCGACTTGGACAACGTTTACATGGTGTTTCCGCATCCCGAGGATCCACTGACCTATGGCGACCCCGAACCCAGCAAGCGCGATTCCTTCAAGACCGACCGTTGGCGCGCCGTGCAGGATTTGGCTGGCAACATCGCGGGAATCGCCGAGGCGGCGACGCTGGTCTGGATCGTAACGGGCGAACAACGCTATCTCGACAAGGCCAAGGAGTTCCTCCTCACCTCCACGGACTGGGCGCTCGATCCGGACTGGCGTTCCGGTTCTGTCCCCGGCGCCACCGATGTCTACTACAACGACGAAGGCAACTTCCGGCTCTGGCGAAAACTGCCACTGGTCTATGATCAATTGCGCGATCAACTCACCCCAGCCGAAAAAGAACGGGTGCTTGACCACTTCCGGGAGCGCGGTGAACGCACGGTGCGCTGGATCCGCCGAAGCAACATTTCGGGCCTGAAGCGAAATTCCCTGGAAGTGCGCCCTTCCAGCCATCCGGTTCGCTTTATGGCCATGGTGGGTCTCACCGGTCTCGCCTTGTGGGACGATCTGCCCGAACAGGCGCGCGACTGGTATGACTTCGCCTATAAATTCTATCGCGACCAGTTCAGTCCCTTCGGCGGCGATGCCGGTGGCTGGGCGGAAGGCAATGCCTACTGGCGCGGTACCTTTGAACATGCCGGCTTCCAAGACATCCTTTTGGCCATCGGCGACCCCATCGCCTACAACCTGCCGTTCTGGAAAAACACCGGATACTTCGCGCTCTACAACGTGCAGCCCTACCTGCACACGACCTTTGGTGACGTGTCCAATGCCGGGCACTTCAATTTGGAGCCGGTGGTGGCCGATTATATGAACCACTTGGGGCGGGTCCACCAGAACGGCTACTTTGTGAGCTATGCGGCCTTGCTGGATCCCAACGAACCGCGCGAGTCCCCTTCCCTCATGGGCATGGGCAAACTTGCCCGGACCTATCCCACGGCGGGAGAGTTCCTCATCCGCAATTTCATCGGGAGCCGTTTTCCCGCAGTCGCCCCCGCCCCGCTGAGCGAGCTGCCACCGTATCGATTTTTTGATGACATCGGTTTGGTTTCGATGCATTCGGCGCTCGGTGATCCCGACAACGATATCCACATCACGTTCAAGAGCTCACCCTACGGATCATTCAGCCACAGCCACCCGGATCAAAATACCTTTATCATCAACGGTTATGGTGAAGGTCTCGCGATCAATTCCGCCAATCGGGAGTTTCATCGCTCCCCGCACCACAAGCAGTGGACTTGGCAGACAAAATCCAAAAACGGCATCCTGATCGACGGCGAGGGCCAGGAGCAGCAGGACAAGACCGCCACCGGGGAGATCACCCGTTTTGAAGTGGGGGATCGCTACATGTGGACGACCGGCGACGCCAAGGTCGCCTACCAGACCCGGCAGCCAGAAGGGCGCGTGCAGCGCGTGACCCGGGACCTGGTTTTCATCGACCGGCGCTACGTGGTGCTGCGCGACCGCGTGGAGACTGACGACGAAAGCCACCTTTCCTGGCTGCTTCATGGCGAAATGGGCATGGGCTGGCAAAATTTGGATCAACGGGCCCGCATTGAGGGTGAAAAAGCCGCGCTCACCGCCGTCCTCGCCACGAAACCATTCACTTGGTTTGCGGCCGTATCGGATAAGTATCCCGCCCCCATCGACCCTCGTTATCGCTCCAAGGAAACCTATGCTTGGGTGACCGCCGAATGGCAGGATCATGTGAGTCTCACTCTGACAACCCGGGAGCCTTCGACCGCCCACACGGTGTTTTCCGTGCTCTGGCCGGAACCTGATCGGAAATCAGTGGCCGATGTTTCCGCCAAGATGGACGAACAGGGTCGGCTGCATGTGCACCGCCCCGACGGAAAGACCGACATCATCACCCTCAGCGACAAATCGCTAATCATCGAATGAGCGCAATCTTTACCGACAAGCTGAAAGGCAAACGAGTTCTCGTCACCGCGGGTGCCCAAGGCATCGGCGCCGAAATCTCGCGCCAACTCATGGCGCACGGCTGCCACGTCCTGGCTCACTACCACTCGAGCCGCGCGGGGGCGGACGAGCTGTCAGGCGTCGCATCGAAAACAGGCGCCAAATTTGGCTCAATCTCGGCCGACCTGACCACCCGGCGGGGCGCGGAAGGCGTGGTGCAGGCGGCCGTGGATCAGCTCGGAGGCATTGACGTGTTGATCAACAATGCCGGTTCCCTTGTGGCACGTCACACCCTCGACGAAATCGAGGACGGGTTCTGGGCCAAGGTCATGGCACTGAACATCGACAGCATGTGGCGCATCTCCCAAGCCGCCCTGCCCCATTTAAAGCAGGCCGCTGATTCCAACGGTGGGGCTTCCGTGGTCAATCTCGCCTCCCTCGCCGGCCGCAAAGGCGGGCATCCCGGCTCTCTCGCCTATTCAACCGCCAAGGGCGCCGTCCTGACTTACACCCGGGCACTGGCCAATGAACTCGGTCCATTCGGCATCCGCGTGAATGCCCTGGCTCCCGGATTGATCCTGGGCACGTCGTTTCACAACACCCATACCACGGATGAATCCGCGCAGGCGACCATCGCCGGGATTCCCTTGGGCCGGGCAGGCACTCCTGCCGATGTCGCCCGGGCGGTGGTTTACTTTGCCAGCGAATTCGACGGGTTCATCACGGGAGCCACGTTGGACATCAACGGTGGGGTTTGGGCAGCCTGAAAAATTTTAGAAATCTCCACACCCTGGAGCTCCGTGACCGGAGTGATCGCGGGGACTCCACACCCTGGAAATCCCCGCGATCTTTGTCCCGGTAACCGGTTTACCGAAATACTATGGCAGTCGGTAGACTTCGATGAGGCCCACTCCGGTGGCTCCGTCCACGCCCTCCAAGTGAACCGTATAGTTCCCGGCGGGTAAAAAGAGGAGCAGGGCCGCATCCGCGCTCCCGTCCACAAGAGCGGTGGCGCCCAGTGAGGTCGTAATGGCGGCAATGGTGGCGGCGTTTGTATTGTCGCCCCAGTTTTCGTTTGTGGCGATCACCTCTCCCCCCTCGTCGTAGACCGTGATCCGAGGATTACTGAGGGCGTTGTTCACGCCAAAGTCGGCCAAGGTGGGACCAAGTCCCCGCACCAGGACACGCCGATTTCCATCAACCACCACGACGCCACCGATCAGTATGCCGGCCCCGTCAACCACCTCGCCCCGAGTTGAGACATTTGCCAGCAGGCCCGTGCCGTTGGGGTTCTGCTCCGGTGCCACAAAACGGCGAATGTAGCCATCCCGCTTGGTCGTGAGATAGAGCTGCCCGTCCTCACCGATGCCAAAACGCAAGTCCGCCCGGGAATTACCCATGATTTGCAGCAGGCTGCGTTCAACGGTTTTGAAAAGGCGCAGTTCCTGAATCGGTGCCTGGCTGCCGAGCTGAAGACTGTCCGCGTCGACGTAAAACACCCGGCCATTGGCAATGTCGCCAAACAGCATTTTGCCGTCGAGTTCAGGCCAAAGCTCCCCCCGGTAGATTTGGCCACCGGCAATTGCCCGGCCCTCGTCATGGTCGTATTGGGCAACCGGATACACGTAGTTGAAGTCCCCGTCGTTGGCGGGGAGCGGAAACACCACATCGGAGTCCACTGCGGTGTTCATCAGGAATGTTCCCTCCCGCTGGCTGTAGCCGTAATCCCCCCCTTTGACGATGAGGTTGATCTCCTCAATGTTGCGTTCGCCGATATCAAACAGGAACAGGCGGTCCGGATTGGCGGAGTCCCAGATGATGCGGTGAGGGTTGCGGAACCCCCATGCATAAATCTCGCCGAGCGTGTTCGGGTCGCCATCCGCCACGTAGGGGTTGTCGGCGGGAATGCCGTATTGGCCGTTGGTCGAATTGGAACCCATCGGGTCGATGCGCAGCAGCGTGCCGTAAACCGTGTCGAGGCGATGGGCGATTTCCGGGTAGCCCTGATTCACCGCTTCGCCGTCTCCCGAACAAATGTAGAGCATCCCGTAGTCGGGGTCGCTCGAACTCACAAAGTGATTGAAGGCAATTTCCTGAACATTGTGGACCTGCTCGTTGTATTCGATCCGCATGATTTCCCGTCGCGTACCCGAGAATACATTGGCAGCGGGGTTGCTCGCGGTCCACTCGGTGATGACGCTCTGGATGTTGATTGAAACATCAATCGGCATCGTGAAGTCGGCGGCACCCGACCCGGCGTTTTCGGTGTGGGCCGTATAGAACTTGCCGTTGTTTTCAAAGTTCGGGTGAAAGGCAAAGGAGTGGAAACCGGTGCCAAGACGGGTTTCGTCCTGAAAATTGGGAAACACGTCATTAAAATCGACGTATTCGGTCAGTTGGTCATTCGCCGCGATATACATCGGGCCGCGCAGGTCATTCACAAACACGCGACCCGAGCCATCGTAGGCGGGTTTCATCACGGACAGGCGGGCGCGGGTGGAACCGGAGCTGGTCGCCGGAGCCCGCAGCCATTCTTCGATCTCCATGACCAGGTCACCCTTTTCGATCGAACCGGGAATGGGATCGGCAATCTGGCCTAAAATTGGGAAAGCCATCCCGCCAAGGAGACCGACTAGTGCGCTTAAGTGTGAGAGGGGTTTCATTCCGGGTAAGAGACGGTAACTGAATTTGACGACCCAAAAAAGCGGACGACCTCGCGGATGCGGGGCCGTCCGCCAATAGTGTCAGTTAATCACCATGAGGTGATGACCGGCCGGGATTAGGGAATCCGGTAGATTTCGGCCAAGGCGACACCCGTGGTGCCGTCACCCGTCGAAACCTCAACCGTGTATATGCCCGGGGCAAGCAACAGCATGAGAGCAGCATCAGCGGATCCGTCGGCGAACGGCTGGGCACCCACAGCAGCTGCGGTCAAAGCGATCGAAGCCGAGTTTGAGTTGTCTCCCCAATTTTCGTTGGTGGCGACAACTTCCTGGCTGGAGTTGCGCACGGTGATGACCGGGTTGGTCAATGCCGTCGTAACGCCAAAGTCAGCCAGGAGCGGACCGGCGCCGCGAATGAGGAAGCGGCGGGCGTCGTCGGTGGCGACAAAACCAACAAACATGGCAGCCTCGCCCGAGGCAACCTGGCCGCGAGTCGAGAGGTTGGCGAGTTCACCGGAACCATTCTCGGTCGGGACTTCACCCGGATCCGGGATCACAACGTCATCACCCGGAGTGGTGAGATTCTGACCGCTGAGGTCGACGAAAATGTCGTCGAACCAAACCTTATCGACTGCCTTCGGGTTGTCGATGGCACCCGTGGTGATGCGGGCATAGAAGCGGTTCTGTGGATCCGTGGACTGGTTGCGGAAAGCGGCGTCATTGACGACCTGGGTCACATCCGGGAATTCCGTACCGCCTTTGATGAAGGCGTCGTAGGTGTTGGTGGCCACGTCAACGACGAGCCATGTTTCATACCAAGTCATCTCCGTGGAGGAAGCACCATCGATTTCGACGTAACCGTCGGAACCTTCACGGTAATCGAAGATACCATCCAACTCGAGGCGAAGAGCGGAAGAGAAGTCACCATAAGAGGCCGGCATGTCGGTCGGAGAAGTTCCCCAAACGATATCGACAAGCTCACCGCGCATGATGCGGTTGTAGACCGTTGCGGTGCCAGTGATGTCGGGGAGGTTCACCCAGAACCAAACGTTGTGGGTGTCGGTGCCGTTGGTGAACACGCCCGGGTCCAGCTGGAGAACGCCTTCAGTGGTGTTGTCCGGATCAGGGATGATCGAAATGCCGCCGTTCATGTTGTCCTCTTCCGGACTGAACGCTACGGAAACCCCGGTAAGGGAGCCGGAGTCGAAGTTGTTGACTCCTTGCCATTGCGCATTGGCCAGCGGGGCGGCCAACAACGCGAGGGATACGAGTGCGATGTTTGTTTTCTTCATGCTGTTTTTTTTGGGGGTGGATTCTGCCTAAAGGCCGCGAAGCTGAATGTTGCGGCCGGCTAGAGTGGTTGGAGGTTAGAAGGTTACGCCGACGCTGAAGCGGAAACTCCGCGGGGCGTAATAGACTTGGGTACGACGACGTTCGATTGAGTTGTCGTTGATGTTGTTGTAAGAGGCCTCGGTGTAGCCCTTCTGATCGTCGGTCAGGTTGTAGGCGTTGAGGGCGAACCGCCACTGGGTGTCGCCCCAGTTGCGGGTGTAGGTGATGCCGGCATCAAACTCGAGGCGCTCCTCCGTGTCGGGAGTCGGATAGAGATTTTGCTGCAGGTTCTCCCCTCCCACCGTAACCGCAGTGGCGGCCGGGCCCGTGTAACGGACACCGAACATGAGGGACAAGCGACGGAGCGGACCTTCGCGGAACGTGTATTTATTCCAGAACGAAGCCTCGTCCTCGGCCCCCAGGAACAGATTGGCGCCTTCGATGCCGCCGGTGTTCGAGTTTGCGGGAACGATGTTGGTCAGCGATACCGGTTCGCCATTGCGTAAAATCTGATCGGGCAAGCCGTCACCATCGTTGTCGATTTCCTCCAGACCATAAGCGGCGCGTCCCAATGCCCGGACCCACGAGTCGTATTCGGTGCCAAATTCAGTCCCGGACACCTGATCGATGGCGGCCACCATGCCGAAGGGTTTGTGGATTTCGCGGTCGGTGTGGGCGTAGTTGAAGATCAACTGCCAGTTCTCGATCGGGGAGTAAATGAGCTGCATGTCTACCCCCCGGGCCCGGTCGCCAAAGGTCACGTTGGTGTTGCCCGTGACGCCGCTCGGGTTGAGTCCGCTGAACGTGCCCGTCGTGCGCGTGTAGAACATCGAGTTGATTTCCTCGCTGTTGAAGCCCCGCACCCGGTCGGCATCGCGGAATGCAGCCTCGATCTCATCGCGGAAACCGGCTTCATCCAGCAAGGCATAATCCAGATAGATATAAGTCTGCGGATTTGGCGTGCCGTTGTGCTGTCCCTCGATTCCGACAACACCGAAGGGAAGTTCGCGAGTGATCGGATCTCGCGCGATGTCGGCGGGATCAAAATAGGAGCTGTCAACGCCGTAGGCGATGGGGCCGGAGCCATCCAAAACCTCCGAAGGATCAAAATCCTGACCACCACGCCCCCGGGTTCCGTCCTTGTTGGAGCCCCCCACCCAGCCCGACGGGTTCGGCGCAAACGCAAAGCTCCAAATCGCGTTTTCCCGCTCGATCTCGTATGCCGAAATCGTTCCGGAGAGCTTGCGATCCATGAGTTCAAACTTGATGCCGATCTCCTTCGACAGGGATTGCTCGGCATCGATGAAGTCGTCGTTGCCATCCAATGCGCCGGTGTTCGGCGAAACCCCCTCGGCGGCCAAACCGTAAACAGACAGGCCCTCCCGGATGTCGTAGCGAAGCGCAAAGGTATTGGTCGTGACCGAAATCGGCTGCTCGAAGTTATACTCCTCGCTTTCGAAGCCGAAGGTCTGATTGTCCGGGTTTTCAATGACACCTGTGCTGGGTTCCTGGCGGTCGTAGACCTTCTCAAGACCTTGATATCGATCGTGGCGAATACCGGCGATCAGCATGATTTTGTCGTCCCAGAAACGGCCTTGGTAGATGCCGTAGGTGCCCTGATACCAAATGTCGGTCTGCTGATATTCCCGTCCGGGCTGGGCGAGGAGCTCGCCGTTGTAGCGGAATTCCGACTGGTCGAGAATGTTGCGAAACTCCAGTGAGTCAGTGTCCGAGGGAGCCGGCTCCCGCACCAGGTTCACTGCCTCAAAAAGGCGCGGGAAGAGTTCGGTGCCCTGGGCATAGTCGATGGTATCCTTGATGTCGTGACGACCGGCCAAAAGGCTGTGGTTGGCCTCACCCAGGAGGAACGGCGTGTCGAAGGTGTAATTGACCCGCGCCCGATACTGCTCGAATTCACCCTCCTGCGGCGTGTTCTTCCAGTAGTAGCGGATGGTTTTGAAGTCCGTTGTGTCGTTAAAAATCGGGGACGGCGGATTCTCGAAAGCCGTGATAAACTCGTCCGGCACATACTGGACCACCGTGCGGAATGTGGGAGGATCCCGCCGGATGCGCACGCGCCGCTTCACAAACAGATTAGACTCCTGATTATTGACCGTGGCGGGTTCCAGGTCGAAGCGCTCAGTTTCCTGACCGCCCCAGTAGGCGCCAAAATTCAGGGTAAGGTTGTCATTGGGGATGATGTCGACATTGATGAGCGCGTCCCACTCGTCGCGTTCTTCATAAGTGTCAGGGCCCGTGACGCGATACTCCGCACCAAATCCACCGACGTCCCGGGTCCAGTTGAGCTGTTCATTAAACTCATTGCGATTGTCGCCCCCAAATGAGCGATCAGTGAGATCGTCAAAAATGGATTGGTCGCCTATGCCCGTATAACGCGTGGTCGCCTGTTGGTATTCGGCGAGAATGTTAACCGTCCTCCACGGACGAAACTCCAACTGCCCGACAAAATATTCGAGGTCTTTTGTGCGGTGATCCGTCCAGTGATCCCGCTCCTCGTCAGCATAAGCGAAGCGGTAGCGCATCTTGTCGCCAAGCGGGCCCGTAAACTCCGTGGTGAAACGTTGGTAACCTTCGCTGCCGATCGCAGCATTCACCTTAACCTGATTGGCCCCCAGGGGACGTTTGGGAATGACATTCACAATCCCGGAAAGCACGCCAATACCATAGAGCAGCGACGACGGTCCCCGCACGACTTCCAACCGTTCGTAATTCAGGGAATCCAGCGCACCGCCCAACGTGACGCCATATTCGGAAACCGTTCCGCCCACCCGGAAACCCAGGCGGTTTTGGAACTGCACATTGTAGCCGCGAATATTGACAGCATTGGAGAATCGACTGCCCACTCCGCCGCGGGATGAAGGCGAACGCTCATTGGAATAGGCGGTATTGGCCCCCGCCGAATTGTTTCCGGAGCTTTCATTGAACTGGGCCGTGAAAACACCCGATGTGTAATTAAGGGCTTCTTTGAAATCCGTGGCTTGAAGGTCCTCCACAAACTCCGATGTGATGACTTCAATCGGCATGGGGAGATCTTGAATCGCTACGTTGAGCGAGGTGCCGGAGATCGAGTTTGTCGCCCGGTAGCCCTGGTCCTGGCTCGCGTCGACCGTGAACACCGACATCGTGATAACGTCGTCATTGGTCTCCTCGGACGTTTCTTGAGCGGGCGCGAAATGAGGCGCTGCAAGCAGGGAAGCTGCGATAAGTGCGGAAAAACCTGCACGGCAAACGGAACGTTTCCGATCAAACATAGGGGTGTAGAATTTTGGGGTGTTGGGTGGAACTTAAACGGGTTCTCCGCTAAGAATTAATAATTATGAATCCTTGTTTCACTTGCGTGTCAATTCCTAATTATTGGGTTTTTTGCGTCCTATTTCCCTCGTGAACCCATTTCGGCTCCTCTGGAGTGACATTTTGCAATATTTATCAGTCAAGTCCCATACCTCTCGTCCTTACCATGACATCCAAGCGATTCCAGACCTCTTTCAGCACCTTGGGCTGTTCCGACTATTCCTGGCCGAAAATTCTCAATTTCGCCTCTGAAAACCAATTTGATGGGGTCGAACCGCGCTGTGTGGCCGGTGAAACACTCTCCCCTGAAAACTTCCGTCAACTGTTGCCGGCCCCCGAGACGTTGAAACAGCAACTTCTGGAGCATGGTCTTTTTATGCCGATGCTCGGGACTTCGGTAAAACTGCTGGAGCGCTCATCCGGAGAAATTGATGATCTGATCGAGTTCGCCAGATTCGCCGACACCGTGGGCTGCCCTTGGCTTAGAATCTTCGACGGAGGTCAAACTGCGATGACACCGGATGCCAAACAACTGGAGGAAACTGCTGCGTTCCTCCAAAAATGGGAAGATGTTCGCCATCAAGAGGGTTTCACTGCGCAACTGGCCGTTGAGACCCATGATGCGCTGGTGAGTGGCCCCGTCACGGAAGCCGTCATGAAGGCCCTGCCGCCCTTCGCCATCTTGTGGGATACACACCACACTTGGAGAACCGGTGGAGAGTCCCTGGCCGGCTATTTCACATTGGTTCAGAGCCGCGTGGTCCATTTCCATGTCAAAGACAGCATCAACCGTCCGTCGAAACGGAAACCGTTCACTTATGTGAAACCCGGCCTGGGCGAATTCCCCTGGTCTGAACTAGAAGATCTTTTGGCCGGAAAGGCTTCCTCAAGCTACCTTTCGTTCGAGTGGGAAAGGCATTGGAATCCCGAGCTGCCTCCCATTTCAGAGGTTGTGGATGGCTTCAAAAAAGCCACTTCGGGATGGAAATGATCACAAAGTGATTTTCTTGTTTGATAATTTTATAAACTTTTCTTTCTGTTTATGAAATGCCCCCATCAGACAATCCCTTCGACTTTACGGCGGTTCGTTCTCTGCGTCAGCAGCAGGGACTTACCATCGATGCGTTGTCGGCAAAGTCGGGTGTTTCGGTGGCGGTCATCTCGAAACTGGAGCGCAACCAGCAAGCCCCGGGGCTCGATACACTTTCACGTTTGGCGCGGGCATTTGGGCTAAGTGCCACTGATCTCATCGCGATGAGCGAATCGTCCCTCGCCCATCGAGTAAGCGAAAGCTCCCACCGCTCGGGGCAGTTTAAGTTTCGGGAAATTCGCTACGCCAATTTGGTGGGCCTGTTGGGCACGGCACCGGCGGGGGCCCGCATCTCGCGTCCTGAAGTTCACCGGGACGACAACGAACTCTGTTGGGTGTTAAAGGGCCGGCTGAAGCTCTTCCTCCCCCGCGAAGTGTGTGATCTTTCCGCCGGATCCAGTGTGCAGTTCGATGCGATTCAAGAGCACACCTACGAAGCCGTTTCCGACACGGAATTCGTCATCCTCCATCTCCGTAAGGACAAGCGCTACTAAACCCTTTCCCTGATTCCATGAACATCAATACCACCCTCACCCCATCCGATCTGTCTGGCGACCTCACCCGTTTCTGGGAGCTCTCCGGTCAAAAGATCGATCTCATCCTGAAGGAATATGATCCTGCCCAAGGGTCGCCGGTGTTTACCGTAAACGGCAAATACTCCACCCGCGGGTGGACGGAATGGACCGAGGGTTTCCACTACGGTTCAGCTTTTCTCCAATTCGATGCGACCGGCGAGGAGCGGCACGCTGAAGCTGCCCAGAAGCTGACCGTGGACCGCATGGCCTCCCACGTTTCCCACATCGGCGTGCACGACCATGGATTCAATAACCTGTCCACCTATGGCAATTGGCTGCGCCTGCAGCACGAAGGCAGACTCCCGGCCGACCACGTCGACTTTTGCCAACTCGCTATCAAGCTCTCCGGTGCCATCCAGGCGTCCCGCTGGGCCAACACCCACGACGGCGGTGGCTACATCTACTCGTTCAATGGGCCGCAATCGCTGTTCGTGGACACCATTCGCTCCTGCCGCATCGTGATGACAGCCCATGCCCTCGGCCATCGCCTCATGGGTGAAAACGACGAGGCCTTTTCTCTGCTCGAGCGAGCGCTGAAGCACATTGAATCCACCGCCAGGTATTCGGTCTTCTACGGCGAGGGACGCGACATTTATGACGAGTGGGGTCGGACTGCTCACGAGTCGGTCTTCAACCCCAACGATGGCCGTTTCCGTTGCCCGAACTCCCAGCAAGGCTACACCGGCTTCAGCACCTGGACGCGGGGCCTTTCATGGGCGATGGTGGGATTCGCCGAGGAACTCGAATTCCTTAAAACCCTTTCAGACGACGAACTTGCCCCGTTCGGCGGTCGCGAAAAATGGGAGCAACTCATGCTCAAGGGCGCCCGTGCGACCTGCGACTGGTTCATCACCAATACCCCCATCGACGGCATTCCCTACTGGGATGGAGGCGCGCCGGGTTTGGTGCACCTCGGTGATTGGCGCGGCCGCGAAGCCGAGCCTTTCAACGACCACGAGCCGGTCGACAGCTCGGCCGCGGCCATCGGCGCCCAAGGCCTGCTTCGACTGGGCCGCTACCTCGGGGCCAATACGGAAGACGGCCGGCGTTATACCCAAGCCGGACTCACCACCCTCAAAACCCTGCTATCCGACCGATACCTCGGTATTGCGCCGGATCATCACGGCCTGTTGCTGCACTCCGTTTATCACCACCCCAATGGTTGGGACAACATACCCGAGGGGCAAAAGGTCCCTTGCGGCGAAGCCTGCATGTGGGGCGACTATCACCTCCGCGAGCTTGCCCTCTACGTCGATCGTCAAGTGAAGGAACAGCCCTACTACACCTTCTTCGGCTGCTTAAACTAACTCCTCTCTGCTCCTACTCATTCTCTTACTCGTTCTCATACTCCCGGTAGTTGCGACCACCGCTCCTGTCGCAGGAACGAGTCGAGAAAGAGAATGATTTAACTCATCATGTCTTCCTCTGCTCCCCTACCCGACCTTGACCGCCTTTGTATCCACACGATCACGACCAAATCGTGGGATGTCGAAACCGCGGCGAAAAAATTCTCCGCCGCCGGCGTCAAGGGCATTACCGTCTGGCGTGACGCCTACGCGGGACGAGACATCACCGCGACTGGCCAAATGCTTCGCGATGAAGGCCTGAGCATCGTCTCAACCTGCCGTGGTGGTTTTTTCCCCGGTGCCACCGACGCCGATCGCCAGGCCGCCATCGATGACAATCGCCGCGCGATTGAAGAAGCCCACCAACTGGGTGCTCCCCTCGTGGTGCTGGTTTGCGGCGCCGTCCCGGGGCAACCGCTGGTCGAGTCTCGCCAACAGATCCTCGATGGCATCGCCGCCGTGCTACCTGATTGTGAAGCCACCGGTGTAAAACTCGGCATCGAACCACTTCATCCCATGTATGCCGACAGCCGCTCGGCCGTGAACACCCTCGGCCAGGCCAACGATATGTGCGAACAGCTGAAATCGTCCCACGTGGGAGTGGCGGCCGATGTCTATCACTTGTGGTGGGATCCGGCGCTGGAGACTGAAATCGCCCGCTGCGGAAAGCTCGGGGCACTTTTCTCCTTCCACGTGTGCGACTGGCGTTCGCCGACCATCGATTTCCTCAACGACCGCGGCCTCATGGGTGAAGGAGTCATCGATATCCGCCAAATCCGTGGTTGGGTCGAAGCGGCCGGCTTCAAGGGATTTAATGAAGTTGAAGTCTTCTCCAACCGGCTCTGGGCCATGGATCAAGACGAATACCTCAAACTCATCATCGAATCATACTACCAACACACCTGATCAAATTCACAGAGATCACGGAGAAGGCACAAAGCTCACGGAGCCACTCCACTGCGCCCTCTGTGCTCCCTCTGAGAACTCTGTAACTCAAAACAAGAATTCTACTTTTATGAAAACCATCGGAATCATCATGAACGGCGTCACGGGACGCATGGGCACTAACCAGCACTTGATCCGCTCGATCAAGGCCATCATCGACCAGGGCGGCGTAAAGATCGGCGACGACGTCATCATGCCCGATCCTGTGCTCGTGGGTCGCAATCAGGCCAAGCTCGAGAATCTCGCCAAGCGCGTGGGCCTCACCAAGGTCTCCACCGACCTCGATGCCGAGCTGGCCAAGCCGGAGAACATTATTTACTTCGACTCCACCCTCACCGGCCAGCGCCCGATCGGCGTGCGTAAGGCAATTGCCGCCGGCAAGCACATCTACTGCGAGAAACCAACCGCCACGACCTCTGCAGAGGCCATGGCCCTCTACAACGAAGTCACCGCCGCCGGCCTTAAAAACGGCGTGGTGCAGGACAAGCTCTGGCTGCCTGGCCTGCTTAAACTCCAGCACCTCATCGACACCGGCTTCTTCGGCAGGATTCTCTCCGTACGCGGTGAATTTGGCTACTGGGTCTTCACCGGCGAACACGACACACTGCAACGCCCGTCGTGGAACTACCGCAAGGAAGACGACGGAGGCATCATCGTCGACATGTTGTGTCACTGGCAGTATGTCATCCAAAACCTCTTCGGCGACATCAAGTCCCTCACCTGTCTCGGCGCCACCCATATCCCCGAGCGCTGGAACGAGAACGGCGAGGTCTACAAGTGCACGGCCGACGACTCCGCCTACGCCACCTTCGAGTTGCAGAACGGCATTATCTGCCACTTCAACTCATCGTGGGACGTGCGCGTCGATCGCGATGATCTTCTTACCCTCCAAGTCGACGGCACCCACGGGTCCGCCGTCGCCGGTTTGCGTGATTGCAAGGCCCAGTCCCTTGCCGCCACGCCACGCTGCGTCTGGAATCCCGACATCGACAGCCCGATCGATTACAAGGATGGCTGGACCACGGTTCCGACCAAGGAGCCCTTCGACAACGCTTTTAAGGTGCAGTGGGAACTCTTCCTCAAGCACGTCGTGACCGACAGTCCGTTCCCGTGGAACCTCAAGGAAGGTGCCAGGGGCGTGCAGCTCGCCGAGCTCGGCCTGAAGTCATGGGAAGAACGCCGCTGGCTGGACATTCCCGAACTCTGAAAAACGAATTGGAGTCATAGCGTGCACCAAGAAGCACAGAGTCCACTGAGTTGTTGTTAATAATTCCACGCTCTGTGCCCTCTGCGTCCTCTGTGACAAAATATATCCCATGAAAACTGCACTCGTTACCGGTGGTTCCCGCGGCATCGGCTTCGGCATCGCCGCTGCTCTCGCGGCCGAAGGCTGGAATATCGTCATCAACGGTGTTCGTCCGGAGGAAGCGGTGGTTGAACCGATGGAAAAACTCCGCGCCCACGGTGTTTCCGTGGCTTACGCCCGCGGCGACATCGGCAGCACCGAAGGCCGGGCCGCCATCATCGAAGCAACCCAGGCCGCGGCCGGAGGTTGTATCAACCTGCTCGTTAACAATGCAGGCGTGGCCCCCAAGGTGCGCGCCGATCTTTTGGAGACGTCGGAGGAGAGCTACGACTTTGTCGTCGATACCAACCTCAAGGGCGTGTTTTTCCTGACCCAGGCGTTTGCCCGCGACATGGTCGCCGCGAAGCAAGCCGATGCGGACTTCTCCGCCGCGATCATCAACATCACCTCCATTTCCGCAACGGTCGTCTCGATCAACCGCGGCGAATACTGCATCGCCAAGGCCGGCTTCGGCATGCTCACGCAGCTGTTTGCCGCCCGCTTGGGCGGAGACGGCATTCCCGTATACGAGGTGCGTCCCGGCGTGATCAAAACCGACATGACGTCGGGCGTGACCGAAAAGTATGACAAACTGATCGCCGAGGGCCTTTGTGTGCAGCCGCGCTGGGGTTTCCCCGATGATATTGGAAAATCCGTGGCCTCCCTCGCTCGCGGAGATTTCCCGTTCAGCACCGGACAAGTGGTTATGGTCGACGGTGGCCTGACCATTCCCCGGCTCTGACCAAGCCACTTCCCCGCAGTTTTGGCCACCGAGGGGCCAGCGTAAACCAACAGAGGCATCCAAGATCCCCCCATGGGATAACAGCTCTGCTGTTTTCCGCAGAGTTTCCCTGCCCAACACAGTCTTGCAAACCCGTTCCCTCTCACAGGAAGGAACGGGTTTTGTTTTCAGGCTGGAGTCTCGTTGGAGAACTAAACTTTCGGCATCTGGGTTTTGCTTCAGGATTGTCTGGGCCATCGGACTGCCAAGGATTCCCCGCTGCGATGGAGACAACGGAAACGCAACTGCTGCTCAATCTCGGCTTCCTTGTCGTGGGTGCGGCTGGCTTCGCCTTCCTGGGCAAACTCGTCCGCATGCCGTCAATCGTTGCTTACATCGTCGCCGGCATGGTGTTGGGCCCCGTGCTCAATCTCGTGGAAATCGGGGACTCCCTTAAGCTGATCTCCAAGCTCGGCATTGCCCTGCTGCTCTTCCTTGTCGGTCTGGAACTGAGCTTCGATAAAATCCGTGATGTGGGGCACGTGGCCTTGGTCGCGGGTTTGGGGCAGGTCGTCTTTACCGCGCTTGGCGGCATGGGTCTGTGCCTTTTGCTGGGTTTTGACCTGATGTCTTCAATCTTCCTCTCGGTCGGCCTGACCTTCAGCAGCACGGTTGTCGTGGTAAAGCTGCTCGATCAAAAAGGCGACCTCGGCCGGCTCTACGGACGCATTGCGGTGGGAATCTTCCTGGTGCAGGACCTCGTCGTGATTGCCGTGCTGACCTTGCTCAGTGGCCTCACGCAGGGAGATGGTCTCAACGTGGCCAGCGTGCTCCAGGGACTGGGCCTCGCCGCCGGCGCGATGATTGCACTTCTGGGCATGATCCTGGTGGCGGCGAAGTATCTGCTCCCCAGACCGTTTGCGTGGGCCGCGCGCAGCCCGGAAACGATTTTCATTTGGGCACTTTTCTGGTGTTTTCTCGTCACGAGCCTGGCCGGCTTCATGGGGCTGTCGGTCGAGGTTGGGGCCTTTCTCGCCGGGATTGCGCTCGCTCAGCTGCCTTATCACAATGATCTGCACCAGCGGCTGCATCCTTTGATGACTTTTTTCGTCGCGGTGTTCTTCGCAACCCTCGGCGTGCAGCTGGACCTTGGCGCCGCGTTGGAAAACTGGGGAGCGTCGCTCGCCCTCTCACTCTTTGTGATCATTGGAAATCCACTGATTTTTATGATCATCATCGCCCGCATGGGTTACGCCGAAGTCACGGCATTTCGGGCCAGTGTGACCGTGGCGCAGATCAGTGAGTTTTCCTTCATCTTCGCCACCATGGGCCTTGCCGCCGGACTCGTGGGGCACGAGGTGCTCTCGATTACTGCACTCGTCGGCATCGTTACCATCGCGATCTCCGCTTACATGATCATCTACACCGAGCCACTCTACCGCTTTTGCCGCCGGCTTGGCATCCTCCGCATTTTCAGAGCCAAGCAGGAGGAGGATCCGGAGACGATGGCCGACCGTTCCGGACACATCATTGTTGTCGGGATGAACGCCCTGGGGCGAAAAATCGTGCGGGCGATGACCAATCGTGGCGAACGGGTGCTGGCGATCGACACCGACCCCAAAAAACTGGAGAACCTCGATCCGGCTGCGGTGGTGATCGGAAATGTCGAATACGAATCAGTGATCGAGGAGATTGGGCTCCCGCGCGCCAAACTCGTCGTTTCCGCGCTGCGCATTGAAGACGCCAACTTGTTGCTGGCCTATCGTTGCCGGGCCAAGGGAATTCCCTGCGCCATCCATGCTTTCGACGTTACCATCGTTGATGATTTGCTGGAGTTGGGCACGGACTACCTGTTGATGCCGTCGGTGGAGAGCATGATCGGTCAACGCGAAGCCATGGAAGCGGCGGGCATTGCAGGAAAACTGAAAACCGAGGACAAAGGGCACGTATGACGGGTGTTGCGATTCTGTTATTGGCTGCGGCCATCGCCTTTGCGCTGGCCCGCCTGCTGCACCTGCCCGTGATTCCACTCCTCCTGCTTTCCGGCATTGGATTGCGCGGACTGGCCAATCATCTGGGGATCGAACTTCCCCCTGAATTCTTGGCCGAGATGGTTGAAATCGGACTCGCGGTGCTGGTCTTCACTGCCGGCATCGAGCTGAGCCCTCATCGGATGAAGGGGCGCGCTCAACCCATCCTGGTGGTCGCGATCTCCCAATTCATCCTGTTGGGCTTGGCCGGTCTGTTGACCGCGATCGCATTGGGCTACGATCTGACGACCGCCTTTTATCTGGGGTGTGCGTTGTCCGCCAGTTCGACCTTGGTCGTCGTGCGCCACCTGCAAATGCGCCAGCAAATGTTCGAGCCCTACGGACGACTGGTGCTGGGGGTTTTGCTCCTCCAGGACGTGTTTATTATCTTGATCATGGTTGCATTGGTCAGGTCGCCAGACGGGTTGGATTCCAGTCTGCTGGGCATGGTCTACGCGATCGGGCTCGGGGTGCTCGCCTATGCGCTGCACCGCCGGCTGGTGCCGTGGGTAACCCGCCACCTGAAACTCGACGATGAGGAGCTGATGCTCGCCGCGCTGGGCCTGCTGTTCGTCTTTTGTGGCATGGCGTGGCTGCTCGACCTGCCCTACATGGTGGGGGCCCTCTGCACCGGTTTTGCCTTGTCCGCGTTTCCCATGAACGGGCTGGTGCGTGGAATGCTCGGTTCGTTGTCCGGATTTTTCCTGGCGCTGTTTTTCATCAGCGTCGGCACATTCGTGGTGTGGCCGGGCGCCACTGCCCTCTGGCACAGCGCCGTGTTCATCGTGGTGCTGATCTTGGTGACCGTGGTCTTTGTCTCCATCATTGCCGAGTGGGTCGGCTATTCCACGCGTTCGGCGATCGAGACCGCCTTGCTTCTCTCGCAAACCAGCGAGTTTTCGCTGCTGCTCGCTTTCGCCGGAATGAGTGTCGGACAGGTTTCACCCGAGCTTTTTTCGGTCATTGCCTTGATCACCGTGAGCACCATGACGCTCACTCCTTTCATCGCGCGGGAACCTGTGGCGTGGTCCTTGATGAAAATTCACCCCCGCTACCGTCGGGGGGAGTCAGCCTGCGCCAAAATGCAGGATCATGCGGTGCTGCTGGGCTTTGGGCGCGCCGGGCGGGCCAGTTTAAAAATCATCCGCGAAAGCGGCTTTGGCGCCATTGTGGTGGACGATGATGCGGCGGTGATTCGCCGGCTCATTGCCGACGGGGTTGCCTGTATTCAAGGGGACGGATCGGACCCCAAGGTGCTTGAGCAGGCCCATGCCCGTGAAGCGAGGGTTGTCCTCTGCACGTTGCGCCGCAACCGCGATGCCCTACAGGCCCTCGACTACCTTCGTGACTCACCCGCGCAAGTGATTGTGCGGACCTTCGAACCGGAAGATGCTGCGGAAATAGAGAAAGCGGGTGGTGTCCCCGTGCGCTCTGCTGATGCCACGACTCAGACCTTCATGGCATGGTTCGAAGCCAATCGTGAACCGACCGCTTCTTCCAGAGTGGAAAGTCCAGCGTAACTGGGCGCAGCACCGGGTACGCCATTTGTAATCAGCAACGGCCTGAGAACAAAACCCGCTCTCTCCCAAGGGAGAAAGCGGGTTTCATTTTGAACCAACCGAGCGTTTGTCGCTCGCTAAAACAAGGCGTCAGGCAGCCAGCGGACCGGGGATCGAATGAGCTCCCATGCCACGCAGTTTTGCATCGTGGCGCTGCCACAGCAGTTCCCGCACGCAGCGCAGTTCCCGCATCGGAATATCAGGATCCACCTCTTCGAGTTGGGCAAGGGCGTCGTCTGTCGATGGCAGCCCCAGCCACTCCAGCACGGAATAAAGCGTACCCCGCTCACGAACGGCATTGAGCTCGCCCCACTCCGGCGCTCCACCTCGCAGCTCAGCATGAGCCGCGACCAGCAAAGCCAGGATCGGACGCTCCTCCATGTCTTCCTGCAACGCCGGGCAATGGGCCAAAGCCGTCAGGGCGTGCAATCGGTGAAACGAAAATTGCTCGATCAAGTTCTGCCATGAGACGGGGCAAAACTCGAGATACGGCTTCCAGCGGCGGCGGTTCAGCATGACCGCACCCGTGCAAAAAACATCCCCGCGGGGATCCGGCGTAAACGGCCGCCACAGGCCAGGAGCCATCTCCTTTTCAAAGGCCACTTCGGGCCAAATGGTAATGCGATACCCCCGCCCCAAATGATGCCAGAGCAAGTCAGGCGAGAGCGCAACGGGACGGCGAGCAGGGCGACGACGGGAAGCAGTGGTTGAGTTCATGCTTCCAATTTACCATCCGCCATGAGACATACACTGTCCCATACCTAATTTATTCCATCTTTTTTAACCACAAAGAATACCAGGGCATGCAGCTTCTCCCTAGACTCCGCTTCATGTCCTTCGTGATCTTCGTGGCAATTCTCGTTTGTCATGCCTGATTCCGGCTTCCGTTCCCGTTTCTCCGTCGAACGCATGATGCGGCTCCACGACCTCTTGCGTGAAGGCCGTCCTGTTAACTGCACCCGCTTTGCCGCCGAGCTTGATGTGTCCCGCAAGACCATCCAACGCGATATCGACCACATGCGGGACCGGCTGGGGCTGCCAATCGAATACGACCGCGCCGCCCACTCCTATGTATACACTGCCCCGGTCGAAGCGTTCCCCACCCTGCAAATGAGTGAGGGGGACGCCGTGGCTCTCTTCGTGGCAGAACGGGCGCTCGAGCCGCTTCGCGGCACGCCCCTGTTCGATCGCCTGCAAAGCACCTTCGAGCGCCTGACTTCCAGCCTGCAAGGCACGGTCGAGCTCACCGCTGAGGACCAGGATGCCGTTTCCTTTGCGCAATCGGGCGAGGGGCGCACCAACACGGATGCCTTCAACCGCCTGCAGCAGGCGCAACGCGAGCAACGGGAAGTCACATTTTCCTACAAGAAGCCCGGCGCGAAACGAACGGAATCCCGCTCCGTGCGGCCATACCATCTGACCCACCGGGACAACTTGTGGTATCTGGTGGCGTTCGACCTGGCTCGCGAGGACATCCGCACCTTCGCCCTCCCCCGCATGAGCAACGTGAAGCTCACGCGTCACAAGTTTACCCGCCCGGCGGATTTCTCTCCCAGTGCGTTTTTTGCCAACGCGCTGGGGGTCGTGGAAGGCCGCGGTAATTACGCCATCGCCATCCGCTTCAACGCCTCGGTGGCGGAGCGCATCGAGGAACGGATCTGGCATGAATCCCAACAAACCAAGCGGCGGCGAAACGGTTCGATTGACTTGCACCTGCGGCTGGGGTCGCTCGTCGAAATCGAGCGCTGGGTGCTCAGCTGGGGAGCCGACGCCAAAGTGCTCGCCCCGCCAGAATTATGTGACCGGATGCGGAAATCGACCCGGGCCATGGCAAAGTGCTACTCTGCTTCCATCTGAAAGTCCCTGAGGATTACAGATCGCTGAACGAGGCAACAAATGGCCGCTTGTAGCTGAATCCGGGGTCTCTAAATTTAGACTGCCCCATGATCACCTCATCTCGATTTCTGCTTTTTTTTGCCGGCGTTTTCATGCTCGGAGCAATGCTCCCGGACTTGTCCAAGGCCAAAAATACCACAGCAACGTGGGAGGACCTCGATGCCCGACCGAACCCGGCCTGGTGGGGGGAGGCCAAGTTTGGCATCTTCATTCACTGGGGACCTTATGCCGTGCCCGCTTTTTCGGCAGAGAAACAATACGCCGAATGGTATTGGATGGCATTGTCCGACGAATCTCGGCCCGACCACGCGGCGGTTCGTGCCCATCACACCGCGAATTACGGGGTCGATTTTGACTATCGCGATTTTGCGGAGGATTTCACCGCCGAACTTTTTGATCCGGCGACGTGGGCTGAAATCATTGCAGGATCGGGAGCGCGCTACGTCGTATTGACCTCCAAACACCACGACGGATTCGCCCTGTGGCCCAGCACCGACGCCAGCCGCACCTGGAATCGCCCGTGGAATGCGGTCGAAGTCGGCCCCCGGCGCGACTTGCTGGGTGATCTTGCCGGCACCATTCGCCAAGCCGGACTTCGATTTGGAATCTATTTCTCACTCTACGAGTGGTTCAATCCACTCTACCAAGCGGATCCGGATCGCTATGTTCGCGAACACATGGTGCCACAATTTAAGGACGTCGTCACTCGCTGCGCACCGGCGGTCATTTTCTCCGACGGAGAATGGGACCACCCTTCCGAACGGTGGCAGTCGCCGGAAATGCTGCATTGGCTATTCACCGAATCGCCCTCCGCCGACTACGTGGTGGTCAATGACCGTTGGGGCAAGGAGACCCGCCATGTGCACGGCGGATACTTCACCACCGAGTATGGATCCGGCATGGCCGACGCCGCCAATCCGTGGGAGGAAAATCGCGGCATGGGGCATTCCTACGGTTATAGCCGCACGGAAAACCTCTCGGATTACACGACCGGTCGTGAGTTTGTGCTCATGCTGGCCGACATCGTGAGTCGCGGCGGCAACTTTCTGCTCAACATCGGTCCCACCGCGGACGGGAGAATCCCGGTTATCATGCAGCAGCGGCTGGCCGAAATCGGTTCCTGGCTAGAGACCAATGGAGAGGCGATTTACGGAACCCGTGCGTGGGTTCGCTCGCAGCAATGGAGCGAAGGCATCGTTGCCGAACCCGAACGGGGCCAATACAAATCAGGCTACGATATTCTCAAACTCACCGTGGACCCGGATCCCGGCTTTGCCGTGAAGGAGATCCTGTTTACGCAAAAGGGTGACGATCTTTACGCCATCTGTCCGGTTTTGCCAACGGATGTGTTGATCGTGTGCGAACTTGATCTTCCCGAGACGACAATGGTCACGCTGCTGGGCCACGATGGCGAAATCAGGTGGCGGCAAAAAGGCCGGGATGCGGTGATATCGGTTCCGCCGATCGATGTTTCGCGGAACGGCGGCGCTGCGGCCTACGTGTTCAAACTGGCGGGAGCTCTCGACTGATCGGAGCGGCTGAAAGCCGACAAGGAGCCGGACCTCGCGTCCGAACTGCGCAACCCAGTCGCCCATTGAGCGGCGATGAAATGGAAGAAAAAACCCGCACCGTAAGGGTGCGGGTGGGCAAAAACTCTGGCGAGGTCCGGTTGGATTCAACCAAGAATCTCGTCGGGGCTAAAGAAGCGATCGACTTCGATCTGGGCGTTCTCGTCGCTGTCGGAAGCGTGCACGACATTGATCATCATGTTTTCTCCAAAATCACCGCGAATGGTTCCTGCGGGAGCCTTGGTGGAATCGGTCGGGCCCAGCAATTCGCGCACCTTGGCGACAACATTGTCGCCTTTGAGCACCGCGACGATCACCGGACGGGAACCCATGAATGCCTCGATCTCCGGGAAAAAGGGCTTGTCCGCCACGTGCGCGTAGTGCTCGCGCAGTTTTTCGGACGAGAGCTGCATCATCTTGGCCGCAGCCACAGAAAATCCAGCCTCCTCGAATCGAGAAAGCACCTTACCAACAAGACCTTTGGCCATGCAGTCCGGCTTAAAAATGATGAATGTCTTATCCATACGTTCCGCCAATCAACCTCCCTCGTGCCTGCAAGGGAAGCCTGATTTTGAAACCCGGAATCCTGGCCGCGTCAGAGGTTTCCCTGTTTCGCCAAAGCTTCCGCCACCCGCTCACCACTCGTCATTGCGCCCTGGATTGAGGCATCGGCCAGGTAGTCACCCGTCTGCCATATTCCCTTGTCGGTAGGACGAGGAGAGACATGCCGCAGGGGGAGCCGGTCGGGCAAAGCTCTCTCTATATGATCGTCGCGAAGCAAGCGCCAGCCCTCCACCTGTTTCCCGAACCAAAGCATGAGTTGCTTTCGGGCGGCGGTCTCAAGCTCACTCGTGGAACCCGAAAGTCCCGGTCGAATGCCAACCATCATCAGATGCTGTCCTGCGGGAGCCACCGATGGGTTGACTTTGCTAAGGGTCACAAAGTGATTCACCACACCATCGCCGCGTCCGTTCAACCGGAGCATGCCATCGGTCGTCGCCGGCTCCGCATCTGCGAAATACAGGCACCTCGATTCCCGCCAGGTGAGATCGGGCTCAGGCAGACCCAGCCGTGAGGCCGCGCCAGGTTCCACCGCCACGATCACGGCATCGGCCTCTTGCGTATCGCCATTCTCCAGGGTCACGCGATGGGCGGACGCAGCAACCACCGGGTGGTTAAGCCGTAACGACTCGGAAGGCAGTCCCGTTGCAAGCTGCGCAGGGATCAATTGCATGCCACCCTGAGGAAGGGCGGTGCCGCCGCGGGCGAATTGCGCAAAGACAAATTCCAACATCCGGGAGGACGTTGCCAACTTGGATTCCAAGAAAATCCCCGCCAGCCACGGGCGCCAAAACCGCTCGATCATGTGGTCGCTAAAGCCTTTCGCTCGAAGCGCCGCCTCGCTCGACTGCTCCGGGAGGGACTCATCTAATTCGCCTTTGCTGGTGCGTGACTCCCACGCCCATTGCAGCACCCTCAACTTATCCCTCATCGTGCCGATGTCCGCGGTAAGCGACCTGAGGATACTGCCAAATTCGCGTCGGGGATCGGCCACCCGCTGCCAGCCTCCCTCGGTAACCACTTCAGCGCCCGCTGGAAAAAACCGCAGTTGCAGGGCACCGTAATCGAGCCACCGCCGGGCCGCGGGATATGCCGTCAACAAGACCTGAAACCCCCGGTCGAGCTGGAAGTTATCGACCCGGTCGGTCCGCACCCGTCCGCCCGGGGCATCACTCGCCTCCAACACCAAAACCTGCCAGTCCAACTCCACCAGCCGACGCGCGCAGGTTAGACCTGCCAGGCCGGCACCAACAACGATCGCCGACTTCATGCCGGCTCAAGGTCCTCGATGATCTCGCGCGCCAGGGCCAATCCCGAAATCGCCGCACCTTCCACCCGGGGACCGCCAAAGGCATCACCACAAAAGCCAATGCGCTGGTCCGGCAGCCACACACAACGCTGGCCATGCCCGGTCTTGGGCTCACTGAAGCGCCAACGATGCAATTTGCCCGCCACAATCGCAGCATCACCAATCCACGGCCTCAGTTCGTCAGCCAATTGGGCAAACAACGCCTCTTCACTGTCACCGTAGTGCTCTTCCGAATACTCTCGGCTGAGATGGAACGTCACGGCCGCCGGCACGTTTTGAGCGATGCCCTTGCGGACATTGTCCGCAACCCAGCGAAGCCGGCCTTCGTTGATTTTGACTCCGCCCGCCGGCACGTTGCTGGGACCGTCGAGGGTCGCCAGAAGGGCCAGACACGGATGATACGAAACCCGGTCCAAACTGCTTCGAACCTCCGGTGGCAATTTTACCCCGCCGGCGTCCAACAGGGTCAAACTCTGTGGCACCGGGCTGCTCAAAACGAGGCGGTCAGCCCGCACCAATTCCCCACCCGCCACGTCCACTTCCCACGCTCCGGCCTCATGCCAGCGCACCGCCTGCACTTGGCTTTTGAGTTTGATCGGAAGATTCTTGGCCAGGGCCTTGGCCAATCCGGTCATACTGGGACGGGCCACCCACCGCGCTTCGTCCGTCGGGTTGTCTCCCGGCCAGCGTTCCACTATCCCATTGCGTTCCCAACATGCAATCCGGGCTTCGAGGTGCTCGTCGCGGACCGAAAAAAACTGCGCCCCCTGGTCGAAGACCGCGCTGCCCACCCGCTTGGTCGACATTCGGCCTCCTACCCCGCGGCTTTTTTCCAGCACCAGCACACGGGCGCCGCGCGCGACCAGCTCCCGCGCAACGAGCAAGCCGGAAATGCCTGCGCCAATAATAACAGTCGAGTTCTTCAAAGGGGCCTACCGAGCACATGCCTCAGTGCATTCTCAAGTGAGGGATGCAGAAATTCGAATCCTGCGTCCTGCAGGGCATCCGGTCTCACGCGGGCGCTTGCCAGCAGCGCCTCATCCGCCATCCGCCCAAACATGGCACGGACGGCCAGGGCCGGGGTGGGCACAAAGGAGGGCCGGCCGATCACGTTGCCCAGCGTTTGCGCAAACTCCCGCTGTCGCACCGCTGCCGGAGCCACGAAGTTAACCGGGCCCGAGATCGAACCGGTCACTAGCACATGGCGCATCGCCCGCAACCAATCATCCATGCTGATCCAGCTTTGCCAGAACTGCCCATCACCGAGCGGTCCCCCCATGCCACCCTTGAAAATGGGAAGCAGTTTGGCCAAGGCCCCGCCCGCCGGGCTCATGACGATGCCGGTTCGCAGCTTTACAACTCGCATCCCCAGCGACTCGGCTGCATCCGCCGCGGCCTCCCAGTCACGGCACACGTCAGCCAGAAAACCCTTTCCACGATCGCTTGTCTCGGAAAGTTCTTCATCCCCGCGGCTGCCGTAGATCCCAATCGCCGATCCACTCAGAAACACCCCGGGCAACGATCTTAAATTCTGCAACTGCTTCACCAGTGTTCGCGTGCTTTCGGTGCGGCTTTGCAGAATCTCAGCCTGGCGGTTTTTGGTCCAGCGCCCCTCCGCCACGTTTGCTCCCGCCAAGTGCAGGACGGCATCGCACTCGTAGTCGTCGGACCAATCGACCATTTCCTTCCGAGGATCCCATTGAATTTCATTGTCGGCTTTCGCCGTCCGGCGCACGAGCCGATCCACTCTCCACCCTTGCGTCTGCATGAATGCAACCACGGACCGGCCGATTAAGCCTGAAGCCCCGCTGACCAGCAATCGCCCTGCCACCACGGGGGCCAGTTCAAGATCTGCCTTGGTCACGGCATGCCGATAGGTGAACATCTGTTCCAGCCGGCGCTCAACCTGAGTCGCGGCCATTGCGCCCACTGCACCTCCCGGCAGCGTGTAGTGAATCTCATCGGTCAACACGCAGCCACCGTCTCCATCATCAGCGAAGCGATGAAAATGCTCCCAATGCGCGAAAGGCCCTGAGATCTGCCGATCACAAAACTGCTGTCCGCTGGCGTAGTCGAAGTGCTCAACCTCCCAAGTGATCCAGGAAGGACCTACTTTGGATCTGAGCACCACCCGTTCACCGTCGGTCACGCCGTTCGAGGACTTCAACAACTCAACGTGTTCCCATGGTGGAGTCAGGCGTTCGAGCGCTCCCGGACGTTCGTGCCACGCGAATGCGTCGGCCACTGAACAAGCGATCCTGACCGAGCGTTTATAGACCTTACTCACAGGGATCCCTCCAATTTGACCGCCCGACGGCCCCGGCATCTTCGCGAGCAATACGTCACCTCATTCCAACAGTCCGCCCATTTGCGCCGCCACGTGAAAACCCGCCGACAGGCAGGACATACCTTGGTCGGCAGATCGGACTTGGATCTCATTTTGGGCACCCTGCAACATTCGCACCGAAGCCTGTTTGGCAAGCTGGCCCATGCCTACAGGCTGCCCTTGTTTCTCTCATCGAAGTCAAACAGCCTCTCTTCCTTCCTGATTGGTCTGGTGTGTTTGGCATCGCGATTCGCCCCGGGTTTTGTTTGAGCACCTCCATCAAATTCCGAGGGGTGCAACACCACAAAATGAAGACCATCAAGCGAAAGGAGCTCACCGATCAGTTGCGCACGCTTGGTCTGAGGGCGGGCGATGTCGCCATGATGCATGCTTCGCTCAGTCGACTCGGCATGATTGAGGGAGGAGCGGATACCGTGGTGGAGGCCGTGCTCGATGCCACGGGTCCGCAAGGCACCCTGCTCACGCCCGCCTTCACCGCCGGGCTGTGGAACAACGCCTTGACCAAGCCCGATTGCCGGGACGCCTGCCCGCGCGACCTTTGTCCCAGTCAACACCCCAGCCACGAAGGCGCTATCCCAAATGCGGCGCTGGCGCGGGCCGGACGCCTGCGCAGTTGCCACCCCACGCACTCTTGGGTTGGCAACGGCCCGCAGGCCGAACGGCTGCTTCGCGACCACCGCGACTCACCGACATTCTGTGGACGCGGCAATCCCTTCGAACCTCTCGTCCAAGCGGACGGTTGCCTGCTCACGCTCGGTGTCGGCGTCGACCGGATCACGCTGTGGCACTACTTCGAGGACGTCTGGCAACTCCCCTACCTTGGCGTCGTGCATCCAGAGGAACGCCACGTGAGCCACTGCGCCGATGGCCGCCGCATTCAATACGAGTTTCCTGAACTCATGCAGGAGGTCGTCCGCGCCTGCGGTTTTTTGCGAGAAGGCCCGGTTGGTCGCGGCCAGGGTGGTTTGATCCGAGCACGGACCTTTCACGACTTTCTTGCCACCATTTTGACCGATGATCCTTACTGTTTGATCGTGCGGCCGGCTGATCGCACCAGCGGGAACCTGGCCATCGATGCGATGCGCAAGGCAGAGCGCATGGTGCGGGCCTGGAAGCAACGTCCGGTCGACGGAGCCAAAGCAAAGCCACCCGGGGTTTTCGCCAACCGCGGGGCCGGTGTTGTGCGTGAGGATTGTCCCGCCTTTGCCGGTTGGCACCGGCCATCCCAAGCGGACGTTCCGTTGCCAACCGACGGCTCACAACCACGCGAAGGTGCGATGCCCCTGTGCGCGGCGAACGATCGCCACCCCGAGCTTTTTCGATTTGGCGGACTGTTTAATCAGCATGGACGCTGCAGTTGCGGAAACTGCCCCTGGCACCATCAGTTTCCCTTCGAGAAAAACCAACCGACGTAATCGTCCACATCATCGCCCGTCCGGCTTCTCTTCTACACGATCATGCTTTGTCGCCCGTTCCACCTTTCCTTGAACTGTTCGTTTCCCTGCCGACTCGCCGCCCCTGTCTGGTTTCTCCTGCTGGCGGCCGTGTCCGCGTCATCCATGGCCGCGGCATACGCCCCCCTCGTCGGCAGCGGGCATCACGGTCAGCTGCAGGCTGCAGCCATCCGCTTTGGCACAATGGTCGCTCCGGAAACGCAGACCGGAAGTGCAACGGGAGAGGCGGTGCGAACCGTTGCCAGTCCCCTGAAAACAACCGTCCTGATGCTGGAAGACCGTGACAGTCAACTCGCCCTCGTGATGACTGATTTCAACTTCTCGATCTTCCGCGATTATGCAGTCACATGGGCGCTTCGCCGCGAAGCCGCCGCCGCATTGGAGCTTCCGGTCGAGAATGTCCTGCTCTTCTTCTCCCACAACCACAGCGACGGACGCATGGCGCAGGAGCGGACCATGACGGCCTTTGACGGCGCGGCACCGGGCCCCGGCACGGAGATCACTTGGACGGAAACAGGAAAGTGTTTCCGAAAAGGACTGCGAACGGCCTGCACCGGTCTGCGTTCGCAGCTCGAACCCGTCTCCGTGGAATGGGCGGAAGGCCGGGAGGACCGGATCACCTACAATCGCAAAGGACGGCGGGCTGATGGCAGCAGCTATTTCATGCGCGAGGAAGATCGCCGCAAGGTAGGCGTGGACTACCGGGGTGACACCGACTTCGAGGTTCCGGTGGTCGTTCTACGTGGAGCCGGCGGACAGGTTGTCGCCGGACTGATTCAGTTTACCGGCCACCCGGTAACGACCTTTAACCCGCACGACCCCGTTGTGCATGGTGAGTGGCCCATGGTCGCAGCCGACATGCTCGGCAAGGCACTCGCAGAACCGGGAGCGGAACCGGTGCCAGTCGGCTTCCTGCAAGGCTGCGCCGGTGACGTAAACTCCAAGGAAATGTTCGAGGGTGGAGTCGAACGGGCGGAGTATTTTGGCCGGCTTCTGGGGGAGAGTGCGATCGCCGCGCTGGAGAATTTACAACCCGCGGGTTACGCCGGAATGGATCACACCACGGTTGTCGCACCGGTGTCCTTCGCGGATCTGCCTTCGGTGGACGAGCTCCGCGTCGAACTGGCGGAGATGGACGATTTCATCGCCCGCGCCGAGGCCGGCGATCCGGATACCCTCGAGTGCGTTGGGCTCAACTTTCCAACCGCCCTCTCCCCTCAATATCGGGCAAACCTCGTGCGAGCGATCCGACCCTGGAATGAGTGGGCATTGGAGCATCAGCTGGCGGGCAACACCGGAGACCTGCCCGACGTGCTGCCGGTGCGCACTGAGGTGATCCGTCTGGGCGATGTGGCCATCATGGGCATCCCCGCCGAGCCCCTGCTGGGCATTGGCCGTGTCTTTCGCTCAAGATCTCCTTTCGCCCTCGCGATTCCCTGCGGTTACACAAACTACTCTTACGGCTACATTCCGGACGCGCCGAATGTGGGAGACGGCGAATATATGAGCGCGTTCCACCGTTATACCCGTTACTTTCCACCTTTTGCCCAACCTGCGGGCGATGTGATCGCTGAAACTGCCGCGCAAGTCCTCATCGATTGGAAGACGGAGCTCGACACGGGTGATAAGACCGCGGCGACACATTGAGTTTGCTCCAGGAGGCTTGGACTCAAACCACTCCCACGCTTTTTTCGACCCAGAGTCTAGTTTAGGTCCAATTCGTCGTCGGCACCAGGAGGTTGCCCACCGTTTGCCCGGATGGCTTTCGCTGCCTGAGCGATCTGCCGGCGCTGTTCGCCCGGTTTGCGGTCGAGGTTTTTGAGTTGGAATTGCATGCGTCGGTTTTGCCGCAACTCATCGGCGTGCCGGTCCAGGAAATCCCAATACAAGGTCGTGAAAGGGCACGCCTTCTCCCCGGTTGCCTCGGCGGGGTCGAAGCGGCACCCTTGGCAGTAGTTGCTCATGCGCTGAATGTATTTGCCGGTCGCCACATAAGGCTTCGAAGCCATGAGCCCGCCATCGGCAAACTGCGACATCCCGATGGTGTTGGGCAGCTCCACCCATTCCACCGCATCGACATAGACCGCCAGATACCATTCATGGATTTGCTTTGGCTTCACGCCGAGGAGCAGGCTGTAAAGCCCCGTCACCATCAGTCGCTGGATGTGGTGCGCGTAGCCCCGTTCCAACGTTTGGCCGATGGCTTGACGCAGGCAGTTCATCTCGCACTTCCCGGTCCAATAAAACTCCGGCAGGGGCTGCTGGGCGCAGAGGGCATTGCCGCGAACGTAGTCCGGCATCTTCCACCAATAGAGTCCGCGCACATACTCGCGCCAACCCAGGATCTGGCGCACAAACCCTTCGACGGCAGCAAGCGGAGCTTCCTCACGGCGGTAGGCGTCAACGGCGGCATCCACCGCATCGCGGGGGTTCAGCAACTTAAGATTCAGGGCGGCGGAAATTCGGGCGTGATACAGCCATGGCTCATCGGTCCACATGGCATCTTGATACTGCCCAAACTTCACCAATCGATTTTGGATGAAGTCCTCAAGAGCGCGCTTGGCCTGCGCCGCCGTCACCGGCCAGTCGAAGGCAGTCAAATCCCCGGGGTGATCGCGGAGCTTTTTCTCCACCAGCATGATGACTTCGCGGGTGGTTTCATCCGGTGAGAATTGCTGCGGTTCCGGCAGACCCCGCGGGCCGTCCTGGTCGAAACTGCCGCGATTGTCCGCGTCGTAGTTCCACTGCCCGCCTTCCGGTTTCCCGTCCGCGTCAACGAGGATGTTCTCCCGCCGTCGCAACTCGCGATAGAAGTATTCCAGCCGGATGGACTTTCGACCTTCGGCATGCTGCACAAAATCATCGCGGGACGCATAAAAGTGCTGATCCGGTCGCAGTTCGAAGCGGAGTTTTGCCGTCGCGGCAACCGCACGCATGGCCTGCTCCAACCGGTAATCCCCGGCTTCGACCATGACGATACCTTCCGGGTCATGGCGCTTGATGGCTTTCTTCAACTCACCGGCCAACGAACCCGTGTTCCCTCGCGCATCCAGTTCCTGATAGTCGACCTGCCAGCCCTTTCTCTGCTCCAGCGCCATTCGAAAATGGCGCATGGCCGAGAGAAACATCACACTGCGAATTTTGGAGGACCACACATGGGTCGATTCCTCCATCACTTCCGCCATCCAAACCACGTCGCGCGCCGGATCAAAGCCCGCCAACGCGGCCGACTGCAGATCAAGCTGGTCGCCGAGCACGACGACAAGATTGCGTTTCGGGTCGGAACTCATGCACGTGATGTCTTCAGCCTTTGAAAGGCGGCCAACGCTTCATCCCGGGCGGTTTTGTGGTCCACCACCGGGACCGGATAGGTTTCGCCCAAAACCACGCCGGCGTGCTGACAAATCGCCTCCGGCGCTTCCCATGGCGCGTGCAGGAATTTGTTTGGTAATCCCGCAATCTCCGGCACCCACTGCCGGACGTAGTCACCTTGTTTATCAAATTTCTGGCCCTGCAACACGGGAGCAAAAATGCGAAAATACGGAGCCGCATCCGCGCCACAGCCCGCGCTCCACTGCCACCCCAGCGTATTGGACGCGAGATCGGCATCGACCAGGGTATCCCAAAACCACTCGGCCCCGCGCTGCCAGGGCAACCGCAAATGCTTCACCAGAAACGAGGCGACGATCATTCGCACGCGGTTGTGCATCCAGCCCGTCGTCCACAGCTCACGCATGCCGGCATCAACGATCGGGTAACCGGTCTGCCCCCTTTGCCAGGCTTTCAGCAACTTGCCATCCGGATCACTTCGCCATGGAAATTCGCTGAAGTTATCCCGCAGTGGATCAGTCGGTGTATGGGGAAAGTGATACAACAGGTGGTAGGCAAACTCCCGCCACCCCACCTCACTGAGAAAGACCCGGGCGCCCTTGCTGGGGGGAAACGTGCCGGCTTTGCGCCCGAGCTCCGCGGTGGCAGTCCAAATCTGGCGGGGCGAGATCTCGCCAAAATGGAGATGCGGTGACAGCCGTGAAGTCCCCCGCGTGCCGGGGATATCCCGGCGATCCTGGTAGGCGTCCACGCTTTCCGACAAAAACTCGTTGAGCCGCAAGAGCGCACCGGCTTCCCCGGGCTCGTGGTGATCGCCGAAGGCGTCCGCCCAGTTGAGTGCTGGCAAAAGGTTCAGGTCCGACAGCGACTTCCCCTCCGGCCATTCAGCTGGAACCGGCCATGGATCCGGGGCACCGCCGGCCACCGGCGGTTTTTCCAAGTCCAGGCAATGCCGCCAAAACGGCGTAAAGACCTGAAACGGGCGGCCCTGTTTGTTTTGGATGGTGTGCGGTTCGTGCAAAAGCGAACCGTTGAAGCTCTTCACCTGAACACCGAGTTCCCCCAGCGCTTGCTTGATTTGCTTGTCGCGCTCGATGATCTCCGGTTCGTATCGGCGGGACCAATACACGGCCCCGGCGCCGGCTTGCCGCACCAGGCCGGTCAACACGCGATGTGAGTCCCCCTCGGCCAGGATCAAACGGCCTCCCCTTGCGTCGATCGATTCAGCCAGCCGGGTCAAGGAATGGTGGAGCCACCACCTGGCCGCGCCGCCCAGGGGCCACGCCCCCTCCCCCGCCTCGTCAAAAATGAATACCGGAATGATGGGAGCACCGCGTTGGGACGCCGCCGCGAATGCCGGCTGGTCGTGCAACCGGAGGTCCTGCCGCAGCCAGACGATGCTCGGAGAATCACTCATCCGGTAGACAAGCCACCGGAAGGCACGGTGCAAGCGAACGACCTAAACGATCTCCTCGTAGTAGTCCTCGTAGGCCTGGACCGCCTGGCTCCAACCAAAATCCCTGGCCATGCCGTTGGCCTGCACTTTGGCAAAGCCGGGCTTGTCCTCGCGCAAGGCGATCGCCCGTTCGATGCCCTGCCCCAACCCCGCGGCAGTCGCCTCAATGAGAATGCCCGTTCCTTGTTCCGGATCGTCCGCACAGTCGACAATGGTGTCGACCAGTCCGCCCACCCGGGTCGCGACCGGGACGGTCCCGTAAGCCTGCGAATACATTTGATTGAGGCCGCATGGTTCGAAAAGCGAGGGCATGAGGAAGAAGTCGCTGCCAGCTTCCACCAGATGGCTGATTTTTTCGTCGATGGCCGGATTAAAAAACACCTTCTCCGGCAGTCGCGCCGCGAGATCACGCATCCCGGTTTCCAAGGTCGGATCGCCCCAGCCAATTACGATCAGCTTGAGTTTCGCCCCAGCCAAGAGTTCTTCGTTGGCCAGCAGCAGTTGCACACCTTTCTGCTCGGTCAACCGGCAGACCATGCCAAAAACCGGTCCCGAGAATTGCGGATCAAACCCATGGGCCTTGAGCAACGCGGCGCGGCACAGTTTTTTGCCGCCCAGATCGTCCGCCGAGTAGTGGCCCGGGATCAGCGGGTCGGTCCGCGGATTCCATGTGTCCGTATCGATTCCATTCACGATACCAACGAGATCATCGGCGCGCTGCTGGATGACGCCGTCGAGTCCGCAACCGAACTCCGGCGTCTGGACTTCCCGAGCATAGTTTGGACTCACCGTCGTGATGCGATCCGCCAGCTGCAGGCCTGCCTTCATCATGCTGGCCTGTCCGTAATATTCGACGCCGTCCACGCCCATGAACTCCTCCGGCAGGTTGGTCCGGTAAAACGACCGCATGGGGAATAGTCCCTGGAACGCGATGTTGTGAATCGTGTGGACAGTACGGATGGCCAGGTTGATCGCACTGCGCTGCTCCTCGACCCGGAGCAATGCCGGAAGCAGACCCGCCGGCCAATCATGGGAGTGCACCACATCGGCATCCAGGTCATGGCGGCGCATGGTTTCGATCACCCCTTTGCAGAAGAAAATAAACCGGTGGTGATTGTCCTCATAGTCCCGTTCGCCCGTGCCATAGGGTAACTTGCGATCGAAGAATTCCTCTCGGCAGATCAAAAACACCCGCAGGTTTTTTTCAGGGAAAAACTCCCGCACATCCCCGGTCATGAACATATCGCCCATTTCGATTCGCAATCGCTGGGTGCGACGAATTTGCTGGCCAAGTTCGGCATGCTCCAACACCGCTCGATAGCCCGGCAGGAAGACCGTGACCTGATGACCTCGTCGCGCCAACTCCCGGGCCAGCGCCCCTACCACATCAGCCAATCCACCGGTCTTGATGTAGGGAAACATTTCACTGGCGACATGCACAATGTTCATGCCGCCACGCTTCCTTCAGAAGCCATCGGCGTCCATCGCAAACTGGCAAAATCGGCCCCATCCCTGCGCCAACGTACATTCCATCCTTCAGACATACCTTTCCCCAATTCTTACCATGAAATTTTCCGCCCGCCTCATCGAGCACTTGAACACGCCGGGATACCGTCCGGCCAATGAGACGACGCTCGCGAAGCAGCTCAAGCTCGACAAAAAACAACGCCGCGTCTTCGCCCACGAGGTGCGCCTGCTGCTTTCGCGAGGCGAGCTTGCCCTCGTCGGAGGCGATAAGATCACCTTGCCCCGCGCATCCCCCCGCGCGAACGACGGCCTGCTCACGGGCATACTCAAGTTTCGCTCCGGTGGCTCAGCCCTCGTCATTGTCAACGGAAGTGACCACCCCGATGCGCCGGAGGTTGTGCAAGTCGCCGCCGAGGATACCGCCAACGCGTTCCATGGCGACACCGTGCGACTGCAGCTCGATCATCGGCCCAACCAACGCCGCCATCGCCGGCCTTCCCGAAGCGATGAACCTCGTGGCCGGGTCACCGAAATCATCGAGCGCGCCTCCGATGTCATTGTTGGCACGCTGCACAAAGTGCGCCGCCGATTCTATGTCGCGCCAGACGATCCGCGCTTCGTGCATGATGTTGTGGTCGAAGACCCTGCCAAATCGAAACTGCGTCCACCTCCCGTCGAAGGCGACAAAGTTGTCGTCCGTCTGCATGAATGGACCAACCGCCACCGCGACCCCGAGGGCCGGGTGGTCGAGCGGTTGGGTCAACAGTGGGAGCCGCGGGCTGAACTCCTGGGGGTTTATCGAAAATTCGGCCTTGAGCCGCATTTCCCCAAGGACGCCATGCAGGAAACCCACGCCCTTCCCGACCACGTCATGCCGGCCCAGCTCAAGGCCCGACTCGACTACCGCCAGATCCCGACGTTCACGATCGACCCCGATGACGCCAAGGACTTCGACGACGCGCTTTCCATCGAGTTGCTGCCCGATGACCAGGTTAAGATCGGTGTCCACATCGCCGACGTTTCCACCTACGTCAAACCCGGCACGGCGCTGGATCGCGAGGCCCAACGCCGCGGCAACTCCACCTATCTGGTCGGAACGGTGGTGCCGATGCTGCCGGAAAAGCTGTCCAATGGCCTGTGTTCGCTCGTCGAAGGCGAGGATCGCTTGACCAAGGCGGTGTTTTTGACCTTCAACCGCAAACGCCGCATCATTGCGACCGCCTTCGCCAATACCGTCATCCGCAGTCGCAAACGCCTGACTTACCGGCAGGCCTACACGCTGCTGCAACAGGACGACATCCAGGCCGCGCGCGACCTGCCCCTTCCGCCGAAGCACCAGACCGGATCCACCGGGCGTGCCTTGCGCGAACTGAGCAATCGTGAGCTGAGCGACCTTCAATCCTGGGTGCGCACCCTTTGGTCGATCGCCAACCGACTGCGACGCGATCGCATGGCTCACGGCAGCCTCGATCTCGACATGCCTGAGACCAAAATCTTCGTCGATCGCCGGGGTTTTGCCGACCGTCTCGAGTTGATCGAGCACGATGAAAGTCACCAACTCATCGAGGAGTTCATGTTGGCGGCCAACGAGGCTGTGGCCAAGCTCACGCGCCAACACCGACTGCCGGCGGTGTATCGCGTGCACGACGATCCCGATGACGATAAGCTGGTCGAACTGCGCCAATACTACGCGACGTTTGGCCTGCGCACCGGCGATCTCACCACCCGCGAAGCGATCACTGAACTGCTCAAGACCCTGCGCAAGCATCCCCAAGGCCACGTTCTGCGCATCTCCCTACTGCGCAGCCTCAAAAAAGCCGCCTACCGGGCGTCACCTGACGGCCACTACGGCCTGCACAAACGCGATTACGCTCACTTTACCTCACCCATTCGCCGCTACGCCGACCTTGTATTGCATCGTGTGTTCGACCACTACCTGATCACCCAGGGCGGCTGGCCGAGTCCGCCCAAATACAAGTTCCCCTATACCGCGGCCAAAATCGATCGCATCGCGCAACACCTCTCGATCACCGAAACAAACTCCCAGGATGCCGAACGGGAGAGTGAGAAGATCAAGTTGCTGGAATTCTTCGAACGTGATCTGGCGAAAAGGCAGCCCAGCACCTTTGCCGCCATCATCACCGAGGTGCGTTCGCACGGTCTCTTCATCGAACTCGAGGATTCGCTCACCTTCGGGTTTCTTGCTGCAAATGCGTTGGGACCGGATTTCTACAACCCCACCACCGACAAGTCCGCCCTGTTGGGGCGCAAGACGAAGGAACGCCTTACCATCGGCGACCGGGTCCACGTCGCCGTCGCCAAAGTCGATCGTGTTTCCCGGCAAATCGATTTCAAACGTGTGAGTGAATCCGGACAGGCGCTTCGATCGACCCGAGAACTTGGCGGCAAGGCATCCGGGCGACCACGGAAGAATTCCCACCGCTAGATGTCAGCGAAACTCAACGTCACCGGCAGCTTGCGGTCCCCATAGATCGCTGAAATCTCCTCCCGCGTATGAAACCAAAACCCACTCTGCTTGCTCTCTTGTTTTTCCTGTGCTTCAGCCAACTTTCCGCCGACGACCCCATGATTGGGGAAATCAGAATGTTCGCCGGCAACTTTGCCCCCCGTGGGTGGGCGTTCTGTGAAGGACAACTTCTGCCGATTTCCCAGCATTCAGCCTTGTTTTCGATTCTGGGGACAACTTACGGCGGGGACGGCCGCACCACCTTCGCCCTGCCGGATCTGCGGGGTCGAGCCCCGGTTCACCCGAACGCGGAAGCGGGCCGTCTGGGCGCAAAAAAAACCGGCACCCACGTCGAACGTGCCGCCCGCGATGAGGCCAACCCAACCACCCAATCCACTCTGAGGATAAACTACATCATTTGCGTCAAGGGCAGCTTCCCCTCTCGCAATTGATCTTGTTTCCCGCGAGCACGGAAACCTCCCCCATTCCGGCGGATATTGAACGATTCGTTCTAAAGTTGGACTTGAGGTAGGATTGTGGGCATAAATCGGACCAAAGCACCCTCGTTGCTCCCCTGTCCATGAAGACATCCCCCTCCCCCACTTCATCCTCCCGGCGGTCGTTTTTGAAGCGCAGCTTGGCTTTGGGAACCGTCGCTCTCACCGCCCCTCAAATCGTTCGATCCGAAATCCTCGGGCGGCACGGCGTTCCCGGCGCCAACAGCCGGATCAATCTCGCGTTCATTGGCCACGGCAAACAGATGAACGGTCACGTCGACATCGTCGAGACCCCCGGGGTTGAGCCACTTTATGTGTGTGACGTTAAATCGGAGGCCCTGGCCCGCGGCCGACGTCAAATGGCCGAACGCGGCTATCCGGACGTGCCGGCCACCTCCGATTATGAACAAATCATGGACGATCCGGCCGTCGACGGAGTCATGATTGTCACGCCCGACCACTGGCACGCCGCCATGGCCATTGCCGCCATGCGGGCAGGCAAGGACGTCTACGTCGAAAAGCCCATGACCCTCACCATAGCCGAGGGCAAAGCCATGGTCGAGGCCCAGCAACGCTATGGATCAATCGTGCAGGTCGGATCCCAGCAACGGTCGGAACCGGCGTTTCGCAAAGCGGCCGAAATGGTGCGCAGTGGATGGATCGGCGAGATCAGGGAAGTCCACTGCCGCCTCGGCTCTTTTCCGCTCCCGACCCTCGGCCCGGAGGAACCCATACCCGACGGGTTCGATTATGACAAATGGCTCGGGCCGGCTCCCTATGAACCCTACACCGCCAACCGAGTGCTGGGAGATTATGGCGGCGGCTGGCGCAGCTACTGGGAATACGGCTCCCGCAAGAACGGCGACTGGGGGGCTCACCACTTCGACATCGCGCAGTGGGCTCTCGGCCGCGACCACACCGGCCCCACGTTCTTCATGCCGAAGGGCTACGACGGCGAACCGTATCAATATCACCAATACGCCGATGGCATCAAGGTCATCCGCGACCACCCCATCGACAATGGTCACATGATGCGTTTCATCGGGAGCGAAGGCGATATCTGGGTCAGCCGCGACAACCGCCTGAATACTTCCCGCCCGGAGTTGGCCAAGACTCCCCTCGGTCCCAACGATGTGCGGCTCTACAACTCGACCAACCACCAGCAGAATTGGCTGGAGTGCATGCGCACCCGCCGGTCCCCCATCTGCGACGCGTCCATCGGCCACCGCACCGCGACCATCTGCCAAGTTGCCGGCATCGCCGAGCGGCTCAACCGTCCGCTGAAATGGGATCCCCGCCGGGAAGCCATTGTGGGTGATGCCGGAGCCAGTCGCTGGGAAGACCGCCCCCGCCGTGCCGGCTACGAACTGCCCGCCTAGTCATCATCGCTCGTCCCTGTCTGTGTTCCCCATGACTTTCCGAATTTCATTCATCACGGCCGGCTGCTTGTTGGCCTGCGGCGTCAACGCCAGTTCCATTTCCCAACGGATCAGCGATCTCGACTCATCCGATTACGAGGTCCGGCAGGCCGCGCGACTCGACCTGCGTCAAATCTTGGTGAGCGCTTCCTCCGCAGAGCTTCGCGGCTATGAAAAGGAGCTCATCGCCGCGATCGAGCCAGACCAGGGTTTCGCGACTCGCGACTGGTCAATCCGCATGCTGGAACTCGTCGGCACCCGAGCTGCGGTCAAGCCCCTGGCCACCCTGCTCGACGATGACGACCCCCGGATTGTAGATCTTGCCCGACGAGCACTCGCCGCAATTCCGGCAGGTGCCGCCGATACGGTGCTTGAGAAAGCCATCTTCGATATATCGCCGACCGCCGTTGCGGGCTACGCCGACGCCCTCGCCTACCGCGGAAAACCAAGTGCCCGCAACGAACTTGATGACCTCCTCGCGGCCGGTTCGGTTGATGCTGCGTTGGCCTTGGGCAAGATCGCCAGCCGCTCTTCCAAGGCGGCTCTGCGCCAGGCTCATGCCACAGCCGAGGGCGAATTCAAAGTGGCGGTGGAACTCGCCCTGATCGATGCGGGAATAAGTGATCTCGACCTCGCCCGGACCTTGGCCATGGAAGGCCAAAACCCCGCCATTCAAGCAGGCGCTTTTGAGCAATTGCTCGTCATCGATAGTGATGCCGCGCTGAAGGTGCTTTCCACGGAGTTGACCGATCCGAACAGTCCAAACCGCCGGGTGCTGTTGCGCATGACCATGGCTTCTCACCTGAAAGATGAAGTCGCTGCCATGATGGGAGATCTCCCCGTCAGCGATCAGGGGGTTGTGCTGGGAGCTATCGCCGATCTTGCCCTGAACGAATATGAAGCTCAGGTTCTAGCGTTCTTGGAGGCCGCTCCAACTTCATTGGAAGATGCAGCCATCAACACGTTGGGCATCATTGGTTCCGATGCTAGTTTTGAACCTTTGCTCGATCGCTATCGCGCGGATAATCGCAACCGAGTGGTGGCCAGTGCGCTGGAGCGGCTGCAAGCCCCTTCGGCCGATGCCAACCTAATGGCGACAGCCTCCGGCGATGGCGACATCGCCCAACGAGTGGCCGCGTTGCAAATACTTGCGCTCAGAAACAGCGACGGGACAACTGACCTCCTCAACCAACTCGGAAGGCCGGAGAATGATCCGGAGCTACGCAAAGCTGCCTTTCGAGGAATGGAAAACGCGGGAAACACTGTCAGCATACAACTCCTGCTCGACAGTGTTTTGACGGATGAAACTGATGTAAAATGGCAGGCCCAAAGCAGCCTCAGAAGATTATCCGCCAATTTGGCCATTGCCGATTATTTATGGAGCGAGTTTTATTCTTCGGCGATAGCCTCTGCGACAAATGATGACCGGCGTCGTGATGTTTTGGTAATTCTTGACGGTGCTTCCGGCCCCTCATCTACGGCCTTTGTGCGCGAGGTAATACTGAGTAATCACCCGCTCCGCCCGGTCGCGCTGCGAACCCTTCAAAGATGGACTCACATATCCGCAGGCAATTTGTGGTTAGAAATCGCTGCAATGTCCCAATCGAACGTTGCAGAAGTTGCAGTGGCCAAACGCGGAATTATCCGTTTACTGACCTCCCGTAGAGTCTCTGGCAACGATAGTGAATTTGTTCTTCTGGCGAAAAAGTCACTCTTAACGTTTCCCGATACCGGATTTCAAGAGCGGGTGCTTGCCGCTTTCACCGGCGAACTCGACTGGGGAATACGGGCCAACCTGAAACGGGAGTTTCCTGAGCTGATCGACAATCCCGCCATCACGGTGGATGTGTTGGGATTGTTGGAATCCCACGGCTATACACGGTAAATCCCAGAACCCATATCCCGTCCGCCTTTTGCTAGTGGGGTTAACTGACGCTGAATTTTCACGCTCGAGGCTTTGCGTCGCTCCCGGGTTTGTCTAGGTTCGGGCTCATGGCGCTCGTTCACTTCGATTTTCCCGCGACGTTCCGCACTCTCTACAAAAAAGGATATCAACTTTACCAGGACGGCCAACGCGGTGCTGACACGTTTTTTGACGAAGCGGAAACCGCCTGGCTCAAGGCCAACGGCATCACTCCGCAGCACATGTATGATTATGCCGAAGATGATGTCGACGAGGGGCGACCAGGGTTCGGCAATGCCCTCACGACCGAGGCGATTCGCCGGGACTACTTCCTGTCGGTTCAAAACGGTGTCCCGTCGGAGGTGATCGCTGATTCCGACACCTGGCCCGGCAAAGCGGAAGAAATCGAGGGCATCGGGTGGCTGCCCCGCATCCTGCCCAAAACCCGCGCCAAACTGCGCGGCGAGCTCCCCGCCGATATGATGTATAGCTGCGGAGGCGATCGGGCCTTCTTTGATCGCAACAACATCATGCCCGCCGAGTTTTTAGCGCTGGTGTGGCGTCACTTCGATGACGACGCAGCCATCATCGCCTGGGTGAAATCCCGATCACTGGCCCCTTAACTCATAACCCCAAATTCTAAATCAGTTCCCCCATGCCCTCTTACACGCTCAAGATTAATGGCGAATCGATGGTCGTTGATGTCGCCTCCGATACCCCGCTGCTTTGGGTCCTTCGCGATCACCTCAACCTCGTCGGCACCAAATACGGTTGCGGCATGAGCCTCTGCGGGGCCTGCACCGTGCATGTCTCCGGTGAGGCCGTGCGCTCCTGCCAACTTCCCGTGGCCACGCTGGGGGCCCGTCCCATTACCACCATCGAAGGGCTCGACCCTGACGGAACGGCCGCCGTGCAGGAGGCATGGGATGAGGCCGACGTGCCGCAATGCGGTTACTGCCAGGCCGGTCAAATCATGAGCGCCGCCGCGTTGCTGGCGAAGACGGCCCGGCCTACTGACGACGAAATCGACACCGCCATGGCCGGCAATCTCTGCCGTTGTGGCACGTATGCGCGCATTCGCAAGGCGGTGCACCTTGCCGCCGAAAAAACCGCCAACGCGTAACCCGGGGAACCTGCCATGAGCTCATCAGTCGCCTCTACTCCAGTAAGTCGCCGCGGTTTTATCCGCACCACCGGCGTTGCCACCTCCGGACTCACTCTCGGCCTGATGCTGGCTGGCAAAACCAGCGCCGCCGAGAAAAACCCCGCCTTTCCCCATCCCGCCGAAGGCGACTTCGCGCCCAATTTCCACCTGCGCATCAGCCCCGATGGAACCGTCACCATCGTCTCCCAAAATCCCGAATGTGGCCAGGGCATCAAAACCGCCCTGCCCATGCTGATTGCGGAGGAGTTGGAGGTCGACTGGAAGTCGGTCACCATTGAACAGGCCGGTTTTGACCAGCGTTACGAACGGCAGATCGCCGGTGGCTCCGGAGCCACCCCCAAGCACTTTATGGAGTTTCGCCGTCTCGGCGCCACCGCCCGGGACATGTTGATCGCGGCCGCTGCGCAGACCTGGAGGGTCGACGTGACCGAGTGTGAGGCCGCCGCCAATGCCGTCACCCATATCCCCACCGGCAAAAAGCTGACCTACGGTGAACTCACCGCTACCGCGTCCCAACTTCCAGTCCCGGACATGGAGTCGGTTGAACTCAAAAAGCCGGAGGATTTTAAGATCCTTGGCACCTGGATTCCCGGCGTCGACAACCCCGAGATCATCACCGGCAAAGCCCTGTTTGGCATCGATCAAACCCTGCCCGGGATGGTCCACGCGACCTACGTCAAGTGCCCCGCCTTCGGCGGCAAAGTGAGGTCCGCCAATCTGGACCTGATCAAGCGGCAGCCGGGAGTGCAGGATGCCTTCGTCATCGAGGGCTCGGACAAGTTGGAGGAGCTATTGCCCGGGGTCGCCATTCTCGGCGTCGACACCTGGTCGGTGTTGAAAGCTTCCCGGATGCTGGTGGTCGATTGGGACACACCGGACGTCACCGAACAAAGCACGGATTCGTTTTATGCGCGGGCCGAGGAGATCTCACAACAGCCCGGCCAGAACATGCGAACCGACGGAGACGTCGACCATGCGTTGATGAACGCCCCCGTCTCACTCGATGCATATTACGAGTATCCCTATGCCTCCCACGCCAATCTGGAGCCCCAGAACTGCACTGCACTGGTGACGGCGGATCGCGCTGAGATCTGGGCGCCAACCCAGTTGCCGAGTTGGGGTCGCGGCTTGATTGCCGACCACCTCGGCATACCGGCCGAAAACGTGTTTGTGCACATGACGCGGATTGGCGGTGGGTTTGGCCGCCGGCTCATCGGTGATTTTATGGTCGAATGTGCCGCCATCTCACAGAAAGCGGGTTTGCCGGTTAAGATGACCTGGAGTCGCGAAGAGGACATGCAACACGACCACTATCGGGCAGCGGGTTGGCATCGCCTCAAAGGAGCGGTCGATAATCATGGCAACCTCGTCGCGTGGCAGGATCACTTTGTCACCCTCGGCGTGGAGAGCGACGAAGAGCCTGGTCGCGGAGCCAACATGAGCCCGTCGGAGTTCCCCTGCCATTTCGTGCCCAACTACCGCATGGATCAGACCATTATCAATACCCGGGTGCCACTCGGCTGGTGGCGGGCCCCCGAGTCCTGCACAATTGCTTTTGTGGTACAGAGTTTCATCGACGAACTGGCCCATGCCGGAGGAGTCGATCCCTTGGAATTTAAACTCAACCTTTTGGGTGACGTGCCCCGTCCTGAGGCGACGGACGACAACCCCGGTTACCACGGAGGCCGCATGTCCGCCGTCGTGAAACTGGCCGCTGAAAAAATCGGTTACGGCAGGGAGCTGCCCAAGGGGGAAGGCATTGGGGTGGCGTTCCACTTCAGCCACCTCGGTTACGTCGCGATCGGTGCACATGTCACCGTATCCAAATTCGGCGCCCTGCGCGTGGACCGCACGGTCGCCGCGGTTGACGTGGGTGAAACGATCATGAATCGCAGTGGGGCAGAGAATCAGGTTGAGGGATCGATCGTTGATGCCATCAGCACGGCAATGAACCAGCAGATCACCGTGGCGAACGGCGCTGTGCAGCAAAGCAATTTCCACGATTACCCGCTGTTGCGGATTTCGGAGACGCCGGAAATCGAAACCCATTTCATCTC
>JANQKV010000018.1 GCA_028280945.1 Opitutaceae bacterium
TGTCCCACGCGAGTAAACCCGTGCGCCAATTCTGGATCGATCACGCCAAGGCCTGCCGCCGCATCGCCGAGCACTTTGCGACCAGGCTGCGCTCACCCTGCGTGCACAATCACTGGGTTCCGGACGGGGCCAAGGATGCGCCCGCCGATCGATTTGCACCTCGTCATCGTCTGGCCGAATCCTACGACGCCATTTTCGCCGACAAATCGGTCGACCCGTCCAAGTGTCTCGACGCGGTGGAAGGCAAACTCTTTGGTCTTGGCAGCGAGGAATACGTCGTGGGTTCGCAGGAGTTTTACTCCAACTACGCACTCACCCGGAAAAAGATCCTGTGCCTTGATCTCGGCCACTACCACCCGACCGAATCCGTGGCCGACAAGGTTTCGGCCCATCTGGAATTTCATCCGCGCATGCTGGTTCATACCAGTCGCCCGGTGCGGTGGGACAGCGACCACGTCGTCATCCTCGACGATGCCGTGCGCAACTTCTTCCTCGAGATCGCCCGCGGCAATGCCTGGAAGCGCATCGATATCGCGCTCGATTTCTTCGACGCCTCAATCAACCGCATCGCCGCCTACGTGATCGGCACCCGCGCCACCCGTCAGGCCGTATTGTGTGGCCTGCTCGACCCCACGGCCAAGCTCAAGGCTGCCGAAAAGGCGGGCCGTGGCCACGAGCGACTTGCCCTCATGGAGCAAGGACGGGCATTGCCGTGGGGCGCCGTTTGGGACGAGCTTTGCCTGCGAGCCGACGTTCCCGCGGGCGCCGATTGGCTCGCCGAAGTGGAACGCTACGAGAAGGACGTATTGGCTCACCGCGAATGAGCCCGGTTACTGCCGTTTCTTTTTCTTTGACGACTTGGCCCGTGGGTTAAACGCCAGGGCCTCGGCCAGCCAGCCACCCAACGATGCCTCCGTGCTGATACCTTCCTCAAACACCCAGACAAATCCCTTCATTGGCCGGCCGGTAAAATCCATCGGTTCGGCTCCCGGTCGCTCCAGCGCCGTTTCGTAATCCGCCGGATCAAGCCGCACCATGAGTCGGTCCTCACTGACCCCCACACACATTTTGTCATCCACCATGAAGCACAGGCCGCCCATCATGCGTTTCTCATCCCAGGCCACGTCCCGGGAGCGAAATTGAACGCGAATGCGTTCGGCCAAATCCTCAGCATAAGCCATTTCCCGTTAGATCACCTCCACGTCGCGTTCGCAAACGTCAACACCTCCCAGCGCCATGACCTCCTCCCCTCATCAAGTTGTCCTCATCGGCAGCGGCATCATGTCCACCACCCTTGGTGTGCTGCTCAAGCGGCTCGATCCGACCCTCAAAATCACCATGTTCGAGGTCGCCGACGAAATATCGCCCGAAGCCTCCAACGGCTGGAACAACGCGGGCACCGGCCACGCCGGCATCTGTGAGCTGAGCTACACGCCGCACCCCGAACCGGACGGCACGGTCAACGTCACCAAGGCGATCGACATTTTTCAGGAGTTTGAGTCTTCCCTGCAGTTCTGGGCGCAATCGGTCCGGGATGGCATCCTGGGCGACACAACCAGTTTCATCAATCCGGTGCCGCACATCAGCTTCGTGCGAACGGCTGAACAGGTGGCCTACCTGAAGGCGCGCCATGAGGGGTTGGCCGCCCACCACTTCTTCGCCCCGATGGAGTTCTCCACCGATCCGGCCAAGATCGGGGAGTGGGCGCCGCTCCTGACTGAGGAGCGGACCGACGAGCCCATCGCCGCCACGAAGATGGACGGCGGCAGTGACGTGAACTTCGGCAACATCTCCCGCCAACTTGCCGCCTGGCTCGACCAACAGGACGGGTGCCGCGTCCTGACCGGCCATCGTGTCGTAGACCTGCAGCGCAAAGCGGACGGCAAGCGATGGACGGTCACCGCCACGCGCCGGTTCGACGGGGAGTCTTACGACTTCGACGCCGACTTCACGTTTGTCGGCGCCGGCGGAGGCAGCCTGCTGCTTCTCCAAAAGGCCAAGCTGCCGGAAGCTTGGGGCCTGGGTGGGTTCCCCATCGGCGGCGAGTGGCTCGTGTGCGACAATCCCGACGTTGTTTCCCGGCACCAGGCGAAGGTCTATGGCCAGGCCCTCGGCGCCGCGCCGACCATGGCGGTGCCGCATTTGGACACCCGGGTGCTCGATGGCAAAACGAGCCTGCTTTTCGGCCCTTACGCCGCGTGGACAACCAAGTATCTGCACCGCCACGGCAGTTTCCTGGATCTGCCCCGCACCATCAAGCCACACAACATTGCCACGCTGCTTAAAATCGGTGCGAGCAACCTCGACCTCATCGGTTACCTCGTGCAACAGGGTACCCAAAGCATGGCCGACCGCATGTCGGTGCTGCGCGAGTTCTACCCCGGTGCTCACCCCGAGGACTGGCGGCTCATCGATGCCGGAATCCGCGTGCAGGCAATCAAACAAACCGACGGTGAAGCCGGCATCGTCCACTATGGCACGGAGGTGCTCACCAGTGCCGACCGCACGGTATCCGCCTTGCTAGGTGCCTCGCCGGGAGCGTCGACGTCGGTGCACATTATCACGGAGGTGATTGAAAAGAGCTTCCCCCACCTGTTGGAGGGAGATGAGGGCACTCGGAACATGCGAAAGTGCGTGCCCACCTACCGTCACGATCTCAAGAGGGCCAATGGAGCCTCTCTTTTCCGCGAATTGGGCCGCAGCGCCCGCGACGCCCTGGGTCTCGCTTTCGACTGAGTTGCTTCAGGTTTCACGGCCAAACGCATTGCGCTAAGCCGGATCGTCCCAATCGTTCGGCGCATGCGAATCGGTTCAGCGGGATCAGCAAGGCTCGTTTGGCGTCTGGGCACGCTGATGACGCTGCTCCCGTTCGCAGCGGCACAACCCGAATCCGAGCCGACCGCTACAGAGCCAGACAAACCCGCGTTGATCGATCGGCTGCAGAAACGCGTCGCCAACACGGTCGACGGCTCGGCGCGTTGGGTGGATCAGTTTTTTGGCGACAATCGCTACGGTCCGTCCGAAACCGGGGCCTACGGCCGTTTATCTGTTTTGCCCCACTGGTATGAGTACCGCGGAGTGGAGTGGGAAACCCGCTTCCGCGCCTATCTGCCGCTCGAAAACATCAATCATCGCCTTCACGCCATGATCGGGCGCGGCGACGAGGACGAGTTGATCAACCACGACCATGGTTTCGAGGAGCTCGTGCCCTCGGAGACGGGCGAGGACGAATGGCTGGTGGGACTCGGCTACCGCCCGCCCTGGGGCGAAAGCGACCGCTGGTCGCTGGGAGCCGGTGTCCAACTGGAATGGCCCCTCGACCCCTACCTTAGGCTTTCCTACCGCTATCTGCACCACTTTAACGACAACAACCTGGTGCGTTTTCGGCAGACCATCTTCTGGCGCAACAGCGAGAAGTTTGGCGGCAATACCTCCATTGATCTGGAGCGCCGCATCAGCCAGGACAACCTCGTCCGCTTGTCGAACTGGTTCAAAGTCTCCGACGATACCGAACGCGTGCGCTACAACGCTCGGCTCTCACTCTACCGCAATCTGCAGGATGACCGCGGGGCGGTCCTCGCCTTGGGCATCCGGGGCGACACCGGCGACGTCGTGCAGGTGCGCGACTACGGGGTCTACGCGGTTTACCGCCAGAAGATGTGGCGGGAGTGGTTCTACGGCCAGGTCTTGACCGGCGTGGCGATGTATCGGGAAGACTCGTGGCCGGAACGCGAGTTGGCGCTCATCTTTGGCATCGGTTTCGAAATGTTCTTCTCGGCCAACGATTTTCAGGAGGGTGATTGGCTCGACCTGCGTGACGTGCGCAGCCGCTGGTAAGAGTGATCTCGCCGCGGTCGATCAGGCTGTCTCCACCGGCGGCAGATAATCTGCGATACTCGGAATCTTTTTCCGGCGGGTGCCTCCCAGATTGCGTTCGAGATATTCATCCACTTCCGCTTCGTCCTCGGCATCATCCGTGGGATCGGTCTCGTCTTCGATCACCACATCCCCGGCTTGATCCAAGAACGCCTGCCAGCCGCCATCGCCCTCGGCTTCATCGAACCAATGGGAGAGTCGCCTCACCTGTTCGTCCAGCACCAGGGCCGGGTTGGCCACGCGGCCCTTTTTCACGAATTCGACCAGGCAGGGAAGGTAGTTTTTCGCGAAACGGGCTTGATAATCGGACATCCATTTGTTCGGCACGCCTTCGCGGCGATTGAGCAACACGATATCCGAAAAATGGATACAAGCGTCATGCCAGGCGACCACGGCGGTATGCTCGGCGCAGAGGGCGCAGTTGACCACACAGGCCACCCGCACCAATGCCGCCGCCTGCGCGGCAAGCCAGGGTTTCACGGCCTCCACCTGGTCGACTGGATTGCCCCGTCCATCGGTGATAAAAAACCCGGTTGAGGCGGTGTTCGGCCAGGTTCCCTCGAGCGACGTGCTGTCGGCATTCCACGACCAGGTCGTCGTGGCGGTTCCCGCCGGCCAGTCATTGGTTTCGGTTGAAGCCGTGATGACCCCCACCTGCTCGTCATCCTCAAAACCGCTCGCAATCAAATCCCGCACCACCTCACGTCGACCGGAGCCAGCCGCGCCGAGAATCAGGTATACTCGCCGGGCGATTTCGCTCACGAAGCAAAGGTTTGGGTTTGGGCGTGGTGCCGCATCCAATGATCGACCAACACGAGCGCCGTCATGGCTTCGACGATCGGCACCGCCCGCGGGACGACGCAGGGATCGTGACGTCCCCGCCCCATCAGTTCGGTTTCCGCTCCGGTGGTGTCCACCGTGGGTTGGGACTGTAGGATCGTTGCCGTGGGTTTGAAAGCGACCCGAAACACCAACTCCTCGCCGTTGCTGATGCCGCCTTGCACGCCCCCGGAGCGATTGCTGGTCGTGCGCACTTTGCCATCCTCGTTGGTGAAAAGATCATTGTGTTCGCTGCCCTTCAGGAGGGTGCCGCCGAAGCCGCTGCCGACCTCAAAACCCTTGGTGGCGGGCAAGGATAACATGGCTTTCGCGAGATCAGCTTCCAGCCGATCGAACACCGGCTCCCCCAACCCGACCGGCAGCCCTGCCACCCGGCATTCCACGATCCCGCCCACGGAATCGCCCGCTGAGCGCACTTCCTTGATCCGCGCAATCATCGCCTCCGCCGTGGCCGGATGGGGGCAGCGCACGGGTGTGGCTTCGATCTGCTCCAGCGTGGGCATTTCAGCCAGGGCGTTTTTGGGCATGCTGATGTCGTGCACCCGCACGATGAACGCCCGCAATTGCACGTCGCGAAGGAGTTTTTTGGCGATCGCCCCTGCGGCCACGCGGCCGATGGTTTCCCGGGCCGAACTCCGCCCGCCCCCGCGGTGATCACGGATGCCAAACTTGGTTGCATAGGTGAAATCGGCATGGGACGGACGAAACTTGTCCTTCATCTCGTCGTAAGCACCGGGGCGCTGGTCGGCATTGCGCACCAGCAGGGAAATCGGAGTGCCGGTGGTTTGCCCCTCAAAAATGCCCGACAGGACCTCGACCCGGTCGGCTTCTTTACGGGGAGTGACAATGTCGCTCTGGCCAGGGCGACGCCGGTCAAGTTCCGCCTGAATCTCCTCGGCCGAGATGGCAATTCGAGGCGGGCAACCGTCGATGACGACACCCACCGCCGGGCCATGACTTTCTCCCCAGGTCGTGATTCTGAACAATTTGCCGAAAGAGTTGGGCATACTCGTCTAAACGGTTGGAGGTGCCCGGAACCCTCGCAAGAGCCAAAATAACGCAACATTCTCGGTCGATTGGCGTCTCTCACTAATGTCCACACATCGCCATTTACATCACCCCGCGATTTGACTTCGCTCTTTCTCCCTGTGGCTGGCCCCAACCGTCACTGATTTTTATCTTCCATGCGTTTCACCGCTTTGAATTCGTTCCGCCTCGGTCTGGCACTCCTGCTGGCTCACACCCCCTTGGCGGCCCAAACCACCGCTCCGGATGTCGCCAGCATCGCGGCAAGCCTGAGCCCCAGCCTCGCTCCTGTGGCCGACGGGATGCTCACCGAGGGCATCAATATCCCGGAGGGACCGATCGATGCCGCTCTGGGTCTGATCGAGATTTTAACCGGCCGCGAAGTGCTGCGGTCGCCACAGGTGCCCGCCAATTCGGTTTTCACCCTGACCATCGAACAACCGTTGACCCACGCGGAGGCATTGATGGCGATCGAAACCACCCTCGCGCTCAACGGCATCGCCGTTGCCCCGCTCGGCGAACGCTTCGTCAAAGTCGTGCCGATTGGCGCCGCGCGCATCGAATCCCCCGAACTAATTGAAGGATCGACCCTGGGGCTCGCCCCCAGCGGCCGCATCGCCACCAAACTGTTCACGTTTGAGTTTGTGCAGGTCAGCCAGTTTGGCAGCAAGATCGCTACCCTGCTCAACCAGCAGCTGGGTGGGGCCATGCCGTTTGAACAGGCCAACGCGTTGCTCGTGACCGACAGCATCAGCACGCTGCAGCGTATCGAGATTTTAGTGAATGAGCTCGACCGCCCAAACGTTGATTCGCTCGAGCCCAAATTCTACCCGCTCGTCTACGCCAAGGCCTCCGACCTTGCGAATCAGATGCGCAACATTTTGCAGGGACCGGCCGCCCAACAGCTCGGCACCTCCACCTCGTTTAACGCTGACGACCGCACCAACCAGATCATCGTTATCTCCGATCCGCGGCTGCACCCGTTTTTCGACAAGTTGATCTCCCGGCTCGACGTCCGCTCCGATCCCAACACCCGCAACGAAATCATCTATCTCAAGCATGCCGAGGCCACCGAGGTGGCGACCTTGGTGAGCAATTTGGTTTCCGGCCAAAATCAGGCCACTTCCCGTTCCGAGTCCGCCCGTCGCCCCAACACCCCCCAACCCACCGCCCAGCCGGCCAACAACAACGCCACCGCTGCCCTCGGGGCAAACTCCAGTGAGTTCAGTCAGCTCGTCACCATTCTGCCCGATGAGCGCAGTAACGCTGTGGTCGTCAGTGGCACGGTGGAAGACATCCGACTGATCAAGGAACTCATCGACAAGATCGACGTGCTTCTGGCGCAGGTGCGCATCGAGGTTGTAATCGCCGAGGTGACCTTGTCCGATAATGACAGCACTGGCATCAGCGCAATGGGCCTGGTGGTGCAGGATGGTAAGTTGGCAGGGTTCACGGGCGGTGCTCCAGGTCTTAGCATCGGGGGAAGTGGGAGACCGGCCCCCACTGGGTCAAACCTGTCAGACTTCATTTCGGAAACCTATGCCACGTTCGAAAACAACCAGCTCACCGGGGTATTGAGTGTAGGAAGCTCTCCGCGAAAAAGTAATGCAGAGTTTCTTCAAGTCCCTGCAGTGGTGACCACTCATAATAAAGAGGCTGAGTTTTTTGTAGGGCAGGACATTCCGGTTTTGGGCAGCTTTATACCGGACGCCGCCGGCACGACTGCTAATCCCGAGACCTCCACGGCATACCGGACCACGGTTAATAACCGTCAGGTGGGCATCAGGCTTTTGGTTAAGCCTCTTATCGGCAACAACGGTTCGGTTCAATTGGAGATTGAGCAAACAGTCGAAGACATCATTGGAAATACGACGATTGACGGGAACTCCCAACCCATCGTCGGCCAACGTGAGATGAGTTCGTTCATCAGTGTGCAGGACGGAGATATCATCGTCATGGGCGGACTGCAGCGCGGAAACAACCGCAGCGACACGAATCGTTTCGGTCCGATCCCCTTCATTGGTGATTTGCTTGGTCTAAGAAATCGCTCGGAGGAGAAAACCGATCTTATCTTCTTCCTGCGACCGACCGTCCTGAATCCCGGCGCCATCGATAACTCAGCAGCCATGAACCGCGTCGACCGCATGACCAACTCAGACGAAGTTCAGCGCGTGCTCGACCAGCAGCCCCTCATCGAACCGCGCAGGGAACCCTCCAACGATTCTCCGACCCATGGTCCTCGCCGTCGCTGATAACCTGCCGGAGTTTTTGGCGGAACAACTTGACGAAGAGCAGATTCCGCTGGTGCTGGAGGCTCCTCGTCATGAACGAGTGGCCACCTTTGCCGCCTTGGTCGAACGTATCGAAGGGGACATTCTTGATGACATCGCCAACCGCACCGGTCTCAACATCGCCTCCGACCTGCAGGCCGATCCCCGTTCGCTAAGACTCCTACCCGCCCGGTTGGTGCACGAATACCAGGTGCTCCCCATCGCCATGGGAGAAGCGCCTGAACCCTCCGAGGATGGGGAAGTCGCCGAACCCGGCCCCGACACCCCCCTGCACCTGGCAACCGCCTGGGTGCCGGACGATGTCATGGCCGACTGGATACGCACGTTTACTCCGCGACCCATTGTCTGGCATCTGGCGATTGCGGAGCGAGTGAACCAACTCATTGTTGAACACTTCGGCGTCGGGGCCGCTTCACTCGACGACGGAGACGACGACTACCTGGCGCCGGAAGCCACGGGAGCCGATGACGAGATTGTCGACGAGGACGCCGCCGTCGTTCGTTTCGTCACGGAGGTGATCAGCCAGGCCATCACCGACGAGGCGACCGACATCCATTTTGAACCACAGGACGGGCAACTGCGCATCCGCTACCGCGTCGACGGCCTGTTGGTACCCGTGCCCGTGCCGGAAAACCTCCTGCGCTATCAGGATGCCATCATCTCCCGCGTGAAGATCATGGCCAAACTCAACATCTCGGAAAAACGCCTGCCGCAGGATGGCCGCATCAACTTCAAGGCGAACGGAGTCACGCTCGATATCCGGGTGTCGACTTTCCCTACAATTTACGCCGAATCGATCTCGCTGCGTCTGTTGAACCAAAAGAAACAGGCGTTCTCGATGGAAAAACTCGGCATGAGCCGACGAGAGCAGGAGATCATCGAGGAAGTGCTCCACTACCCTCATGGCATCATCCTCGTCACCGGTCCAACCGGTTCCGGTAAATCGACCTCGCTGAATGCCTTTTTGCGCCGGATCAATTCCACCGATCTGCGCATCATCACCATTGAAGACCCGATCGAATACGAGATCGAGGGGGTCAACCAGCTGCAGGTGCGTTCGGAAATTGGCCTCACCTTCGCCAGCGCGTTGCGGCATGTGCTGCGCCAGGATCCCGATGTCATCATGGTGGGCGAAATTCGTGACCGCGAGACGGCCGACATCGCCATCCGCGCCTCCCTCACAGGTCACTTGGTTTTCTCGACCATCCACACCAACGACGCACCCGGCGCCATCACGCGTTTGGTCGACATGGGCATCGAGCCGTTTCTCGTCGCTTCGTCCATCGAGCTGGTCATTGCCCAACGCTTGGTGCGCCGCCTTTGCCCGGCTTGCGCCAAGGAGCAGGAAGTCAACCCGCTCAAACACCGCGACAACATGTTGGTGCTGGGACTCGATCCTGACGACCCGGCCAACCAAGCAACAACCCTCAAGGCCCCGTGCGGTTGCGACCGCTGCCGCGGCACCGGTTACCGGGGACGGATCGGAATTTTCGAAATCTTCCGCCTCAACGAAGAACTGCACGAACTTGTGCTGCAGCGGGAGTCGACGCGCACACTTGGACAAGTGGCTCGCCGCCACGGCATGCGCACGCTCGGCCAATCCGGCTGGGAAAAGATTGTGGCCGGCCACACCACGATGGAAGAGGTGCTGCGGGTCGTCACCGTGACCGAGTCCTGATCGCCCATGCCGCGCTTCGCTTACACCGCACGCGACCGGGGAGGTCAGCCCGTGGCAGATGAATTGGAGGCCCCTTCGCGCAGAGACGCTCTCCGCCGACTCCAAGCGCGGGGACTGCAACCGCTCAAACTGGCGGAACGCAAGGGCGGCAAATCCAAGAACACCTCCGCCACGGCCCCCAAAAAAAGGTTCAACACCTCCGCTGCCCCAGCTTCCGCGATGCCGACCACGTCGACTGCGACTCGCCGCGCTAAGTTTTCGCGCCAGCATCGACTGCCGTTCCTGCAATCCCTCTACGACCTCACTTCCAGTGGACTCTCGGCGGGTGAGGCCATCCGGTTGCTGTCGCAGCGGATCAAGGATCCGGCCCTGCTTGCGCTTAGCGGCGAAATCTGGGAACGATTGAGCGAAGGCGCGAACCTCTCCGCGGCCCTGGCCGACTTCCCCCAGGTCTTTGACGAATCAACCGTGAGTCTGCTTCAAGCCGGCGAAGCTACGGGCAACCTGAACGATACCCTGGAACGGTTGATTGAGCATCTCACCGAACAACGCGAATTGAAGCGGCAGCTGATCAACGCGCTGACTTATCCGCTGTTCATGTCCGTGGTGGCTGTCGGCGTCATTCTGTTCTTCCTGTTCTTCCTGCTCCCCCGGCTCCAAAGCCTGCTCAACGCCCTCGGCGGTGAGCTGCCGTGGTCGACGCAGTTGCTGGTTACCACCTCCGACTTCGCCCTTACCTATGGGCTCTTTGTCATCGCCGGCCTGGTCGTGTTTGGCATCAGCTTTTGGCGATGGCGGGCCAGTGAAGCAGGCCGCTGGGTCACCGACCAATGGAGCCTGCGAATCCCCCTGCTAAAGAACTTTGTGCAAAGTCAGACCGTCCTGGCTTTCAGCCAGACGCTCTCGGTCCTGCTCGAAAACGGCATCACCACGGCGGAGGCATTGCGGATGACGGAAAAACAGATCGCCAACCGTCCGTTTCGCGCTGCGTTTGACGAAGCGACGGATCGAATCCTGGAAGGTGAATCGTTGTCGCAGGCGCTACCGGATACGGGATGTTTCCCCGACCTCGTGCTGGACCAACTGGCTGTGGGCGAAAACACCGGCAATGTTGTGCCCTCTCTCAAAAAAATTGCGAAGAGCTATCGGCGCGCCGTCTCCGACCAGCTCAATACCTTTACCAAGGTGATCGCCAGCGGGGTGCTGCTGAGCGTGTTTGTATTCGTCGGCTTCATCGCCTACGCCATGGTCAGCGCCATCATGACGCTGAGCAGTAGCTTCAGCATGTAGCGGGACCAGGCGAGCCGGGCCCGTTCTGTCGTCAGACGCTGGTTACTCCGGGTGCGTCACCATGTAGGCTTCCATCGCTTCCCGGGTGATCGAATGGCGCGCCGAGCATCGCGGGCAACGGATCTCGATTTTTGGGTCGTTCTCAAACAACGCATCCGCATCCGATCGATAGGGCGAAGCCAATACCTGCATCATGCGGTCTTGATTGCAGCCGCAATGCCAGCGTTGGATCCGGCGTTCCATGAGGCTGGTTTCCTCAATCGTGTGAATCGATTCGATTTGAGCCGGACTGACCGAGTCGAACCATGCCATGTCACAATCCGGATGCTCGGACAGCAGAGCAAAAGACTCCCCGCCCAGATCAAAATAACGCGCGCCGCGCTGTTCACTTTGCCGATAAAACTGCTCCACGGCGACCAGAGGATCATGGCCCTCGAAGCTGACCGAACTACGCCGCTTTTCTCCGCGGCCACGAATCACGTCGGCAAAAAACAGGTTTTCGGGCATCTCCCGCACGTTGTCGTCAAACACCCGGCCGGTAATAGTGCCGTCCTCGTTGTCACCCGTTAGGAAGAGGTTCACCAGCGGCTGCTGGAAGTTGATCGTCCACGCCGTCATTTCGTTCCACGGGCGTGAGACGCAGTGCAAAACCATGCCGGCCAGCGCGCGTTTGAACATGGCGTCGTGCTCGGGGTCAGGCTGGATCTGATGGTCCGCCAGGTGCAGGTAATAATCCACGTAGAGCGGGCCAAAATCCGCTTGGGCCAGCAGGGCATTTCGTCCTCGCACAAACCAACTTCGCACCTCCAGTCCGGCCTCTCGATCGTCCGGTGGGGTTGATTTCACTTCGCTCATTGGGCGTAACGTTGCCGACTCGGCCCAGGAGTCCACCACGCAGGCAGATTGTACTAAAAATAACGGAAACCCAAAAACTGTTAGAGGAGCTTATATTAAGCTAATCACATCATGTTGGTTACAAGTTATTAATGTAGTTTCATCGGGATCGCACAGCATCAGTCAATTCTTGCTATCTGGGTATTTTACCCTAGGTTTTTCGTGATGTCGGCGCTACCAAAGTGGAAATGGGTAAGTGCTTCGATTCTCGTGTGTTGGGTCGGAGCCGCTGTTTCGTATGCCCAGGTGACTTGGGATGGACTCGGTGCCGACAGCCTCTGGACCACCGCCGAGAACTGGGATCCGAATGGTGCCCCGGGAACCAGTGATGATGTGGTTTTCGATGCGGATAGCGCCAACAGTAAATTCAGCATCTCGCTGAATGGCGGCAACCGCACGGTCAACAGTGTCACCTTCAATTCGGCCACGACCGCCAGCAACTTCGATTTTACCAGCAATCAAGTGCGCATTGGCTCCGGCGGTCTGACCAATAACGATGATCAGCAGCAGCGCTTTCAAAACATTTACCTGACCGCTAACCAGAGCTGGACGCTCACCGGTGGACTTCTCATCGACAACAATCTCATCCTGCGCCGTAACCTGACCCTCAGCGGCGCCGGCAACATCGATATCGATAATCGCCTCCAACTCGGCGGTAGCCGCACCCTGACCATCAATACCACCGGCGGAGTCAATGCTGATATCCTTCGCCTTAACGGCAACCAACTCACTTTGCAGGGCAGTGGCGATTTAACTGTCGACCAGCGTTTGGAAAACCACAACGGCAACCGCTCCTTCATCAACAATGGGACCGGCACCGTGACGATTGCCAGTGTTCGTCTTTCCAACAATTCGACCAACCGCACCCTGACCATGGGCGGCACGAACACGACCCTGGTGACCGGCGTGGTGGAAAACGGCTCCACGAGCACCAGTAACCTCACCAAGACCGGGACCGGCACGCTGATCCTGGCCGGCAACAACACCTACACCGGCACCACCACAGTCTCCGGCGGCACGTTGCAAATCGGCAATGGCGGCACCACCGGTGCTCTCGCCGGCAACTTGGTCAACAACAGCGCCGTGGTCTGGTACCGTTCCGACACCTCGACCTATTCCGGAGTGATCTCGGGTACGGGCACTTTAACGACCGCCTCGGGCAACCTCACCCTCTCGAACACCAACACCTACTCGGGCAACACCACGGTGGGGGCCGGCTCCACCCTGACCCTCTCGGCGGGCAAC
>JANQKV010000040.1 GCA_028280945.1 Opitutaceae bacterium
GCCCAGCAGTCCCAGCAAGACTCCCGCCCCCGCCACGCGGAGAGTATCCCCGAGGATCAGGCGCCGCACGTCTTCCGGTAATGCCCCCAGCGCCATGCGCAGTCCGATTTCTCCGGTGCGTCTGGCGACGGAATAAGCGAGCAGTCCGTAAAGACCGATGGCGGCCAACAGCAGCGACAGAACCGCGAAGGCCAACGTAAGCCGGGAGAACATCTTTTCCTCGGTCAGGAAACGCTGGGTCTGTTCGCGTTGAGTGCGGAAATTGATCAAGGGGATTCCCGGGGCAATTTCCCGCACCGCCTTGGTGATGATCGCTTCCAGGCCACTGATCGATCCATGGGTGCGCACGGCGAAGTTGCCGGGACGGGCGCGGGACACCTGGGCGTGAGGCAGGAACATGGCCGGACGGGCCTCTTCCTTGATGTTGGCATACTTGGCGTCGGCCACGACGCCCACGATAGTAGTATCCAATTCATTGATACTACGCCCCAGCCGGCGGCCAATAACGGTGGAGTCCGGGAAATACTTACGAACGAACGCTTGATTGACGAGGGCAACCCGGGGGGCATCAGGTCCGTCCGCGACCGTGAAAGTGCGGCCCAGCAACAAGGGAATCCGCAGGGTATCGAGAAAACCCGGTGAGATGGCATTGGCGACCAGCACGCGTTCGGAGGAATCGAGGTGGTCGTTGCCTTCGATGGACTGGCTGCGAGTCCAGGTCCCGCCGGAGAGCATGGGAATCATGGAAAAGGCGGTGCGTTCAACCCCGGGGAGCGAAGCGAGGCGATCGCTGATCCGGCTGTAGAGTTGATCCAGTCCTTCCGTCTCATAACCGACTGAAGTGGCGTCCATGCCAAACAACACCAGGTTCTCCTGCTCAAATCCCGCGTCAACCTCGCGTAGATTTGAGAGTGTCCGGTTGAACAACCCCGCGCCGGTCATCAATATCAGGGACAAGCCAATCTGCGCCATCATGAGAATTCTCGATATCCGCGATTTTGGCGCACTGAGGCCGGATTGGCTGCCATGGAAGCCGCTGACCAGGTCGCTCCGGGTGGCGCGAAGCGCAGGCAGGAGCCCAAAAAGCACGCCGGTGAAAACCGCCACCAAAACGGTGAAGGCCAGCACCCTGGCATCCATGGATGCATCCAATTCAAAGCCGCTCCCATCTGCCGAAAACAAGTGCATCAGCCCATCCCGGATCCACAGCGAGAAAACCGTGCCCAGCGCAGCCCCCATGATACTCAACAGGAGGCTCTCGGTGAGCAGTTGACCGATCAACCTCCACCGGCTGGCCCCGAGGGCCGCCCGGACGGTCATTTCCTGCTGCCGGGCGGCGCCGCGGGCGAGCAGCAGATTGGCTACATTTACGCAGGCGATGAGCAAAATAAGCCCCACGATTGCCGCCAGGACATTCAAGGCAGTCGTATATTCCCGACGGTCTTCATTGAGGCCAAGAGCACCCGACTCGGTGCGCAGCCGCATGTGGTCATTCTCGGTCGCGAAGTTGAGGTGTCCTTCGTAGGAGGCGGCAAATCGCCCCTCCATTTCAGCCTGGGCCTGTTCAAGGGTGCTGCCCGAAGCGAGCCGCCCCATGATGCGCACGGACCAAGCCCAAGGTTCATGGAAGTTTTTGTCGCCCGGTTCAACCGCCAGGTAATGGGAAAAGGGAATCGTGACATCCTGAATCTCGCCGACTTGTCCCGTACCGCGGAATCCCTCCGCCGTGATTCCCACAATGGTAAACGGCACCTGATTCAGGGTCAGTGTCTTCCCGAGGACAGAGGACTCACCGCCAAAACGCTGCTGCCAGTAACGGTGGGAAATGACCGCAACCGGATTGGCGCCGGCCTGATCATCCGCGGGCTCCAAACCCCGTCCCTTGATCATGCGCACACCCAGCGCCTGGTGGTAGTTGCCGGACACGACCGTTGCGGTTTCGAGGTTCCGGGCATCACCATCGACCATGGCGTTTATCCGCCACAATGGCATGAATGCAAAAACATCGGCCAGCGAGTCGCTCGGGGCCTGAAACTGCTCGAAGGCCGCCCACGCGAATGATGTGCTGGTGCGCTCGCCGGTTTCAGGGACTGGACCGACGTGTCCACTATGCGACCGCGGGCCGGTTTCGGGACTGGCCGCCCAGTTGAACAGAACCAGTCGTTCTGGTTCCGTCACGGGCAACGTTTTTAGCAGGAGGCCATTGGCCAGGCTGAAGATCGCAGTATTGGCCCCGATGCCCAAAGCAAGGGACAAAAGGGTGACGGCGGCGAATCCGGGGGATTTGAAAATCGACCGCAGGGCAAAACGGATGGAGGAAATCATGAAGAGATGGGGTCAGTCTTGGCGCAGAGCGACAATGGGGTCGGTTTTGCCGGCATTGCGGGCGGGCCACCAGGAGGCCACCAGGCAGATCGCCGCCATGAAACCGCCGACCGTGAGCAATCCCGTCGAGGACACCGTGGGGATGTTGTAGATCAGCCCCTCCAGTCCGCGCAGGGCGAAAAACGACACCAGGGCGCCGCCGACCAGTCCCGCGGCGACAATCCTGCCGGCGCCGGCCAGCACTTCCCGCCGCAGGTCGAGAGTTGTGGCTCCGAGGGCACAACGGATACCCAGTTCACGGTCGCGCGAGGCAACCGAGAAGGACAGCACGGCGAACAGTCCGGCGGCGCAGAGAGATATGGCCAGCGCCGCGAATGCCACCAACAGGGTCATGCTGAAGCGTTGCTGCCAAGCCGAGTTGGCGTAGTAGTCGGCGACCGCTGATTCGAAGAAGATGGAGGCGTTCGGATTGATGTCCCAAATGACCCGCTTGAGTGTCTCCAGCGGCGGAGGGTTGCCGCCATGACGCACAAACACCGAGGTGCCGCTTGGCGTGAATTGGCTGAGAGGCAGGATAATGCCGTCGATGACCTGCGGGCGGTGGCCGGAGCTCAGTCGATCGGGAATGACCCCCACGATCTCGCGCCAGGTTTGGCCCCCGGTACGTTGCAGCCGAACTTCCTGACCGAGCGGCGACTCGCCGGGCCAATAACGTTCCGCCAAACCGGCGGTGATGATTGCGACCGGGCGGGTGTCCGGGCGATCCGAGGAGTTGAACAGGCGACCTTGAATGGCGGAAAGGTCATGGGTCGTGAAAAACGCGTTGGATACCGCATCGACGGTGGCCTGCTTGGTGGACTCGGCCAACGGCACCGAATCCTGCCGTTGGACAAAGGCACTGGCGGTGGCCGACGGAACGGGATAACTCAAAAAGGCGCTGCTGACGGACCCTACTCCCGGCAAAGCGGCAATCTCGAGACGAACCTGCTCAAAAAACCGGGTGCGCGTTTCCATCGCCGCAAACTCATCTCCGCGCACGCTCACGCGGAATTGGTAGAGCTCTTCAATCGGAAATCCGTAGTCGGTTTCCTCCAGCGCCTTCCCGCTTTTGACCAGCACGAAGGCTCCGGCGGTGAGCACAAACGCCGCCACGATCTGGAGCGACACCAGCCAGGGCCCGGCCTTGCCGGCCAAACCGGTGGCCGCGTTGCGGCCGCCGCTTCGCAGGGTGGATTCAAGGGGCAGCGTGCGTGCGATGACCCAGGGCACCACGGCGAAAATCAGAGCTATGACCAAGGCGGTCAGCGTCGCGCCGCCAATCAAGGTGCCACTGAGGGAGGGCAACGCAAAGCCATCGGCCCCGGCGGCCGCCGGCAAGAGTGTGATCAGTGCGGGACCCGACCAGGCGGCAATCAGCAGTGCTCCCCCCGAAGCGGCGGCGGTCACGACGATGTTCTCGGTCCAGAACTGCCTGATCAGGCGCAACTGGCTGGCGCCGAGCGCCTGGCGCACGGCGAATTCCCGCCGCCGGTGCAAGGCTTGAGTCAGGAGCAACGCCGCACAGTTCAAACAACCGACCACCAACACCAACACGGCCAGGTAGAACAGGATCCAAAGTTGCTGTTGAAAGGGGCCGAGCAGAGTATCGCGCAGGGGGAGTGCGACCGTTTCCAAATTGCGATTGGCCGCCGTGGGAAACTCCTGGCGGATTACTGCCCCCAGCCTTGCCACTTCCGCGTCCGCTTGGCCGGGCGTGACGCCTTCGGCGAGCTTCGCAAAGGCGAAATGTCGCACGAAGGCACCGGGCACTTCACCGAGCCGGTCGGGTTCCATTGCGACCCAGCCCTGCTGGCCGGAGCCCAGGGTGTTCAATTCAAACCCCGGCGGCAGCACTCCCACCACGGTGGCGTTTCGGTCATCAAGCCGGACCGAGCGACCGACGATGTCCGGATCGGCGGCGAATCGCCGCCGCCAAAGGGAATCGCTCAACAAGAATGCCGGCTGGCCGGCCGTTTCCCAATTGGCTGGGGTGATGACACTGCCGAGTTGGGCCCGGACTCCCAGCAGGTTGAAAAGCGCCGGGCTTACACGCGGCACATAGGCGACTTCGGTATTGTCGAATCCATGCACGGTGTAGGCAGCATTGCTGGCAATGGCGAAGCTTGAGAACGATTGCGTGCGGCGCCGCAGTTCGCGGGCCATGTCCCAAGTGATGCGGTTGCGATTCTGCGTTTCCGCGGGATCATTCTCGGCCACCAGCACAACCCGGTCATCCACGATGTGCGGCAACGGTTTGGCCAGAAAGGCATCCAACAGACCCGATACAATCATGGCCGCGGCCATGGCCAGTGAGAGTGTGGCGGCAACCGCAAGGTTGAGGGAACGATGGCGGGATAATCCGGGAGGTAGGAGGGTCATGGCACGAAGGTCTCCTTGCTTACTTTTCCCGCACTGAAATGGAGCCGTTGACGGTGCTGGCTTTTAACAACGCCCCGCCGTCGCCGATCCGGCCCTTGAGCCGCCGCGTGCTGGAGCCATCTGCCAGAGTGATGGGAAAATCACAACTGATCCGACCGTTTACCACACTGGTGCGCAGGTCGGCGTTGAGGTCGTGGGGAAACCTGAGCCTGATGCCGCCGTTGACGGAACTGAATGAAAGTTCGTCGGAGTCGGTCAACGAGGCAAAGGAGGCTTCGATCGATCCGTTGACGGTATCGAGATGGGTTGAGCCTCCCAGCTCGCGGGCTTCGATGCGGCCGTTGACGGAGGAGGCATTCACTTCGTTGGCGAATCCCGCCAGTTCCACCGTGCCATTGACGGTGCGAATCCTTTCCAAATCAACCGTGGCAGGAACGGTCACAACCAGATTCACCGATCCCTGAATCTGGGAGAAGCTGAACCAACCTTTCTTCTTCGGAATATGAACTTCTATCGACATGCGGTCCGCGGTGATGTCGCGGCGCACCTCAATGAGATCGAGGTTCTCTTCGTGGCGTGAACGCTTGGTTGCAATCACCTCGTAGCTGTCGAGGTCCCAGGTCTTCAGGATGATGCGACCATTGATGTTTTTGATGTGCACGGAGGCATTCGGATGGAATTCTCCGGAGAGCTCTTCAGTCACCTCATGGCGAGAAGAGTCGGCTTTGGCCAGCAACGGCCAGAGCAGCAGGAACGGAAAGAACAGGATGATGCGAAGGACGGTTGTCATGGTAGGTGTGGGGTGAAGGGAATTACTCTGCGCGCAAAGCGACCATGGGATCGACCCGGGTGGCGCGGCGGGCGGGGAGGAAACATGCGGTGAGTGACGCTGCGGCGAGGGAGAGCGAAGAAACTCCCAAGCCAATCGGATCGAAGGGGGAGACGCGGAAAAGCAGGCCCGACAAGAGTTGCCCAACTGCCACGGAAAAGAGCAGCCCCACCGTCAGCCCAACCGCGGTTTGAGCGGTTCCTTGATTCATGATGAGGCTGAAAATGTCGCGGGGCTTGGCGCCCAGAGCCATGCGGATGCCGATTTCACGGGACCGCCGGGCGACGGCGTAGGCCTTCACTCCGTATACGCCGATGATCGCAATCAGGAGGGCGATGAAGGCGAAGATACCAAACAGGGCTGCCCCGAGTCGCGTGATCCACAGACCGACATTGCGATCGACATGATCGGACAGGGGAATCAGTTGCAGCAACGGGGCCGCTGGATCCGCTCGGCGAATCGTTTCCCGGACGGAGCCGGCCAAGGCCACCGTGGCTTCGCGAGAGGGCAATCGTCCCTGAACCACCAGAAATCCGTTGGAGGTTGTGGTCTGCGCCAAGGGCAGGAAGACGCGTCGCATGGCGTCAGAGCTTGAAACCTGATGTCGGAAGGAGGCGCAAATGCCGACGATTTCCATCTCCGGATTGGTGCCGTCGGGCCGGGCCGATGTGCGGCGGACGCGCCGGCCGAGAGCGTCACCCTCTGGAAAGAGGGACTGGGCCATGCGTTCGTCGATGATGACCACTGGCGTGGCTTCCGGGTCGCTGACTTCCGCGGCGGTAAAGTCACGACCACGTATCAGGGGAACCCCCAGGCTGTCGAAGAAACCATCGGAAATGGCGGTGTTAAGGCCGGAAAATCCCGGCGCCGGGGCATCCGGATCGTTGGCCGTGTCGACCGGCCTGGCGGCATCCACCAACCGCATGGTATTGGTGACCTGACCATAAGGCAGAAGGTTGGTGATGGCCGCGTGGCGGGTGGTGGGCTGTTCGCGCAGTGTGTCGCGCACGCGCAGGAAGTGGGAGAGCGCGTCTCTTTCGGGCAGGTCGCCCAAGGAGTAATCCAGCTCGGCCACCACGGAGCCGTCCGTCTCAAAACCGATGTCCAGCCCCGTGGCGTTGATGGCGCCGCGGCAGAACAGGGCCGCCGAGAAAAGCATGACGAGGGAGAGGGCAATCTGGCCCATGACCAGACAATGGCGAATGGAGAAGAAGCGGTTCCATCGCCCGGTGGCCGTGCTCTCGTTGTCCTGGGCCTTGAGGTCGTTGGTGACATCGGGGCGGGAAATTTTTACCGCCGGGGCCAGGCTGAAAAGGACGGTTGCGATCAGGCAGAAGGCCAACGTGGCCGCCACGAGTGGCCAGTCGGGGGCACTGTCTATGATCAGGCTGAAGTTCATGGTGCTGAACATACCTTTCATGGAGTGCAGCAACAGATCGGTGGACCACAGGCTGATGATAAAACCTCCCACACCACCGGCGAGGGAAAGGAGAAATCCCTCCAACAAAAGCTGACGGATCAGCCGCCAGCGGGGGGCACCGAGCGAGAGCCGAATGGCCATCTCTTTTCGGCGGCTGGCTCCGCGGGCGAGCAACATGTTGGCCAAATTGATGCAGGCGATGAGCAGCACCACGCCCGACATGCCGAGCATCAGCATGCCAACGACTTCCAACGGACCGTCATCGGAAGGGGTGGAACTGATGCTGAGCCGGGACGGAATCTGGATTTCAAGTTGGCGCCCCGTGGGAACAGGATCCGTGTCGATGGCGGCGAGTCGTTCGTCCAATGCGAGCAACCGGAGTGAGGCGGTTTCCACGGTCAACCCCGACTGCAGGCGTCCCACCAACATGACGGCGTGATTCTGGGGATCACTCAGTGGCCGGCTACCATCGGTGGCGAAGGGATTGCCCAGCCGATCGTGCACTCCGAAAGGAAGCAACAGTCCTGGCCCGATGAGGGCGTTGCCGAGGGAGATGTCAGGGCGGGTGACACCAATAATCTCGAACTGACGGCTGTTGATGCGCAGGGAACGGCCGACCACGTCCTGCGTGCCCCCCAGTTTTTGCCATAGTTCGTATCCGATGACGACCACGGGTATGTCGCTGCCCGGTTGAGTTTCTTCGGGGGCAAAGAAGCGTCCCACTACCGGGGTCTCGTCCAGAATTTGGAGCAGATTGCCGGTTCCGTAGATGGAAAACACCCGTTGGACATCGCCTCCGTCATGACTGACTCCGGTGAGGGCGAGGTCATAGGCCCCAACCGCGGAGAACACGTCGTTTGGCTGCTGAAGCGTTTCCAGCTCAGCCCACGAAAAAGAGCGGTAGTCGCGTTGGGCTGACCCCGTTCCGTTGAAGAGGTTTACAACGGGAGCGGGAGCACCCGGCACCAGCGGCTCGATCAAGACACGATGGACTATGGAATAGATCGAGGTATTGGCACCGATGGCCAGCGAGAGAGTCAGCACTGCCAGCAGGGTGAAGCCGGGGGAACGTCGGAACGTGCGAAAAGCAAAGCGGAGCTCGGGCATAACGATGGCGGGTTGGGAATACTATTCAGCACGAAGAGCGATCATAGGATCGACCCGGGTGGCGCGGCGGGCGGGAACAAACGTGGCGATGGCTGCGACCAACGTGAGCATAAGTGCAACGCCAAGGTAGGTCATGGGGTCCCGGGGACTGATATCGACCAGGGTGTTGGAAAGGCCCTCGTTGAAGATGAGTGAGATACCAACGGCGATGCCTAACCCCAGCACCAGGCCCAGGATCAACTGCTTGGCGGCTTGGTTGAGCACCATGCGCATGATGCTTTGGTTATCGGCCCCGAGGGCCATGCGCACCCCGAACTCCTGCGTGCGTTGGTTTACCGCGAAGCTCATGATCCCATACAGGCCCACTGCCGCCAGCAGCAGCGCAACCGACCCAAACACCAGGAACGTGTTGCCAATGAGATCGTTCTGCGACATCAACGCAGCGATTGATGCGCCGGGAGTCTCCACAAAATACATGGGCAGGTTGGGATCCACACGATTGACAAGAGCCTGCAGTTGCGTGGCGAGACCCGCCGCCGGTTGATCACCCAGGGGCCGCGCCACGATTGTGCCGAACTGTGGTGCCTGGGGCTCTTCGGCCGCGGGACCAAACGGCGTGCCGAAGAACGGCAAATAGAAGCCGGCTTCCTTCACCTGATTGTTAAACGGACCCTGCATTCGCATCGTGGGCACAACCCCCACAATCCGGCGCCACATGCCGGGATTGGTGCCGTTGCCATTGATCGTGCGCAATCGCTTGCCGATGGGCGATTCCTTGCCGAATTGCTCCCTGGCAAAGGCGGCATTTACGATGGCAACCGGCTCCCGCTGGTCGCTGTCATTTTCGGTAAAATCGCGACCCTCGATGATCTTCAGCCCCAGGGTGGCGAAGTGCCCCGACGATATGCTTTCGAAATTGGTGATGCGGCGGTCGGCCAGGCTGTTGTATTCACGTCCTTCGATTTCAACGGGTCCATTGCCCGAGAAAACCATGCGAAAACGATTGGTGAGGGAAACCGACTTGAATTGGGCCGACGCCCGCAGTTCCCGCAGAAGTTTTTCGTAGAACCCGGTGCGTTCGGTGGTTGAGGGGTAGGCGCCCTGCATCAGCCCCATGCGTCCGGCAATCACCCCCTCGGTCTCGAATCCGAAATCGATACGCTGCAGGTTGCCCACGGTCTGGACCCAAAGCATGGTCGCGATGAGCAGTATGCTGGTCATCAGAATCTGAAACACCACAAGTCCGCGGGAAAGGATCATGGCCGAACGGGAGGTGTTGCCGCGCCCCCCTTCCTTCAGCACTTCGACGGCATTCGCCCGGGAGGAGATCAGGGCGGGGATCAAACCTGACATCAAGGCCGCCAGAGTCGTGATCACCACGACGCCGATCATGACGGTGACATCGATCTCAAACCGCATCCAGGAAGGGATGGGGTTGCTGCTGTTGTGGACCGCGGCGTCGAGGAAATCGACTGACCACATGGAAATGCTGATGCCAACCACTGCGCCGATCGCCGCCAGCAGCAGGCTTTCGGTGAGCATTTGCCGCACGAGCCGTCCGCGGGTGGCCCCCAGGGATGAACGGATGGCCAGCTCCTTGGCCCGCAGCGTGGCCCGGGCGAACTGCATGTTCATCACGTTGACGCACGCGATCAGCAGCACGCCCACGCAGATCGCGAGCATCACCAACATCAATCCGGTGATAAAGGGACCGGTAAATGAAGCGATCAGGGGACGCACATAACCCTGGGAGAACTGGTTGTTGGTCGTGGGGTAAGTCTCGGCGAATTTCTGGGCGAAGGAGGTGATTTCCGCCTGGGCTTGGTCCATGCTCACGCCGGGTTTGAGTTTGCCCAAAATCGCAGCGAAGCCGGGATTCACTTCGAGCCGTGGGCGGGTGGGAAACTCACTGTGAATGGGCAGCCACAGTTGCTCGTTTTGCGGGAAGTTGAAATCGGGCGGCATGATGCCGACAACCTCCGCGGCGGTGCCGTTCACGATGAGCGACTCACCGATCACGTTGGGGTCGCCGCCAAACTCACTCTGCCAGAGGCTGTCGCTCAAGAGCACGGCCTTGGTTACGCCAGGTTGGTTGTCCTCCGGTAAAAACTCCCGGCCCATCACCGGAAAGACTCCGATGGCATCAAAAAAATCATCGGCCACGTAGCCCCCGGTGAAGCGCCTGGGTTGGCCCTGGTAAGTGACGTTGATGGTGGAGCCGTTGAGGTAGCCGGCGAAGTATTCGAAGCTTTGTTGGTTTTCCCTGATGTCGGTGTAGTCCTGCATCAACATCTGGGACCGGAAGTTGTTGGGGGTGAAATTCTCCGGATCGACGATATGGACATCGACGAGGCGATCGGCTCCGGGGAAGTCAAACGCATGCAGGAGTACACCATTCACGACGGCGAATTGTGTGGTGACGCCGCTTATGCCGAGGGCGAGAACGGAAACGGCGAGGGTGCAGAATCCTTTTTCCTTGGTCAGGATGCGAAAGCCGATCCGCAGGTCTTGAAGGAACGTCTCTAGCATGATGGGTGGGAGTTGGCCGGAGTCTATTCGGAGCGAAGAGCAATCATGGGATCCACTCGGGTGGCTCGACGGGCGGGCACCATGACGGAAATGAGGGCAACGATCATGAGCACGACGCCCACGCTCGCATAGGTGAGGGGGTCCCGCACACTCACGCCAGGCAGGTTGTTCTGCAGGCCGTCGCCGCCCAGCACCGAGATTCCGATTGTCGCGGAGATTCCCAGCACCAAGCCGATGGCAAGCTGCCAGGCGCCTTGTCGCAAAACCATGCCGAGAATGCTTCCGCCATCGGCACCGAGCGCCATGCGCACGCCGATTTCCTGGGTGCGTTGATTGACCGAGAAGCTCATCACCCCGTAGAGGCCCACCGCCGCCAGCGAAACGGCCACGATGCCGAAGAACGAGAACATGCCGGCGACGACCTTGTTCTGCGAGGTGAACGCGTCGAACGAAGTGCGGGGCGTTTCCACGAAATACAGCGGCAGATTGGGATCCACCCGGTTGACCAGATTCTGCACGGTGTTCGCCATGGCCGCGGGGTTTTGGCCGCCACGCGGGCGAAGCACCAGGGTGCCAAATTGATTGGCCGCGGGCTCCTCCGGAATCGGACCGAACGCCGCGTTGTTGTAGGGCACATAAAATCCGGCGCCGTCGTGCTCGTTATTGAACGGGCCCTGCATGCGGAGGTTGGGAGCGATGCCTACAATGGTGCGCCACGGTCCGGGATTCGTGCCGTTGCCCTGAATCGTGCGGAAGCGTTTGCCGATCGGATTTTCGTCCCCCCAGTGCTTGCGGGCAAAGGCGGCGTTCACGATCGCCACCGGCTCGCGCTGGTCGTTGTCCAATTCGGTAAAATCGCGCCCGTCGATGATCTTCAGGCCAAGCGTCGAGAAATACTGGTCCGAAACGGTTTCAAACTGCGCGTTGGTGCGATCGGAATCATCGAGGTATTTGTTGCCTTCGATCTCAACCGGGCCGTTTCCAGAGAACGTCATCCGGAAACGGTTGGTAAGGGCAACATGCTCGAACTGCCCCGTGTTGCGCATTTCGCGAAGCAGTTTGTCGTAGAAAAGCTTTCGCTCAACCACGGTGGGGTAATCCCCCTCCATCAAACCCATCCGGGCCCCGATGACACTTTCCGTATCGAAGCCGTAGTCGAGGTTCTGCTGATAGCGGATGCTGCGCAGCTGCAGGAGCGAACCGATCAACAAAATGCAGGTGACCAGAATCTGGAAAACCACCAGCGAACGCGTGATGAACATGATTGAGCGCGAGGTGTTGCCCCGGCCGCCTTCCTTGAGCACCTCGACGGAGTCAGCGCGGGAAGACATCCAGGCCGGCACAAGTCCGGAAACGACCGCGGAGAGCATCGTGGCCACCACAACGACCGCGAGCACCTCGAGGTCGAGGTCGAAGGTCATCCAACCCGGAATCGGATTGGCGCTGTTGTGCAGCCAGTCATTGAGAAAATCGGTCGACCACAGCGCGATGCTGATGCCGACCATGGCCCCGATGCTCGCGACCAGCAGGCTTTCGGTCAGCATTTGGCGGATCAATCGCCCGCGGGTGGCCCCCAGGGAGGAGCGAATCGCCAACTCTTTGGCCCGCAGCGTGGCCCGGGCGAACTGCATGTTCATCACGTTGACGCAGGCCATGAGCAATACGCCGATGCAAAAGGCCAGCATCGTGTAGAGCATTCCGGCCAGATTGCCCGGGGTGAAGTTCTTGATGATCGGCCGGAGAAAACCCTTGGTGAACTGGGCGTTGGTGTCCGGGTAGTCCTCGGCGAAGGATCGGGCAAAGGAGGTGATTTCGGCTTCCGCCTGGTCAATGCTCACACCCGGTGCGAGGCGTCCGATGGTGTCGACGAAATTGACATTACGTGCATTGCGCGGGCGCACGGGAAACGATGAGTGGAGCGGGATCCAAAGCTGTTCCTGATTGGGAAACTGAAACCCCGGTTTCATCACACCAACGATGGATCCGCTCTCACCGTTCACGACAACCGGACGGCCGATCACATCCGGTGTGCCGCCAAAATCGCTCTTCCACAGCGAATCCGAAATGATGACGGCCTTGGCGACGCCGGGCTGATTTTCCTCGGGCAGGAAATTGCGGCCCAGCACCGGCATCTCACCCAGCACGGTGAAGTAGTTGTGGGTCACGTAGCCACCCGTGAGGCGGCGGGGTTGGTTGCGGTAGGTGAGGTTGACCGTCGAGCCATTGATGTAGGCGGCTATCTCGGTGAACGACGTCTGCCTCTCGCTGATGTCAGCGAAGTCCTGCGTCGTCATGCGGGAGTTGAAATTGTCAGGCTGGAAATCCTCCGGATCCACCATGCGCACATCCATGATCCGCTCGGATTCCGGAAAATCGAGGGCGGTCAGCAAAACGCCATTGATGATGGCGTATTGGGTGGTGACGGCAGCGATGCCGATGGAAAGAACAAACACGGCGAGCGCACAGAAGGACTTCTCTTTGACGAGAACGCGGAGGCCGATTTTGAGATCCTGAAAAAAGGTTTCGAGCATGAGGTAAGGCGAGGGCGGCGGCAGGCGGAAAGGAGCTATCTCAAAGGGTTGATCCAGACGACCGGCCCCGTGGATGGCGGGGCCGGCCGCTTTTGGTTCAACACTACAACTTAACTTTATCTGAACATCCATCCGTCAGAAAGACGGGTGGAAGGGGCGCACCGGCAGGCGGTGCAAAGGGTGATTAAGTAGTGGGGTCGGTTTCGACCTGCTCTTGCACGACGCGGCCATCGAACACGTGGATGGTGCGATCGGCGTTGCGGGCGAAGCGGGCATCGTGGGTGACCATCACGATGGTGGCGCCGTTTTGATGAAGCTCGTCGAGCAGTTCCATGACCGCTTCGCCATTCTTGGAATCGAGGTTGCCGGTCGGCTCGTCAGCGAGAAGCACGGCCGGGTGCCCGGCAAGGGCGCGGGCAACCGCGACACGCTGTTGCTGACCACCGGAGAGCTGGGAAGGCAGGTGCTTCGCCCGATGGCCCATGCCGACTTTTTCGAGAGCCTCGAGGACGCGGGCCTTGCGCTCGGCCGCCGGCATGCCGCGGTAGGTGAGAGGGAGCTCGACGTTTTCGTAAACCGTGAGGTCGCCAATCAGGTTGAACGACTGGAAGATGAATCCAATCTCGCGGTTGCGGATGCGGGCGCGCTCCGGAAGGGAAAGGCCTTGGACGGGGCGGCCGTTCAGCAGGTAGGTGCCATCGGTCGGCGTATCAAGCAGGCCAAGAATGGAGAGCAGGGTGGACTTGCCGCAGCCCGAGGGACCGGCGATGGAGACGTATTCGCCCTGGTTGATTTCAAAATGAATGCCGGAGAGGGCGTGGGTTTCGACTTCGTCGGTGAGGAAGACCTTGGTAACGCCTTCGAGTTTGATGAGGGATTCAGACATGATCGGGAGGAGGTTGAGTTGTGGTTATTTTTGGAAAACCCAGAGAGTGAGCTGAGGTTGCAGGAAATTTACGCGAAAGTGGTTTAGTTGAGGCGGACCCGGTCGTTGGTGTCCCATTGCGACATGTCGGAGAGGATCACGCGGTCACCCGGATTGAGGCCGTTGATGATTTCGATGGTGTTGACGGAACTGCGGCCAAGTTGGACCTGGGTGCGATGGGCATAGCCGTCTTCGTCGAGGCGAAAGATTCCGATGGTTGAACGCTCCTGGCCAAAGGCCGGGCGACCCACGAACACGACATTGTCGAGTCGTTCCAATTCAATGGTCCCGTCGACCGAGAGATCGGGGCGGGCGCCTCGCGGGAGTTCCCCGTCGAGGGTCACGTCGACCAGCACGGTGCCGTTTTGCACGGCGGGGTCGATGCGCACGACGCGGCCTTCGACCACGCCGTTGCGGGTGTCGATGATCGAGAATTGGCCAATCATGATGTCCTTGGCCTGGGTTTCAGCGATTCGGATCTCCGCCTTCAACTCGGTGGGATCGGCGACGCGGGCGACGTTTTGACCGGGTTGGATTTGCGCACCCACCTCGACCGGCAGGGCGGAGAGCACGCCGCTCATGCCGGCGCGAACGATCAGCGCCTCCGCCTCCGCCTTTCGCAGACGGGCTTGGGCGCGGAGGCGATCCACTTCGGCCCGCTGGACGGCAAGCTGCGGTTCAATGGATTCCTGGGCGAAGGTGAAGCGCTTCTGCTCAATCTGGTGGCGGGTGGCGGCCTCCTCCGCGGTGACCTCGGAAAGTTGGAGTTCGAGGGAGGAAACCAGGCCGTCCCCGAACAGCTCACGATTCACCTCGGCCCGAAGCCGGCTTTGCTCAAATGAAGCCTTGGCCGCCGCCGCCGTGGACTCGGCCTGGAGCAATTGTGATTGAAGCTGAACCCGCAGATTGGCGAGTTGGGCTTCGGCCGCCTGCAACGAAGTGCGCGCCGTTTCCGCGGCTTGTTCGACGTCTGGATTGGTCATCTCCAGAATGATACTGTCGGGCTCCACCTCGGCTCCGGGACGCAGAATGATCCGATCCACGCGAGCCTGAGTGCGGGCAGCAACCCAGCGGATGTTCTCCGGAACCAGCGTGCCGAGGCCACGGACCTGACGGACCATCGGGCCTTGCTTGACCTCGTCGACCCAGACCAAGTTGCGGTCAACGGTCGGCGCGGCGGGTTTAAGTCGAGAGAGCCCGACCGTGACGGTCACGAGGGCGAGAGCGCCAACAATACCAAGAATTATCCGTTTCCTGCGTTTGGCTTTAGCTTGAGAGGGCCGAGGGATGTCCATGTTGAAGTTGTGTGTCGTCAACCTCATTGCAGCCCCTGTGCCAGGCGATTATTGGATAACTTAAGTAATTAACAAACAGTCAGATAAAAAATAGGGTAATTTCCTGACAACTCACACTGCCACGGTGGCGGGAAAGCCCTGTCCCAATTTTGGGACAGCTCGAAATTCCGTGTTACGCGTCCGCAACCACCTTCCTTGATCAAGTCAAGGTCGAGGTGAATCGTTTCCAAACGGACGCGGGCGAAACTTAACCCAGGTTAAGACCACAACCAAACCGAACGCACTGTAGCAAACGGCAAACACCCACGCAGGTGCCTCATAATACAACAAGCGGTGCAGCCAATACGAAACAAAAGTTCCGCCATAGGTCGTTTGCCCAGCGCTTTCACGGAGGGACATTTCCCAAGTGGTCAGCGGGCAAATGATGCCCAACCAAGCTTGGATGATGACCAGCCCGATCCCGGCGAGGTGCAGGGATCGAAACCAAGGATTCCTGATCCATCGCCAGCCGATCCAACCGCCCACCAGGATCAACAGAAGCCCCAAGACTACAAAAAGGACAAACGCCACGTGAATGATCAAAATGATGTCCGCGAGCATATTGGTCATCTGAGCATCCATGGAGTGCGGCGAGATTGAGACGGAGACAGCGCGAGCCGCGATGGTGAAATGCTGACCGGGCGTGGATGGGCGTCGATAGCATCCGAATTGATCGAGCTGGAAGCACGCCAAAGACGCACGAGTTCTCTCTTCCTGAGGCGTTCATGAACCGGGTAGGGCGCCTTCCTTTCGACGAAAACGCGCCTCAAGCATCGGCGGAGAAACCACCCACCGAGAGCTGGCGGGTCGCCCTGCGGCGGCGTTGATAGGATGTCCGCTCGGTCCGGCCCGAACCTCTCGATGCGGGATTAAACCTAGTATCCTGTTTCAGCCGTTTTCGTTTCCCGGTCCGTTAACACAGGTCGGGAAACAAAGAACAGTGATGCAGCCAGTGCAGGGAACCCCGTGCTCCGGTTCGTTGCCTGTTATTCGACCACGTAAATCTCCAGCAAGGCTTCGCCGGTATCGTCATCCCGACCGGAAAGCGTTACCGTATAATTGCCCGGGATAACCCGCACAATCATGGCTGCGTCAGTGCTGTCTGACTCCAAAGGAAACGCTCCGACTTGGTTGGCTATTGCCGCCACCCGATCTGCTTCTGGTAGCAAGGCATCGTCCTCTTGATGGCTGTGCCAATCATCGTTCTCGGCAATCAGTTCCTGGTTGGCTGTAAACAACCGGAGGGTCGGATTTGACAGTGTGTTCGGCACCTCAAAATTTTCCAATGTCGGGCCAACTCCACGCAGCAACAGCGTCATGGCAGCGTCTCCTTGCACGCTGAATCCTCCAATCAAAATTTGCTCCCCGACTCCCACATGTCCGCGGGCGGAAAGGTTGGTGAGGTAAGAATCCACTACAGCCAGGCTTTCCAAGTCATAGACCTCACTTAGCACGACGCCTCCCTCAGACTCAGTTGAAATCTGACTGGTGAATATTCCGGGCTGAATTTCGGTGAGAATGGCGCTGTCCAGGGAATCGGTGTCTTGAAAACTGAATGCGCCGACTCCGCTGGCACTGGCGACAATTTCCGCCCCCTTGGATGGATCTGAATTCCATCGTTGGTTTTCAGCTATAAGTGCGTTCCCCGCATCAAACATCCTTAATTGAGGGTCGGGAGCATATCCCGTCACGCCGAATTCAGCCAAACTTGGCCCCATGGCTCTCACGAGCAACGGCTTTGGTTCCGTTCCCGCAACCACAACACCCGCGATCATCGATCCATCAATTCCCCCGTTGATGCTGCCTCGGGTGGATAGGTTTACCAGCCGACTCGTAACAATGGGTTGTGACTTCACGATGGTCAGGTCTTCGCCAACAGCAAACAGCGCATCCAAACCAATCCCGGAACCAACCAAACTGGCCGTCGAATCGATTTCGTTGAGTTCAAAATTGTTGTCTCCGCGCAGCGTAACAATTGTTCCCGTATCACCAACCGCGATGGTCACCGAATCGAGGTTGGCCACACTTCTCAGTCGCACTTGGGTGCCGGGGTCTTTGCTCAAAGACTTGGAGGTGGTTTCCTTCCATACTCCGGGTTCGCCCGGGTTGGCCCATCGGCGCGAATAATTTCTGGAAGAAATAGCACCATCTTGCCCGACTTGAGTGAATGAATAATACTGCAAGTGGTCGCTCCGAATTGCCGACACTCCAACAAAGTTAAAAGCCAGTGATTCAATATCCTGCCCGTCATTCGGAGACCACTCGGGATAAGATGGCAGTGTCCAGTTCATGCCGTCGTTTGATGCCACAACCACACCGCCTTCCCCGGCAGCCAGCCAAACACCTAGGTCTTCGGCGCTGCCCAGTGGAGAGTAAGCCAGCGCCCGAAGCCAGGCGGTCGTGGGAGAGTCCATTGCTGTCCATGTCACCGCATCAGAAGACGTCAGGATGGTGCCCGCTTCTCCAACGATGACCCAAAGATTTCGATCATAGGATATGTTATTGAGACGTTGCGCGGTTGGCACCTCTGCTACGGCCATCCAATCGACACCATTAAGCGACTGAAGAATGACGCCTCCTTCCCCGACGGCGATATAACGTCCCTCGGCGAATGCGACCGCAACGAGCCAAACGGTTGTTCCGGATTCGACCTCGGTCCAGTTTTGGCCGTCTTGCGAGTGCATGATGATTCCCCCTGTGCCAACGGCAATCAGTCCTGCTCCGCCATCAGTGATATCCCAGAGCGTGCCCCCACCCGGGGATTGATGCTGGACCACAAAAGGCCCTTGAGCATGTGCTGCCGACGCGGCGAGCAGAAAAGTCAATGCGCACAAAAGACGGACGCTTACTTTTAGTGGGTTAATCGATCGGAAGTTTGAGGTCATTGTGCATGCTACGACAACCTCTGCCACCGAACCCGCTACGGCTGATCGAAATTTGGCCCAGCCCTGGCCAGCAGGGTTCAAGGAAGGGGGATGGAAATCAGGTCGCAGCTAAGACCTCAGATGATCAGCACCGCAGTTGCTCGAAGTAATCAACTTGGCTCGACTGACCGGGTAGCCAGGCAGCGTCTCCGGTATCTCCACCCGGTCGAACGGATGCTAATATCAACTGTGGTGATGCCTACCGCCCGAATACTTCCACCTCAACGTAGTGGTTCAGGGCGTCGGTGGTATTGCCTTGAGAGTAGAGGCGGACGTAGCGGGCCGTGGTTTTGCCGAGGGGAATGACCTTTCCTTGATTGGTCTCGAGGTAAGCCTTGTCGGGCCCGCGGCCCAAGCCGGCGGAATCATCATGGTCGTTGTTGAAATGGGTGGTGACGTTTTCCGCGAAATCGGGGTCGTTGGAAACCTGAACAATCACGTCGTGGTAAACACGTTTTTGAGTGTGGAAGTGCCATACGGCCGCGGCGTAAAGCTCCGCCTCTTTTCCCAGATCGATCTGCACCCAGTGCAACCCGGGATCAAGCTCCACGAAGTAGCCTTCCTCTGAGTTTTTATCGCCATCGGTGACAAATTCGAGCTCACCGATGATGGGAAACTCGCTGCTTGAAGTGACTTCCTTGCCGACTGCCAGATTGGTTACATCGGCGGGAACCAACACCTGTGGCGGCGGGGTGTTCGGCGCCTCAAGGTGGGGAACCCTGATCGGCACAGGTGTGCCGATCAGAAACGGTGGGGGAAACTCGACCTCAAGGGGAGCGACGTCTTCCGCCGATCCGGGGATGGCAATCCACAGGAGGGTCAAAAGGGTGCTGATAAGCTTCTTCATGATGATGGTTTCGATAGGGGCCGCAGGTCGAAAAGGATCATTGGGGTGGGAGCGGGCGAGGTGTTCTCGCTGCACCGGGTGATCTTATTTATAACAATCAAACGATTCGAGGGATCTCGTAGCCTTTGCGGTCGTCCCGGTGCAGATACGCATTGGCCTGTTCCGATCCGGAGCCGGAAAAACGTTCGCTCTCTGCATCGATGGTGAGATTTTGGCCGATGGTCCAGCGGTCTTGGTCGCGGTCGATATTCCAGGCGTCCAGGTGATGGGAAAACCGGTCGTAGGTTTCGTGCAGGTGATCGTCGCGGCTCATGACGTCGTCGACTTCACGGGCAACGCGGGGTGTGCCGGTCTTGACCGAAATGTTTCCCCAATGGGCGAGGCAGGAAGAACGGAAGCCGGTTTCGAGTGTGCAGGCCAGATCTGACTCCCGACGACTCTGAACGCCGCGAATGAACGCCGGCATGTGGTCGAAACCTCCATCTCCCTTGAATCGCTCACCTCGTTTGTTGCCATCGTAGAAGATGATGCCTCCGCCCCGGCCACCGCGGAATTCTCCACCTTCGCAGGTGACGATCACGCCCACCCGGTTGCCCTTGAAATTGGCCCGGGCGTTGGTCTCCGGAGTTACCCAGAGATCACGCACCTCAAAGAGCGCCGGAACGGTGCCCCAGTCGAATTTGGTGATTTGCATATTGGGTGTTTCACCGCTGTCGTTCCAACCAAAGCGGGAACCGTGGCTTACCACGGCTTGAGGGTGATGGGGCTCATCGAGGATCCAGCGCATGAGATCGAGTTCGTGAGGTCCTTGATTGCCAAAGTCACCGTTGCCCGTGTTCCAGAACCAGTGCCAGTCGTAGTGGAATTGTTTGCGTAGAATCGGAAGGTCGGCGGCCGGGCCGAGCCATTCGTCGTAGTTGACGGTGGGCGGTGGAGGAACGGGAGAATCGGGCTTACCGATACTCTGGCGGCTCTTGTAGCACAGGCCCCGCACCATCGTGACTTTGCCAATGTTCCCTTCCTTGATCCAAGCGAACGCCTCTTTGAGGCCGATGTCGGATCGATTCTGTAGGCCCGGTTGCACGATGCGGTTGTATCGCTTGGCGGCAGCCACCATCTGCCGACCCTCCCAGACGGTGTGACACACGGGTTTTTCCACAAAGACATCTTTGCCGGCTTGGCAGGCCCAGATGGTCTGAATGGCATGCTGGTGATTGGGGGTGGCGAGCACCACCGCATCTATGTCCGAGCGATCCAGCAGCTTGCGATAACTGAGCTCCTTGTCCGCAGTGACCCCGAGCTCTGATTCAGTAGTGGCGGCCTGTTGGTCGAGCACGGCCGAGTCTACGTCACAAAGGGCCGCCAGGGTCGCGCCCTTGGTGCGCACGACGTCTCTCACCAGCGACATGCCTCTGCTCCTGAGTCCGACAACAGCCACGCGCACGTTTCCGTTGGGGCTGGCGCCGCGGGCAGGGCCTATCGCAAAGGTTCCGGCGATCAGGGCGGACTTTTGGAGAAAATGTCGGCGGGAAAAGGTAACGGAAGAGCTCATGGTGGATTGCGGGGTTGTTCCGGAGACAGACTCCAACTGATTGGGTTGTCGGCACCAAGTCGTCGGTCTGTTCAGGGAGTAGTGGGAAAGACTTGCTTAAAAAGGGGAGTCAAGGGAACCACGAATAGAGGAACTTTATTCAGAATAAGACACGGTGTTCACCTCTAATCGAACCGGATATGGAAGATTGCCTCTGTTATGGCGCCTAGTCGACGAGGAAAGGCCTTCCGCCATATGGTCAAGTTCAACCGGTGGGGAAAAGGCTCCCACCCAAGCCTCGACGAGAGCGACCGGCGAGTGGAAACAGACGAATTGGGTTCAACTCAACGGTAGGCGAAGCAAGGCCACGCAACCGGTGCGGTCTTCCCGGTTCTCCAACGTCATGGTGCCGCCGTGGTTTTCGGCGATCTGGCGGCAAAGGACGAGGCCGATTCCCGACCCCGAGGGTTTCGTGGTGAAAAAAGGCACGAACAAACTTGTCGCCTTGCCGATGCCCGGTCCCTCGTCGGCGATGCGGAATACGATATCATTGTCTTCCAGATCCCAGGAGAGCGTCACTTTCCCGGGGGGAGGCACGCCTTCCGTGGAATCCAGAGATTCCTCCGTCTCATCAGACTCCAGGTTGGCATCAACCGCGTTCTTGATGAGGTTTATCAGCACCTGCTCGATCTGCGCCCCGTCGCACGACAAGACGACATCGGGTCCATCGACGATCTCCACCGGCTGCCGAAGCTCAAGCTGCACCACCTGGTGAACCAATGGCCGCACTTCGCAGGGCGCGCGTTGGGGTTTCGGCAATTTGGCGAGTCGGGAATAGGCGTTGAGGAAACGTCCCAGGCCATCGGCTCGTTTGGCAATGATTTCGAGGCCTGCGCGCATGTCATCCTCCCAGTCTTCGGCCCTTTGTTCGGGAGATCGGCGGAGGGTGGAATCAAGGGTGCCCGCGATCGATTTGATGGGAGCAAGTGAGTTGTTCAACTCGTGGCCCAGCACGCGCACGAGCCGCTGCCATGCTTTAACCTCCTCTTCACGAAGTGCTTCGCTTAGATCCGCCACGACCACCATTTCATGAGGCAGTCCGCCTTCCCGAAACTGCGTGCGGCGCATTCCCCAACGGCCCGAGCCGCCCGGAAAGGACGTGCGCTGCAACACCCCGGTAGGAGGGCCCTCGATGCATTCACCGAGACCAATCTCGATGGCGGAGCGCCCCAGGATTTTTTCCGCGGGTGAGGCGAGTAGTTCCTGTCCCGAGCGGTTCACCAGGCGAAGCACGCCGTCCGAGTCGAACGCAAAAATCGCGACGTCGATCTCCTCCATCACGGTCCGGAGCAGGGCGGTGGCTTCCATCGCGCCCAGCCTTTGCGCACGCAGGATGGCGCCGATCGAGTTGATTTCGGTCATGACGTCACCATGCGGGTCGTCCCGGTTGGCCCCACGTGCTCTGATGGAAAAATCACCCTCGCGAACGGCGGACAGCAGATTCGCCATCGTCTGCAGAGCCCGCATGACCCGGTTCTGCACCGAGAACGAAAACCCCAGCCAACATCCCACGACCAACAGGGTGAAGGTCCAGCGCATGTTGGCGCTTTGGTCCTCGTCGAGCCAAAGAAAACCCATTGTCACCAACACTCCGGGCAACCCGGCCAGCAACGCACCCCACAGCACTTGCTGGTCATGGGTGAGGCGTTTTCGCTTGGAAGGCACGGGCAAGGAGTGGGTTTAAAGCCGGATCAGCGGCTGGCCGATTGCTGACAGCTCCAACTCACAGCCCGTATTTTTCAAGACGGCGATAAAAGGCGCTCCGACTCAGGCCGAGTTCTTCGGCGGCCTTGCGCGCATTTCCGTCACAACGTGCCAGGGTCTTTTTGATGAGATAGGCCTCCACCTCTTCAATGCTCATGTCCTCGATCTGGGGAGTCGCCTGGCCCGCATTGAGCCCAAGATCATTAACGTGAATGACCTTGCCCTGCGCCATGAGGCAGCCGCGTTCCACGGCATGGTCGAGTTCACGCACGTTGCCCGGCCAACTGTAGCCGCGCATGGCCTCGATCGCACTACTCTCGAAGCCGGTGATGGATTTGCCGTAGCGCTTGACGTGGGCCTTGAGGAAAAACTGGGCCAGCAGCTCGATGTCCTCGCGGCGCTCCCGGAGCGGCGGCAGATGAATATGAATGGTATTGAGGCGGAAAAGCAGGTCTTGGCGGAATGCACCTTCAGCAACCTGTTGCTGCAGGTCCGCATTTGTCGCGGAAATCAAACGGACGTTGGCGCGGTAGGTTTTGGAGGAACCGACCCGTTCGAATTCGCCGGTTTCCAGGGTGCGCAAAATCTTGGCCTGCTGGGAGAGCGGAATGTTGCCAATCTCGTCCATGAACAGCGTGCCGCTGTCCGCGAGCTCGAATCGGCCGGCTCGATCGGTCTTGGCATCGGTAAAGGCCCCGCGAACGTGGCCAAACAGCTCGCTTTCGAAAACCCCCTCGGGCAGGCCGCCCATGTTGACTGAGATGAATGACTCGTCGCTGCGGGACGAGACCGCGTGCAGGGCGCGGGCAATCAGTCCCTTGCCGGTGCCGTTTTCGCCCGTGATCAGGATGTTGGCATCCGAGGGACCCACACGGGAGATCATCTCCAAGACCGGTCGCATCGCGACGGACTCGGCGATGAGGGTGGGGCCGGCACCTTTGCCCCCCCGGAGAAGCTGATTTTCCTGCTCCAGGCGGCGATAGGCCCGGACGGCACTCCCCAATTCCACCTGGGTTCGTACGATCGAGAGCAGGCGTGGGTTTTCCCACGGTTTGGTGATGAAGTCCTTGGCGCCACGCCGCATGGCCTCGACGGCCACTTCTACACTTGCCCAAGCGGTCATGACCACAACCGGCAGGTTGGCATCCAGGTTCTGGAGCTTGTCGAGCAGATCGAGTCCTTCCTCACCTGAAGTCGTGTCGCGAGCGTAGTTCAGATCGATGAGCACGAGGGCAAAATCCCGGGCTTCCACCGCCCGCAGCACCGCTGCGGGAGATTTAACGGTATCGATCTGGTAACCCTCACTTTTCAGCAACAGCCGGAGAGCTTCCAGCACGTCGGGTTGGTCATCGGCAACAAGGATGCGGGCAGACGCAGCGGGCATAGTCCAGTGATCTCGGACGAAGGGATGGTGTCAAGGAGCGGAAACGTTCGCCAAGCCTTAGGCCACGGCCTGGACGCGGCGGCGAACCGATGAGCGGCGGCGGATCGCCGGACGCTCGCTGATCAACTCGCTGCGGTCAAAAGCTTCAGTCGCCGGGGTTAATACGGCACGACGAGTGACGTGGATCGGGAGAGGCTGAAGACGGCGCCCGTAGTCGAGTCCCATTGTCATCAGGACGAGGGAGATGATGAAGGCACCAAAAGGAACGGCATAGGCTGCGCCGGAGGCGGTGATCAAACCGGTGGATTCAGCCGCGGCGATGGAAGCGAGACCGGCGATGGAGAGAAGAGCGATGTAAGTGAGCTTTGAGTTCATGATGTGGTTTTGCTTTGAGTGTTTAGACTGAGTTAAAAGTGACTCACTCACTTGCACCGCCTGTGCCAACTTTTCGTATAGATTTGTAAGTTGCTGGATGATAAATTGATAAAATATCATTAATTTTTTGAGGCTGCTTGGCAGCATGGAATCTTGGCAGTCCCGGGAAGGAAAAATCCCAAAATCGAAACAGTCTCGTGACGACGGGCTTTGGGAGTGCGATTTGGTTCCACGTGTATTGGATGACCGCATACCCCCATGAGTGACTCCCCCTGTTTAATCGCCCTCGATCAGGGCACGACCAGTTCTCGCACCGTGGTTTTTGGGGTGTCGGGAGAGATCGTTTCCCTGGCGCAGCAAGAATTCACCCAGCACTTTCCGAAACCGGGATGGGTGGAGCATGATGCGGAGGAAATCTGGTCCAGCCAGCGCGACACGATGGCCGAGGCAATCGAACGCGCGCGATCGGCGGGGCATGAATTGACCGCGTTGGGGATCACCAATCAGCGGGAGACCCTGGTGGTTTGGGAGCGCGCGACAGGGAAACCCGTGGGGCCGGTGATCGTGTGGCAGGATCGTCGGACGGCCAGGGACTGTGCGGAGCTGGCAGCGGCAGGGCACGAGGACATGGTCTCTGAGAAAACAGGCCTGCGGCTGGATCCTTATTTTACCGGCAGCAAACTGGCTTGGCTGTTGCGGCAGCAACCGGAACTGGCCCGGCGGGGGGCAACGGGCGAAGTGCTGGCGGGGACCGTCGACAGCTGGCTTTTGTGGAAACTCACCGGTGGCAAAGTGCATGCCACCGATGCCAGCAACGCCTCGCGAACGTTGCTCTACAATCTGGCGGACGGCGACTGGGATGACGAATTGCTTGCGATGTTCAACGTGCCGCGGGCGATGTTGCCCCGTGTCCAGGATTCGTCAGGAGTTTTTGGATACGTCGCCGAGGGCCTGCCGGGAGCGGGCCTGCCGATCGCAGGCATTGCGGGTGACCAGCAGGCGGCCTTGTTTGGACAGGCGTGCTTTCAACCCGGCATGGCCAAGAACACTTATGGGACCGGCTGTTTCCTGCTCATGCAGACGGGAACCGAACCCATGCGATCACAGCATAATCTGCTCACCACCGTGGCCTGGCAGCTTGCCGGAAAAACCCATTATGCGCTCGAAGGCTCGGTGTTTGTCGCCGGAGCCGCCGTTCAGTGGGTGCGGGATGAATTGCGGCTGGTGCAGTCAGCCCCGGAACTGAGCGAGCTGGCGGGAACCGTTCCCGACGCCGGGGGCATGGTGCTCGTGCCGGCTTTTGCGGGGCTGGGAGCGCCGCACTGGGACCCGTTGGCGCGGGGCGCGATGATGGGGCTCACCCGGGGCAGTAATCGTGCCCAACTCTGCCGGGCCGTGCTGGAGAGCATCGCGCTACAAAGTGTGGATCTGATGGACGCGATGCAACAGGACGCCGGAAATCCCATTTCCGAACTGCGGGTGGATGGAGGGGCCACCGCGAGTGATGTCCTGATGCAGATCCAGGCGGACCTTCTGGGCATCGAGGTGGTGCGGCCGCGCGTGCTGGAGACGACGGCGTTGGGAGCGGCTGCCTTGGCGGGATTGGCCGTGGGGATATGGAGCTCGTTGGATGACTTTTCCCGGCAATGGCAGAGGGAACGGGTCTTCACGCGCCAACGACCGGAAGGCGATTCGTCGAATTTGCGCCGTGACTGGAAAAAGGCGGTGGAGCGCGCCAAACGATGGGCGGAGCTGGAGGACAACGATGCCTGAACCGGTCAGGGGGGGCTTGGCCCGGTTCCGCCGGGAGGATCATGTCGCCGCCCTCCGATCTGGAGACCAATTCGACATCCTCATCGTGGGGGGCGGCGCGACGGGCCTGGGGGCCGCCGTGGATGCCGCGACCCGTGGCCATCGTGTCGCGTTGATAGAAGCGGCAGATTTTGCGCAGGGCACTTCCAGCCGATCGACCAAGTTGGTGCACGGCGGCGTGCGTTACCTGCAACAGGGCAATGTTTCGTTGGTGCTGGAAGCGCTGCGCGAGCGAGGCCGGTTGGCGAGAAACGCTCCTCATTTGGTGCGCGATTTGCCGTTCGTTATCCCCAACTACGAGTGGTGGGAGGGGCCGTTTTACGGGATTGGCATGAAGGTCTACGATGGGCTTGCGGGGAAACTGGGACTGGCTCCTTCCCGTTGGTTAAATCGCGAGCAGACCCGGGCCCGCATCCCCACCATCGAAATGACGGGCCTCAATGGCGGCGTCATTTATCATGACGGCCAGTTTGACGATGCGCGCCTGGCCATCCACCTCGCGCGCACCGCCGCCGACTATGGGGGAGTCCTGGCCAATCACTGCCACTGCCTCGGCCTGATCAAAGAGCAGGGGGAAGTGTGTGGCGCCGAAGTTCGGGACGAGGAAGACGGCCATGAGTTTACGATCAGGGCGCAGGTGGTGATCAATGCGACCGGCGTATTTGCCGATCAACTACGCAGGGTCGATGACGCGTCCGCACCGGAACTGGTGACGGTGAGCCAGGGCATCCATCTGGTATTGCCGAAACGGTTTCTGCCAGGTGATGCCGCCATCATGGTGCCCAAGACCAGGGACGGGCGGGTTCTCTTTGCGGTGCCCTGGCACGATCGGGTGGTCGTAGGCACCACCGATACCGCGCGCAATGTGCCGGAACTCGAACCAAGGGCATTGGCCGAGGAACGAGATTTTGTCATGAGTCACGCTCAGGAGTATCTGGATGACGATCCGACCGACAGCGATGTGCTGAGCGTCTTCGCCGGTTTAAGGCCGTTGGTGAAGAGTGGTGAGGGACATGCGACAGCGGCGTTGTCTCGAGATCATCAAATCTTGGTCAGCGAGAGTGGTTTGATCACGGTCACGGGGGGCAAATGGACAACTTATCGCAAAATGGCGGAAGACGTGATCGATCACGCCGAAATGGTTGGGGCGTTGCCGGATCGAACGTGCGTGACGGTCAATTTGCCGGTCCATGGTTCGCCGCCGGGGGGACGGGATGCGGAGGCCATCGATGTTTATGGCACCGATCGATTGCAGATTCAGGACATGGAAAGCGTCGGGGAGGACAAGCGATCCTCCCTCACTTCGGTGGTAAATCTCACCCCGGCGGAAGTGACCTGGCATGTGCGTCACGAAATGGCGTGTCGGGTGGAAGACGTCCTGTCCCGGCGTCATCGAGCCTTGTTGCTGGATGCCCGCGGTTCCCGGGCCACCGCCGCCCCGGTGGCAGAATTGATGGCTCGGGAACTTGGGCATGACCGCGAGTGGGTCCAACGGGAGATCTCGAGTTACCACGAGTTGTCCCGGAGATACGACTATACGGACCCCGAAAGTCGGGTTACCTGATCGCAGTTAATCAGAGGTAAGTTTACTAAGTTACCTAAATTACTAAATAATGCTTGCTGCCCACCGTGACGGAGAGCACGTTCTTCCTTTGCTCATGAGCTCCGAAGAACCTGTTACCAAGCCCTTGGTCGCCAACGAAGGCATCAAAACTGCCTCTAATTTCCTGCGTGGAACGATCGCAGAGGATCTGGTGGATCAATCCACAGGTGCGATAAGCGATGACAATCAACAGCTTACCAAGTTTCATGGCCTCTACCTGCAGGATGACCGCGATTTGCGCCGGGAACGACGGAAGGCGAAAATGGAGAAAGCGTTTTCCTTCATGCTGCGCGTGCGACTTCCGGGGGGGCGCTGCAGCCCGGCACAATGGAAGGTCTTGGACCAGTTGGCGGACGAACGCGCCAACGGCTCCCTGCGGCTGACCACCCGGCAGACTTTTCAGTTTCACGGCATCCTGAAGGGTAACTTGAGGCCCCTTATTCAAGGGATGCATGACACCTTGCTCGATTCGATCGCGGCATGTGGCGACGTGAATCGCAATGTCATGGCTCCGCCCAATCCCGAGCGCAGTCCGGCGCACGCCGCCATGTATGATCATGCCAAGGGGCTTTCCGAGCACACCCTCCCCAAGACGCGCGCCTATCACGAGATTTGGCTCGACGGCGAAAAGGTGGCAGGCAGCGAGCCGGAAGTGGAACCGCTGTATGGAGCGACGTATCTGCCGCGAAAGTTCAAAGTGGGTTTCGCGATTCCTCCGTCCAACGATGTGGATGTCTACTCCCAGGACTTGGGTTTCATCGGCGTGGTGGAAAACGGGGAACTTGTGGGTTACAACGTGACCGTGGGAGGTGGCCTGGGCATGAGCCATGGCAATGAAGCCACGTTCCCGCGACTTGCGGAGGCGCTTGGTTTCATCACGTGCGATCAGGTTAATGCGGTTGGCGAGGCGGTGATTGCCACCCAACGCGACTATGGTGACCGCACCAACCGGAAGCATGCCCGCCTCAAGTATACCATCGAGGACCGCGGACTGGCCTGGTTCAAAGGCGAAGTCGAAAGCCGTTCCGGGGTGATCTTCAGCGAAGCCCGGGCCGCAACTTTCACGACGATTGAGGATCCGCACGGCTGGCACGAATGCATCGATGGCACTTGGTTTTACGGCCTGCACATCCTCAGTGGCCGGATCAAGGACCGGGAAGGCTGGCAGATGAAAACTGCCCTGCGCGAAGTGGCGGAAATCCACTCGGGAGATTTTCGTCTGACTCCCTCGCAAAACCTGACGATTTCGGGTGTCACCACCGAATCCAAGCCTGCCATCGAGGCGATTCTCGCCAAACATGGATTGGACAAGGAAAACGACCGCAGCCGCCTTCGACTCAACGCGCTGTCATGCGTGGCACTCCCGACGTGTGGCTTGGCCCTGGCCGAGAGCGAACGGGTTTTGCCCGAGGTCATTGAGAAGTTTGACGTGATCCTCGAGGAGGCCGGGTTGGCTGACGATGCCATCAGTCTGCGCATGACGGGATGCCCCAACGGATGCGCGCGGCCTTATCTCGCCGAAATCGGTTTTGTCGGCAAGGCCCCCGGCAAGTATGCCCTTTATATCGGAGCCAAATACAACGGCACCCGCCTCAATCGTTTGGTTTCGCCCAAGTGCACGATTGATGAGGCCGTTGAAATGCTGCGTCCCGTGATCAAAAAATATGCCGCGGAGCGGGAGGAGGGTGAAGAGTTTGGCGACTTCTGCCACCGTGCCGTCCTCCCCGAAGACGCGACCTTCCACTCGATCGGCTCCGGGCTGCGGGTTTAACCCAACTCCTCCAAAACTCCAATCGGGCTTAAATCACTCAATAAGTCGTTGAGTAAATCACGGCTCGCGGGCCGCGGCCGGTGTCTTGAATGGCCGGACCGTTGGCGGTGATCGAGCCGGTGGCGGTGATTTCCCCGGTCCGGAGGTCATAGACGCGGTAACGGTCGGGCACATCGTCCCGCATCAACCGGTGGTAGCCGCCGTTTTCCAGATAGACGACCAGCAGTTGGTGGGGCGCAAACACGGCGCGGCGGCCGAGGGTTGCCGTATTGTCGGGTTGAATACCGAGCAGGGGGAGGTCTCTCAGGATTTGATTCATGAGGCCCACGAAGGTGGACCCTTCAAACGCGAGGGCATCCCGCCAACTCGCACCGGGAGCGCGGGCCCAGGCGGGGTGATCTTCCTCACCCGGGTGCATCCATTGCCAGAGGCTGCCGGCTCCGTAGACGACCCCCATTACGCTGCCGGCGCATAGGTTGCTCCAGGCTTCGTGGCCCTGCCACCAGCCGGCGCCGTTGCCCATGCTGCCAATGTTTTCGTAGGTGGGTTCACCGTTGGCGACGGCTTTGGCCGGAGCGTTGAACCACATGGCGGCGACCCGTTCGGGGCGATGCTCGCCGTTATGGCCCGTCTGCGTCCATTGAAAGTCGACCCATGGCTCAGCTTGCTTCGCTTGAGGAGGCCAATGAGGGCCATAATGCAAGCCCGTCGGTTGCTGGTAGGCATCCCACTTTTCGATTTCCTGTCCACCCGGCCGAATGGTGGGTTCGTGGCCATTGCCATCTCCCAATACCAGCCAGATCGCCGGGTAGGCCCCATAGCGGGCAACCAGGTAACGACAATAACGGGCATAGTCAGCCGGCGGCACCTCCGGACCGGCGACACGAAGTCCTTTCCAGCCGAAGCCGTGAAAGACAGGCTGCCAAACCGGCGCAATGTCATGCTCGACCAAGACGCTCACCGATTTGTCGAGATACTGAAAATACTCGGGATTGAGTTGTTTTAACTCCCCTTCATGCAGGTCGTGAAATCCCCGCGCGAAACCATGGTGAGCCGAGCGATTGTCGGGACCGCGGGCATCCTGATCGGGCATAACCGACATCAGAAGTGCCGCGTTGAACCCCTTGGCTTTTCGGTCCGCGGCGTATTCCTGCACCTCGTCATGAGTGGCTCGCCACGGCATGGCCCATGGTGTGTCGGCAACGAGAAATGCGACTCTACCGTCGGCGTGCTGGATTTGACGGGAGCCAAACGGAATGTGCCAAAACCCGTGCTCACTAAACTGGGTGTCTTGAGTCGCTTCAGTGGCTGCCAATTGGCCGCTGGGTTCCGTCAGTCCCGGGTCGTCGACGTTGGCATCCGCGTCCCAGCTCCATACGCCCGAGTCTTCGATCGAAGCAAACCGCACCTTGAAGGACGACCCGCCATCCCAAAATCCGGGTCGCTTGATGGTGGTGCCGTTTTCGTGCGTGAAATCCACCCACACCTCCACTTCGACATATGGGTTGGCGTAGGTCTCGGTGGCGGTAAGTTCGATTTCGACCATTTCCCATTGGGGAGCGGGGGGCAGTTCAGCGGGGACAATCATGATGAGGAAGGGTAGAGGGAGGTGAGTTTGACGAGCAGAGCGCGATACATGTCGGGCCGTTCCCGCTCGAGGGTGCTCTTGGCATGCTCTCTCACGCTGGCATGGTTTGACCAAGTGGAGCAGGGGTCCGCATGGTCCCAGGCGGTGGGACCGGGATCGTCGGCAAAGTAGTTGGGCCTGAGCTCAGGAAAGGGCCTCACAAATTTTCCGGCCCAGCTGGATTGGGTGGGATCATCCCGGTCATGATCCGAGTCGATGACGTAAAGCACGGAGGGAGTATCCCCGACCCGGAAATACCGCGCCCATGCCTGATTCTTCACGACTTCGTGCATGTGTTTGCCCAGCGATCCGAAGCCGCCGAGGGTTTCGAACATATCCCGCGGTTCCTCACCCGTAAACATGCCTTCGTAGGTCCAGTTAAGCTCCACCCACCACAGTTGCTCAAAACGAGGGTCATCGAATATCTTCTGCCTGCCGTGCCCGTTCCAATTGGGCTGTTCGCACGGACGATCAGCCCGCGGCCAGTTGGGAGGAATGTGGGGAAGGTGCTCCTCAAACATCACGTGGGTGCCAATGGTAACCAGGCGAAGGTGGGAGGCCAGGTGGGGCACTTGGTCGAGGTAGGCACCAAAGGTTGTCATCGCGCCCCAGATCAACACGTAGAGGGGGTCTTCGGGTGAAGCCGCCTCGGCGGCGGCCGTGAAGTCGCTCAGGCCATCATCCCAATCCGTGGCGATCCGATCCCGAAGGTGTTCCGGTGTGGGAAATCCCCGCCGGGACCATTCCAGGTTATGGAAATCGCTCCGGTAAGCATCGATGACCAGTTCACAGGCTTTATATCCCTCGGCGTTCCAGCGCTCCGGCACCACCCCTTGGATGCGCAACTCGTCCGCATACCATAAAAGATGGATCAAGGACTGACGGTCGTCCGGGTCGCCTCGATCGATGTTGATGTCCGTGAAAACAAAAACCTGAGGTCGATCGACTGCGGAAACTGCCATGGATCCCCAAAAGCACAGGGATAACAACGAGACCAGGAAGGGGCGAAGCATGGGGCAGTAAACGTAGGTGAGCGCCGGCCGGGTGCCAGCGTCACGGTCCATTTACGTTAATCAGCCCAGTCGCACCGGCACGTTGTGCTCGGCCAGGTAGGTTTTGACCTGAGGCACCGTCAGCTCGCCAAAGTGGAAAAGGCTCGCCGCCAATACCGCGCTGGCCCGTCCCGCATCCAACGCATCGGCAAAGTGGGGCAGTTCACCCGCTCCGCCGCTGGCAATGACCGGCACGGAGACCGCATCGCTGATTGCCCGTGTCAGCGGCACGTCATAGCCGGTTTTCATCCCGTCGCAGTCCATGCTGGTCAGCAGAATTTCACCGGCACCCAACTCCACCGCCTGCCTGGCCCAGGCAACCGCATCGAGCTCGGTGGGATTGCGGCCACCGTGGGTGTAGACCCGCCAGGACTTCCCGTTGGGTTCCCGTTTGGCGTCAATGGCCAGTACGATGCATTGTGCGCCAAATCGCTCGGAAGCTTGTCGGATGAGTTCCGAATTCTTGATGGCTGCCGTGTTGAGCGAAACCTTGTCCGCTCCCGATTTCAGCATGGCTTCGATGTCATCCACCGTACGCAGACCACCGCCCACCGTCAGCGGCATGAAGCACTGCTCGGCCGTCGCGGCCACCACATCGTGCATGATCGATCGTTCGTCGCTTGAAGCCGTGATGTCGAGGAACACCAGTTCATCGGCGCCTTGCGCATCGTAGGCCTTGGCGCATTCCACGGGGTCTCCGGCATCGCGCAGTTCCTTGAACTTGATGCCCTTGACCACGCGCCCTTCGGTCACGTCGAGGCAGGGAATGATCCTTCGCGATAACATCGCTGAAAATATCAGGAGTTCACAGTATCAAGATTCAAGAACAGCAAGTTCTCCTGTTACTTGATAATTGATACTTGCCACTTTCTCAACGGTGTCAGCCGTCGAGAGTGGTGACATCCGGGTTGTAGCTGACCGCAAGGCGGTAAACGTTGCCGGGACGCATGATCAACGGATGGTCGCGTTCCAAGGTTTGCAGGTAGTGAACCTTGCCGTAGTTGGTGCGGTAGGTCGGGTCGTTGGTGACCACTTCGGTTTCCTGCCAGACAGCTTGGAAATCGTCCTTGGTCACGGTGCAACGATGACCCTCGGCCCCCAGCGCAAGCGAACCGCCGACGTGGTAGATGGAGTGGGGGGCGGCAATCGCCAGCATGAAGCGGAATTTGTCCAATGTGACCTGCTGGCGCACCGTGTAGGAGAATTCGGCGCTGATTTCCGGGCCGGCAAAGTTCCACTGTACTTTGACCGCCCCCAAGCCCTTGAGAACCTCCTGCTCGGTGGTGATCAAGTCAGGCTGGTCGTAGCGGAAAAAGAAACTGCGGCGCAGGCCCAGGCCGGTCACACAATTGCGGCCATAGAAGGCCGGCACGGTTACTTTGTCACCGAAGGTAAGTTCGGGCACCATGATCGGTGCGTATACATTGTTCGGCCAATCAAAGATGCCCGGACAATGTGGGAACGGCAGCGAATCCGAGGTCGCGGAGCCGGCCGGAGCGCTCAGGGGGATTTGCGCATGCAGGCCGCTCTTGGCATCGCGATAAAGGAACACACCCTGCTCCTTGCGGTTGGACTTGTCGAAGATGACGAACCGCCCCGTTGTCCGGGTGGGTTCCGGGGTGACCTGACCCGCGGGCATGTGCACGGTCTTCGCGAGGCGCGCCCATTGGCAGAGATAGCGGGCGGCATCAAAGTTGGCCATCCGTGTGGTGTGCGGCTCGTAGGCCGTGCGTTCACCGTCACGAATGTCCAGTGCACCGTTTTCCTGATCCAGATACGTCTGGTAAAAGAACAGGAAGAGGCGGCGCAGGATGTCGAAGTAACGCGGCTTCTGCTCGTCGGCGATCCAGCTATCCCGCAGGCCCTGCAGAATGAGGCTGATGCAGTGCATCTGGCCGTAGGCACCGGCGGCCCGGCCAAATGCCCAGCCGAGTCCGTCGGACCGGACGAGGTCCGGCATCATCTTGATGTATTTTTCAGCGTAGGTGCGCAGGGTCGGCAGTTTGCGGTCCCGCACGCCGCTGTTGGCATGCAGCTGTAAAGCCGAGCGAATGAACACCAGCGACATGACGCCGTAGAGGCTGAAATTTCCGCCAAATCTGTCCGTGGCGTCATCGATGAAGCCGTTGGAGCTGGTCTGGTTGATCCGATCCACGAACCGTTCGATCAGGCGTGATGTCTCGTCTTTTTTCGAGAGGCCAAAGGAGAAACGGGCCACGGCTTTGGCCACGTTGAAGGCCTGCCAGTGATTGTCGTAGTCGGAGCGGTGGAGCAGGGCCTTGTCGATGCGCTCCTGGGTTTCGGCAACGAGGCGTTCCCAGACTTGGTTGCGCTCCTTGGAAGGCCCGTAGGACAGCAGGCCGAGCGAGGCGTAGGCGAGGCCGTTTTCCTCGGCCGGTTCGGTGAAAACCTGGGCGGTGACAGTGCGGGCGGTCAGGTCTACAAGGTCGAAACCTTGCAGGCTGGTTTCTCCTGTCGCGCGATAATACTCGCCCATGGCGTAAGCGGCGTGCCCGGGCTCGTCGGCGCGGGAGGCTTCATTTTCAAACGGCGTGATGGTGCCGTTGGGCTGGATGGAGGCGAGATTATGGCCGAGAATGGATCGGGCCATATCAAGGCACTGCTCGGAAAAACTATGCATGCGGAGGGAGTTACGGCGTGGACGGCGCTGCGAGGTCGTTGAGCAGCGGAAAGGAAGTTTGTTCAGGGTTTTGCACAGGTGGGCAAGAGGGAAAAGAAGCCCGTTTGGGCCGGAGTTGAAAAAACCCCGCCAAACGAGCGTCGGGCGGGGTTGAGAGGGGGTTAGCGGGAGATGAGCTTGAGGAACTCGGCGTTGGTTTTGGTTTTGCCCAGCCGGGATATGGCCGTTTCCGCCGCTTCCTCGATCTTCTGCTGCACCAGGGCGCGCCGGAAGAAGTGGATGGCGTCGAGTTCTTCCTCACCGAGCAGTCGCTCCTCCTTGCGGGTCCCGGAGCTCTGGATGTTGATCGCCGGCCAGATGCGCATCTCGGCGCATTTGCGATCGAGAACCAAGTCGCTGTTGCCCGTGCCTTTGAATTCCTGAAAAATCACGTCGTCCATGCGGCTGCCGGTCTCGACGAGAATCGAGGCCACGATCGTGAGTGACCCGGCTTCCTCGGTATTGCGCGCGGCCGCAAAAAGCTGCCGGGGCTTTTCCAGCGCCCTGACGTCCAGACCGCCGGAACCGGTGCGGCCGGAGTTGCGTTGGGTATTATGGGCGCGGGCCAGCCGGGTGAGCGAATCGAGGAGCAGGACCACGTCCTTGCCACATTCCACCAGGCGCTTGGCCCGTTCGATGGCCATGTCGGCGATGCGAATGTGGCTCTGCACCTGTTCGTCATTGGATGAAGCCCAGACTTCGGCGCCTTCGACACTGCGCTTGAAGTCGGTCACTTCCTCCGGGCGCTCATCCACCAGCAGGATCATGACGTGACATTCCGGATGGTTGTCCAAAACGCCAAGGGCCATGTCGCGCAGCAGGGTGGTCTTGCCGGTGCGGGGCGGGGCGACGATCAGCCCCCGGGTGCCTTTGCCGATGGGACAAAACAAATCGACCGCCCGGGTGGTGAGGCGACCGTCGGCGGTTTCCAGTTTGAGCCGCTCTTCCGGGGAAAGGGTGGTGAAATTCAGAAAATCCCACTTGGCTTTGCGATCCTCGATCGAGAGACCGTCCACGCTTTCGATGAACTTCATCTTGGGGTTCGGAAAACGGCCCTCGGCGGGAAACGCGGTGCCGGTGATGTAGCTGCCCTTGCGCAGCTTGAAGCGGCGAATGAGCTCCTTGGGCACAAACGTGTCATTCGGCCGGCGTTTGCCGTAGCGCTTCAGATCGAGCAACACGCCGTTGCCGCCCTTCTGTTTGTCGATGTCCAGAACCCCTCCAACCTCGATAAGATTGAGTTCCTTCTTCTCCTTCTCGGGGGCAGCAGCCTTGGGATCTGCCTTGGCCGGGGTTTCTTCGTCGGTGGGGGCCTCTTGGGCCGGGGTGTCGGATTTTGCCATGAAATTGCGTGGGTTGAGTGGGACCTAAAACACGAGCGGCGCTTGACGCTTGCGACGGTCGACAGGATAAAACGCGGGCCCGGCCGAAGTGCCCGGTGAGTTACCACCTTTAACACAACGATCCTTAACGTGACGGACCAAACGATTACCTCAGTGTCCCGTGAGAAGCGGGTTATCCGGCCATCGGCCGAATTCCAGCGCCAAGCCGAGCTCGGCGATATGGCTGAATACAAGAAGCTCTACCGGGAGTCTGTCAACTCCCCAGAAAAATTCTGGAGCCGGCAGGCCAAGGACTTACTCGTTTGGCGGCGGCCGTTTAAGAATGTCCTTTCGTGGAAGGCCCCCCACGCCAAGTGGTTCACCGGGGGCATGCTTAATGTCTCGGAAAACTGCATCGACCGGCACATGGGCACCCCTGCTGAAAACAAGGCGGCGCTGATCTTCGAAGGTGAGCCGGGCGACGTCCGCACGATCACCTACAAACAACTCCATTTTCACATCTGCCGCCTGGCCCACGTTTTCGAGAATCTGGGCGTCGGCAAGGGAGACCGTGTCGCAATCTACATGCCCATGGTTCCGGAAGCAGTGGTGGCCATGCTGGCCTGCGCCCGCGTCGGGGCCATTCATACCGTGGTGTTCGGGGGCTTCAGTGCTGAGTCGCTGAAAGACCGGATCAACGACTGCGAGGCGAAACTTGTGATTACAGCCGATGGGGGCTGGCGCCGCGGCAAGGTGGTCGAGCTGAAGAAGACCGTCGACGAAGCGATCGAAAACACGCCTTCCGTCCAAACGGTGTTGGTGCTGCGCCGCTGCCGCAACGAGGTGAAAATGCACGAGGGACGGGACATTTGGTGGCACGACGCCTGGGAGGGCGCGCCCAATTACCACAAACCCAAGGCTTTCTCGTCGGAGCATCCGCTCTTCATTCTCTACACCTCGGGCAGCACGGGGAAACCCAAGGGGGTCCTACACACCAGCGCGGGTTACCTGCTGGGCGCAAAACTCTCATCGAAATACGTCTTCGATCTGAAGGAAAACGACCGCTATTTCTGCACCGCCGATATCGGCTGGATCACCGGCCACAGTTATGTCGTCTATGGGCTGCTCTCCAATGCCGCGACGATCTTCCTCTACGAGGGCGCGCCCAATGAGCCGGGCCCCGACCGGTTCTGGCGGATGATTGATCGCCATGGCATCACGATTTTTTACACCGCTCCCACCGCCATCCGTGCCTTTATGCGCTGGGGGGACAATTACGTGCTGAGCCACCACCTGCGCTCCCTGCGCCTGCTCGGGACCGTCGGCGAGCCGATCAATCCTGAGGCTTGGATGTGGTATCACCGGATGATCGGCAAAAAGAAATGCCCCATTGTGGACACATGGTGGCAGACCGAAACGGGCTCGATCATGATCACACCCCTGCCGGGCGCCACTCCCTGCAAGCCGGGGTCGGCGACGTTGCCTTTCTTCGGCGTGCTGCCGAAGGTGGTGGATGAGAAGGGCAAGGAAGTGCCCAAGGGGCAGGGGGGTAAATTGATCATCGCCAAGCCCTGGCCTTCGATGCTGCGGACGCTGTGGGGGGACGACGAACGTTTCAAAAACACCTACTTCAGCGAATACCCCGGCGTCTATTTCACCGGCGACGGCGCGCGACAGGACAAGGACGGCTATTTCTGGATCGTGGGACGCATCGATGACGTGCTGAACATTTCAGGCCACCGTCTGGGCACGGCAGAGGTCGAGAGTGCGTTGGTTGCTCACGAAAAGGTGGCAGAAGCCGCCGCCATTGGGCGCCCGGATGAACTCAAGGGCCAGTCGCTGGTGGTTTTTGTGACCGTGAAAGAGGGGATCGAACCCTCCGAAGCACTCAAGGAGGAGCTTCGCAATCACGTCGGCAAAGAGATTGGGGCGATCGCCAAACCGGACGTGGTTCGTTTTGCCGCCGGATTGCCCAAGACCCGCTCGGGTAAAATTATGCGCCGAATCCTCAAGGAGATTGCTGCCGGGGGCAAAGTGAAAGGAGACACCACCACGCTGGAGGACTTCACGGTTGTCGCGGCTCTGCAGTCGGAGGACTGAACCGGCCCTCACACCGCCACCTCCCGATGTTGCGTGCCTTCTCGCTCATCGAGTTGCTGGTGGTGGTGGCCGTGATCGGCATCCTTTCGGCACTGACGCTCGGCATCTCTGCCGGCGCGCGCGAACGCGCCGCCCGGGAGCGGGCTTCGGCTGAACTCGCCGTCATCGCGACCGCACTGGAACAATACCGCGCGGCTTACGGTGCCTACCCCCAGGTGAATGACGATGGGATGGGACTCCTCAATGCCTTGAGCGGCCGGCTCACCCCGAGTGGGGCGGGCGACAACCGTCGGCCGTTTCTGACCCTGGACGGGCTGTCCGTCGATGAACTGGGAACCCGGCTGGTTGATCCGTGGGAACGTCCCTATTTCTATGCGCCGTATCAATCCGGCATACGGGCGGGTTACCGGCTTTATTCCCTCGGCAAGGATGGCCGGCACCAGGCGCCTTCGGTGACCGGTGAAATTTTTGAAAACGCCGACGAAAATTTGGACAACGTGATGGTGGGCCGCTAGGGTCCCGGTCGATGCGCGCCGTCTCGTCTTCCCGCGGATTCTCGTTGGTCGAGTTGCTCACCGTCATGGCGGTTTTGGGTATTCTGGCGGCGATCATCATTCCGACGATGGGAGGAGCGAGGAACTCGGCGGATCGGGCGGCAACCAAGGCTCAGTTCAGCCAGTGGGCGGCGGCGATGGAGCTGTATCGGCAGGAATACGGATTCTACCCCGACATCGCGATTGATGGGCGGATCGACATGGATCGGTTCGCCGCCGAACTGACCGGGCGGACGCTCGCGGGCGCCAGCGTTCGCGGGAGCGGAACCTGGGGCAACCGCAAGGGCCTCAGCTTTTACACCCTGGCCGCGGCGGATTTGGACGAGACCGGCCGGCAGTTGGTCGATGCGTTTGGCAATACCGACATTGCCGTGCGGGTCGACTCCAATCGGGATAGCCGTATTGATGATTCGGATACGGGAACCTGGGTTGCGGTCGATGGTTTTGAGGCGGCGGGCCTGTCGCCGCTGAGTCTGCCCGGCGCAGTTCCGGCCGGCGGCGTGCGGGCGGGGGTGGTATTCTACTCGGCGGGACGCGGGCGGGATGACACCGACCTGGTCCTGAGTTGGCGCTAACCCTGGGCATGATTTTGGCAAATCCAGGCAGGGAACGGGGTTTTACCCTGGTTGAACTCCTGGTGGTCATCGCCGTGATGGCGATCGTGGCCGGCATCATTGGGGTGGGACTCAGCCGGGGAGGCGAAGGAGCGGCCTTGGCCACGGCGCAAAGCATGCTGGTGAGTCAATTGAATGCGGCTCGAGCGCAGGCCACGTTGCAGGCCCGTGAGGCGGCGTTGGTGGCCGTGGATGCCCCGGCTGATCCCAACCGCCACCGCAGGGTGTTGGCGGTTGCAGTGAATGATGAAGGGATTTGGCGAGTGGTGACCGATCCGGTGCGACTGCCCGGAGCCCTCGGCATTTTGTCCGGCACCGAGGGCAGTGACCTTTGGGGTGAACCTCTGTCGGTGGCCCTCGATCCGGGGGATGCCACGACGAATTGCCTGGCGGTGATTATCGAAGGCAACGGCTCCATGCGGCAGGCAGGCGGCGGCCACATTTGGATAAGCCCGGGACAGATCGATGCGACGGGCTGGTCCATCGTCTCGGGGACGGCGAGGCGAGGAATTCAAGTCAGCCGCTACGGTGCGGTGCAGCTGGTGGAAGAAACGGGAACGGTTGAATGACTCGGAAATCAGCAGCGTTTTCCCTGGTTGAGGTCATTGTCGCGGTAGGCGTCTTTGTGGCTGGAGTGGTGACGGCGGTTGCCCTGCTGTCGCAGACCACCAGCAGTGCGCGGGAGCGATTGGAGCGGGCCGCGGCCAGCCGGGTGGCCCAGTCCGTTGCGGTCTTGTTGAATACGGAACCGTGGGACTCGATCGTGGCCCGCTCGGCCAGTGGTGACCTCTGGTATGCTGACCGCGGGGGCCGGCGTATCGATCTCATCGATACCGTGGCGGCGAATGAACGTTTTTTCGAAATCCGGTTGCGGCGGTACAAAGATCTTTCCAGCCCCGGGAGTGAAACCGACGCGGCTTATTTCGCGACCATCGTGGAGGTGCGGTGGCCCGCGGCAGGGGAAGCTGGCGGCGGAATTTCGCCGGAAGACCGGGACCTGCTGCGGCACCGAACCGTTGTCCTGCGATGAACCGGGCCGGCGTAAAGGGATTCACCTTGGTGGAGCTGTTGGTGGCAGTCGGCATCACCGCCGTGCTGGCGGCGGTATTGTTGGGTTTGGTCACCCGGACGGTGACACTGTGGGAACGCTCGGCCAGTGCCCTGGCATTGGAAAACGAGGCTGCGTTGATCCTGCATCATCTGATCACGGACCTTGAGTCGGCCCATCCGCCCGTCGCGAACCTGGACGGAGAACCCTGGATCGAGGTCGTATTGATCGGAGAAGCGCTTTCCGAGTTACGGCTGATTGTGCCGGTCGCGGGCACGTCGGGTGAAGATAACGACCCAACCACGCTCCGGGAGGTCACCTATCGGCTCGCCGACGGGGCTCTGTTCCGATTTGAGCGTTCGGCCGGGGAAACGTTGGCGGCGGGGTATCGCTGGGCCACCTGGCCACCTGAGTCTAACGAGGAGTTTTTGTTGGGGGAACGGGTGGAGGAGTTGTCGCTGCTGTTCCTGGATCGGAACCGGGACGAGGTCATTTCGCCGGCAAACAACACATGGCCGGTTTTGGCCAGGGTGGAACTGGTGTTGATCACTCCCGACGGAGCGCAAAGAACCGCGGCGGCGGCCGATGGATTCAGCACCGAATCGATCGAGCAGATTGGTGCGGAAACTTCACGTGAATTTGTGCAATGGGTGGGGATGGGAGGCACCCGGTGAGGCGGCGCGGGGAACGGGGCCTGGCTTTGCTGCTGGTGGTTTCACTCATGGCGCTGGTCACTTTGGTTGTTGTCAGTCTGGCGGTCATCACGCGCATCGAAATCAGCACTGAGTCGGCTCAATCGGAGCAGTTGCGCGCTCGCGAAAATGCGCTGATGGGTTTGGAGGTTGCCTTGGGTCGTTTGCAACGAGCGGCCGGGCCGGATCAGCGGGTTACCGCCACGGCTGAGGCCACGGGAACGGTCGAGCATCCACATTGGGTCGGCGTATGGCGCACGGACACGACAAACACCGAACCGATTGCCTGGCTGGTGAGCGGCGATAACCCAAATCCGACAAGTGCCCTGGCCGGGTCTCGCCGGCAGATCGAGCTGGTGGATGGAAGCGGGGTTGTTGATCGACAGGTTGTAGCTCCACTCGAAGTGCTTCCCAGTGATGAAGCCGGACAACAGACCCGCGGGGCCTTTGCTTATTTTATAGCCGACCAGGGGCTCAAAGCACAGCTGGCCGCGGCAATTCCAGCTCCCGGGGGCGATGACTTCATCGGCCAACGCCGTTTGCTGATGGGAGGCAGTCGAGCGTTGGGTTTTGGGGATCGCCCTGAAATCGATGCCACCTCGAGTGGATTTCAAGACGGCCTGCGCCAGTCTCTGCAATCCCAGCAGTGGTTTCTGTTGGCGGAGGGGGCGGAGGAGATCACCCGGGACCGGTGGCACGACTACGCGGCATGGAGTCGAGGGCTCCTGGTTGACCCGGTTCGCGGTGGTTTAAAGACCGACTTGTCCCTCACGGGAGACGCAGCGATTCCCGGACTGGCCGCCTACGCGGATTTGGCCACCCCTGAACGCGGTGCAGCCCTGAGTCCCGCCTATCCCCTGCGTCGGCGGACGGGTGGCGGTGGTGAAATCTATGACGGTATTCATCCGATTGTTACGCAACTCGGCCTGCAGTTCAGCGTGCATACCATCAGCGCCACCTCGCGCACTTTGGAAACTCGACTGAGATTCTTTATCGAACTCAACAACCCTTACAGTTCGGCCTTGGTGGCGGAGGATCTGCGGTTGGTGATTACCGGCTTGCCGCGGGAAATTGCCATCGAGGCCCGCACCCTCGGAAGCACCCGTGATCACGGCGAGGCGACCGTGAATCTCGAAGCGCTTTACGCCCATCACGCTATTGGACGGGGGCGCCCGGCGATTGAGTTCGACCTGCCGGTTCCCCTCGACCGATGGGCGCCGGGGCGCACTTACAATTGGCGATTGCAATCGGGCAATACCATGGGGGAAGCCGCCAATCGGGAGCTGATTTTTGAAGCGAGCACCCGGACCAGCTATTGGCGGGAGCGACCGGGCAATGCATTGGACGGTCCCGATGCGCTCACCGGTTCAAGCGAACTTCGGTTTACCGGCCGCGACGATTGGCGGATCGAGTTTTCGCTTCAGCGCGCCGGTGGCGAAGAGCTGATCAGGGGCAGGCTTCCGGAGTTTTTTGCCGTCGAGACGGCTTGGCAGGACGCCAACTCAACCCAACCGGATTTTGGCATCGAAGTCCGTCTGGTCGATCGGGGTGACTACGAACGCGCCGATCAACAATCAACCTGGTTGCGGGAGGGCCTGGTCCATGATCCGCGGCGACCGCGATTTGACGAAGAGTTTTGGTTGCCCAAAATCGACCTGGAGTCGGCGAGCTACAACGTGGCGTTTTCCGGTCCGAACTCAGCCGTGGAAGCCCGGCAGGTCTTTAACCGTGATCCCGTGGAGCGCACGTTTTTCAGCTTCTACCAGCCAAGCTTCAACGCGGATGTCGCCCTCTTTGAGCTGCCTCGGCAACCGTGGCTGTCGGTGGGTGCCCTCCAACATCTGGCCTTCCGCGATGCGCCCATCTACGATGTCGGAAACTCCTGGAGCTCCCGCAACGATTGGTTCGACCGTTACTTCTTCAGCGGTCAGGCGACCGGCCAAACGGCTTGGGCGGATGACAGCCATCCCGTGGTGCGGCCCATCGATACCACGACAACAGCCGAGCTGGAGTTATCGGCCCAGCAACATTGGGTCGAGGGCGCTTTTAACGTGAACAGCGTGAGCCCTCTCGCGTGGGCCGCGTTGCTGCGTGGATTGGGCGGCGGTGAAACCCCGCTTGCGTTCGCCACCCACAACAACGCCACAGCGGAGGTTGCCGGCTCGGATGTCACCGTATTGGAAAATCCCTTGTCTCGTTTTGCCCAGTCGGCCGGAGAGCTGTGGGAGATTTCGCCCAATCCGGAGAATTTCCAGGCCATCCTGCGCACCTACCGGCGGGGCGTGCGCTCGCTCACGGACATGCAAGTCGAAGGCCTGGCCCAAGCCTTGACTGAGGTTGTGGCGGAACGGATCGCTTCCGCCGGTCCCTATCGCAGCATCGAGGAGTTTCTGGCGCCCGATGCAGTTCGGTTTGCGGGACGCAATGCCGTGGAAGAGGCTATCACGCGATTTGACGAAAATACGCCTGAAGCGGGTCGGATCAATTGGGACAACTTTTTTCCCGCCGCCGCCGTGCCCATCGATGTCGCTGCGCCGTCCTACCTGACCTCCGCTGACTTCATGACCGCGCTGGCCCCCCAACTCACGACCCGTTCGGACACCTTTGTTGTTCGAGCCTACGGTGAGTCGGTGCCACTCACCCCGGCTGATGCCTACGAGACCACCGAACCTGTGGCAGAGGCTTGGGTTGAGGCCCTGGTGCAACGTTTTCCCGAGGGCGTTGATGTATCTGAATTTGTGCAAACAACCCCTGATGACTGGCGCACACCGATTGCTGATCCAAACTGGGGCCGAAAATTTCGAGTGATCTCCCTGCGATGGCTGTCCCCCGAAGACTTATGATAAATGGAGTGTTCAAGACTATTGCGTTGGGCATGGGCCTGTTTGTGGGGTGGCTGTCGACGGCGGCGGCTCAAACCCCGGCTCAACCCGTGGCGCGATTTGAGTTTTCCGTCATGGCGACCGAGAGGATGCGCGACATCGGGTTTGCCCAGCTTAAACCCGAAGCCCGCAGCAAACCCCGGCCAACAGCGGCGGATTACGCGATCTTTCCCCTGCGAGTTTCGTCCCAAGGTCGAAGCGATTTATATACCCACGAAGGGCCGTTGCCCCTGCGCATCGTTGCCACCGCCGCGCAAGACGGGGAGGTCCGCGCCACGCGCATGCTGGGGGTCGTGACCTCCCAGGCGATCCCTCCGCGCACCTTGTTGTTGCTCAAGCCCGCCGGCGGAGGATCCGATGATCTGGAGGTCATTTTGTTGGATGATACTCCGGTTGGTTTTCCGGCCCAACACGTGCGTATCGTGAATCTGAGCGGCAGCCGCGTTGAAGGTCGGTTGGGGGATGCCACGTTTTTAACCGATCCGACGCGTCACATCATCGCACCTCAAGCGGTGGGTGACAGTGTCAGGATTGGGGTGGCGTATTCCCGGCAGGGACGACTTATACCCGTATTCGATCAATCCTTACGCGTGGGGTCCACCGAGCGGGTCATGTTGGTCTTTTTGCCCCCGTTTCGGCCCGGGGCGGATGTTCGGGTAAGGGTGGTTCGGGACTCAATCCGGCTTACGCAATCCGATGGGCAAGGGTAGTTGTCTTTGTCGGGCGTAAAGCCCGACCCACCTTCTTGGTTCCGGTAGGCTCATGTGGGTCGGGCTTTACGCCCGACATCCAAGTCTCGCCATTTCTACTCCTCCTCGTCGAAAATCAGGCAGTCGGGGGTCCACGCCGGGGTGCAGGTGACGATGAGGCGCAACTCCTCATCAGTGTCGTTGTGCACAAAGTGCCGCTCGCCCGGCCTGATGACAACGGCATCTCCCTTGCCAATCCGCCGCTCCTTGCCGGCAACATCACACATCAGTCCGGAACCGCCGGTCACAAGTAAGCGCAGCGAACGCATCACATCCGAAAGAGCATTCAGCACTTAAAACCGGTTAACAATCGGAAGTGAAAATGACCGCATACAACTTATGAAGAGACTGAATCGAGAATATTGAATAAAGCTAAAATTAAGAAAAATAAAAAACGCAAATATATTACACTATGGAATGGAATTGGATTTTCTTAAATAACTGTAGAACAGAATGATGCTAAGTTTCTTATATTATTATATTAATTGCTGAAGACTCCTAATAACCCAGGTCTCCAAGCTCTATTTGTTCGTAGACTTACAAGTGATTGCTATATTACACGAGTCCTCGCGTTACGCGTATTGAATAAACAACTACATATGTTATAAAATGAAAAATTCACTTCTCAATACCCTGGTATTTGGCACTCTTACGTCATTGAGCATGGCTCAGACTCAAATAATCATCGACTTTGGCGATGATAGTGCTTCAGGCGGAAATATTAATAATCTGATTACCAACAATACCAATTATAGTTTGATTGACTATAATACGGGTCTGGATACTGGAGCCGATCTATATTTGTCTAATGTCGGTTTTGAATCAACTTCCAATTGGAGTGGCGGAACTGTTGATTGGGTGACTCCGAATATTGCTGGTGACCTGATTTATTACAATTCACTTCCCACGACTTTTACTATCACGAATCTCCCCGATTCCGTTTATACAGTCGAAGTTGTTTCCAGTTGGAATTCGGTTCGGTTTGTTGATCTGCAGGTAGAAGGATCGTTCGCCGATTACGAATTTAATGGAGGTTCAAACTTGGGTGATTACTGGAACACAGGAGCTGCTGGTCAGGGTGCCGACGACTTCTTGGTTTGGAATTCGGTATCGAGCGTTGGTGGTGAGATTGATATCACTTTCCTCAACAACGGAGACGGATTCTACGCCCTCAGCGGCGTCCGCCTGACCGCAGTTCCTGAGCCCTCAAGTTACGCCTCTGTAATGGGGCTTCTCAGCATCGGTTCGGTCCTTCTTCGCCGTCGTCGCAGATAATTTTGATAAAGTTAATTCCTTAAACAGGTCGTCCACGAGGACGACCTTGTTTTTGGGTGGAATCTTCGGGTCACTCGTTTCGATCGAAACAAAAGTCCGTTCGGCCTCGCTAATGTTTCGTCTCTCTGGGTGGGTCGAGCTTTACGCCCAACAGTCTCACCCAAACGAGCGGTCTATTCGGCTCACTCCTCGTCGAAGATCAGGCAGTCGGGGATCCACGCCGGGCTGCAGGTGACGATGAGGCGCAGCTCTTCATCGGTGTCGTTGTGCACAAAGTGACGTTCGCCCGGTTTGATAACCACGGCGTCGCCCACCCTGATCCGCCGCTCTTTGCCGGCAACATGCATCAGGCCGGATCCGCTAGTCACAAAGTAGATTTCCTCAATGACCTCGTGGTGGTGCGGACGGACCTTTACGCCGGCCGGGATGATAATGTCGGCGATGCTGAGTTTCTCTGCCCGTGAGTTGCGCGGGGAGGCAATCTCGCGAGCCACCGCACGATCGTCGGCCTCATGCCAGGGTTGCTCCTCCAGCTTAACAACTTCCAGGGGAGAGGATTCAGATTCGGCAGCCATGGCGGAGAGGGGTAGGGTGAGGAGAACGGAAAGGCAAAGCGGGCGCAATTTCATGATAAAGAAACAGAGCAAAGATCGTTCCGTTCCGTGGACGGCGAGGCCAATTGTCGTCTTGATAAGGGACAAAACCCACTATTGGTAGCAGGTCCTCAGCTCAGCATTCATTGCCATGACACCCTTGGTCATTCGCCACAGCTCCAACTACACCTACACGGCACCGGTCACCCTGGGGCCGCACCGGCTTTTGCTGCGCCCCCGGGAGGGACACGACATCCGGATCAGTAGTTCGACGCTGGAAATCGATCCGTTGCCGGAAAAGGTGACCTGGTCACGGGACATGCATGGCAACTCGGTGGCAACGGTGGCGTTCAGTCCCTATCAAACCAGCTACCTGCGCATCGACAGTGTGGTGCAGTTGGAGCACTACGATTCGGCTCCCCTCGATTTCCTGGTCGAGGATCGGGCGGTGATGTTTCCCTTTGTTTTTAATCCAACCGAACGGATTGATCTCACTCCCTACGTCACGCCGGTGTTCAACACTGACCAACGCGCAGTGGAAAACTGGGTGAGTGAATTTGTCGCGCCCGGAGCACGGATCGAAACCTTTGTACTGCTCGATCGCATCAACCGCACGATTGCGGAGACGTTTGCTTACGAGGCTCGGGAGAAGCCGGGAGTGCAGCGCCCCAGCGAAACCCTGGCGAAACGCTCGGGCTCCTGCCGCGACTTCGCCACGCTCATGATCGAAGCCTGTCGTTTCTTCGGTTTACCGGCTCGATTTGTGAGTGGCTACGCCTCGACCGAGGACATCCCCGCGGCCATCGGAGCCACCCATGCATGGGCAGAGGTTTTCCTGCCGGGGGCAGGGTGGAAAGGATTCGACAGCACGGCGGGAGCGTTGACCGGTCCCAAGCACATTGCGGTGGCAGTTGGGCGGGATCCCGAAAGCCTGCCACCCATTTCCGGCAGCTTCTGCACCGATTTCACCGATGTGCAGTCCACGCTCTTGGTCGACGTCTCGGTGACGCGAGCTTAGAGTAAAGCTCAGGATGGTTGTTTGCCGGAATCCGACCCCAGCAGCTGCTTAAACGCCAAGTGCGAGCCAGTGCCTTTTCCTTGTTATGTGGATAATAACTGTCCTATTCTGAAGTGGATCTGTAAGTTAAGAATCTAAACTGGCGTACATGTCTGATAAACCTCCACCTCCACCGAGTCCACCCGCTTCAGGCTCCGAGGGTAGTCAGACACAATCAACTGAGGTCGTGGATCATCTTCCTGAAAAACTCGAAAGAGTTGGGGGAATTCAGTCATATCCGGTAACTTCACTAATTAGTGATTTGAGAAACGAATCTCCCACGTTCAGGGGAGAGGTTCCTTGGGCGCTTTTACAGTCACAGGTTCAGATAATCGAACATCAGGCAATTTCTGAAAGATCCGAAAAGAATAGCTTACAGGAGAAACTTAGCACTGCCACTCAACAAGTTACCGACTTGTCCGTAGAAAACGCTGTGTTGAAGCAGAAAAACAAATCGTCGGTTTCTGAGTCTAAATCGAAGACAGCGATGGTTACTTTGGGGGCTTTGGGTGTCGGGCTCTCTTTTCCATTTGCAGTGAGCGATCCTAGTGCATCAAGCATTGTTTTTTTGGTGCTATTTGGATCAGTGCTAAGCGTTGGACTTTGGCGCGTTCTAAGAAAGGACGACCAGTGAGTTATATTTTTCTGCCAACTGATCTGAGTATTATAGCCTTATACGACGGGGGGGTTCCCAACCTAGAACGGGTGTGCATTCGTATCCCAGGGAAAGTCAACTTAGCCAAATATGCTCTAGTTGTCGGGTGGCGTAATCAGGACAATGTGACGACCCCAATGCGGGATTTTTTTTGGCTTGGTGAGCGAGAAATTGAGGGCCCATATATACTTTACTTATACACTGGATCAGGAGTGGAAAAACTAGGAAAACTGGATAATGGGCAACCTTATTTGACCATGCATTTAGGGTCCGACCAGACGCTCTTCAACAATCAGTTTTTGGTTCCGATTCTCATGCAGATCGGTGGAGTCAATGTGGGTAAGCACTTTGATTTGAACGAACAGAAGTTCCTGAACAGCTAAATTAGAAGCTGACCAATTCAGAAGAATTCATGCTGTGAAGGCTGCGAAGGTGTCCGTAGATTTTCACCACAAGAACTCTGCCATCACGATGCCCCAACCATCGACTAATAAATAATGGGGACATCTACACTTGATTCGATGGGGCTGCAGGAGGGGCCAAACGCACAGGATAAAGATTCTCCATATGCTATGGATTAATAACTTAGAATATTAGAATAGAGAAAACAATGAAGGGGTAGTTTCTCCCAGTATTTTTCGATGCTAGTAATATCATACCTAAGAATTTAGGCCAAATTCGACATAAGACAAGTATCGATAGTAATCGTTGAAATCACCCTCCCTTGGACATTTTGTTTATATTGCCCAGAACCTTGGACCGGATCTCAGGTGTCGTATCTTTGGAATTTAAATATAAGGTCAGCTCTGCAGTTGGTATTTCCAGAGAATGTATTAAACTAATAACATCTGATTTTGCACTATCGAATACGAACGCGAATTCTTTCATCTCTCTTTTGGCTCGTAGTATCTCTCTATTAGCTATTTCTTCTGCGGGGAAAGGAACAGTAACATGCATTTGATCCTTCGGAAGATCAGCTGGAATTCCGGTTAAGGATGTGGAGTAATAAGGTTTATAGTCAGTTTCGATACTGGAGTTCGCCAAGACTTCTTCACCATAAACCAAAGCATCTATATATGCTTGTGCAGTATAGGTTTTATCCAGCACATCATCCTCTTGCATGTGATGTTTTATATCGGCAACACGCAGTAAAAACCTCAGTTTCTGCATTGAATTTAATTGCTCCAATTCGAGGGCTGCCAGAGTTCTAGAAAGTGTTTCTTGTGGATATTTAAACGCTTGTCTCCCCAAAACCTTAGCTATCGCTAACTTGAGTGCATTTTTGTCTTCTTGGTTCTGAGTCCGAGCGAGCATATTGTCAAATTCTTCAGTCAGGGAAGACGTATCGCTACCCGTTTCGTGAATTTTAGAATTGATAATTTGCTCAATCTGGGCATTGCAAACCAGACTTGCTAGAACGAATATAACATATAATTTTTTCATGATTATTTCCACCTTCCTAACCAATTCATGGCGTCGACTCGTTGAGTTCCGTTTTCGAATTCTATTCCTATTCTACCTTTCAAATCCGATTTTCGGTAGAAGAATTGATGTTCAACGTTTGTGAAAGTGTTGTAATTACCATCGTCGTCTTTCCAAACTAATGGAAACGGGTTCTCTACAGTGAAATCTTTATAAGTGCCTCCTTGCAAAAAGTAATCTGGTGGTAATGTGCCTAGCGAAGACAGGTCAATATCAACATTATTGGCATTTCGAGGAGCAAATCGTACAAGACCGCCTTGATAAGTAACCTGAGTTCCATTAGGGTATGTAACGGGCAAATCCGGAATGTCCTCATATATGTCGGCACTTACAAAACTAACTGTTGTGGGATGATATGTCACTTGGTATCGCCCCGTTGCTCCCACTCTCGTTCCGCCTGACTCCCATTCCGAAAAGTCATCATAATGTGTATATGTTACTGTAGTCGGCTTAATGACAGTGAAAGTTACTTCTTTAACAAAGGGTCCATACTTTCCTCGGACAGTAACAGAAGTTTCCTTGTGAGGAGCTTCTAAAGTTGTGTCATCTCCGTTAATACGTGATAGTTCGCCTCCAGTACTGGTTTCAATTGTCCAAGATGCACTGGCTGTTCCCTCAAACAGAATTAAAACAAATTCGCCAATGCCAATCGTCTTTCGGCCGTTGTTCACACTTTGATCGCCAGCAGTGGCTTCTGTGACGGACAGTAGCCCGGGTTCGGTCAAACGAGCTAGACGATATCCATTGAAAACAAGACAGCTCTCATCCTCACACCACACAAAAGCGTGCTCAACTCCATCATTTATCAAGACCTGCCCCAGATCGGCCCAACCACCCGAGGGTATTTGTCCCTGAAAGGCATAGTAAGCTGTCGCTGATGGTGTATATTTGAAACTATAGTCCCATTCGATTCCACAGCCCGGTTCAAATCCAGCTCTAGTCTTAGAAATTCGAGAGTCTAGTTTGGTAATACCAGTTTCAATAACTTCATCAAACAGACCATCGCCATTGACGTCCTCGACGCTCGACGAAGCGGCAGAAACAATCATCAGTGATAAAAGGCAAGATAGAATTTTCATGACGCTATCTATATATTATTGAGGCTAATGTCGAGATTGATATTTGTGTTGGAGTTGAGGCAAAGGACATTCTTAGTATTCGCTTGAAGAATATCCACGAAGTAATAGATTTCGTCTCCAAGCATTGCTGCTACTACTCTATCGTCTAGATCTGAAACGCAGTTGATGTCGAGTGTTGGGTATATAACCCCACCTACTCTTCCTCTGATGGTATACGGCAATTGCTGCCAAGAGCCATCGATAGTTAAATAGTGAATACCCAAGACTGTTCCAGATGCTCTTACTCGGGAGAGACGAATTCTCACACCGTCAAATCCTAACTCAATGTTTGTGTCAGAATTAAGATCCAACTTGTGGATTTTCAATTTTATAGACCGGCACTGATAATCAGCGCCTAAAGCCGTTTTATCTGCGGGTAAAGCAATTTCTATTTTGCCAATACCATTTAGGTTGAAGCTTTCACCACTGTCACCGTCACTTGATTTTGGAATCGACTGTAAATAACCAGGATTTAGATTGTGGGGAAATTGTGGTTTTGACGAGATAGCAATCAGAGCGGACAAACAAAAAAGAACAAGTATTGTTTGCGAACGAAACTTTAAGTTTATCGAGTTCATGGCTATGATTCGGTTAATTTACTTTTTATATACCTGTACGATTCTGATCCGTGCTGAGATGAGGGAATGCCTTGAATTCTATTTATCAGTTTTCCGTTTTTAAATATTAAGGTCTGGCGGCTAAAAGAGGCCTCACCGGAAGTAACGGGAATATCATACAGATTTCTGAGCTCACTCCCTGGGTCAGTAATTAAATCATATCGCAATTTGTTAGTCTTTTTGAAAGACAATGCGTCAGCCTCGGTTCCGGGTGAAACACCTATGATCTTCACGCCAAGTTCATAGAATTTGTCCAGCAAGATCTCGAATGATAGAGCTTGTCTCCTACAAACACCAGTACATTTCGGCATTCGATAGAAAAACAGTATTTCGTAACCATCGCTGTAACCCGGTCGACTAGAATAAGAATTCAGATTAAAATTTTGTTCAGATTGGGCATTTGGTCCTAAACTGGGTTCCGCCGTTAGGCTTACAGCAATGCAAAAAATCATCGCAAATGCAATTGATATAAAAATCCAACTGCTGTGATGGAATTTCAAGTCAGGAAGCATAAAACAAACTCTAGCTCCTTTGATATACGTAGAACTTCCAAAATAATCTGTCATATCTTTACGAAGTAATCTCCTATCGAGTTGGAACTCGATTTTGAGCAATACTTTACTTTAGGCTTCATCAATTAATCCTATCTAAAAATATAACGATAGGTGACGTGGTCAATCCTTAAACGACAAACGATTGCGAAACAAGGCATTTGCCTACATCGAAATGATTATATATACCTAATGATAGATTGTATTAGGTTTACTTTCACAGAATGGTCGATGCGATTTTTTAGTCCAGGACGCTTACTCAGCTGCTGGCTACAGATAATCCCCTTCTGCTGAGGCTGCAGAAGCGGATCAAATGCACAGGGTAAAGATTTTCTAGTTGCTCGATGCGGCTACTAACTTGAACCACCTGACTGAGTTAGGGTGAAGAAGCTGCAGATATCGATCGCGTTCGAACCTCAGGCATGCCTTCACGCTTCACACGCTTGACATGCTGGCCGGGGATTTCTTGCCTCCGCGTCCTTACTCACTGTGGCAGGGTAGCTCAGGGGTAGAGCAGAGGACTCATAAGCCTTTGGTCGCGGGTTCAAATCCCGCCCCTGCCACCAACTTTGCCAACGGCAAAGTTGCCACGCCGAAGCCTCGGCGAAGGCGGGCTTAGTCCTCGGCTCCATCGTCAGATGTCGAGCATCCAAGCTATGCACGTCCAGCATTCCTGTTACTCGCCCCCCCCTCCATTCCCACGGAATCCCAACGAAACCCTTTGCGCCGGGGGCTGTCTGTGACAGTATCTGTTATTCCTGATCTTCAACAAAACCCGACCTTGTTTTGCTGACCCCATGGCCCGATTGCCCAACGCCTTTGTTCCCGTCCTTTCGCTCCTGCTTATCCTGACGGGGTGCGCCGTGCCCTACAGCGAAGTGGGGGATCGAGGAGGGCACTCCACCAGTCCGTTGGGAAATGACCAATTTGAAGTCACTTACCGGTCCAATTCATCAGGACAGCCCTCCACCCGAATGAGAGAGCTTGTCCTGCTGCGGGCGGCCGAGGTGACGCTCGAATACGGCTACACTCACTTTGTCGTGGAGGACGAACTTGAAGACGTGCACACCAAGTGGGGAACAACGTCCACCACGCGCACGGTGGGAGGTCCCCTGTCCACCGGAGGCGGTGGGATCGGCATCGGCGGGCCGTCCGGGGGAATTGGCATTGGTGGATCAACGGGCGGAATCGGCATCGGTTCACCCACCATTGGCACGGGAGGCCGCACGGGAACCGTGACGTCTTCAACGCCCGTTCCGATTGCCATTCCCGAACTCACTTTACGCATTCGATGCCACCGGGGAACTCCCACCACGGCCTACAAGGGTGATCTCTATGACGCTGCCCGGCTGCGGGACATTCTGGCTGTAAAATACGGCATCGACGTCGGGGGAGAGCCCCCGCCCAGCAGGCAGGCGCCAAAGATCCAGGTCATCGAGTAGGCCCGGCGCAGACCAACCGCGCAACCCGCTTGGGTTAACGACGGGAGCACGAAGCCTTGGACCGGTCGGGCACCTGATTCGGCCACAGGAAGGAAGCGATGGGCTCAGTTCCTGAAACAAACCTGTTAACCTGATGTCGAACGCGGGGTTGTCGTGTCCCCGCGCCAACCGTTTCCGAAGGTCCCAAGGTCAACATCGATTACCCCCATGAAAATCCTCACTGCCTTTTTGTTGGTTGTTCTCGCCCTGAGTCTCGCCGGATGTGGCACGCCCTATACACCTGTCAGTGCCAACGGGGGACACTCGTTCAAGCGCCTCGGCCCCGACTCCTTCGAAATCACGTTTCTTGCCAACAACAATCTCTACTCCCAGCGCTTCCGCGACCTGGCCAAGCTGCGGGCCTGCGAAGTGACGTTGGATCACGGCTATAATTTCTTCATTATTGAGGCGGAGGAATACGACGAGATGGAACGCACATTTCCCAGCATGGCGAGCACGACCGTGGCCACCAGCACCACCACCCCGGGATCAAGCAGCAGTGGGGGGAGCAGCTCCGGATCTTCAACCTCAGCGCCGACCACTACCACAACCATCGTTACGCCGATTAATCGCTCGATGTATTACCCAAGAATTCGCCTGACGATTCGGTGCTTCATCAACCCTCCCACCTCCATCCCCCACGCTGGCATCTGGTATGACGCGGAACGGTGGCGGGAGGACTTGGCCGTAAAACATCAAATCGAGATCTGATCGCGCTCGGGCAGGCTCAGGCCACTGCTTTGCGCTCAGCGATCTCCGCGTTGATTTGGCGCATGCGATTCTCGTTCAGCGGGTAAAACAGAAACACCACCACCGCGAGGACACCAAAGATGCACGGGACCAGGCTCATGAGCTCCACCAAGCTCTGGCGAACGTCCTCGTTGGGTGTCTCGTTGGCCACAAAACCCGCCCATGCCAAGGTCTGCAGGCCCAGCCATGCCGCTATGCCCCAGCCGAATTTCTGACTCATGGTTGATGCGGAGAAAACCAGTCCGGTGGTGCGGCGGCCGAATTTCCACTCCCCGTAGTCGGCCGCCTCGGCATACATGGCCCAAAGCAGGACCGGCGCCGCGGCCCCTCCCACGTTGCCGAGGATTTCCAGGAGGAAGATGGCGCCCAGTTGCCCCGGCTCTAGGACGTAGTAACTGGCCGTCGCCAGTATTTGGATACTCAGCAAAGAGATAAAAAGTGGTTTCTTGGGAAACCGGTCGGCGAAACCCATCATCACCAGCACCGTCAGAACAGAGGTCGCCTGGCCGACACCAAAGAACGATGAGGTCAGAGAGGTGAAGTTGAACTGCAGCCCGAGGAAGGTGAGTGTCTTCTCCACGTCGCCATCAAAAATGTAATACTTAAAATAGTGGGAGGAGACCGAGCTGCGCAGGGCGATGAACAGGATCCACAGCAGGGTTGTGCCCAAGACCACAAACCAAGCCTTGTTGCGGAGGAGAAAACCGAGATCCTTCCACAGCGAGGCCTCGGGGTCGGGCGTGGGCTTGACCCGCTCCGTAACACCAAAGGCGTTGAGCATCAGCAGGACCACCGCGACGATGCCAACGATGGTGTAGGCGAGCTGCCATCCGCGCTGGGGATTTTCAGCCCCACCCAGCAGGTCCACCAGCGGCAGCAGCCCGATGGAGATCACAAAGCCGGCGGAGAACGCAAAAAAGAATTTGGCGGAGGAGAGGCGGGCCCGTTCCTTGGGATCGTTGGTCAGCACTCCAAGCAATGAGGTCGCCGGAATGTTGAACGTGGTGTAGAGAATCATCAGCAGGTTGTAGGTCACTGCCGCCCAGATGATTTTGCCGGTTTCACCCAGATCGGGCGTGGTGAAGGTCAATACCCCCACCACGGCAAAAGGGATGCACCCGAAGATGATGAAGGGCCGAAACTTGCCCCAACGGGTTTCCGTGCGGTCCGCCCAGACCCCGATGAACACATCCGTCAGGCCGTCACCAAGCCGGCTCCATAGCAGGATGCTTCCCGCAATCGCCGCCGTCAGTCCAAACACATCCGTGTAGAAAATCGGCAGAAACCGCATGAAGGTTGTCCAATACAACACCGCGGCGAAGTCACCGGCCCCCAGCGCCAGCATTTCGCGGAACAGGTGTTTTCCGCAGGTGGTGGTGGGACGCTCGGGTGGCATGGAAATCGGAGCGCGGGATTCAGTCAGGACAGATCCTCCAGGATCTCCCGCAATTCGGCGGCGGGATCCTCGTGGTCCTGTTCGATCGCCAGTTTCAGCGCATCCTCCAGCAACGGTCGGGCGGAGGTTTTGTCACCTTGCTTCAGCAGAAGCTTGCCGAGCGTGATGCGCGGCATCATCCAATCCGCCTTGGACTCGACACAGGCACGGTAATGTGTAACCGCCTCGTCGATGCGGCCGGCATTCTCGTAAGCCTGGGCCAGGCTGAAGCGGAACATCTCATTGGAGGGGTGTTGCTCGACCAGTTTCGAGAATTGAGCGATGCGGGCCTCGCTCATGCGTGGGACGGGGATGAAAGCACTTCAACAATCACGGCGGTGGCGTTATCGGGAGCACCGCGTTGATAGGCGAGATCAATCAATTGCGCGAGACGAGCGGTTGCCGGGCTTGCGGTGCGTAATCCAGCCACCAACTCATCCGGGCCGACGACCCGGGTGATGCCGTCGGTGGTGAAACAAATGATGTCGCCGGCCTCGAGGGTATGCTCGGAAAAATCAGGTCTCAGCGCGTCGGGCTGCCCCAGGCAGCGGACCAGGGCCTGGCGCCAGCGGGGTTCGGGCACGGGCGATGATAGGTCGCTGAGGTATTCATTTTCGGCGGAATGGTCGGTGGTCAACTGACGGAGCCTTTTGCCACGCAGCAGCAGGCAGCGGGAATCGCCGACATGCGCGAGCAACAGTTTGCCATCATGGACGGTTCCGCAGGTGAGGGTGGACGCCGAGCCTGCGCTGGGATTGATCCTCTGACCCACCAGCAGGACATTTTCGTGCGCGGCGGAAACGACCGGTTCCCAATCCGCAGCGGAACGGACCGGGCTCTCTTCCGCAAACTCGGCCAACGTCTGCACGGCGGCCTGAGCCGCCTTGGCTCCGCCCGGCAGTCCCCCGACACCATCCGCCACGGCAAACAGGCCCCGCTGCTCATCACACAAAAATCGATCCTCGTTTTGCCGCCGGACCAGACCGATGTCCGTGATCGCAGTCGCGCGTAGCCGGAACTGATTGGGAGCGCCCACGAGCCCATGGTATGGCGGGAGCGCCAGAGCGCCGCAAGACCCGGGCGGTCTCAGATGAAAGGCTCGAACCGCAATTCGCGATTTTGACGATTTATTCGAACGACATCAGGTGTGGGCAGGCTGGCGAGAAACCACCGTCCGTAGGGTTTTTGCACGATGCGGGAATCGAGTATCGTGATGACACCGCGATCGTTTTGGGTGCGGATCAACCGGCCGACCCCCTGGCGGAACTTCACCAGGGCATCCGGCAGCGTGAGTTCGTTGAAGGGGTTGCCCCCGCGTTCCCGAATCCATTCGGTCCGTGCCTCCGGAACCGGGTGCGTCGGGACCTCAAAGGGCAGGCGGGTGATGATGACCTGCGCCAATGCATTGCCGGGCACATCGATGCCGGTCCAAAAACTGTCGGTGCCGAACAGCACCGCGTTGCCGCACTCCCGCATTTTTTCGGCCAAAGCGGTGCGGGAGATTTCACCCCCTTGGCGCAGGAATGGCCGCCCGGCGGCAAGATAGTCGCTTTCCAGGGCTCCGGCCACGTGGCGCAGGTCGGCGTATGACGTGAACAGGACCAATGAACCTCCATCGGTCGCAAGCGTCGCAAAACGCACGTAGTCGATCAGGGCGTCCAAATCGAGCCGGGCGCTCTGGGCCGACGGGGCGGGAATGTCCGTGGCCACGAAGGTGCGGGAATTGCGGACGAAATCGAAGGGGGAATGCTCGATCGCGGCCGATGTATCCGTGGCACCCATACGGACTTGGTAGGCATCCATCCGATCGGCCAAGGCCAGCGTGGCACTGGTGCACACCACGGACGTGCCGCGCTGCAGGAGCTCCTGGCGAATGAATCCGGCGATGTCGATGGGGGCTGTTCGGAGCGTGACGATACGTTGGCGCCGCCCGGATTTTTCGAGCCAGTAAACCTGCTTGTCGGGCTCGGCGACGTTCAGGAACTGATTGAGCCCGATACGGTAGGACGCGATCCGCTCGGCTTGATGCAAAAGCTCGTCTCTATCACGGCCATCGTCGAGTTGGTCGGCTTGCCGTCGCACCGCGTGATGCAGGGACTCCAGCGGCTCGTCCAGCCAGGCCTCAGCAAAGCCGCTTTCCCGCACCCGCACGATCGACTGTTTTGTGAGAAGTTTTTCGGCGAGGAACGAAAAGAACTGTTTCGAGGCTTCCAGGGCATCCTCCACAAGTTGGCGTTCGGCGGGGCCGCCATGTTTCACCAACAGCCCTCGTTTGGTTCGCGGGTTGTAGAGAAATTTGAGCAACCGGTCCGTACCGTATGAGCTGAGGTGCAGACCGCAGTGATCCGTGGCCACCGCCGGCACGGTATGGGCTTCGTCGAGCACCACAAAATCGTCAGCCCAGAGCACCCCGCGGGCATCCCCGGATGCCTCGCCGGCACCGGCCGCAATCAAGGCAAAAAGCAGAGAGTGATTCACCACAATCACATGAGCGTCCTCCACCCGCGCGCGGGCCTTGCGGTAGAAGCAGCATTTGTGATCACAGTATTTGCGCGAGCACGACGAAGAGTCGGCGTTGACCAGGTCCCAGATTTCCGGAGGAGGCGGAGGGGAAAGCTCGTGGCGCAGTCCGTGTTCGCTGGTGCGAGCCCAGTCCGCGATGCGTTTGAGCTCTGCCTGTTCGGTGGTCGGGATCAGTTCGGTTTGGTCACGGAGCGCCTGGGCCAGGCGGGTGGTGCAAAGGTAGTTCCCCTTGCCGACCAGGACGGTGGCCCGAAAGTCGACGTAAGGTTTGAGGGCGGTGTGGGCACCAAAGACCCGGCGGCAAAGCGGCAGGTCTTTGCGTTCGAGCTGCTCCTGCAACGCGATCGTGTGGGTCGATACCACCAGCTGCCGGGACTGGTCGACGGCCTGAATTATCCCGGGCAGCAAGTAGGCGAGTGATTTACCCACTCCGGTTCCCGCCTCGAAAAGCAGGCAATCGTCGTTGGATTGGGCGGCGGCGACGGCCCGGGCCATCGCGTCCTGTTGCGGACGGTATTCGAGCGCCATATCCTGGGTCAGGATGCCATCCTCGCCAAAGAGCACCGGCACGATCTGCGGCGCAGTGGAGGCCGGCGGGGGTTCGGGAAGGGATTCGTTGGGCTCGGAAAGGCCGATCATCGGAGACGCGGAAACGATCAGCGTTCGAGCAGGTGGGGTTCGATGCAATTCGGATTTACGTGGAAGGGCGTCGTTGGCATCTCTTTACCAATGAGTGTGCCGGAACGCATCCCTCCCTGGGCCGAGTCACTGGCACTGTTTTTACAGTCCGAGCCGGGGTTGGAGGCGGTGAAACTCGACCGTGAAGCACGCACTGTCTCGGTTGCCACTCTCGGGGAAATCGACGAGGCCCAACTGCGGGTCCACTTGCGGGAGGTTCTCGCGGAAGTGGATGCGGATGGAGCGCCGTCGATCGACCAGACGGTCAATCTTCCTGGTGGCGTCCGGGTCGAACACCGTGGGACCAGCACGGAACTGCGAAGCCCCACTTGCGATACCTCACCCAGGTTCTGGAAGTGGCGGGAGTTTGCCTGGCCGGAGCCATCGACAGAGGCCGAAGACGGCGATCAACACGACCATGAAGAACATGATTGGCGGTTTTTGGCCGGGTTGGCAGCGACGTGCGGCGTGCTCGGAATCGCCAGCTGGCTGCTGTCAGAAAACCTTGGCGAGCTTTCGGGGGGGGCATTGATCCTGGCGATCGGGGCCTTGGTTGCAGGAGGTTGGGATGCAGCCGTCGACTCCTGGAAGAACATCCGGCGCCGGAAGCTGGATATTCATTTTCTCATGCTGGCCGTGGCGATCGGAGCCGTATTCATCGGCGCCTGGAACGAAGCCATCATCCTGCTTTTTTTGTTCTCCGCTGCGGGAGCGATGGAGGCATATGCACTTGAACGCACGCATCGGGCGGTCGATGCGCTGCTGCAGTCGGCACCCAAGCATGCCACGCGGGTGGACGCAGCGGGCCACGAGGTTCAAGTGCCCGTCGAGGAGCTCGTCATCAGCGACCATGTTGCCGTCAAACCCGGTGACGCCTATCCAGCGGATGGCGTGGTATTGAGCGGCAGCAGCGCCAGCGATGAAGCCACCCTTACGGGAGAATCGGTGCCGGTGGAAAAGTCGGCAGGAGACCTCGTTTTCAGTGGGACTCTCAATCTGTGGGGAGCGGTCGTGTTTGAGGTTCAGCGACTTCCCGCGGAGAGCACGCTGCAGAAGATCATTCGCCTGATCCAAACTGCCCAGAAATTGCGGGCACCAAGCGAACGGTTTACCGACAAGTTCGGCGGGCGCTACACGCTCGTGGCGTTGGGTGGATGCGGCGCGATGTTCCTGTTCTGGTGGCTTGGACTGGGCCTGCCACCTCTGATCAGCGACGGGGCAACGGCATCCGCTTTCTATCGCACCATGACTTTGCTTGTGGTCCTGAGTCCGTGTGCGTTGGTGCTCTCCATCCCGTCAGCGATTTTGGCGGCCATCGCCTGGGGGGCGCGCCACGGGGTGTTGTTCCGGGGCGGCGGCGCCATCGAAAAGCTGGCGGATGTGAGCATGGTTGCGTTGGACAAGACCGGCACCCTGACCACCGGTGAACTGAAGGTCCTGCGTTACGAGAGCCTGCCCCGCGGACGTGAGGAGGAGGTGATGCGACTCGCCCATGCGCTGGAAGCGAATTCGCAACACCCGATCGCAAGGGCAATCGTCAAGGATGCGCGCCAAAGAGGCCTCACCGGTCCGGAGGTCACCGACTTTTCGTCCATCACCGGTCGAGGGGTGCGCGGGCGGGTTGGCAACACCCGGATTGTATTGGGACGACGGGAACTCCTGTTGGAAGGTCCGTTGGCGGGTTGGGTTAATCAGCTGCCGCCGGCGTCGCCGGATTTGGCCGAGGTTTGGTTGGTGGGAGAGGACTTGGTCGGGCGCGTGCTGTTGCAGGATGAGTTGCGAGCCGAGTCCGCGGGAGTGTTGGCTGATTTAAAATCGATGCGGCTCCACTTGGCCATGTTGACCGGAGACCGCCGTCAGACCGCCGAGAGCGTGGCCCGGGAAATCGGCCTCGACGACGTGCGCGCGGGCCTGTCTCCCGAAGAGAAGGTGACGGCGATCACCGAGCTCCGAAACCGGCACGGCCGGGTTGCCATGGTTGGCGACGGCGTAAACGACGCTCCGTGCCTGGCGGCGGCCGACGTCAGCATCGCGATGGGAGCGAGAGGCAGTGATGCTGCGTTGGAGCAGGCTGAAGTTGTGCTGATGGAGGACCGGATCGAGAACGTGCTGGCAGCGATTCGATTGAGCCGTCGTGCCAAGGTGGTCATCCGTCAGAACCTCGCGCTGTCTTTGTCCGTGGTTGTGGTCATGACAATCATGGCGGTGGTGGGGCAGGTGCCGCTGGGCCTGGGAGTGGCGGCCCATGAGGGCAGCACCGTGGTTGTGTGCCTGAACTCCCTGCGTCTGTTGTGGCGAACCGGGTAGAGGGCTGGCCGGGGAACAAAGGGAGCAGGACTCGGTCGCATTTTGCGGGTCCGCAACCTCGATACCAATGACTACCCTACAACGATCCATCCCTGCGCTGCTGCTCACCCCGAGTCTTCTTTTTCTTAACGCCTGCACCCTTCCATCCAATGAACCCATGGTTCCCCAAGCCCAGGTGGGCGTGGCGGCCACGGTGACCCAGGGGCGGGTGATTTCATCGGTTCCGGTCACGATCGAAGGCGACCGCACCAACCTCGGCACGGTCAGCGGCGGGGCCATTGGCGGCGCCGCGGGTTCGGGCGGGCGTTACGATACAACCGGAATCATTGCCGGAGCGGTGGGGGCGGCCGCCGGGGCAGTGGTGGGGCAGGCGGTTGAGGAGGCTGCGACGCGCAAGCCGGGACAGCGAATCATGATTCAGCTCGACGATGGCAGCATTGTTGAAGTCGTGCAGGAGGCCGAGGAGGGTTACTTTCGTGAAGGTGACCGGGTGAATGTAGCGGTTGGAGCCGGCAATACGCGGGTGACCATGTCGACCGGGATCGACATGAGCGGCAGCGAGGGAAGCGGTGAGCCCGCCTGGTATGAACTGAGTGAAAACCACCATTCGAGAACCGGCGGATTACGCTTTTCGCAGCGATAAGTTCAGTGACTAACGTGTTTTGTTAGGTCCTTCTTCCTAGGTTCTTAGGATTTTCAGCATTGCTCTGACGGTGGAGTTGGGGCCAATTTGGAGGCCTTGGTCTCAAGGCTGGCCCGTGTCTCAGAGCATCAGATGAAATTCTATACAGCTTCGTTTCTCGCCGGGTGTGTTCTCCTCTTAGCGGGGTGCACCTTTCCTTCCAGTCAGCCTACGGTGGCTCGCAGTCAGGTCGGCATCGTCCAGTCATTGGATCTTGGATACGTTTTGGAAGTTCGCGATGTCATCATCGACGGGGAACGCACGGTGATCGGGGTTTTTGGTGGTGGTGCCATCGGGGCGGCCGCGGCTCATCCCACGGGTTCCGTGGGAGTCGGTGAAGCCCTGGGGCAAGCGGCCGCCGCGACGGCGGGAGCGGTTGTCGGATCGGCCGTCGAGGAAAAGGTGACGCGCAAGCGGGCTCAGGAGCTCACCATCCAATTGGACAACGGGTCGACCATCGTCGTGATCAACGAGATCGAGGAGGCCCAGTTCCGCCAGGGTGACCGGGTTCAGGTGAACAGCGGTGGATGGGGACCTGCCACGGTTCGAATGGCCATCAACTAGAAGACCAGGGGAGGCAAATCATGAAACTTCTTCTTTCCGGTTTCGCACTCGTTGCTGGTGTTTCGGGCACAGTCTTGATGACGGGCTGTGAATCCACCGCTTCAGCTCGCAGCAAACAACCACATGTCATGGAGGCAGGTTCGGTGGGCCGGTCCACCCATGCCGATCGAGCCGGACGTCCGCCCGGAGTCGCGGCAACGGGCAGGGATGCCGCGGGAATTGAGTTTGGTCGAGTGATGACGGTGGAATCGGTTACCATCGCTGGCAAGGCGGGCGTGGTCGGAACGTTGGGTGGAGCCGCTGCGGGCGGCATGGCCGTGCGGCCGAAGATTTACACCAAGGAGGATTTGATCTGGGGCACCGTCGGTGCGGTGGGTGGAGCCGTGATCGGTCGTGCAACCGAAGAAGCCCTCACGCGCAAGCCCGGCCAAAGGGTCACCGTGGCCCTCGAAAACGGTGAAACGGCCGTCATTACCCAGGATGCCCGCAATGGCCTGCTGCAGGAGGGCGACAAGGTGAAGGTCGTGCGGAAGGGCAATCAGGGTTACGCGACCATCGCCACCGCCGAAGATCGCGAAATTGTTTCCAGGGCCCGGGCTGAAGCACACAAGCCCGCCTGGTATGAGGTGGAAGACGGTGCGCCCAATCGCCGTTAGTTGACGATATTCACCCAATCGCCGACCCGGACCCGGTCGAAGAGGTCGACCATCTCAAGGTTGCGCAGCTGCACACAACCACCACTCGCAGGTTGACCAATGCGGTCTTCATGGTTGGTGCCGTGGAGGTAAATGTAGCGATCATAGGAATCGCGATCTCCGCCTTGATTGTAGCCGGGCTCCAGTCCGCGCAGCCACAGGATGCGGGTCGTGATGAGGTTGCGGGTATTTTCCTCGGCTGAGAGCTCCTGGAAATGATGGCCGGTGGCCACACGTCCCTTGAACACCATCCCCGGTGGCTGACCGGCGCCAATCCGCTCCGCCACTTCATGCAACCCCCGGGGAGTGCCCAGGGAGTCCTTCAGATTCGACGGCGGCCGCGAGCTGGTTGACACCTGGTAGTCGGCCACGATCTCAGGTCCCTGTAGCAGGCGCAGGGTTTGGTGCCGTATGCTTACATGCAGCAGTCGCTCTGCGGGCTTGATGCCGAGAGCGTCGGCACTTTGCATGGCCAGTTCCCAAAGTGAATCCATCGTGAATAAAACGAGTTACGTAGTCGGAATCGTCGGTGCCACGGGCGCGGTCGGTCAAGAGCTGGTGCGATTGCTGCACGAGCGCAAATTTCCCTTGGCGCAGTTGCGCCTCTTTGCTTCGTCCCGGTCGGCCGGCAAAACCGTCCGGGTCGGCGGAACCAACTTGACCTTGGAGGAAGCGAAACCCGGCGTGTTCGCCGGAGTGGATTTGGCGTTCTTCGCAGCGGGAGGCGGCGTCACCCGTTCGCTTGCCCTGGATGCGGTTGGCAACGGTTGTGTGGTCATCGACAAAAGCTCGGCTTTGCGCATGCGCTCCGATGTGCCGCTTGTGATTCCCGAGATCAATCCGGAGGGGCTGCGGGCCCATGGGGGCATCATTGCCAATCCCAATTGCTCCACGGCGGTGATGTTGATGGGGTTGTGGCCGCTGCACCAGACCTTCGGACTCAAGCGGATATTCGTGTCGACCTACCAGTCGGTGTCCGGAACCGGCGCGGAGGCGGTTCAGGAACTCGAGGCCCAAATGCTGGCTCTCGTTCATGGCGATCCGGTCGAAGCAAAGGTTTATCCCTGTCCCATCGCCCAAAACTGTATTCCGCAGGTTGATACGTTTGGTGAGGATGGCTACACGGGGGAGGAAACCAAGATGGCCGACGAGTCGCGCAAGATCATGGGGCTACCCGAGCTGCAGGTGTCGGCAACCTGCGTGCGGGTCCCGGTGGTGCGGGCGCACTCGATCGCGGTGAATGCAGAGTTCGAGCGTCCCGTCGATCTGGCGAAAGCTCGGGCCGCGGTGGCTCAATTTCCCGGAGCCGAGCTCGTTGATGAACCGGCGGAGCAGCAATGGCCCACTCCGCTTGCGTTTGCCGAAAAAGTGAAGTGCGGGGTGGGGCGCATCCGGAAAGACAGCGCCTTGGACAACGGGCTTTCGTTCTGGGTGAGTGGCGACAATCTCTGGAAAGGCGCCGCCCTGAACGCCGTGCAAAATGCCGAACTGATGATGAAAGAGGGGTGGCTGACTCCCACGTCGCCTCCTCCCGCCTGGTAACCGCGTGCAATTAACCCTTGTCAGTGCGAGTTTCGTTTTACTTAGCTCGACCTTTGGTCAGGACGCCTAGCTCAGCTGGTTAGAGCATCTCGTTTACACCGAGAGGGTCGGGGGTTCGAGTCCCTCGGCGTCCACCAGATCAAAATCGCATTCGCGATGGAGATCAGGCTGACCGTTTTTAACCTGTCCATTCTCCCCCACCGAACCGACTCCTTCGCCCAATGCGTCACACCATCTCCGTCCTGGTTGAGAATAAATTTGGCGTGCTTGCCCGCGTTGCCGGCATGTTCTCAGGCCGTGGCTTCAACATCGACTCACTCAACGTGGCCCCAACCAATCACAGTGAGTTGTCGCGCATCACCGTCGTGTTAAAAGGCGACGACGCTGCGCTGGATCTCGCGATCAAGCAGCTCCGCAAGCTGGTCAACGTCGTCAAAGTGATCGACTACAAGGAAGGGGAGGCCGTGCTGCGCGAACTGCTGTTGGCCAAAATCAGGGCCGATGCCAACACCCGCTCCGAGATCATTCAGATCTGCGACATCTTCCGCGCCAAGATCGTGAACGTGTCGGCCGACAGCGTGATCGTCGAGATGACCGGCAATAAGAACAAGGTCATGGCGTTTCTCGGACTCATCGAACCGTTCGAAATCATAGAATTGGCTCGCACCGGCCGTCTGGCTTTGACCCGCTAATCGTCCCCACCAAACCACACTTTATCCTAAAACCCTCCCTCCCAGTATCATGCCAGCCAAAGTATACACCGACAAAGACGCCGATCTTTCCGTTTTCAAAGACAAGACCATTGCCGTGCTCGGCTATGGCTCGCAGGGCCACGCCCACGCGCTGAATCTGAAGGATTCCGGCGTGAACGTAATCATTGGTCTCTACAAGGGATCCAAGTCGGCCGCCGTCGCAAAGAAGCAGGGCTTCAAAGTCTATCTTACCGCTGAAGCCGTGAAGCGGGCGGACGTGATCATGGTGGCGCTGCCCGACATGGTGCAGGCTGATGTTTATGAGCAAGATATCGCCCCCAATCTCACCAAGGGCAAAACGCTGCTGTTCTCACATGGCCTCGCGGTTCACTTCGATCTGATCAAGCTCCCCGAGGACGTCGACTGCATCATGGTCGCGCCCAAGGGCCCCGGCCACATGGTGCGTCGCCTTTACCAGGAAGGAAAGGGCATGCCCGCCTTGATCGCGGTGCAGCAGAACAAGTCCCGCAAAGCCAAAAAGAACGCGTTGGCCTGGGCCAAGGGTATCGGGTCAACCCGGGCGGGAGTCCTGCAAACAACCTTCAAGGAGGAGACCGAGACCGATCTCTTTGGTGAGCAGGCGGTGTTGTGCGGCGGGGCCAGCGCGCTCGTCCAGGCCGGTTTTGAAACCCTGGTGGAAGCAGGTTACCAGCCCGAGATGGCCTACTTTGAGTGCCTGCATGAGCTGAAGCTCATTTGCGACCTGATGTATGAGTCGGGCATTGCCGGCATGCGGTTCTCGATCTCCGAAACCGCCAAATACGGCGACATCACGCGCGGCCCCCGGGTGATCAATGCCAGGACCAAGGCCGAAATGAAGAAGATCCTGAAGGAAGTTCAGTCCGGCAAGTTCACCCGGGAGTGGGTCAAGGAATACAAAGGCGGCTTAAAGAACTACAACAAGCTGCTCAAGGCGGGCGAAAAGCACCAGATCGAGAAGACCGGTTCCCGTCTGCGCTCGATGATGCCCTGGATGGCCAAGAAAAACATCAAGGGTGTGGCCGCCAGCTATTGATCCATTTCGCTGAATTCCAGTTTCACCAAGCCACGAAGCTCGCGGTGAGTTCGCTTGCCGGGCTTTGTGGCTTGTTGCTTTTTTAAGGTGATCAAAGCGTTCGGCTCCGGCGTTTGATCCAAACCCATGGAAAAACTTACCATCGCCACCCGCAAAAGCCCCTTGGCCTTGGCGCAAACGAATCAAGTGGCGGCTCACCTGCACGAGGTGCTGGGGGTGGAAATCGAATTGTTGACGATGGCAACAACCGGCGACCGGCAAACCGCCTGGTCGTTGGAAAAGAGAGGTGGGAAGGGGCTCTTCACCAAAGAGCTCGAGGAGGCTCTGTTGGATGGAAGGGCGGATATAGCGGTCCACAGCGCGAAGGACCTTCCGGGTGATCAACCCGAGGGGCTTACCGTCGCGGGTTATTTGCCCAGGGTTGATCCCCGGGACGTCCTGGTGGTGCGAGCGGGAGTCGAAAGCCCCCAGACCATTGCCACCGGAAGCCCGCGGCGACGGCTGCAGCTAAGCATGTGTTTTCCTGAGGCACAATTCATCGAGATTCGCGGAAACGTGGACACAAGGCTGCGGAAGATTGCTCAGGATGGGGTGGCTGAAGCCACCGTGTTGGCAGCAGCAGGTTTGTCTCGATTGGGGATTGGTTCCTGGCCTGATGCGGAGTTTCGCGTGCTTGGTTTTGAAACCATGGTGCCTGCCGTCGCCCAGGCGGCGATTGCCATTCAAACCAGACATGAAACTGCCCCTCACATTTCTAATCACTTCGATAAGCCAACTCAGGAGGCGGTTGATCTAGAGCGCGCTTTCCAAACGCAGCTCGAAGGTGGCTGTCATACCGCCCTGGGGGTGCACGTTTCCGGTGATACCTTGTGGTTCTTCCACGAAGAGATAGGGTTACGAAGTTTTCCTCTCTCTGAAAAAGAACGCCTTACTCCGGATTCGACCGCGTTAAGCGTTCTTAAGCGCATAGGATTTGCATTGTAGGCATTTAGATTTGTTAAAAATTACTACGTATGGGGCCAAAATTAATACGTAGTTAGGGTTTATTACCTAGACATTATGGGCCTAGTGCTCTTCGTTTTCATCACGTCCCCTCCAACTGATGCGTTTACCTAATCGATTCATCCTTGGTTTCCTTCCGCTTTTCGTGTGCACGCTGGCCTTCGGTCAACGTCCCATCACCTCGGTGGGATACAATCCCGAAGCCGTACGGGTCGAAGGCGACTCCCCCGTTTATCATTTTCACGTGGTGGATGTAACCGCACCCAACACGGTGAATGCAACCAACGCTCCCTTCATTCCCAACACAAGATGGGTTGTCGAAAGCAAACCCGCTGGTGTGACCGATGCTGAAGCTTTGAGTTACATCGAGCCATTGGTGCTTTTGCCCGACGGAGCGGTTCCGCCTTTGGTGGATGATGGCCAAGGCAACCTGGTGACCTGGGTGGACCTCGGACTCGATTACGATGAATCCGTTGTCCAGGCATGGTTGGATTCACTCACAGGCGCGCCCACCGAGTTTTCCTTCGAACAAGCAGGTCAGACCCGCACCATCGGGGTCATTTTCCGAGGTTCGGTTGATGCAGTCGCCGGTTCCTATGGTTACCGCCTCTTGGTTGAGGACTGGCCACGCGAGGATGAGGGCATCATTCGCAATGCCGGCACCTTCATCAATGCCACCCTGGGCGATCCTGTCAGTCAGGGAACGCCACCGGTTCCGGGCATCGCGTCTCCCGCTGAAAACGAGTTGTTCACCTATTTTGTTGGGGGAGATCCCGTTCAGGTTCCGATCGTTGTAACGGGTCAGTCGGAAGAGAACTACCCGATCACCGACTTCCAAGTCACGGTCAGCGACCGCGGAAACATTACCAGCCTGCTCGATATCCTCCCGGAGCAACTCAACTCTCCTTTTGTCACCGGCACGGGCTCATTGCCCTACACCGTGGCCGGTCTCTACGACATCACCGTGACCGCCACAAACTCGGTTGGTGATGGCTTTACTTCCGTCCCGTTTGAAGTCGTCCGGGTGGTTCCTCCTCCCACGATTGAAATCAACACACCGTTTGCCGGCCAAGTATTCACCTACGAGTTGGGGTCGGCCACCGGGGTTAATATCCCCGTCAGCGTGACGGCCGACACCTTTGAAGATGGTGGTCCCAATGAAGGCATTCAGACCCTCACTGCTGAGATTGCCGGATCACCGCTTACCCTCACGGGATGGACTGTCGGAGCGCTCAATACAACCGGCACCGCGGATTGGTTCGCCACCGCGGGGACTTACACCCTGTCGGCCGCAACCTCCACCGTGCATGGAACCGCGAACGACGCGGTCACCTTCAGCGTTGAGGCAATTTACCCTGACCCCACGGTCGATATCACTTCACCTGCCGACGGCGCTTCCTTTGAGCGAATCGCGGGTGAGGCAGCGACTCAGATCGCCTACACAATCGTGGGTGGAATTACTTTCGGCTCGATCGAAGATGTGGCGCTTTCGATTACGTCGGGTTCCGGCTCCGTGGTGGACTTCACTTCCAATGTCGGTGGCCTGAACACCGACGCCATCACGGTGGACGGCATCATCAGTGCCACTGGAACGGATTCCTACACCATTTCGGTCACCATCACCAGTGACCAAGGCCGCACCGCCTCGGACAGCGTCGCGATTGTCGTCAACGAGCTCATCGCCGAGCCTCCGACAGTGGGGGTTTCGCTTCCCAATGGCAGCAGCTATACCTTTGAATCGGGCACGGCCGGCGCCACCATTCCAGTTGATTTTACTTCAGCCACTGACTTTGGCGTGATCGACACGTTGACCGCGGTGCTGAGCACCGACCCGGTTACGCCGATCACCATCGACCTTGTTGGCTTGGGAACAACTTCGGCCACTGGCACCAGTGAGCTGCTCATTGATGCTCCGGGCAGCTACACGATCACCGCAACCGCCACCACGTTCTTTGGACAGGCGGTGGCATCAACGACGTTTGAAGTCGAAGAAGTTGCTTCTCCGACCATCACGATCCTGACCCCCGATGACGGATTCACCGTCAACCGGTTTGAGAGCGATCCCGTTTCGGAAATCGAATTCACCTTCGAAGCCGGTATCGCCGTCGGTACGATCGATGCACTTGATGTCACGGTCAACGGTTCCCCCTTCACCGCCACGGTCAGTGGGGTAGGCACCGCTTCGGTCACCGGCTCCGGACTCCTCACGTCGAGTGCGACCGAGTCGTTTGTGGTTGTCGCCAATGCCACCTCGGATCGGGGCGAGAGTGCCTTCGATCAAATCACCGTGAACGTGATCGAAAGCGCAGATCCCCCGGCAAATGAAAACTGCGATGCCGAGATCATTTGGAAGCACCCGATCAGCTCGGGTTCGGTCATACGATGCGGGAACAATCTGCCGATCCGCTTCGAGCTCCGCTGCAAGGACACCGGTGATTATGTCTGCGATGACGAAGTGGTCATCGCGGTGAGCGCCGAGCCTGACGGCGAGGTTCACCTCTTCACCGCCGGGCGGAGTGCCAACGGCGACACCTACCGCATCCGGGGCCGTCGCTACATTAAGAACTTCCGCACCAACGCCAACGAAGCCGTTGAGTATCGGGTTGAGGTCTTCCGGCCGATCGCCCCTGGTTCCGACGAAATCGTTTCTCTTGGTTCGAAGCTGGTCCGCACTGAAAAGCCCGGCAAGAGCGACAAGTCTGACAAATCCGGAAAGTCCGACAAGAGCGGCAAATCCGGTAAGAGCGACAAGTCCGATAAATCAGGTAAATCCGATAAGTCTGGAAAGTCCGACAAATCGGATAAGTCGAACAAATCGGACAAGAGCGGGAAGTCCGATAAATCCAACAAGAGCGACAAGTCTGACAAATCCAGCAAGTCCTCCAAAAAGTCCTACGCTGGTTGCTGGACATGGTGGGGTTGGTGGAGCTGGTGGGGTTAACCCCAGTCGACCAAGTTTTAGCAGGGCCCTCGCTTGAGGGCCCTTTTTGTTTTCTCCTCCGAAGCGAGTAAATCTATCCTGGACCAAGCCTCAAATCACAGCTGCGCCATGGACTCCAATCCACCCCTGCCTCCCGCTCCCATCACCGTCGATCTCAAGACCAAGAATTTTATGGTCACCCTGTGGGCGATCGCCGGGGGACTGGTCGGGGTTCATGTGGTGCTCAATATCATTCACTATCAGTTCCTCGATCTACCCTGGTTGCTTCGGCAAATCTTCGACGTGGATGAAGAGGATAGCTTTCCCACTTGGTATTCCGGAATGATCCTTTTTGTAACCTCGATCACAGCGGCCCTGAACGCCCGCCGCGAGTCGGTCAGGGGAGGGGCGCTCGCGCCGCAGTGGACCATGCTGGGCATCGGCTTTCTCCTGCTCTCCATCGACGAAATAGCGGGCATGCACGAGACACTGAACAGCTCGGTGTCCTTTTCGTGGACCATACCGGGTGCCATTGTCGCCGCATTTGCCGGAGGGCTTTTGGTGCCGTTTTTATGGAAGCTTCCCCGGGCCTATGCGGTGAGGTTTGTCATCGCTGGAGCAATCTATCTGGGGGGAGCTTTGGGTGTTGAGGTGGCTACTGATCCCTATGCGGAAAACGACGCTCTTAATACTCTCGCCTACAACCTGTGGACGGCCGTCGAGGAACTGATGGAGATGGCTGGGGTTTTGATCTTCCTGGAGGGAGCCCGCCGATTACTGGTTGAACGCCCCCCGGAGGTATCGGCAACGGAACTCAAAGTCACGCTGCGGTAGGCGAGTCCACCATGGTGGCCAGCCGCTGCCATGCCCCGAGTGGAACATCTTCGGGACGTGACTTATGTGATGCCCCATACTCCTGCAACGTGTCCACCCAGGCCGATGCCTGCTCGTGGGCAACCTTGCGAACAAGTGAACCGATTTGTTTGCGACGCTGCTGAAAGCACTGCCGGATCAATTCCTTGGAAAGATCACCATAGACGAACGGAGTCGGCTTGAGCCGAAGATTCAGCAAATAGGAATCGACTTCGGGCGGAGGGTAAAAACAGGTCGGTGAAACCCGGTGTCCCGGTAGGATATCGTAGGCTGACTGCAACCAAATCGAGATCGCCCCAAACTGTTTGGTGCCCGGCTTGGCTGAGAAACGGTCGGCCGTTTCACGCTGTAGCATCAAGACCATGTGAGTGGGCAGGGGGTATCGGAGAATGCTCGCCTGCCAAGGTGTCGAAATCGCATAGGGAAGATTGGCAACCACCTTAAATCCCTGGCGCGCTTCCTCGTCAGGCAGACCCGCCCGCGGATGTTTCACCGCATCCGCTTCCAGCAGCTGAAAGCTTTCCGACCAAGTGGGGCCAATCTCATCCCGTAGATATCCGGCCATCCTCGCATCATACTCAACGGCCCAGACACGGGCTCCGTTTTCCAACAGACTGCGGCTCAACGTGCCCAGACCGGGCCCCACCTCAACAATGTGGTCCCCAACGCTCACATCCGCCAACTCGAGTGACTTCGCCACAATGTTGCCGTCGATCAGATAGTTTTGTCCCAGGTTCTTGTTGGGCCGATGCCCGAGCTTTTCCAATTCCGCCAAGGTTTGACTGAGAGTGAGAGCCATCTAGCAACGAGGCGACGTGACAAATTCTCCGGCGTCAATCTCACGAACAACATAGGGTATTGACCCTAGTAAACCATTCAACGTTATCTCAGCCATGGAAGACACTACTGAAACAACCAGCGCGGTAAAGGACTGGCTCCTGACCAACGGCATTGACTGGGGCATCAACATCGTGATGGCCCTCGCGATTTTTATCATCGGTCGCATGATCGCGAATCTCCTGACCGGGATGATTCGCAAGGGCTTCGACAAAGGAGGCATGGATTCCACCTTGGCGGGTTTTCTCTGCAAGATCGCCAACATCCTGATGGTCCTGGTCGTCATTATGGCGGCCCTGAACAAGCTTGGCATCAACACCACTTCGTTTGTGGCAATTTTGGGTGCTGCCGGTCTCGCCATCGGCCTGGCCTTGCAGAGCTCCTTGGCGAACTTTGCCTCGGGGGTGATGATCATCTTCTTCCGACCTTACAAGGTGGGCGACTTCATCGAAGCAGGTGGAACGAAGGGCATCGTGGAAGAGATCAGCATCTTCAACACCAACATGCGCACTCCACAGAATCAGGTCGTGATTTGTCCGAACGGACAGATCACCGGAGGGACCATCGTAAACTATTCGGCTAAAGACACCCGTCGAATTGATCTCACGATGGGGGTCAGCTACGACGACGATCTCAAATTGGCCAAAGACACCATCTGGAAGGTGCTCAATGCCGATGAGCGCGTGCTGAAGGATCCGGAAGCCATCGTTGGGGTGATGAATCTCGGTGAAAGCAGCGTCGACATCGTCGTCTGGTTTTGGGTGAAGTCGCCGGACTTCTTGATGACCAAACTCGACATGACCGAAGGTCTGAAGACCCAGCTCGAGGCGGCCGGCTGTTCGATCCCTTACCCGCAGCGTGACGTCCATCTTTACAACAAGAAGGCCTGATCGAGCACCCCCTTCAGACAGAATATGCCCAAAGCGCGCCTCGATAACGGCGCGCTTTTTTATCAGCGGAACGAAGCGAGGAGGCCTGCCGGGTCAGCCGCTTTCATGAGCGATTCCCCCACCAGGACCGCCCGCGCTCCGCAGGCCTTGGCCCGCTGGGCATCCTGGGCGGTATGGATTCCGCTTTCACTCACAGGAATCACTTCCGGAGGAAACTGCGGGATGAGCCGTTCGCTCAGAGCCAGGTCGGTCTTGAAGATGGCGAGATCACGATTGTTCACGCCGATAATCTCTGCCTGGTGGGCAACGGCGCGTTCCAGTTCCGGTTCGGAGTGAATCTCGTAGAGCGCAGCCAGCCCGGCAGCATCAGCCGCCTCCCGCAGGCAAGCCATGTCTTCATCGGAAAGGGCTCGCACAATGATCAGGATGGCACTCGCACCGTTTTCCCGCGCCTCGAGAACCTGGATGGGATGGACCATGAAGTCTTTGCGCAGACAGGGAATGGGCGCAGGGGACCGGGCCTGAAGGGACGTGACTTCCCGCAGGTCGGCGAGAGTTCCACCGAAGTATTTTTGATCGGTCAAAATCGACATACTGTCAGCACCGGCAGCCTGGTAGCGCTGGGCTTGAGTGGGAGCATTTGCCCCGGCCGCGATATCCCCCGCCGAGGGAGAACGTCGCTTTATTTCAGCGATTACCGCGAGGTGTCCGTCCGGTCGATTAAGGGCTTGGGCGAAGGACGGAGGCGGCGGCAGCTGCCGGTTGAGCTTTTTCAATTCGGAAAGGGATACCTCGCGCGCACGTCCGGCAATTTCCTGCCGTTTCCATGCCATGATCTCTGTCAGCTTGTCGCCCATGTGAGTGAGACGGATACACACCTTGTTCCCGGCGACGAGCCGGAACTGGAGGATTTTGAGTGCCACCGTGGTGGTGTCCGGCAGCTTTTGCGTGTGTTTCCGCAGAATCGTGATTTGTTCGCTCGTTGATGAGCCACTTGCAGGAGCTGCGCGAAACCATTGCCCGATTACGAGGCCCCGGCGGCTGTCCATGGGACCAGGAACAAACCCACGCCTCATTGGTAAGATGCCTGATCGATGAGGTGAGCGAATTGATTGATACCATCGATCGGGCGGACTTTCCGCACATGCGCGAAGAATTGGGTGATGTGCTCATCCAGGTCTATTTTCACGCGCAGATCGCCGAGGAGGCGGGCGTCTTTGATTTGGAAGAGGTGGCTCGTGAAGTGAACGAGAAGCTTATCCGTCGTCATCCTCACGTGTTTGGCGACCACGCAAAACTCGCGACCTCAGGCCAGGTCGTGACCAAGTGGGAAGAGATCAAAGCCCAGGAAAAGAAAAACGGAGCTCCCGATACCGGATTGTTCAAATCGCAACCACCGCGGCTTCCCGCGACCATGTATGCCGAGTCGATCTGGAAGCAGATTCAGAAAAAACAGCTCCCGGTCCCCGCGTCGGCACAGGCCGATCGTGTGCAAGAGACCGCTGATGAGCTTTCCGATTCCGAACTGGGTGAGCGTCTTTGGGTATTGGTTGCAGCTGCTCGCGCGAAGGGGCTCGATCCCGAAGGAGCCCTCCGTCAACACGCGTTGCGCGTGGTGCAAGATGTCGAAGCTGCGTCAGACTGAGGACGCCTCCCAGGCTCCGCTGGAATTGCCACCAGAATTGCGACAAGTCTGGCTGGATCCCTTTCTGGCCTGGTTGGAGAAGGAACGACGCTACTCCGCCTACACGGTGCGGAACTATCGTCATGCCTTTGAAGGGTTTTACCGCTGGTTGGTTGAAGCCGGCATGGATGCCAAACCCTTCGACGAGCTCACTCGGCGGGAGATGCGTGATTTCATCATCGAATCCCAACGTCGACTGGAACGTCGAACCCTGCACCTCCACGTCTCGGGTTTGCGCTCCTTTTTTCGATACTGGGTCACCCGCAAACGCATGCTCCGGAATCCCCTGACGGGAATTCCACTTCCCAGGATGGCCAAAAAACTCCCCGTGTTTCTGACGGAGTCGCAGATGCGAACCCTTTTGCTGGCTCCACAAAAGCTGCTCGAAAACGAGACGATCGAGCCTCGCACAGCCTGGCGGGATCGGCTGGCGATGGAGTTGCTCTACGGTGCCGGACTCCGCGTAAGCGAATTGTGCAATCTGCGCTACCGGGACCTGGACGATCGCAATCAAACCGCGCGCATCCTCGGGAAGGGGGGCAAGGAACGCCTCTGCCCGATCGGCGAGGTGGGAGCAGCGGTGCTGGTTCGATGGCGACGTGAATTCGCCGGTTCCACGAGTGCCACCCGTTTTGTGTTGGGGAAGCCTGACGGTTCACCTTCAACTCCGCGTGAGATCCAGCGGATGTTGAAGCGTTATCTGGCTTTGGTGGACCTGCCTGCTGACATCACGCCCCACAAACTGCGCCACAGCTATGCCACCCATTTGCTGAACGCGGGAGCGGATCTGCGTTTGGTGCAGGAACTCCTTGGTCACACCAACCTCTCGACAACCCAGGTCTACACCCACGTGAGCGTTGCGCGCCTGCAGGAAATCCACCGGCAGGCACACCCCCGCGGCTGAGCCCGGGGCTTATTTCAACTGAAGGCGGGTCGAAGCAACATTCGCGGCAGCGTCTTCGACGTAGACCTCGACTTCCGTGGCCGTGCCAACGTCGCGGCCTGAGACCTCCGCCAAAAAGGTCTCCCGTCGAGAATCGAGAATGCCGTCGGCCGGGTGGACCAAGGTCAGCTCGTAACCGTTGTTGAAGACCAACCGCACTCCGGCAATGAGGGAGAGGGAATCGACTGCGTCCACCCGGAAAACAAAATTGCCACCAGGCAGTTCGGTGAACTCGGCTTCCAGGGTGGGCGGACTCAGATCGATCACCAGATCGTCCGTCGAAAAGGTGACGGACCGGCGGTCGCTTTCCGCTCTGGGGGCGGACTCATTCAGCACCAGCCGGGTAAAGTAGACCCCCTCGGCCAAGGTGCGCCGGTCGAACTGAAACCAGTCGGATTCACTGTCAACCAGCAGGTCCTTCCACGCTTCGGACTTCTCGTGGCGCACCGAGAACGTGGCGGTCAGATTATCGCCATCGGGATCGGAAGTCGTCCAAGTCACCACTTGCGCGCCAGTTTCCGGTACCAGCGGGCTGGAAAGGAGAGCCTGCCTGCGTTGATCGGCGGGATTGGAATTGGTCTTCGGGGTTGATCCGATCACTTGCCCCAGCGTCAGGGAAGTTGCGGTCGCATTGCCCGATGCACGTTCACGCAGGGCAAAGTTCGGACTGATCAGGCGAAACGACCGCAGCACGGGTCGACGATTTTGAGGAAGGAAATACAACTTGGCCTGATCCAGTTCGACGCTTTCCGAAATGGCATCCGGCAGGGAAATCGCCACCTGCACCATACGACCAGTCAGACCCTCCGCATGCCAACCGCCATCCTGATGAACCGCCTCGACCCAGGGAGACCATCCCTCCACCGCATCTCGGCCCCGGTTCGCCCGCAGCTCAACTTTCATGCTGTCGGGATCGATTTCCCGAAGGCGATTGAAGCGCAGGGAACCGATGTGGCTCGAAGTCTGCAGGTCGATGGCCGAGGTCTGCACACGACGGGGGCCCGGTGTCTCAAAATCGATGATGCTGAGGTTGGCCGGATTGTTCGACATCAACAAAAAGCGCCCGGCCCCGGCCAAGGGCGCCATGTCGTTGAGCTGGGCTGAATCACTGGCGGCAAAGGTGAGGGCTCGCCGCGCCACCGGATCATACCCCGCCAATTCTCCGTCATCACCACCGGGCAGGAGATAGCCCTGGGCGAACGGAACGATGCGATACATGGCCAGATTGTTGCGCGCCGAAAGCGTCTCCGGGAGTCCGTCTCCCCCGGGCAGTTTGATCAATTCGCTGCGGCCGGAGAACTTTTCCACGGGCGGGGCTTCCATGATGGAGGGAGCTTTGGCCGGCTCCTGTTTCTCCGTCTCTTGTTCGGGTTGAGCGGGCTGGACCTGGGAAGACTGCATTACCCGTCGGCGAGCCGTGCCCTTGGCGTCGACCAACGTGGCCAGAACATCGCCTTCGGGCGTGAGCAGGATATCGGTGATTTCACCCGACTCGTGATCGAGGAGAATGATCGGAGGCGAGCCTTCGAGATCAAACCGGTAGAGATTTCCACTGGGCGCTGATCCTGCGAGCACCCGTCCTGCTTGATCGAAGGCGAGGGTGCGGAGATTCCGGTCGCGCACCGCTCCCCATCTTTCAATGCCACGATCACTCAAGTTTGCCTCCGCCGGGGCCTGAGTGAAGGCGCCGATATCAACCCGGAAAAGCAGAGCCGGATTTCCCGTCGCCACCCACGCCGTTTCACCATCGGCTGCCACCAAGATGTCGAAAACCGAATCGGCCGGCAGTCTGGCACTTTGTTCAACTTCGCCCTCCCCATTGATCAGGACCAAGTGGCCCTCGGGATTTCCCCCGGCGAGCAATCGGCCATCAGGGAGTCGTTTCACGACAAACACGTGACTGGCAGGTGTTTCGATCTGGTCGGTGACTTCAAAAACTCCGCCGGCGGTGTCCAATTCGACACGCAGAATTTGTCCATCCGGACCTGAGCCAATCCACCCTGAAGCCGGGGTATTGCCTGACTCCCAATCCCACCACAGTGGGGCCACCGGGTTGCCGGCGAGCTCCCGTAAAACGGGGCCGGCAATGATTCTTCCATCCGAGCGGATGGCCAGGCCTTCGAGGTCCCGGGGAACGGCCTTTTGGTAAAAGCTGACCGATTGTGATTTGGAAAGTGTCTCGGTCGAAATCAGCGGGGGCAAACCGACCGCGACGGCGACCATAAAAACTATGAAACGACGCATAATGATGAAGAAGTCCTCAGGGCGTGATCACCAAACTTTGGCCAATGGCTCCAGGAACCAGTCGATCCGGCATGAGGTGCTTTTCCCAGAGGACTTCGCGAGCCTTTCGTTGGAGGAATCGGGCTTCGTCGGAAGTTTGTGCGGTGCGGGCGAGCGAGCCCGGGAGCTCGGCGGTGGACGTGGTTTGGTCGGAGAAGAACTCAGTCTGAGTGACCACGGCCACATAGAACCCGTCCGGAGACCGCTGGCGCCTAAGCACATCGATGTAGGCATCCAAGTCGCGAATCTGGCTCACCGGGTAGGTGCGTTGGCCGCCGGCCAGGAGATCCAGATTGCGACCGTTGGTAACAATCACTTCAACCTTACGTCCAACCCACTCGGCGGAAATCGGAACCAGAACTTCCTCGATCAGGGGGCTGGATTGAAAATCACGCAACTGCACCGTTACCTTCAGCTCTTCTCCTGCCGCAACGGAGCGGTGAGAAAGACTGAGATTATCGATGCTGGTGAGGGGATTTTCATCCAGGGGAGTTATGGTGAATTCGACCGATTGAGGAAAGGCCTCCTCGACGGGATTCTGCAACCAAGTCGACAGATCGGCCGTCAACCCGCTCATGCTGTTGGCAAAACTCTTGGGCCCGGCGTAGAGGTTCTCCACCTCCAGGAGCTCACCGTCCGTGAAGTTGACGGTGGTGCTTAAACGAAAACCTTCAGCCATGCCGGCTTCATTGCTGCCCATCACCGCCTGCGACAAGCCAATCGCAGCGATCATCGGGGTGATGCGTGTATGGCGCACGGTGGAGAACTCCAGCTGGTCGGACGGCGTGCGAATACTGATCGGCAGCATGTCAGGCCCGTCTCCCATTTCGCCATAGATGGCCGACAAACGATCCTGACGGACGGTGCCGATGACCTGACCGGTGTTGGAGACCTTCACCGAGCTCATGTTCGAAGGCAGAATCGTAACAACCTCGGCTGTCATCATCGGCATTTCCACCTCACCCAGGCCCAGCAACGGATGGCCAAAAGCCAGCACCCGTTCACCGTCGACTTGGGAGACCGTGCCGGTGCCCGCCAAGGTAATGTCGCCCACCGCCAGTGCCGCGGCGACCGCCTGGCCGGGTTGCAGGCGGGCGAGCTCCCTCGTCCCGGATGAACCCGTTTCGGTAGTCGCGCCACCCAGCAACGTGGTTTGGATGCCCAGCTCTTCAAGGGGCAACGCCACCAAAGCCCGCACCTGTGGTGAAATCCCGCCAAGGGCAAAAACCGGGTTGAGCGGCTGCAAGTCGGAGTTCCAGCTGCCTACCGTCTCCGTTTGGTGCGCGGGTAAAACCGGGGTCGCTTCTCCGGTAGCCGAATCGCGGGCCGCGATTTGTCGAACCTCCAAAAGATCTTCCACGGGAGTGAAACCAGCAAACCGAACCGTTTCGAATTGCTGCACCTGATAGGAAAGTGCGCCAGCCAGCCTCCCGCCGATGTAGAGAGGACTGCCACTCATGCCGGCTACGGCGCCCATGTGCTGCACCCGATCGTCGGTCAATTCACAAAGGATCATCGACTTGCCCGGACCGAGGGCGTTTTCGATCACTCCGGTAACTTCAACACTGAAGGGCTCTGGTTCAGTGCCGCGAAATACCGTCCAAACCTCTCCGCTCATGCCCGGCCTCAAATCCGCGAGTGGCATCATCTCGGGAGACTGCGGCTGGGACGCGTGGACCAAACCCGTGAAACCGGCGACCAGGAGGAAAGCCGGCAGACAGAGGGCGAAGAGGCGGTTGAGTCGTGGAGTGGTCAAAGCGCTGCGATGGTTTTAGACAGAATATCACAGGCCCGATCGATGGATGTTCCCGCGTGGGCTGTGCTAATAAAACAGGCCTCGAAAGCGCTGGGAGGCAAGTAGACTCCCGCAGTCAGGGCCTGCTGGAAGTAACGGGCGAAGGCCGCCGCGTCCGTGGTCTGCGCGGAATCCAGGTCCCGCACCGGTTCTGCGGTGAAGTAGGTGCACCACATCGAGCCGGTTTGAGGCACCTGGCCGGGAAGTCCTTTTGCCGCCAGGGCGGTGGAGACTGCGGACTGCACCTGGGCTCCAAGCTTGGCCAGGCGCGCGTAGACGGCATCGTCGTCCAACAGCTTTAAGGCCGCGATCCCGGCTGCCATGGCCAGCGGGTTTCCACTCAAGGTTCCGGCCTGATACACGGGTCCGTCGGGGGCCAGGCATTCCATGATCTCAGCCCGGCCGCCAAAGGCGCCCACCGGCAGGCCTCCGCCGATGATTTTGCCCAGGGTCGTCAGGTCGGGCGTGATGTTTTCGATCTCCTGCACACCACCTCGGGCCAACCGAAAACCGGTCATCACCTCGTCAAAGATCAGCACCGCCTTCTCCCGGGCGGTGATTTCGCGCAGGAACTCTAGGTATCCCGGGTCGGGTTGAATGAGCCCCACATTGGCGGGATAGGGCTCGAGGATGATGCCCGCAATGCCACCGGGATTCGCCGCGAAGGCTTCGGCAACCGCGGTGCGGTTGTTAAAGGGCAGCACAATGGTCTCCCGTGCAAAAGACGCCGGCACGCCTCCGCTGTCCGGATGGCCGTGGGTGAGGGCGCCCGAGCCGGCCTTGATCAAGAGCGAATCAGCGTGCCCATGGTAACAACCGGCGAACTTGATGATCTTGTCCCGTCCAGTGAATCCCCGCGCCAGACGGATCGCCGACATGGTGGCCTCCGTGCCGCTGTTGCACATCCGCACCTTTTTGATGGACGGCACCATTCGGGTGATGAGCTCCGCCATTTCCACTTCGTAGGGATTGGGCGTGCCGAATGATGTGCCGGCGCCGAGTGCTTCGGCAATCGCTTCGCGTATCACCGGGTGGTTGTGCCCGTGAATCGCCGGCCCCCACGTGCAGACAAAATCGATCAACTCCTGGTCATCTACCGTGGTCAGAGTCGCCCCTTGGGCGGATTTGACAAAAAAGGGCGCACCGCCCACCGAGCGAAATGCGCGCACGGGTGAGTTGACCCCTCCCGGGATCAGGCGCTTGGCGCGCTGAAAAAGGTCTTCAGAAACCATCACGATCAGAGGATTAGTTCACGTATTTCTGTACAATCGGGATACGGCGCCCAACCCCGAAGGCGAGGGAAGTGATTTTCAGGCCGGGAGCGGCCTGCTGGCGTTTGTATTCGTTGAGATCCACTTTGCGAACGATGTCAGCGACCACTTCAGGCGCGAATCCCTGGTCCACGATCTCACGCCTCGAAAGCCCGTCTTCAATGTAGGCCCGCAAGATGGCATCAAGTTGGTCGTAGGGCGGCAGACTGTCTTCATCCTTCTGATCCGGCCTGAGTTCGGCACTGGGAGGCTTTTCGATCGTGTTCCAGGGGATGATCTCCTCGTTCCGATTAATCCAGCGCGCCAGCTCGTAAACCCGAGTCTTGAATACGTCCGACAACACCGCCAGGCCGCCGCACATGTCGCCGTAAAGCGTGCAGTAGCCGACCGCTATTTCACTCTTGTTTCCGGTCGTAAGAAGGAGTGAACCCAATTTATTGGAGAGCGCCATCATGATGACCCCTCGAATTCTCGCTTGAATGTTCTCTTCGGTCACATCGGGGGCGCGATGGGAAAAAAGTGGTTGAACGGCCGTTTCGCAGGCGGAAACAGTATCGGCGATCGGAATGGTATCGAATGCCATGCCCAGATTCCGGGCCAGTTTTTGGGCATCGTCCTTGGAGTGCTGGGAGGAGATCCGGGAGGGGAGGGATATTCCCCGAACGTTTTCGGCGCCAAACGCAGAGCAAGCCAAAACGGCAACCACCGCGGAATCGATGCCTCCGCTTAACGCCACCAGCGTGTGTTTGAAGCCTGACTTGTGGGCGTAGTCCCGCAGGCCGAGCACCAAAGCCTGATTAACGTCGGCGAGTGCATCCATGTCCCCGGAAACCAGCGGCTTTGCCCCCGCGATATTGATCACAGCCTGGTCCGTCTCGAACCCTCGAAGCTCCGCGACTTTTTCCCCTTTCCGGTCAACAACCATGGATCGGCCGTCAAAGACGAGTTCATCATTGCCTCCGACCATATTGACGTAAATCACCGGGCATTGGAGCCGGCTCGCCGCTGACGTGACCAATCCCTGGCGGGCGGTGTCTTTACCGTCGCACCATGGACTGGCGGAAAGATTGATCATCAAATCGACCGACTCATCAGCCAGTTGTGATATGGGATCTCGGTTGTAGAGCTTGTAACGCAGCAGTTGGGAATCCGCCCAGATATCCTCGCAGATCGTAATGCCGATCCGAAATCCCTGAAATGATACGACGGTCGAATGGGGGGAGGCTTCGAAGTAACGATCCTCATCAAACACATCATAAGTTGGCAGCAGGCTTTTGCGCGCGAATCGCTGCACACCGCCGTCCTGGCACCAGGCAGCGGCGTTGAAAAACGGCCGGCCCCGCTTAGCGGGATTACGTTCCAGGGTTCCAATCAGGGCCGGGACGGTGCCGACCTGCGCCGCAATTTCCAAAAGGGCGCATTCATTGTCATGGCCAAATCTGCTTTTAAAGAGCAGGTCCCTGGGTGGGTATCCGCAGGTGGCAAGCTCAGGGAATACGATCAGCTCCGCCCCATCCCGCACCAGTTCCTGATAGGCCTTGATGATAAGGTTCCGGTTGCCGGAGAGGTCTCCGACCGTGGGGTTGATCTGTGCTAAACCAATGCGCATCGTGTAAAACCAGTCAGAGTGACGCTCAGCAGTGAAGCTGACAACTCGCAACGACTCTCTTGTGCTTCGTTCCCCCGCGGCTTTGCTGGCCCTTCATGGATCAACCTTTCCTCATCCTGGCCTCCGCTTCTCCCCGTCGCAAGAATCTGCTGCAGGAGCTGGGGGTGGACTTTGAGGTCCGAGCACCCGATGTGGTTGAAAACGAAGCGCGGGATTTTAACCCGCGTGAACTGGTGGCACACAATGCCGCACTGAAGGCGGACTATATCGCAACCCGTGAACCGCGGGCGTGGGTCCTGGGTGCGGATACCACGGTTTTTGTCGACGACGTTGTGCTCAACAAACCGAGTGATGCGGCTGAAGCGCGGGAAATGTTACGTTTTCTGAGTGGCCGCTCCCACTCGGTTTTCACCGGACTCGCCCTGCGCCATCATCAAAACTCAGTCGCTGTTGATCGTGGGGTGGAGAGCCGGGTGACATTTCACCAACTTGATGATGCCACCATTGATCGATACCTCCGCCGCGTGCACACGCTCGACAAGGCAGGGGGTTACGCCATCCAGGAACATGGTGATCTTATCGTCGAAGGCTACACCGGTTCCCTCAGCAACATCATCGGCCTGCCCCAAGATGAAACGAAACAACTTTTGACCGAAGTGGGTCTGTTGACCTGATTCCTGTTGTCGATGCCTTCGTTGTCCGCCGCTCCCAAGCCCACCCACCGACCTCCCCGAGGTTGGGTGGAAGGACCACGCCAAAGTGGTGGCATCAAAGCCGGCATCGCGGGCACGGTTGTGGTGCACCTGCTGTTGTTCTGGCTGGTCCCCCAGTTCGAAGGACACTATCTCGCCAGCGGTTCCTTCTCGGCATCGTCAGGAGAGGACTCGCCCCAGCAACTCTTCGACATCGAAATCTCCGAAGCACCGCCGCCTCCGCCGGATCGATTCGTCGACACGAACCCCGACGCCCCCGACAACCCGCCGGACGAAACCCAGAATTTTGCGGATCGAAATCAGCAACTCGCCCAGGAGGTCGCAGCCGAAGAGTTGGGGGACATGCCCTCCACCGAGGGAGAAGATGACATCGATTCCACTTCGATCGTTTCCGGGGACGATGCCGCCCCGTCGCCTCCCCAAGTCATTGTGCCACCGGCTCCGGAAGCGATTGAGACGGAAGCGGCAGATCCTCAGGAGATGCCGGCTCTCGCGCAGGATCCTCTAAGCGGTTTTGAAGACATTCGGGGCGAAAGTGAGGAAGGCATCGGCACCAACGTGGTGGAGTTGCCCGAGAATCCCCAGGCCGATATCGATGAGAGTATCGAAGGGGTCACCGATCCTGAGCAGGCATCCCCGACCGGCCGCGGAATTTATTTCCGTCCCAACCCCAACCGACCGGCGCCCAGGCCCACGTTGGAACGCTCACAGATCAAACCCGCGATTTTTTCAAATCGCGTCACCGGCACCGATAACATCGGGGTGGTGGCCCACGAGGCGCTGCGCACGACATTTGGTGATTATTTCGCCCGGATGCTGGAAGTGATTCGGCTGGGCTGGAATCACGATATTCGTTCAAAAATAGAACGACGACTGGGGTTCCCGTTGGACGGCAGTCGGGTGCGGGTAAACTTCACCCTGCACCAGGACGGCACGATTACGATTGATCGGGTTGAAGGAAATGCGGGTCCCCTGTGGAATGGCGTGGCCGTGGAAGCCATTGCCGCCCCCGCGCGGTCGGCCGACGGGTTTGGCGAATGGGAGGAGGAAATGGTTACCGTTCTGGGCAGCCAGACCCCGATTCGACTTACGTTTTTCTATCAATAACAGGCATGGGAAACTTCGACCAAGATGCCCCGTTGCACCCGGGGGTAACCCTAGCCGCGGAGCATGCAACGGGGTTGATAGCACTTTCCAAGCCGGCCGGGGTGTTGTCCCACCCCAATTCATCCACTGACGAAAGGCGGGCCCTGTTGACCTGTCGCTATGATTTGGCGGACGAAAGTTTCCGGTGGAAGTCCTCCGCAACCGGACAAATCGAAAAAGCCTGGTTGCTCAATCGGCTCGACGGGGCGACGTCGGGCATCGTCTTGCTGTCCCGGTCGATCAAATTGGCCCGGCACATTCGCGAGCACTTTAAAACAAAACAGGTGCAAAAGATTTACGCTGCCCTGGTGTTTGGCCGTCCCACCGCCGCCCGAGGAAACTGGCGGGATCGACTGGCGGTATCCAAATTGGGAGGACAGGTGCGGACGTCGACCCGGGGAAACATCCCCGCCGAGACCCGGGTGGAAACGGTGCAAAGTGGGAGCGGCGAGTTCGGGGCTCTTACACTGCTGCAGCTCGAGCCCAAGACCGGCCGAAGCCATCAGTTGCGAGTGCAGTGCGCCCACCGCCGTCTGCCGATCGTTGGTGATGCCACCTATGGCGACTTCAAACGTAATCGCGCTTTCGCCAAGGCGTCCGGTGAAAATCGACTTTTCCTGCATTCCTTTCGCACGGCCTTTCGCTTCGACTGGGAGGGACAATCGCACGATTTTTCCGCCGAAGCACCGGTGCCTTCCGCCTTCAACGCGGCGTTGACAACCCGCGCTCGGTAGGTCGTTCTCGCCCCAATGTTTCCCTACGCCTATTTTCGGTTCAGCTTTTGGTTTGGCTTTGCCCCCGACCAATAGCGGCCGTGCGTAGACGTTTCTTCACCTAGCAAACCTCCACCCACCAGCCGCCCCCGGGCGGTTTTTTTGTATCATGATTCTTCCCAAATCCAACCGACTCTCCGCTGAACAGGTCGCCGAGCTCACCGAAATCGTCGGTGAATTCGGCTGCCGCTTACAGCCGATCATCGGCGCCATGCGAACCATTTATGCGATCCTGGGTGATGAACGGGATGTGCTGATGATCAATCGGATCGAGGGACTCGACTACATCGATCGAGTCGACCGGATCCAATCTCCCTTTAAGTTGATGGACCGGCGGTCCGATCTGGCCTCCCACCACATCAAGATCGGCGGTGTCACCGTGAGTGAAGAATTGTTTGTGATCGCCGGTCAGTGCACGATCGACCCCAAGAACCCCGGTTACTTCTACGAAACCGCCGAGATGGTGAAAGAAGCGGGGGGGCACGTCATCCGGGGCGGGGTTTGGAAACCGCGCACAAATCCGTATTCGTTCCAGGGGGACGTCAAATCACTCGACATCTTGATGGAAGCCTCGCGTCGGACAGGCCTGCCGGTCGACGCAGAAGTCATGGACGAGGATCAGCTCAAGATGGCCTTGGATGCCGGTGTGCACATGCTCCAGATCGGGGCACGGAATGCCCTGAACTACTCGCTCTTGCGATCAATCGGAGCCGCCATCGCCGAGACTGAAACGGTCGTTCTGCTGAAGCGAGGTCTCCACATGGGGCCGATCAACGAGTTCATTGCCGCGGCGGAATACATCGTAAGTTTTGGCAACCCGAACATTCTCCTGTGCCCCCGCGGCACCAAACCCGGACTCGATGGCTACCGCAATCATCCGGATGAGAGCATCACGCCGCTCCTGAAGGAAAAGAGCTGGGCCCCCGTGGTGGTCGACCCCTCCCATTCGGTCGGTCGGGCCACCTATGTCCCCGCGTGTGCGATGGCCGCCATTGCCTACGGGGCGGATGGACTCTGCATGGAAGCTCATGTCGAGCCCTCCAAGGGAATCGGCGATGACCCCAAACAGGCTCTTAATCCCGAATCGCTGTCCAGGATAATTCGCCAAGGTCGTGAGCTCTGGAATCTCACTCGAGGAGCGACAACAGCGATCGCCTGAGAAACTACTTCTTTTTGGCCGCCTGCTGCGGTTTGCGACCGAGAGCAACTTGCCGGAGCAGGACCTCCTGTTTGCAGGCAGCAATGAGTTGGTCGAAGCGGCGGGCTCGGGTCATTTCTTGCTTGGCGCTTTCGACCCAAAATATTGCGGTTCGCCGGTAGGAGGGGGTCTGTTGGGCAAAAAACGTTGAAGCCCCGCGCAGGCTCTTGAGCGCACGGGCGCGCGCAGTGCTCAGTTGGGTCGGTTTGTCCTGCTCAAACGAATACAATCCGGAACGCTTGGTCTCGCGCCGCTCAAAGGCGGCGCGACCGGGTGCTTCCATCCGACCCTGGGCTTCCAGGTCGGCGACTTTGGCGAGATTGATTTTGCTCCAGATCGATTTCGGCCTTCGCGGCGTGAACCGGTGCACGTAGCGAATGGCATCCAGTTTTTTGCAGATGCCATCAATCCATCCCCAACACAGGGCTTCGTCGACAGATTCGCTCCACGTCATCGAGGCCACGCCACTCGCCTTGCGGTAGTAACCCACCCACACCTCACTCGCTTTGTCATGGTTGCGACGCAGCCAGTCACTCCACTCTGCGGGAGTGGAGAAGAACTGCGGATCGGTGACTTCCAGCGGCATGTGGAATCAGCTTAAAATCGAAGTGAAGTAATCGGCCTTCCGATAGAGAATAACGATATCCTGAACACCCCAGGCTTGCTCCAAGTAAGCCCGCAGAATTACCCCCGGGTTCTTCTGAATCAATCCTGAGACATACTCGGGGGAATTGAGGGCCAAACCATAGCCACCAGCCTGACTTTCGTAGTAGGGTCGGTAGGCGGTGCCGTGGGCGCGGAAATCCCGCAGCAGGCCCACGACATCGACGTTGTCCGCAAAGTCGGCCTGTCCTCGCTCCAACTGAGAGGCGAGGAACCGGCCCTGCACCGAAAAGATCAAAATGCCATCCTCGCCGGTCCACTCCACGAGCTTGCTCAGGGTGGTCAGCTGGGCTTCCAGCGGCAGGTGGGTCAGCAGGGAGCCACACCATACCAGGTCGAAGGCGTGGGGGAATTCGACGCGGTTGAGATCTTCTTCGGAATACTGCCCGACGGCGTTGAAGTGCCGGGTGCAAAAATCCACGCCGTGCCGGTTGAGGTCGCAGGCGGTGAGTTCAGCATAAGGGAATTCCGCGCGTAACCATCGCGTCACCCGTCCGTGACCACAGGGAAGGTCGAGGATCTTCGGCAAACGTTTTCGGCCACAGATTTTCTGCGCCATTCGGACCAGTTCAATCACCCGTTCGCCGATCTGAAAATACGAGGCTTCCTGGCCGGGAAACACCATTTCGTCGTGGGAGGAAACCGTGCGAATGACCTCAGTGCCTCCGCTCATGGCGTGGATTCGACAGCTTCGTTGATTTCGTAAATTTCGATCAAGACCTCCCCGGTGTCTTCGCCCTCGGCTTCCACCATGAGGGTGTAGTTGCCTGGTCCGAGATCGGCTCGCGCGACAAACTCATCGGAGTCACTTGTCAGCGCAAAAGCCCCCAGGCGGGGCGCCCATTTGTCATGGAAGGATCGGTCGCCTACCAGCAGATGATCAATGTTTTGGTTCCGCCGGGATAATGTGACCCGCGGATGGTTCAGCGGTCGGTCGACGCCGAATTGTTGTAGTGACGAGCTCACCACACGAATGAGGTAGGTTTTGCTGGCTTCAACCCCGGCTCCCCGGCCCACCACAAATCCGGCAATCAGGGGACTGCCATCCGCAACGCAACCCCGCGCCGACTGATCGGTCAGGCTCAGGCTGGGCACCACGATGAGGAGGAATGCCTGGGATTCGTGCATGCCTTCGCCATCCGTCGTCACCGCGGTATAGACGTCGGAATCGCTGGGACGAAGTCCGCTCAGTCGAAGCACCGGACCATCCGCTCCCGGGATTTTTTGTCCATTCTGCCGCCACGTCACCCCGACGGGTGAATCCTCGGGCAGATTGAGACGCACCTCCAGACTGCCACGAATCGCCTCAACGTGAAACCGCCGCATGGGCTGCGAAGCATCCACCGACAGGATTTGCGGACCGATCGCCATGTGATTGTTCATCCGTCGCGGCAGGTCGACAAATGGCAGGTGAGGGGACGGCGCGGAAGGTTCGCTCACAACAGACTCAGTTGAGAATCATCCTCCGGCTTAACCGAGATCTTTTTCCGCGGCTTGGCCTTGGGCGCGTTGAGTTCGACCGAGGTGTCGTCGGACTCCAGTTTGCCCAGAATCGATTTGGCCCGGTCGATCACCGCAGGCGGCAGTCCGGCAAGGCGGGCGACTTGGATGCCGTAGCTTCGATCCGCGGCGCCGGGCTGGATGCGGTGGACAAAAATGATGTCGTCGTTCCACTCCTTCACCGCGACACTGAAGTTCTTGAGCCGGGGAAGGTGTTTTTCCAGTTGAGTGAGTTCCTGGTAGTGCGTCGCAAACAGGGTGCGCGGGCCTTGCTCCGCGTGGCCGTGCAAATGCTCAACCACGGCCCAGGCGATACTGAGTCCGTCATAGGTGGAAGTGCCCCGGCCGATTTCGTCGAGAATGATGAGCGAGCGATCCGTTGCATTGTTCAGAATGTTCGCGGTTTCGTTCATCTCGACCATGAAGGTTGAGTTGCCCCGGGTCAGGTCGTCACTCGCGCCCACGCGGGAAAAAATGCGGTCCACCAGACCAACGCGACACTTTGCCGCCGGCACCCAGCAGCCGATTTCGGCGAGCAGGGTGATCAACGCAACCTGCCGAATGTAGGTCGATTTACCGGCCATGTTGGGACCGGTGATGAGGGCCAGTTGATCCTCACTGGAGCTGAGCTGCGTGTCGTTGGGCACAAAACTCTGGTTGCCCCGAAGCACCGCGGTGTCGGCTGACTTCAACATCTGCTCCACCACGGGATGGCGGCCCTCCTCAATCTCCAGAACGTCGCTTTCATCCAGTTCCGGCTGGTGGTAATCCCACTCGCGCGCGAGCACGGCCCAGCCTGCCAAAACGTCCAGTTCAGCCAGTGCCGCCGCCCCGTCAAAAAGCGCAACGGACTGGTCCAACACGGCGGTGATGAGTTCAACAAAAAGTTCCTTTTCCCGGGCCAGGGCATCCTCTTCCGCATGCAGAATTTCCTTTTCCTTTTGCTTCAACTCATCGGTCACGTAGCGCTCACTGTTCACCGTGGTCTGGCGCCGAATGTAGTCGTCGGGCACGAGGTGAAGGTTGGCCTTGGTGACGTCGATGTAGTAGCCAAAGTTGTTCGTGTATTTTACCTTCAGGCTCTTGATGCCGGTGCGGGCCTGCTCGCTCGCCTCGAGCTCGGACAACCACGTTTTGTTGTCCCGCGTGAGCGAGCGAATGTGGTCGAGTTTCGAATCAAACCCTTCACGGATGGTGCCGCCGTCGGCGACATCGGCGGGCATCTCCTCCGCCAGGGCCCGGGTCAGCAGATCGCGAAGTTCGGGGAGCTCGGCGATGCGCCCGGGATAGTCCCGGGTGAGGGACTCGCCGAATGAGTTGAGCAGGCGGTGAACCTCGGGGATTTGGGCCAACGTATCACGAACGCCGCCGAGTTCACGGGGATTGCGGAGCCGGTTTTGCAGTCGCCCGAGAATCCGCGGGATATCCCGGACAGATCGAAGCACCTCGCGCAGTTCACCGAGCAGCAGGGGTTCGGCCAGGAGATGTCCGATGGCAGTGGAACGTCGTCGGATTTCCGCGAGATCGAGGGTGGGGGCGCTCAGCCAACGCTCCAGCAGGCGGGCTCCGGCGGCTGTGGAACAGCGATTGATGGCCGCGACCAAAGATCCCTGGCGGGTGCCGCGGCTGGAACTGAAGATTTCCAGGTTTCGCAGGGTGGCGGGATCGATCAGCAGGGTTTGGGCACTGCGATACTCCCGCAGATTGCGCAGGTTTTCCGGCTTCGCGCACAGATTCTCGGTGGCATAATAAACGAGGGCACCGGCGGGACCCAAACCGCGGTGTTTTTCATGGATGCCAAATCCCTCCAAATTGAGCACGCCAAGCGTGTCGATGACGGTGCGCCCTCCGGATGCGACTTCAAAGTGGTAGCCCGGAAGTTCGGTTACAAGCCGATCGGCACAGAAATCGCGCAAGGCCGCGGCGGCCACATCTTCGTGGGGGGCTTCGCGCCACTGGTCCGCGTCGCCCTCAACGAGCAGCAGCTCGGCAGGCTCCAGGGCCGTCAAAACCGGCAGCAGGTTGTCGACCGTAGTGTCGGTCGCGAGTTGGAACTCGCCCGTGGACAGGTCGAGCCAGGCGGCATGCAGTCCGTGTTTATCGCGGTGCAGGGCACAGAGATAATGATTGCGCGACTCGTCGAGCTGGTTGGCGGCAAGGGTGGTGCCGGGTGACAGAATCCGGGTGAGCTCGCGGCGGACGAGTTTGCCGGCCTTGGCGGGTTCCGCTTGGTCGCAGATGGCAACTTTGCGACCGGCGGCCAGGAGCTTGGGCACATAGTTGTCGGCGGCATGGTGGGGAATGCCTGCCATGGGGTAATCCTGGCGTTTGGTAAGGGTGAGACCGCAGATCCTGGCCGCATCCTCCGCGTCCTCATAAAAGAGTTCGTAAAAGTCCCCGAGTCGGAAAAGCAGCAACGTTCCCTTGGGCAGGCCACGCTTCACCTCGAAATACTGTTGCATCATCGGGGTAAGTTTTTTGGCGGCACACATTTACCCGGAGGCAAACCACGAAACTCTCGAAATACACGAAAAAATTCAGCCTTTCGTTTCTGCGCCGGCCATTCTTCCGTGAAGTCATGGTCGAGCTGTATTCACGAGATTTGGGAGGGGAGGGAAATCCGCCCTTGATCGTGCTGCACGGTTTGCTCGGTTCTTCCCGCAATTGGCTGGGGGCGGGCGCGGCGCTGGCTGACTCATGGCATGTCCATGCGCTGGACTTGAGGAATCATGGCAGGTCGCCCCACGCGGATACGATGGATTACCCGGAGCTCGTCGACGATGTGTTGGCCTGGCTGGACCGGTACAACCTGGGGCAGGTTGATCTCATGGGACACAGCCTGGGCGGCAAGGTTGCCATGATCCTGGCGTGCCGATTTCCCGAACGGGTGAGGCGACTGGTGATCGTCGATATCGCTCCGAAGTCCTATCGCTCGGAAGGAGTTCGGGCCGAGTTTGCCGCCATGCACGAACTTCGGCTGGCCGAACTCAAGTCCCGCACGGAAGCAGAAATCAAGATGGAGGCCCGCGTCCCGGATTGGGCGATGAGGAAGTTTCTTACCACCAACCTGGAGCGCACCCCGGAAGGCGGCTTCGCCTGGTCCATCAACCTTCCGGTTATTTCGGCGGCCCTGCCAAACTTGGAAGCGGCTCCATTAACCGCGGAAGATCGTTTTGACGGCCCCGGTTTGTTTTTGGTGGGTGGGAAATCGCGATACGTCGGTTCATCCGATCACGATACGATTCGTCGGCATTTTCCGGCAGCCGCCATCGAGGTGCTGCCCGGCTCGGGCCATAATCCACACATGCAAAGCCGGGAGGAGTTTGTCGCTGCCCTCCGGACTTGGTCGGCCGTTTAGGGCTCCAAGTCGGCCAGGCTCTCCTCGACCTTGGCCCGGCTTCGCTTGGCATATGTCAGCCAGTGGCGTTTCAGCCACCGCCGGAGCATCAGACTACTGCGAAACACTTCGTCCGCAATCATGGCGGCCCACAGGCCCGGCAAACCCAGCTCAAGGGTAATGCCAAAAAACCAAGCCAACGGGACCCAGACGCCCCACATGCCGATAATGCCTAGCTTGAGGGGGTACCCGACATCGCCGGTCGCGCGCAGGGCACAAATCAACATCATGGTGAACATCCGGCCGGGCTCGATCAGCACCGCCATTTTTAAAAGAAACGCCCCGATGGTGATGATTTCATCATTGTCGGTAAACCACCCCAGGATCCATTCGCCGAAAATCGCAGCGGGCAGCATGGCCAGCGTGATGATGGGCAGGCCACGCTTGAAGGTGCGAATCAGGCGATGAAACACCGCGTCGAAATCGCCCGCTCCGACCAAGCGTCCAATCAAAATCTCGTTGGCAATCGCCAGGGCAAACGTGAAGGAAAACACAAAGTGCATGACCTGCATCGTGTAGGATTGGATCGCCAATTCCGTCGCTCCCATTCGAGCGGTGAAGGACGTCACGGTCATGAATGCCAGCCACCAAGAGAGGTGTTCACCTGCGGAGGGCAACCCGATGTGCAGGATCCGTTTTAGTCGACTCCCGGAAACCCGCCAGAGATCGCGCCAACGCAGCCTTACGCCGGTGCGCCGATGCAACAGGTAAGCGAGAAGAAAGGCCGCGATCACGCGACTGGCCGCCGTTGCGATGGCCACTCCAACAATACCCATCTTGGGGGCTCCCAGCAGTCCGAAGAGCAATACCGCGTTGCCCAGGGCATTGAGGATGTTTTGGACCAACGTCACCCACATGGCGTCCGCGGTGTGCCCATAAGCTCGCAACACCGCCCCCACCGCCACGTTGTGAGCCTCAAGCCAGAGCGTGGCCCCCAGGATCAACAGATAAGGCTGGGCATACTGGTAAAGCGCCGGCGGCATCTGCATGATGCCCAGCAGAAAAGGCACCGTTGCCACCACCACGAGGCTGAGCACAAATCCCAGACCCAGATTTACCACCATGGCCGTGCGGGCGGTCTCGCGCGCCCCCGGCTCGTCCTTGCCGCCGATGCTGTGGGTCACGACCACACTGCTGCCGATGCCGACAAAGCTGAAAACCATGACCGCCAGCACCACGTATTGATGGGCAATCCCAAGAGCGGCGACGGCATCATCGCTGATGGTGCTCACCATGAGGACATCGATTGTGCTCGTAAGCACATGCATCGCGTTCTCGACAAACAGCGGGAGCGCGAGCCGAAACAAAGTAGGACGAACGGACGAAGCGGACATGCGTGGGCAGGAACCGCATTACTCCGCGCGGCCGTTATCCAAGCTCAAGCGGAAATCGTGCTAGCCGTTGATCTCCGGGACTACTTCCGCGCCGCCCAGATTCGGAGTGAAGCCAGGAGGAAACTCTCCAACGCGGCCTGCGCGTTGAGGTTCACTCGAAGCAAACTCACGGTGGTTTCCAGTTTTTCCACGGCCGTGGTGAATGCCCGGCGATACGACTCGTCTCCCGAACTGATACGGGTGAGCGCAAAGTCTCGGGTCGCATGTTCGATCCCGGTGAAAAGCTTGAGGCGAAGGCCATTGGCCAGTCCGGTTTCGATCGCCACCTTCTCGTCATCATCGAGGTCAGCAGGAAGGTTTTGTTTTTGCGCCTTCCACGCCTCGGTCACCGCCAAATCGAGGATCACCCCAAACCGCGCGGTCAAACCGTAGGCGCCGAAAACGGCATTCGCGACTCCCTCCCGGCTGGTGATCCCACCTGAGAGTTGCGTAAGCCATTCGGTGTAATCGTCCAACCACGAGCGCCAACCGTCCGGCAAAAACCCCACCTCGGCCGATGGAAAACGAAAATTCAAGCACCGGCTGCGAATCGTGGGCAGCAAGGCGTAGGGGCGTGTGGTCAGCACCAGCAGGGTGGTGTGGGCCGGCGGCTCCTCCAACGTTTTGAGAAAAATATTGGCGGTGGCGTTGTTCATTCGGTCGGCCTCATGCACGAAGCCAACCTTGTGGGTTCCCACGGACGCGGACACGGCGATCTTGCGAATGAACTCCCGCATCGTGCCGGGATCTTCGGCGGATTTGCCGGCCTTGATCTGCCGCATTTTTCCAGCGGGCCGGAGGGAAAACGCATCCGGGTGCTCATCGGGATGGAAACGAGTGGGAGGCTCGCTGCCGATCGGATACAGCAGCCGGTCGGCGATCGCCCGGGCGACGGCGATCAGGGTTTCGTATTCATCCCCCGTGATCAGCAACGAGTGGGAGAGACGCTGCCGGTCGATCGCACGTTCGATGACGGCAACAGCAGGGGTGCCCTGGAGGGGATCAGGCCAAGTCGGAGCAGCAGCGGGCATCCGGCAAAATCAGGGCAGAATTCGCTTCACGAATTTCCAAGTCTGGCGCTCGATCTCGACCTCGGTCTGCGTGCCGTCGATCACCACGATTCGCTCCGGAATGCGCTCGGCCAGCAGCAGGTAACCCTCGCGGATCACCTTGTAGAAATCGATGTTCTCGCGCTCCATGCGATCCGGCACGTCGGAAGCGCGTTGGCGGATGCGGCGCTTGGAAATTGTCGGCGGCACGTCGTAAACGATGGTCAGCGAGGGCATTACGTTGCCGATGGCAAAGTGGTTGATCATGCTGACCGGGTCGGAGGCGAGATTGCGGCCGATGCCTTGATACACGGTGGACGAATCCATGAACCGGTCGCTCAACACCACAAAGCCATCCATCATCGCGGGAGCGATCGTCTCGCGAACGAGCTGGGCGCGAGCCGCGGCAAAAAGCAGAAGCTCCGTCTCGGCACACATCTCATCGCCGTCCGAATTGTGCACGATGATGTTGCGGATTTGCTCACCGATTTCGGTGCCACCGGGTTCGCGCACGCTCAACACCTTGTGCTTGGCCTTGGCGAGACGCTTGGCGAGGCGCGCGATCTGGGTGGACTTGCCACTGCCTTCGGCTCCTTCAAAGGAAATCAAAATACCATTCGGGTCTTCTGTAAGGGGCATGACGCAACGCTGGGGTTATTCCGGCCAGTTGGCGAGGAAGGTTTCAATGTCGGCCAGAGAAGGGCTCTGCGCGGTACGGACATAGTGTCCACTCGTGGTCACTCCCACGGTAAGGCAGGCCGCGGGAGAAAGCCCCAGCAACTGCCCCAGCGCAAAACCGGCATTAAAGTGATCACCGGCCCCGGTCGTGATTTTCGGTTTGTCGACGTATGGACCGCGCACCCAGGCCGTGCCGGCGGCATGGGCACAGGCGGCACTTTCCTTCGGATGCACCACCACCGTCTTGTAACCGAGTTGCTCGCGGATGTCGGCGGCGATTTTTTGCAAATCGTCGGGCGACTCGCCCAGCGCGTAGAAACCGAGGGCCAGGTGAACCTGTTGGGCTTCCTTGAGATTCAGGCCCAAAGTCACGTCACCGTATTCACCAAACGTTCCGATGACTTCCAGCACCTCAAGCAGATCGTCGCGCGAACGCTTCTCCGGATCCGCCAGATCAAAGAAGAAATGGCGCCCGCGGCCCTCCAATCGCGGCAAAATCTTCGCCACCAGTTGGCGGAAGACCTCCGTCATGTTGGGAATCATCGTCCAGTTCACCAACGAGATCAGATCGGCATCCCGCAGTAAGTTCACGAGTCCATCCTCCCCAAGCCGCTCCACCAGGGCAGGGTAGGTAACACCATCCAAACTGCTCAACTGCCCCAACATCAGTTTGCCGTCATCGCACTCTACGGCCGTGGTATGGGCGGCCTCGGCGATTGAGATGATACGCGCGCGTTGGGCAAACTCCTCAAAAACGGGGTGCACTTGAGGCGAGCCCAGCGCGCCGACATACGTCATGCCCACCCCTTGAGCCATCAGCGCATTGGCCATGATCGGGCCATTGCCGCCCAGTTTTTCCATCTTGGGAAACAGCTCCAGATTCGCACTCTTGCCGGCCGCGCCGAGAATCCGTTGCCCAAACTCGGCCAGCGTTGAAATGGGCTCGAATTGGTCACCCTGGCCATGCCGCAACGCTACGGGCGTGACCAGCAGATCAACAAAACCATCGAGACCCACAACGGCGCGGGTGGCGGTGGCCTGCGTCTCGGCGGCTTTGAGTTCGGCAAGGGCTTGGGCAGAGAAATCCATGGTCGGTCAGGTTGAAGTCGGAAGAAGCGACGACAGGACCATCACGGGTTTGCCGCAATCTGAAAGCGGAACCACTCAGGAAATGGATTTTCCATTGAAGCCGGACAGGTGAGCGCCCACTTCTGGAAGCACGTATCATCATGGTGATTACCCCTCTCTTTGCTGTCTCAACCCTTATCGATTCTTTTCTGGCTTCCACGCTGGTCGGCCAGGGCATCACCGTCGGGCTGATCATCTTCAGCTTTATTGCCTGGTCTATCATGATCGACAAGCATCTCGAGCTGAAGCGCCTGCGCTCGCTCAACCAAGGTTTCGAGGGCCGGCTCCGGGCCGAGCGCACCTTGCTCGATTTGCCCGAGGCCTATCGCGAACGCCGATCCATTCCTTACGGCGACCTGTTTGCCGATGCCCTGGACGCCTACTGGCGGGCCGCTTCGATTGGGAGAGAGAAAGGGGTGGACACCTCCCGGTTTCGGCTGGAACACGCCGAAAATGCCCTGCAACGCGCGTTGGGCCGGCAGGTGCTCCGTTACGAGTCGAACATGGTGTTTTTGGCGACAATCGTGTCGGGCGCTCCCTTCATGGGCCTGCTGGGCACGGTGTGGGGTGTCATGGATGCCTTCAGCGCCGTTTCAGTCCAGCAAACCGCCAGCATTCAAACCCTCGCTCCCGGGGTATCGGCCGCCCTGCTCACCACGGTGGCGGGGCTGCTTGTCGCCATTCCGTCGGTCTTTGGCTACAACCACCTGTTTGCCAGCACCAAGCGGTTGATCACTGAAATCGAAAATTTTGCCAGCTCCCTGGCGGATCGCATCGAACTCGAATCGAGTTCGGCCGGAGACATCTGATCATGGCGCGAAATTTTCGGCGCAATCGACAGGCCGCTCCGATCTCGGAGCTGAACGTGACCAACCTCATCGACCTGGGGTTCACGCTGTTGATCATTTTTATGATCGCGACGCCGTTGATCAATGAAGAGCAGACCATCCCGGTCGAACTGCCCACTGAGTCCCGCAGTGAACAGTCGCAACCCGACCCTGACACCCGGTTTGAAACCATCACGATTCGGGCCGACAGCACGGTGACGCTGGCCGGTGGAGTGGTGGCACTCGAGACTCTGGTGGATGCCCTGGCCCCTTATGCGGAACAATCCGACCCACCGGTTTTTCGTATCCGTATGGATGCGGATTCGACGGCCCAACAGTTCATCACGGTGATGGATGCGCTCAAACAGCAACGCCTCTCCAGGATCACCTTCGATACCGCCGTTTCTGCCCAATGATTTCTCGTTTTGTCCGTCTTTAAATTGTGAGCACCGCCACTCGATCCGAAGCCAATATCATCTCGGCGCTCCTTCACTTGGGAGTGTTCGGTGGCATGATCTTCTTTGCCTGGTGGTCGCAGCGGGTGGATAATGAACCGCTCGCTGAGTTTATCCTCGTGGCAGGCCCGGGGGAAAACTACGCCGCCGACCAGGCTCCCACCATCACCCGCGAGGTTGAGCCCAACATAGAACTCAACCTTCCGGAGCCGACTCCCCGGCCGAAGCCACCTCCGCCCCGGCCGCAACCCCGGGAACAGCCGCCACCACCAATTGAGAAAGCCACCCCTGCGCCGCCCAAGATCGAACCTGCACCGGAGAAACCGGCCGAGCCGGAGCGACAGCAGGTTTCTTTCAGTGACTTTACCCAACAACACGGCGCCCCGAAACCGCGGCAAGTGCCCGCGCCAAAGCCCATTAAACCGAAGACAATCGACGTCTCGCGTTTGATGAGCGATACGGCCATCATAACCGCCGGCGCCGGAGGCGAGACGATGACGACCACCCAAGTGTCGCTTTCGAAGCGCTACGTTGCGCAGATCATTGATATGATCCGTCTGTCCATCGAACGGGCGGGCATCAACGAACTCAGGGATGTAGGTGTCCGGTTCTCCGTCAGTGCCACTGGAACAATCTCCGACGTCCGCGTGACACGCTCTTCTGGCAGCGCCGCGTTCGATCGCGCAGTGCTGGACGCTTTCCGAGACATTCGTCCAATTGGTCCACCACCAACGGAGCGGGCAGAAGTCTTTACCACCGTAATTCGACTCACCGAGGGGTGAAGGCGAGCCACCTTCGACTGTAGGCTGGGGCTCCGCAGCAATCCCCCACTTTTTGGTGTAGACCCCCCGTCTTCAGCTGGCCTGCCAGCCGAAGCCTTGGCGAAGGCTGGTGGACCCTAGCGGGATCGAACCGCTGACCTCCTCAATGCCATTGAGGCGCTCTTCCAGCTGAGCTAAGGGCCCGGGGAAGGGCGAGATTTCCCTTTGGCCAGTTGAAGGCAAGGAGTTTTTTCCCGGCTCCCCACCAAGTCGGCTGTTTGTCCGATTGATTCCCGCCGCTCCGTTCTTCAGCGTGAGGTGCTTATGTCCGGATCTGCCACCAAGTCTGCCACCATCCTGATCATCGATGATGACGACGAAATTCGTTATTCGCTCGGTCGTGTGCTGTCGTCCGAAAGGTTTGCCATCGAAGAGGCGGCCAGTGGCGAAGAGGGGGTGGTCCGTGTCAAAAAAGGACCGTTCCCCGACCTGATTTTCCTCGATATTCGCATGGGCGGCATGAGTGGAATCGAGGCGCTGCAGCATATTCGGGGGGCAAATCCCAAGCAATTGGTGGTCTTGATGACCGCCTTCGGCACGGCGCAGACCGCGATCGAGGCCATGAAATTTGGCGCCTTCGACTACATCATGAAGCCGTTTGATCCGGCCAAGGTTTTGTCGTTGGCTGAGACGGCCTTGCAGGCCAATGCCGAGATGGATGCGGTCGGTGATTACAAACCGACAATCAATTCGGACGATTACAAGGAGGGCATCGTGGGCTCGTCACCGGCCATGCAGGAGGTTTTTAAGGTCATCGGCCAGGTCACCGCCAGTGACGTGACCGTGATGATCACGGGCGAGAGCGGCACCGGCAAGGAACTGGTTGCCCGCTCGATTTGCCAGCACAGCCACCGCTCGGGCAAACCGTTCATTGCCGTCAACTGCGCCGCGATTCCCGATAATCTTATCGAGAGCGAATTGTTTGGTCATGAAAAAGGATCATTCACCGGCGCAACCACGCAACGCGTGGGCAAATTTGAACTTTGTGACGGTGGAACCATTTTTCTCGACGAAATTGGCGACATGGCGCTGGCCACGCAGACCAAAATCCTGCGTGTCCTGCAACAGGGTGAAATCCAACGCGTGGGTGGCACGGAGACGATCAAGGTTGATGTTCGCATCATCGCCGCGACCAACAAAGACTTGGAGAAGATCGTCGCCGAAAAGGACTTTCGCGAAGATCTCTATTACCGGCTCAACGTCGTGCGGATCAAAATGCCACCGTTGCGCGAACGCGAAGACGACATTCCCCAGATTGTGGACTTCTGCCTCCAGAACCTGGTCAAGGATCGGAAAACCCGCGTGTCCAAGGTATCACCCGAAACCATGGAGATCCTGAGTCACTACGAGTGGCCGGGCAACGTGCGGGAACTTGAAAACGTGGTCTACCGGAGTGCCGTTATCGCGCAAGGCGACGCGATTTTACCGAAGGATCTTCCATCGGAAATCATCGCCGCAACCGGGGGATCGGCCGGGACCGTCACTCAACCGCCCTTCACCATCGAATCTGCTCACGGTGAAGAAGAAACCCTGGTTGAAGAGCATGAAACCATCCCGCCAGCCGCCCATGGTGAACGCTCCATCGATGCAGCCCTCGATTTTCTGCACGACGAATTGAGCAAAACCGAAAAACCGATCCTCAACCGACTGGAGGAGGAAATGGTGAAGCGGGTGCTCTCCGCCGTCGGGGGCAACCAAGCCCGGGCGGCCGAGCGCTTGGGCATGACCCGCACAACGTTGCGCAAACGAATCGAAACCTACGGCCTTAAGTCCTAAAACCCCTCGGGGTGAGCTTTGTGCCACGCCCAGGCCGTTTGGGTGATACCTTCGATGGAGGGATACTTTACCTCCCAGCCGAGTTCGGTCTTCGCCTTGGTGGAATCGGCGTAGAGAGCCGGTGGGTCACCGGCGCGACGGTCGGTCATCGTATAGGGAACTTTAAGTCCTGAGACTTTCTCAACCGCCGCGATGACCTCCAAGACGGAAGTGGGCGTGCCGGTGCCCAGGTTGTAGAAGAGACTGGTCCCGGGCTCATCAAGGCGATCAAACACGGCAATGTGGGCTCGGCTCAAATCGTCCACATGGACGTAGTCGCGCAGGCAGGTTCCGTCCGGGGTGGGATAGTCGCCGCCAAAAACCTTTAGCGCCGGCCGTCGCCCGGTCGCCGCATCGATCGCCAGGGGAATAAGGTGGGTCTCGGGATTGTGAGCCTCCCCGATGCTGCCGTCTTCGGCGGCACCGGCGGCATTGAAATAACGGAAGGCCGCGAAGCTCAACCCGTGAGCATAAGCCAGGGCTTTTAAAGCATTCTCGATATCAAGTTTGGTTTGGCCATAGGGGTTGATGGGCAACTGAGGCAGGTCCTCGGTGATGGGCATTTTGGCCGGCACGCCGAAGGTCGCGCAGGTGGATGAAAACACGAACTTGGTAACGCCTTCCGACAGCATGGTTTCCAGCAACCGAAGGGTCTCCACGACATTGTTGAAGTAGTATTTGAGCGGATCCGTGACTGATTCCCCGACGTAGGCGAAGGCGGCGAAGTGCATCACGAGGTCGATTTTTTCCTCAACCAGAATGGGGCCGACGATCGCCGGATCCCCCAAGTCGCCTTCGTGGAAAGGGATGGATGGGGCCACCGCGCCGCGATGTCCAAAAACCAGATTATCCAGCACCACCGGCCGGTGTCCGGCGGCGACCAGTTGGCGCACGCAATGGCTACCGATGTAGCCGGCTCCTCCAACAACGAGAACGTTCATACACTGGCCTTGTATTGCGCGGCGAAGGTGGTTGGCTAGCGGTTTCTGCATCATCGTATGGCATTCCAACCTCCGCGCATCGTCATCACCGGCATCGGGCTTACCGCGCCCAACGGCAACTCATTGGCGGAATACCGGCAAAACCTGCTCAACGGGGTCTCCGGTGTTCAGAAAATGGATGTTCGCTACATGGGCGAGTGTTTGGCCGGCATCTGCGATTTCGACGCCCTGAAATACCAGAAGCGCAAAGAGGTGAGGGTGGGCACACGGGCGGGATCCATTTCGATTTACTGCGCTCGCGAGGCGGTCACGGACAGTGGTGTCGATTGGGACAATGTGACCAAAGACCGGGTGGGAGTCTATGTCGGCACCACAGAGCACGGCAACGTGGAGACGGAGAATGAAATCTATGCGATTTCAAAATTCGATTACGACACCAAGTTCTGGTCGCACTACCACAACCCCCGCACTGTGGCCAACAACCCGGCGGGTGAGGTTTCACTCAATCTTGGCATCACGGGGCCGGCCTACGCCATCGGCGCCGCCTGTGCTGCCGGCAACCTGGGCCTGATTCACGCGACGCAGATGCTTCGGCTCGGCGAGGTGGATTTTGCGATCTGTGGTGGTGTCAGCGAGAGTATTCACACCTTTGGAATCTTCGCGGGGTTCAAGTCCCAGGGAGCCCTCGCCACCCACGAAGACCCGACCAAGGCATCCCGGCCTTTCGACCAGGATCGCAACGGTATCGTCGTATCGGAGGGTGGGGCGCTCTACACTTTGGAGCGCCTGGAGGACGCGCAAAAACGGGGAGCCAAAATCTACGGCGAAATCGCGGGTTACCGGGTCAACAGCGATGCCAGCGATTACGTTTTGCCCAACCCCACTCGCCAGGCTGAGTGCGTGCGGCAGGCTTTGACGGCCGCTGGGATCGCGCCGGTTGATATCCACATTGTGAATACCCACGCCACCGCCACGCCGCAGGGCGACATCCAGGAGTGTGGCGCCTTGCGGGAGGTTTTTGGCGAGGGTTGTCCCGATACCCACATCAACAATACCAAGAGTTTCATCGGGCACTCGATGGGAGCGGCCGGCGCGCTCGAACTCGCGGGCAACCTGCCCTCGTTTGACGATCTCACCGTGCATCCGAGCATCAATTGCGACAATCTTGATCCCCAGTGTGATTTGCCCGGGCTCGTGCTGAATAAGCCCAGGAAAGTGGAAAAAGTAGACGCCATTCTGAACAACTCCTTCGGTATGCTCGGGATAAATTCCACGTTGATCGTGAAGCGGTTTGCCGCCTAAGGTCTTCGCTTTTCGCTCATGACCAAAGAAGAAACCAAGCAGATCGTGCTCGACATTATTGCCGATGTCGCTCCCGACGAAGATCTTACAAATGTAAAGCCCGACGTGCGCCTGCGCGATCAGCTCGAACTCGATTCCATGGACTTTCTCGATATCGTCATGGAACTGCGCAAACGCCACAACATCGAGGTGCCCGAAGCGGAGTATCCCGAGCTCGCCTCCCTCGACAGCTGTGCGGATTACCTCACGCCCAAGTTCGAAGAGCTGGGCAAATAATCCGGCGTTTCCAACTTTGCCTTTCCGGGCCGAACCCATGCGGGTTCGGCCTTTTTTCGGAACGGGTTCGTTAACATTCATGCGAAATCGGTCGGGGCGAGGCCGACATTCGTTGCCGGATCGAGCGGGAAGATCATAGCTTTGCCGGACCATGAAAATGCTGCGTTTCCTCGCCCCGATGATCCTTCTTAGTGCCGGCCTCAGCGCTGACTCCGCCGATGAACTGCGCAAAGGCAAACACTTCATCCCCACTGAAGTTTACTCCCTTGAGAGCGACCAGAAGATCCTGAAGGCGTTTGAAGGTTTGCGTGTCGCAGACGTCACCGACGGCATGGATGCCGTGGGCCTCTTCAACGGCGGTTTGATGGACCCGGAAGTCGCCCCGCTGTGGAAGGACCCCAAGCACTACAAACATCGCTTCATTGGCATTGCCGTCACCGCGCGATATGTTCCGACTCAACGCGCCACCGCGGGCAAGCGCCCGATCGAAGACTACGACGCCTGGGCGGGAAAATGGTATAACGAGCTTTCCAGTGAGCCCTTCATGGAGCTCGTTCGTCCGGGCACCGCGCTGGTGCTCGAGGATGCCGCTCGCATGGATGTGGGGACGATTGGCTCCAACAACATCATGGCTTGGATGCTCGCCGGCGCGGTCGGGGTCGTGACGGACGCCACCGCCCGGGATACCGACGAAATCATCACCCAGCAGGTGCCCCTCTATTATCGTGAACCCGGTCGGGGTATTCGTCCGGGACGCAACGAGATCGAATCCGTCAATCGGCCTGTTGTGGTGGGCGGCGTGCTCGTCAAACCCGGCGACGTGGTCGTTGCGGATGGCGATGGTATTGTGGTCGTGCCGCGGGCTGTCGCCTTGGACGTTGCCGCCTACGCCCACAAGGTGATCGAGGGTGACAAGGCCGGTCGCCGCGCCCTCTATGAGAAGCTCGGCCTGCCCGAAGATGATTCGGTGAAGTGATGCGAAGCAGGCTGCGTGCTTGCCGCCGGGCCTGCCCGCATGCTTGTTGAGCGGCTTGAACACTTCCTCGCATTACGATGTCGTCATCATTGGTGCCGGCATGTCGGGTCTGGCTGCCGGCATCCGCCTCGCGCACTTCGGCAAAAAGGTCTGCATTTTCGAACGTCATAATGCCGTTGGTGGCCTGAACAGTTTCTACAGCCAGCAGGGGCGTAAATTCGACGTCGGTTTACATGCCCTCACCAATTTTGTGCGACCCGGGGTGAAGGGCACGCCATTGACGAAGCTTCTGCGCCAGCTCCGGATTAGCCGCGAGGAGTTTCAGATGTCGGAACAAAAACGTTCGCGCATCGCATTTGGTCCACAAGGTGAAACCTCGCTGGCGTTCACCAACGACTTTGCCGTCTTCGAAGCGGAAGTGGCCTCGAGTTTTCCGACCCAAATCGACGGTTTCCGAAAACTGGTGGAACTGGTCCGATCCTACGACGACGTGAGTCTTGATGCCCAGCCCGTCTCGGCCCGGCAAATCGTGCGGGAACACATCTCCGACTCGCTGCTCGAGGACATGCTGTTTTGCCCCGTGATGTATTACGGCAGCGCCCAGGAGCGGGACATGGAGTTCGGCCAGTTTGTCATCATGTTCAAGGCGCTCTTCCTCGAGGGATTCGCCCGGCCCTACGACGGCGTTCGTGTGATCCTCCGGGTCCTGGTCGACAAGTATCGTGCCGCCGGGGGGGAACGGAGAATGAAGTGCGGAGTCACCCGAGTGCTGACTGCGGGAGACAAAGCCACGGCGGTGGAGCTCGACGACGGCAGCGTCATCACCGCTGATCATATCATCTCTTCGATTGGCGCTCCGGAGACCGAACGGCTTTGGTCCCAACCCGACCAAAACTCCGCCTCACCAGTCGGCGCGTTGTCGTTCGTGGAAACGATCACCATCCTGGATCGACAACCAGCCGAGCTTGGCTGGGGCGATGATACCATCGTATTTTTTAACGATAGCGAGCGTTTTGATTACGCCGCACCCCAGGAACGGGTTGATCCCCGCAGTGGGGTCATCTGCATGCCGAACAATTTTGCTTACGAAGACGGTCGTGAGCTGCCGGAGGGGATTTTCCGCTGCACCTGTCTGGCCAACTACCAGCAATGGCGGGCGCTCCCGGAAGAGGATTATCTCGCGGCCAAGATCCGCTGGTATTCAGTTATTCAGGACAGCGCACGCCGCTTTTTGCCGCCGGTGGCGTCGGATGTAATGAGTGCGGCGACGATTGCCACGGATATGTTTACCCCGCGAACCGTGGAAAAATTCACCGGCCATCTGGGCGGCGCGATTTATGGTTCGCCTCGTAAACACCGGCAGGGCCGGACCTCGCTTAAAAACGTCTACCTGTGCGGCACGGATCAAGGTTTCCTCGGCATCATCGGCGCCATGTTGAGTGGCATTTCCATGGCCAACTTCCACGTGCTCAGAGGCTGAAGTCGTTGGCAGCCGGCTGCGGAAAAAGGTAACATCCACAAAATATTGCCGGTAAACATGATGCGGCGGAGTTTATTTTTAAACGAAGCCAACCTACTGACTCGATAACGCCCAAAACCGAGGTTGCGCTCAATGACTTCGAGTCTTCACTGAACCGCTTCATGGCATATGACTGGCTAAAAGGCGTCGACGACGAGTATGATGTAATCGTGATCGGGAGTGGTCTGGGCGGCCTGACGGGAGCAAACTACCTGGCCAAGGCGGGCCACAAGGTCCTGTTGCTCGAGCATCATTACCAGTTCGGGGGCCTGGCGACTTGGTTTACCCGGAAGGGAGGGCACATCTTTGACATTTCGCTCCATGGTTTCCCGATCGGGATGAAAAAATCCTGCCGGAAGTATTGGACGAAGGAGATCGCCGATTCGATCGTGCAGCTGAAGGACGTCCGCTTCGTGAACCCTCAGATGGACGTATGGACGGACTTCACCCGCGAGGATTACACCCGGGTCTTGGTCGAGGACTTTGGGGTGCCGAATGAGACGGTGGAGGCGTTTTACGATCACCTGCGCTCCATGAATTTTTATGACAACAACCCCGAAACCACCGGGGAGATGTTCGAGCGGTTTTTCCCCGGCCAGAAAGACGTTCATCGTCTTTTGATGGAGCCGATCACCTACGCCAACGGTTCGACCATGGACGATCCGGCCATCACCTACGGGATTGTATTCTCCAACTTCATGGGCGCGGGAGTTTGGACCTTCCAAGGCGGGTCGGATGTCCTGATCAAAAAGATGGTGGCGGAGCTGAAAGCCAACGGCGTTGAGTGCCGAAAGCATGTCATGGTGAAGGAAATCGTGACGGAGGAACGCGATGGCCAACGGGTTGTGGCCGGCATCGTGGCTGGTAAAAACGACCGCCTGATTCGCTGCAAAGCCGTGCTTTCCAACGCCAACATCAAGAACACCATCTTCCGCCTGGCCGGAAAGGACAACTTCGATGCCGACTACCTGGAGGCGGCGGAAGCCGTGCGTATCAACACCAGCTCCTGCCAGGTCTATCTCGGCATTCGCCAAGGCGAATCGATTCCCAACATCGGCGATCTGGTTTTCACCTCTTCCGCCCCGGAATACAGCAGCGACGAATTGGTCGATCTGCACACCACCAGCCGGACGTTTTCCGTCTATTATCCGGATACGCGGCCGGGGTCCGACCGCTACACCGTTGTGGCATCCCTCAATGGTCGTTATCCCCAGTGGAATGACCTCACCGACGAAGAATACCAGCAACACAAGCAGCGCCTGATCGACGAAGCCATTGCCTCGCTGGAAAACTTCATTCCGGGAGTGCGGGAAAAGATCGATTGGATGGAGGCCGCCACCCCGCGCACGGTCGAACGTTACACCACCCATATGGAGGGCACCTCGTTCGGCACCAAATTTGAGGGCCTGAAGGTTTCCATGGATCTTCCGGAAAAACTGCCCGGGCTGTATCACGCCGGTTCAGTCGGAATCATCATGTCCGGTTGGTTGGGCACCATCAATTATGGCGTGATTACGGCCAACAAGATCGACAAGATGCTGTTCACGCTCCGCCAAGCCACCGCGGAAACCACCACCGCTTGATTCTCCTACATGTCGCTTAAAATCACGGATCTGATTCCGCATCGGCCTCCTTTTCTTTTTGTGGATGAGGTCGTCGAACACGACACCAACACCCTGACGGCTCGCCGCATTTGGCGGACGGAAGAAGACTTCTACAACGGTCATTATCCGGGATCACCGATCACCCCGGGGGTATTGCTCTGTGAAGCCGTGTTTCAAGCCGGAGCGGCCTACATGTCGTTACAGGCCCAGGCTGCGGGTGTGGCCCCGGGAGAAGGCGTGCCTTTGTTGGCGAAAATCAGCGATGTGCGCTTTCGCAACCCCGTTTTTCCCGGTGATGAAATTCTCATTGAAGTGGTGAAAAAGGAATCACTCGGTGGGTTCACCATGATGGCCGGAAATGTGAGAAAAACGGACGGAACACGCGTGCTCAACGTCTCGTATTCGGTGGCGTGGAAAACACCGGAGCCCAAGTAGCGATGGCCGACTTCCTGAATCTCGCCGGCAAGACCGTGGTGGTGACCGGCGTCGCCAACCGCAAAAGCGTGGCCTGGTTCACGGCCAAGACGCTGGAGGAGCAGGGCGCCACCGTCGTTTACAGCGTACGTTCAGAATCCCGGAAGGAGTCGCTGCAGAAGCTGCTGGCGGACAAGCCCGTGTTTGTCTGCGACGTTGAAGAGAAGGGCGCCGCCGCCCGTTTGGCCGAAAAGATCGTCGCCGCCAGCTTTGGTGAAATTCACGGCTTGGTGCACTCCATCGCGTTCGCCAACTACCGCGAAGGGTTCAAAGCGTTTGAAGAGACGAACCGGGAGGACTTCCTGCAGGCCACGGCAATCTCAGCCTTCTCATTGGTCGAGCTTGCCAATGCCTTTAAACCTCATTTTGCCCCCGGGGCGTCCGTGGTCTCCATCGGCATCTCGTCGCTTACCGTCACCCCGGACAACTACGGCTACATGGGACCGATCAAGGCCGCCCTTGATTCCGCCTCCCGTTTTCTCGCCAAGTCGTTCAATCCTGAGCCCGGGGTGCGGTTTAACGTGGTGGGCTCGGGGCCGCTTAAAACCAGTGCTTCAGCGGGGATTCCGGGATATCTGGAGAGCTACCTGTATTCCGAAAAACTCACGTTCCGTAAGCAAAATCTGCAAACCCAGGAAGTCGCCAACACCGTGGTTTATTTGCTCAGTGAACGCAGCAGCGGCCACAATGGCTCAACCATGGTGGTGGATGCAGGCCTGGGCAGCAATTTCTACGATGCCGAGATCATTCGGCTCGCGATGCGACCCGAGCAGGCGCCCAGCTCGCCATGAGATTCAACCAAACGGTCATCGAGTCCATCGCGGTGGCACTGCCGGAGGAGATCCTCACCTCCGCGGCCGTAGAACGACAATTGGCCCCACTTTACGAGCGGCTGAACCTGCCCGAAGGACGATTGGAATTGATGACCGGCATCAGGGAACGCCGGGTATGGCCGGTCGGCACGCGACCGTCGGATGCCAGCGCTCAGGCAGGCCAGGCGGTATTGGCTCGATCAAGCCTGGCCGCAGAGCAGGTTGAGCTGTTCGCGCACACTGCTGTGAGTAGGGACATGCTTGAACCCGCCACGGCATCATTCGCTCACCGGAAAATCGGGCTTCCACCCACCGCGCAGATTTTTGATGTCTCCAATGCGTGTCTCGGGTTTCTTAACGCGCTCACGGTTGCCGCGGGCATGATCGAATCCGGTCAGATCAAGTGCGCCCTTATTTCATCGGGAGAAAACGGGGGACCTTTGGTCGAACATACCCTGCAGACGCTGTTGGAGAAACCGCTCACACGGCAGGAGATCAAACCGTATTTCGCCAACCTCACCATCGGTTCCGGGGCGGTCGCGGCAGTGGTCTGCCACCAGGATCTGGCTCCGGAGGGCCATCGTTTGGTCGGAGGAATCGCGCAAGCGGCCACGGCGCACAGCGAGCTCTGCCAAGGTGACACTCACGGCGCCGACTCATTGGCCATGCAGACCGATTCCGAAGCGTTGTTGGTGGCAGGGGTGGAGCTGGCGCAGAAGACCTGGGCCGCCTTTCGCCGAGAGCTGGACTGGGCCACCGCGGATTTCGATCGATTTATCTGTCACCAAGTGGGCAGTGCCCACCGCCGCAAACTTTACGAGGCACTGCGATTGGATCTGGCCAAGGATTTTTCGACCTTTGAAACCCTTGGCAATACCGGCTCGGTGGCGCTGCCGGCGACGCTCGCCACCGCCGCAGACGCGGGTGTAATTGGATCCGGCGACAAGGTGGGACTGCTCGGCATCGGCAGCGGGCTGAATTGCCTCATGCTCGGCGTCGAATGGTAAAATAACGCGCTTGGTTATGGCAGACATACCTGAATGGCTTTCCGCCCTCTATCCGTTCGTTCCGAAAGCGTTCGAAACCCCTCACGGTGCCCGCATGAGCTATCTGGACGAAGGGCAGGGGGATCATGCGGTTTTAATGGTTCACGGAAACCCCACGTGGTCCTTCTACTATCGCGAGCTCATCAAGGAGCTCAGTCCGAACTGTCGCTGCATCGTGCCCGACCACATCGGCATGGGGCTGTCCGAAAAACCGGAAAGCTATCCTTACCAATTGGCCACTCGAATAGCGGATCTCACCGCGTTGATCGACAGCCTCGACTTGCCGTCGCTCGATCTGGTGGTCCATGACTGGGGAGGAGCCATCGGTTTTGGGGTGGCCGCCGCCCGTCCCGAGAAAATTCGCCGCATCGTGGTATTGAATACGGCGGCTTTCCCTTCGCATCACCTGCCGGGGCGCATCGCCGTCTGCAAATTTCCCCTGATAGGCCCCGTCCTGGTGCGAGGGCTCAATGGATTTGCCTGGCCTGCAACCTGGATGGCCATGAGCCGCCGTGCGCTTTCCAGTGATGAATCAAGGGGTTACCTTTTCCCGTATCGCTCGTGGTCAAGCCGGGTGGCGATCAGTGGATTTGTGCAGGATATCCCCATGACGGACCAGCATCCCAGCTGGGAGGCTCTCGCCAAGGTGGAGCAGGGGCTTTCTCAGTTCCACAATCGTCCCATGCTGATCGTTTGGGGTGGTCGCGATTTCTGCTTCAACGACCACTTCTTCGAGCAGTGGGTTGAGAGATTCCCCCAGGCTGAGCAGGTCTACCTGGAGGACGCGGGGCATTACGTGCTCGAGGACGCACACAACGATGCCTTGCCTCGCATCAGGGAACACCTGCTGCGCTAAGCGCGCGGATCCGGCTAGATCCGACCGGTCAGTTCGCCCAAGTCGTGCAGATAGGGTGCGCTTTCGTCGACAAAGACCTGCCACTGCGCATCCGAATAACGCCACTGCCAGTTATCCACGGCTTGTCCCGGAGTGTTGAGCCGGGCCTCGCTGCCCAAGCTGAGAAAATCCTGGAGCGACACAATCGCCAGGGCACTGACGGATGCATACGCCGCCCGAATCAAATCCCACCCCACGTTTTCGCCCGAGATCCGAAGGTAGCGACGCACGTGATCGCTGGTCTTGGCATCGGACTGGCGATACCAACCCAGGCTGGTGTCGTTGTCGTGGGTGCCCGGATACACAACGCTGTTGGCCACGAGATTGTGGGGCAGATACAGGTTGGTGGCGTCGCCTCCGAATGCGAACTGCAGTATCGCCATGCCAGGGAGACCGGTGGCTTCGCGCAACTCGATGACGCTGGGGGCAAGGTCGCCGAGATCCTCGGCAATCAGGCGGCAATCCGGCAGGGCGGTTTTGATCGCTTCAAAAAACGCCATGCCGGGGCCTTCCAACCATTCGCCACGTCTGGCCGTGGTCTGCCCAGCGGGAATCGACCAATAGGTGTCAAAGCCGCGGAAATGATCGATGCGAAGCACGTCACAGAGTTCCAGATTGGCTTTGATGCGCTCGATCCACCAGGCAAAGCCATTCGTGGTGTGTTTTTCCCACGCGTAGAGCGGATTCCCCCACAACTGGCCATCGGCCGAAAAATAATCAGGAGGCACGCCCGCCAGGGCGGTGGGCTTTCCGGTCTGGGAATCGACCTGAAAAAGCTCCGGATTGGCCCAGACGTCGGCACTGTCCGGAGCTACAAAAATGGGGGCATCTCCGATGATCTGAATATCCGCGGCTCGAGCCAAATCGCGAACCTCCGCCCATTGCCCAAAGAAGAGGTATTGGAAAAACTGAAATGCGGACGCGCGCTCCCGAACTGATTTCTTCTTCCAGAATTTGGATTTGCGGGCGGCTGGAAGAAATCGGATCTCGGTCGGCCAGTTCCACCAAGCATCACCTCCGATTTCCTGCTTCAACGACATGAAATACGCATAGGGTTCGAGCCAGTGGGCCCGCTTTTTGGCAAATGCCTCGAAATCGCCATAGGGCCTCCAGGACCGGCCTGATTTTTCCCAAGCCGCGTGTGCCTTGAACAGAAGAGGCCATTTTACCTGATAAAGCATGCCGTAATCGATCCGTCCCTGGGGGAGCGATTGTAGCGGAATCAGGTCCGCCGGGGACAACAACCCGGCATCAACGAGGGGCTGAAGGTCGATAAGATAAGGGTTTCCGGCGAAAGATGAGAAACATTGGTAGGGGGAGTCTCCGAAGCCCGTGGGACCGAGAGGACAAATTTGCCAGTAGCGCAAACCTGCCGCCAACATCCCTTTGAAAAGGCGGGCGACAGATTGATCGAGGACACCTATACCCTGATTTCCGGGCAGGGAAATCGGGTGCAGGAGCAGTCCGGTGCCGCGGGCATTCAGCCAGTTAAAGAGGGGAGTTTGCATTCAATTGAAGGTTTGAAAAATCAACGTCGGCGCATGCAGGAAATACACGCTACCGCATCTGGTTGAATCTCCAGTCGCTCAATCGCGATATCGGAGCTGCACAGCAGACACCGGCCGTAGGAACCGGCATCAATCCGCCGTTGGGCTTCCAGCAGGCGATTACGCTCGTCCTCAAGGCGGCGCTTGCTGGCCAAAGCAATCTGTTGGTGCTGCATGGAATCCAAACGGGACAACCGTCCGATCGAAACATCGGGGGAGATCGCTTCCGTGCTTTGTTCCAGGTCAGTCAATTCTTCGGCAATAGCCGACAACCGATCGCCAATGATGGCCCGGAAAGGCTCTTGTTGCTCGATGGTCATGACGAAAAACAAATGTGTCTGAAAACAGGGGACAACGAGTTAACAGCCCATTAATCAATACTTACCATATTAGACATAATATTTATTGTGCGCTAATATGGCTAAAATACTGCAAGGAAACACCTTACAAAACCCCGATCAGGTACGGGACATACTTCGGAAAAAGCGGTTAAATTACTCACGGTCTGCAAAGCCTCGAATGGCGGCTGCATACCGCAACACAATAGATCGCTGGACCGCCTATTTGAGGTCTCAGACAGACCCTCGAAAGAGGCAGCAGGCGGAAATCTACATCGAGAAGACGCAGCGCCAGTATGAGGCGTTAACAGGTCAGCGGCACGTGGTTTTGATGGCGGGGGGCGCCGTCCGCGTAGGACTCCCCGAAGGGACTTCGTCATGAAACAAGATAGTATTTTGGGTTTAGGTCTCTCTGAAGAGCTGACCGATTTTGATATGTCGAGATATAGTTTCGATTTGAGGGACTTGATTGCCCGCCGTCTTTTAGAGACAGGTAAGCATCTCGATGATCTTACTATTGGCGATTATCGTTATATTAAGAGGAAGGCTTTATGTGATCTCTATAAAAGTGGTGGGAATGTTTTAGCATGAATGTTCGCTATTATAGATTCTACCGCGAGTTGTCGGGTGCTTGTTGTTTTAATGATCGGCCTTCGGAGAATCCGCGTGCTTATCGTATGTTTTGTTCGTGGATACGTAGCGAATGGAATATATATGGGAGATATTGGTTATGACAAAATCTCAGGCATTATATGGAATAGATCAAATATACAAGAAGGCTGATGATGAGGAGCGTGATATAACGGATGAGGAGATGGATGAGATACATCGTCTAGCCGATATTGCGGAGGGATATTAACTTTATGGCAAACGTTGAATATATACCCTATACCGTTCCAAACTTTTGGACGGAACGTAATTCCGCTATGAAAATACGCCAATTGGAAAAGCGGGGCTTTCCAGAGCTGGCCGGTGGTTTGTTTGTAACTCTGACCGTGGATTACAATAAACGCTGTTGGTGTGAGGATGTAGCCTATGAAAAGGGTTTAGATAGAATTCGGCGGATGATTTCAAGGTTGCGTCAAAAGTATAATATTCGCCGTTGGTTTTGGAAAATGGAGTTGCACAAACCTGACAGTGTTGGTCGTCAATATGCACACTGGCATTTATGGTTTGATTACGGTGGGTATATACCCGGTGAAATTCTTACCAAGGCGTGGGGATTGGGTCGTACTGATATTCGTAAGGTCAGGTCTAAAGATTGGCGGTATTTGTTTAAGTATATATGCAAGACCGCTTCGGAGCTTCCCGAGTGGTTAGCGAGTCGGACAAAGGTTCGCTTGTTTCAGACCTCCATGCACTTCTTTGCGGGCGACGACGCGGAGCCGTCCCCCCGGCAAGTCGATACAGATGAAAAAGAAAACAATGGTAGCCAAGAGATGGAAACTATTGGGGAGAGGGTCCTAAAATGGACACGCTGTGTCGTTGCCCGCACCATTTCAGCAGGAACTGTAACTCACCGCCTTATGGTATTGGAATTTCGGTGGGGTGAGATGCTGAGCAAATTTGCATGCCTCCGCATGCAACCCGGTTTTGACCGGGAACAAATAACAATAACAGAGAGAAAGGTTATCACATGGCTACCACAAAACCCGATATTCCTCTCGGCTGTCACGTAAGAGGCAAGGCCGTTGGAGATTTTGAATTAAGGTCCTTTAAATCAAAATCCGGCAGGGATATAACACTAATCGAGGGTATGGTCCTTGCTGGGCAGAGTATCATCAAGGTTACTCAGTCTCTGGCACCTAATGAGACTCCCAATTTGATGAGAGATGGCGAGGAGGTTATTGCCCCTGTTGTTCCGCATTATTCTGATGACGGACTAATCAAGGTGAATGTCCGTCTTACTCGACCAGAGCTGGCCTCCTAGGAAAATAGGGCGCGCGGGCCCGCCGTGCGGGCCGCGCGCCCTACCCTTGTTCAAAGGAAAAATAACTGACCAAAATGGAATCTTCTATTCGTAGGGCGGCCCTCATAAGGGCCAAACAGAAAAAGGTTGATGATCTGGTAACTGAACGGACACGTGCCGAAGTTCAATTGATGGTTATTCCTTTTAATTGTTCGTCTCCTGTTCTATATCGGAAGGCCAAGGAAGATTATATAGCTTCCTTGTCTCGCGAGATCGGGATTGTTGGTAAAGAGATACAGGACTTGATTAAATATCAAGACAAACAGGTGTACTTTGAATTCTGAATAATTTCTCTGCAGGGAAAACTAAACAACAACAAAAATCATGACAGATATATCAATAATGGTTGGAATTATCATTACTGCTTTAATGAGTGTATACTCTATTGGTTATGCCGTTGGTAGTATATGGGGTACCTTTAGCGATTTGTCTGACATTAACGAAAGGTAACAAAATGAATCAACTCACGTTAGCCGCCTTGGACCTCACCGCGTTTGAAACCGCTCTTGGAGCCGACGCGGCCACGATTGTGACTGCTGTTGGTGCTGCCGCCATTCTTGGCCTGGGCATCGGTGTGGTGCGCTTTGGTGCACGGTATGTATGGCGTACGGTTAAAAGCCTCGCCAGCTGATCAAATAACAGAGCCACAACCTATGAACAGAATTGTTGCAGTACTTTTTTTAGTAGTGGGTTGTGGCTCTATTTCTGCATATGAATTATCAACTATTCACTATACAAATAATACTAGTGAAATAATTATAGTTCGTATGGACTATTTGCCGGATGGCGATTCGGCAACTCAACATAATGTTTTTGCTGTTTTACCACAGTCCACGGTAACACAGACATCCCCTAAAGGTGGTTTATTGGTATCTTCTTGGCTTTCTCAATCAACGGATGCCAATCCTGATACTTATGGTTTTGAAGCATCGGAGTCAATTGATCCTGTTGATGCTGCGGTTTACCATCTTGAGTTTAGAAGAGCTCAGAGTGATTCAAGCCCTGTCATTGGTGTTGTAGTGGCGCAAAATGATTTTCTTGTTGATGACCCTAAGGACTATATTCCTTCTGCGATTTTATTGGCTGTCTGTTTTATATTTATAGCTAGGGCTGGAATAAGAGATGGGATTGGAAGATGAAACGGGTGGTTTTATATGTATTGGTAGGAGTTGGTTTTATTCTCAATGTTGGAGTTTTAAGCGCTGAAACCATATACCGCGAACAAATGATCGGTGTAAGTAATGTTCGGGTAACTATTGGTTATCAGGTAGGGATTGCGGGCGGCATAGCTACTATCGAGGTAGTGGCAGAAAGTGCTGATCTTGGGGCGCCTGAGTATCCTACGGATGGGCGGCTCCATGTCTCCGACGGCACGTCGTCGTATTTTATCCATTTAGGAGAGTCGGTAGATCTTGCAGAAGGAACAGACGTTACGATTTGGGCACAGGCTTTTAAAGGTGGATGGCAAAATATTGGCGATCCTATCAATAGTGCTCTTGGGCAAGATTATTATCGGGTTCCTTATAATTATACGAATTCGACTATTTATGACGGCGAGCTAAATTGGTATCGTGTCGATGGCCAAGGTGTGCCATCGGATATTACCTCGCATTCGGTAGCGATTTCAGCGGGTGAGACTGTATTGGGTTCGTGGTTGGATAGTGGAGGTCCGAGTCAATTCATGGTTACCATGAAATATTATAATGTTGGCGAGGAGGCCGGTCTTGGTTGGGTTCTTTCAGATTCATTAGAGACAGAGACGGAAATTGGTGTTGTGGGAACAGTAACTGTTCCGACTTCTAGCACTGAGCCTCCTAGCCCTGATAATGAAACTACACCAACTAATGAAACCGATTCTAACGCACCGCCTGATGGATCATCAACCCGTACTGGTGCTACTACCGGGGAGACTGCTCTGTGGGTTAATTCCCCGAGCAGTCAGTCTGCGGATTCTCTTACCGTTGCCTCTTTTGAACGTGGTATTAGTCAGTTGGCTAATGTCGTAAGAAATTCTAGTGGCTCCGGCGGTGGCAGTGTTACCGTAAATGTAGATACTGACTCTGTTGTTAGCGCGGTTGGAAGTAATACTACTTCTTTAGAGGCGGCTATACAGGCTCAGACTGACGCTTTACTTGATGATTCTCAGGCTCCAGCTAGTCCTCAGGAGTTTGATCCTTTGACTTCTGCTGAGACTTTAACTTTGGATGGCGATGTAAACAATGCTTTAGGCATGCTTCCGGATTCGATGTCTATGGTTGCTCCAGGTACCGTAAGCACAATAGCTCTTAGTATGAATTTGGGAGCTGCGGGTAATTATAGCACAACTGTTGATTTGTCTGTTTATTCGGGACCAATATCTGTATTTCGAAATGTTTTGAAAGCGGGGTTGGCTGTGTGGTTTTTCTTTTTGATTGTTAAAACAGTAAGGGAAGGATTTGCGAACTAATGCTAAAGGCACTATATCAAATTGTTGAATGGCTTGGTCAAACAACACCAGTTTTCAGGATGGTTGTTTTGGCTGGAACGACTGTTGCGTCGTTTACGGCATGGCTTAATCAAGTATGGGCTGATCTTTTTCTGAGAGTAGATAATTATGTAAAACCCACGATGGAAGGTGTGGCTGACTTCTCTCCGTTGGGCTTGGCTAATTATATTGCGCCTATTGATACGCTGTTGACTCTTATTGTTGTGTATATGTCTGTCCGGCTCGCTACTGTTTCCATTCGTATAGTTAAGTCTTTTGTCCCGACCATTGCCTAATGAATGGGTACGTCAAAATTATTACCGGACTTCTTGGTGGGGGTAAGTCATATTTTGCGTCGGTGATTCGTGGGTATGAGCATTTGAAGGCTGGGGGCTTTCTTTATACGAATGTTGAAATGTATCCGGATGTTATTGCTGAATGTATGGAGCGGGATGGTAAGGTGTTTGATCCGGAGCGTTTGGTTCTATTGGATGGGAAATGTGTAAAGGGCTTTGAGAGTCAGATAAAGAGGGGTACTCCTGACATGCCGGTTATGGTTGTTTTGGATGAAGCGCATTTGGAGTGGAATTCTAGGGATTATCAGCAGACTAGGAAAGATCCTGCGCAAAAGAAGATGCTTACTCTTAATACTCTGGCCAGGAAGCTTGATTTGGCATTGTATTATATAACTCAGAATTATTCGGATGTAGATAAACAAATCCGCGGTAAAGCTTCGGGGCTTATAACGTGTCGAAATTTGTTTAGAAAACCGTTGATCGGTTTTATTCGGATACCCTACCCTATTTTTCTATTCAATTTTTATGAGTTTAATGAATCGCATGGGAAGCCTTTTAAGGTCGATTGGGATCTTAAAATATTGGATAAGCGAAAGTGTCGAATGTATAATTCGGATGCTCTGCTTGGCGAAGATGCGAAGGATTTCGAAGGGATGCAAATAGCATACGCAAAGCCCCTGGCGGATGCTCCTAAGCCAAAACCTAATCCCTGGTTTCGTTGGGCGCAATATACGACCTCGTTTGTGTCATGTTTAATATTCTACGTTTAGTTTTCGCGGCGTGCTTGGGTGTTTTGGTTGCTGTCATTGCTAGGTGGATTTTTCCTCGAGAAGAGGTTGTCCAGGTAGTTGAAAGGCCTGTTGTTGCTATTCCGGAACCGTCTGTTGAGGAAACTTCGGGGCGATCCGATTGGTTTTCTAAATCTTTTGTGGAGCCCGATTCAAATGATCAGGTTTTTGATCAGGAGAATTTGTGGGTGCGCGGGTATTTGATACATGGTCGAAAAATCAATGTAGTATTGTCGGATGGTCGTATTATAACAGAGGGCAATAACACTGTTGAGCGCATTGAGCGCAATTTTGTTGATTTTTCGGACCTTGGCCGCCTCTGGTTGATTCCCCCTAGGGACAGGACCACGGAGAGTAGCGGCGTGAGTGTTTTTTCTGGTCGTAATCCTAATGCCCCGAAAACGCTCGCTGAAGACGCATAATGCCCAAATACGGGCCTCTATCGGTCCAGGGGTGGTCTACATGCGGGGAGCACGCCAAGCGTTCCACACGCTGCATAGAATGCACCTTTTAGGGGTTATGCCGGCATCGATCGAGATCTCGGGAAGGATCTTGTCCGATCGGCAGAGGGAAGCCCTTTGGAATTTTGTCCAGGCTGGGGGTGCCTGGCGTTGCTCGGCGATGCCGTGGCAGGATGCTGCTGTGATACTCGAGTGGGTTCTTGAGTCAGGTTCTTTCTATGTCCCTATTGGACCGGCTGGCGCTGGCCGTTGGTCGTCTGCGTCTGCGCTTAAAGTATTCCTGACGAAAACACGTCAAGGTAGCGCTCTATAAATGGTCTGTTTGATAGACGAAACTTCGTAGTTTTGAGCACATCTGAATCTTATAAGCGGAACATCCACTTGTCGTGCTGCACCGTTTTTGACTCTGTCGGACTTTATTCGGTCAGGGCTGGAAAAGTGAGATGAGTCGTCAAGCTCTATAAAGGCGAGAGGGCGAGATGTCGCCTTGTCGCATAGCACCCAGTCGAAGTGCTTTTGAGATATGCTGAGAAACGCTCCACTGAAACGCTGGCGTGCGGAAATAACGTCAGCAACTCGAACTTTCGGGAATATATCGAAATCTGGAACTGCCTCTTTCAAAACGTCGAAGAAAGCGAATTCCGCTGGTGTCAGGAGTCTTCGGCGTGCGTCGTAATCACATTTTCCGCTGTCGCTTTCGGTTCTGGTTTGTCTCGATGGAATATGAATCCCTCGTCTTCGTAGAAAGAGGTAAAGGACGGCCGTTAGGATAATCGCTCCGAGCCATATGGCCAAGGATGCGAGCAGGACCTTTATGGCCAGCTCCATAGCAACGCGTATTTACGGTGTTTTTGTCGGCCTCCCCTTCCCTCGTTTGAAGAATTCCTGAGGTATGGAACCGAGGGCGGCGAGTGCCAGTTCGGGCTTCAGCTGTGAGACTTTACCGAGGACCATAGCACCGAAGGCGTTGGGGGTGGAGTGGTTGAACGTTGCCACTTCCCCGAAATCGGAAATCGCCTTTCTATCCAGTTGGACTGTGAATGGTTTCTTATCCATAGAGATAATCGTCGATAATTCTTGACGACGATCAAGGAAATGGGGTAATTCAATGGTTACCAACGATTACTGGTCGAATATTTATTGTGCGCATTACGGCGGGATTGGGCACTAGGGCGCGGGGCCCCAATGTTTGGCAAACGGATAATAGATAAACAGCGGTCGTCCGATGACGTCTTTTTCGGGAATGGTGCCCCAATAACGACCATCGAGGCTGCTCGCCGAGTTGTCGCCGATCGCCATGTATTCGTGTTCAGGAATTTGGAACTCCATGCCTTCCGCCAAAACTCCCAGGCTGCGATACCCCGGGAAATCCCCATCGCGATTCGCATTGGCCGCAAACGCGTCACTACCTTCGATGGGTTCTCCGTTTCGATACAACACGGGTTCTTCAATCCTGAGCGTATCCCCGGGAGTCCCGACCAGCCTCTTGATGTAATACTGCTCATTGGGTCCGGTCATCATTTCGTGCAGGTTCGGGATGTTGTCGGTTCTGAATACAAAACCGTCGCCGACACTTGGCTTCACGAAATGGTAGCTGACCCGATCCACGAACAATTGATCGCCGGTTAGAATGTCGAAAGCCAGGATGCGGTCGCCGGCCTCCACCTGCTTGCCGGTTCCCAGCAATACCCCGCGACGCATGGGCACATCGGCTGGCATGGGGAATTTTTCGGCGCCGCCGTAAAACGCATCGAGCAGGACCTTCTCCAAATCAAAGTCTCCCGGCACCTCGATTTTGACCGGAGTCGTGCCGACGTAGACCTCATACACGCGCTTGGTGGTCGGAAAAATCAGCCATTTTCGGCCTTTTTTGGCCGTCGGCGGCTTGAGGAAGTCACGCGTTTCGCCCTTGGCCTCATCGTAGCCACGTACCACCGGTATGCGGACCTCACCCCGCACCGGAGCGTCGATTCGATGTGGCACGGCGAGTTGGGTCAGAAAACGAAAGGTCTGCGCCACCTTGCCCGGTTCCTCTTCGATCGCTTCGAAAACCTGGCCCGTCATGCCATTGTAGCTTGGCCACATTGAATTGGTGGGGATTTTGAAAGGCTGAAAAAAGAACGCCCTGATTCCCAGGATGACGATGCCTGCGACCAGGAAGAACTCCACGTATTCAACCAGCGTGCTCTTCGGGTAAAACGTGCCTCCAGTCTTTTGCAAAACCCCCTCAAGAGCCTCGATACCGAGTTTTAGGTCACTGGAGTTGGCCTTGGCTTTGAGTTGAGCCTTCAACCCTTCCTTTTCGCGTCGTAACTCTGCCAGATCATTTTCCGGCAGCACATCCCGGCGAAAATGCTCCACCTTATCAGCCAACTCCAGCCAATTGCTGGCGTTCTGGCGCATCTTTTTCTGGGCGGAAGCGAAAGGTCCAAACACGGGCGAGTCTCTTTGGGTTGATGGGAGGAGTTAGTTCTTCAGGACCTGAATAAACGCATCCGGCGGGATCGAAACCCGCCCTATTTGCTTCATCTTGCGTTTACCTTCCTTCTGTTTCTCGAGCAGTTTGCGTTTGCGGGTAATGTCCCCGCCGTAGCACTTGGCGGTCACATCCTTGCGCATGACCCGGACATTTTCCCGGGCAATGATGTTCCCTCCGACGGCCGCCTGAATCGCCACCTTAAACATTTGGGGAGGAATGATATCGGCCAGTTTTTCGCAAAGCTCCCTCCCCTTCCCGGGAGCCTTGTCGCGGTGGACGATGCTGGAAAAAGCATCCACCGGTTCACCATTGATGAGAATGTCCATCTTGACCAGGTCGCCGGGCTGGTAATCGCCGAGCTCGTAATCCATCGATCCGTATCCGCGGGTGATGCTTTTAAGGCGGTCGTTGAAATCCACCAGGATCTCGTTGAGCGGCAGGATGCAGGTGAGCATCACCCGGGTGGCGTCGAGCGTATCCGTATGGTCGATACTGCCCCGCTTTTCCATGATGAGCGACATGACGTCGCCCATGGCGGTATTGGGAATGTGAATGGACGCTTTGATGGTCGGTTCGCGGATCTCCGTGATGGATCCCGGTTCGGGCAAAAGAACCGGGTTGTCCACCTCGAGCATTTCCTGCCCATGCGTGTGGACGTGGTAGATCACGCTCGGATAGGTTGAGATGATTTCCACGTCATGCTCCCGGCGAATGCGCTCCTGGATGATCTCCATGTGGAGCAACCCCAGAAAGCCGCAGCGAAACCCAAAGCCGAGTGCCAGGGAACTCTCTGATTGGTATACGAAAGCCGCGTCATTCAGGCGGAGTCGTCCGAGCGCCGCCTTGAGCTTCTCGTAGTCATTGGACTCAAGTGGATACAGCCCACAGAAGACCATGGGCCGCACTTCCTTGTAGCCGGGCAACATCTCCTCGGCCGGAGACTTGGCCAGTGTGAGGGTGTCCCCCGTATTGATGTCCGAAGTATCCTTGATCGTTGAAACCACGTAGCCCACATCGCCGGCCTGCAGGGCGGCTTGTTTGGACATTTTAGGGGTAAACACGCCGACCTCCTTGATTTCAGTCTTCAGACCGGTGCTCATGAACTGCATCTGATCACCCGCGTGCAGCGCGCCGGAAAACACCCGTCCATACGCGATGACTCCCCGGTAGGAATCGTAGAGTGAGTCAAAAACCAAGGCGCGGGTCGCGGGATAGTCATGCCACCGCGGCGGCGGAATGCGTTGCACAACCGCCTCCAGAATATCCTCGATCCCCACCCCGGATTTTCCACTCGCCAGAATGGCCTCTTCGGCGGGGATCATGAGGATGTCTTCAAGCTGCTGCGTGCAGAGTTCCAGATTCGCGCTGGGAAGATCGATCTTATTGATGACGGGGATAACCTTGAGGTCCTGGGAAAAGGCCAAATGGGCGTTGGCCACGGTTTGGGCCTCGACTCCCTGGGCGGCATCGATCAGCAGCAACGCTCCTTCGCAGGCAGCCAGACTGCGTGAGACTTCATAGGAGAAGTCCACGTGCCCGGGAGTATCCATGAGGTTGAGCTTATAGCCATGCCCATCCTTCGCATGATACGTCATGGTCACCGGGTGGCTCTTGATGGTGATGCCACGTTCACGTTCGAGATCCATGGCATCGAGATGCTGTTCAGTGAGCACCCGCTGCTCCACCGTGCGGGTATGCTCCAGCAAGCGGTCCGACAAAGTCGTCTTGCCGTGATCCACGTGGGCAATGATGCAGAAATTGCGTGTAAGAGAAACGTCCATCGCTGGGCTCAAAGGACCCGTTATTCAGAAAGGCGGGAGGGGCAAACCGGTCAGCCAGTGCCTTCGAGATCATCAAACTCCGCGAAACTGACAACGGGCCAGCTCCGGTCGGTGCGCTTCGCCAGCCCCGCCAACACCTTTCCGGGGCCAAGCTCCCAAAGTTGGTCCGCGCCATCGGCTACGGCCGCCCGAGTGCAGTCTTCCCACAACACCGATGAGACCACTTGATTGACCAGCGCCCGCTTGATTTCAACAGGATCGGCAATCGCCGCCCCCGTGGTGTTGGAGTAAACCTTGAGCTGTGGACTCGAAAAGGGCATGTCGTCCAAAAAGGCCTCAAAGTCATCACGGGCAGGTTTCATCAGGCGACTGTGATAGGCGCCGGCGACATTGAGCGGAATCACTCGCTTCATTCCCCGGTCCTTCCCGGCCTTTACCGCCGCGGCGACTTTGTCCTTCTCGCCCGACACGATGATCTGGCCAGGTGCGTTAAAGTTGGCGGCTTCAATATCAAATTCCGTGCAAAGTTCCGCGATGGCCTCGCGGCTTTCACCAACGATCGCTGCCATGCCCCCGGTCGTCTGTTCACAAGCGACCTGCATGAGGCGGCCGCGCTCCGCGACGATTTTGAGACCTGTGGCAAAGTCGAAGACTCCCGCCGCGCAGCAGGCCGTTAACTCGCCCAAGCTCAGTCCCAAAGCTGCCGTTGCATCGCTCAGCCGTCCCTGCTCCCGCAGGATCGCGTGCAGGGCCAGGCCGTGCACGTAGAGCGCGGGCTGGCACACGCTGGTCTTCGTGAGCTCTGCCTCCGGCCCCTCGAAGCAAATCTTTGCCAAGTCCCAACCCAAAACCTCATTGGCCCGTTCGTAGAGTGCTCGGGCAGTCGCATTGGCTTCAACCAAAGACTTCCCCATTCCGACTTTTTGGGCACCCTGCCCGGCGAAAAGTAGTGCAATAGCCATAACGTAAACGATGAGACGTATGGCTCCCGACAACTGAAACCAAGCCCTAAAACCGATTCAGGTTTCGGAAGTATTTTTCGTCGGTTTTCTCCGGAGGTCGCCAGGATTCGTTCCTCGGCGCGGGTGGCTGCTCGACTTCCCGGTCATCCCGGATGACCGGGGCTGTTGAGCTGGTATCCTCCGTCGCACTCAACGCTCCGGTGACCACCGGCGTTTCATCAAGGCGAGAAATCGACGATACCGTGTGTGCTGAGATCAAAGCCTCGACATAGGGGTTTATTCGCTCCGTTTCCCGCGGTTCCATGGGGTTCGTCGCCGAAATCGAGCTGCGCATGGAACCGATCGGTAAATCCCGCTCTTCCTCCGGCTCATCCCAGCTCACCCTGGCTTGTCCCTCACCAACCGCACCAGCGGTCGCCAGATCCTGAGCCAGGGCATGCAATCGCCGCCCCCCCGGGGTCATCCAATCGGCCATGAACGCATCCAACGGGTTGCTCAATTCTGCCAGACTGTCGTCCAACGCAGGCCCGAAGCGTTCATCCGCCGAAGGAGTCCGGCGAACGGAGGCCTCAACCCAACGTGAAGTCTCCGGCGATTTGGCAGAACCAGCGAAAGCTGAGCCGGAGGGACTCGCTTCACCTTCCTGCTCCCTCCCCTCGAGCTCCAAATCTCGCAATCCGGCTAGCAGCCAATTCTGCTGTTCCCATGCTTCCGTGGCTTGCTCGGGAGTCATTATCCCTTCCACCGCCTGGCGAGGCAACGGCAACGACTCTGATGAGCCCGGCCCCTTGGGAACCAAGCTGCCGGCGGCCGCCGGTGAGGTGTTCTCTGCTCCCGCCAGCCCGCTGTTGATGAGTCCGATCTCAGCGATCCCCCGTTCGGTCTCGGACAAAAGTTCCTCCGTCTCGGAAGTGGTCGTTTGAGCGGAGAGCATAAATCCGCCAAACCAGGTCACCGCGAACAGTTCCGCCTTAAGCCACGAACGCCTGCGCCAAAGTGTCTTCATGACCACCAGCCCTCGGAAGTTTACTTAAAGAAGATACCCTTGAGATTCATCTCCAGCGCCTGGGGATTTGGCGAGTACCGCACGCCGTCGGCTTTGCTGATTCTGCCCTCCTGAATGAGGCGCATGATATCTCGATTGAAGGAGTAACTGTGGGAATCGGTGCCGGCGTTCAACAGCTCCTGGATCTTGTCGTTTTGATTCTCCAAAATCAGATTCTTCACCACTGGGTCCGCCGCGAGAATTTCGTTGGCCGGCACCCGGGCGTCACCCTCGATGGTGGGGATGAGTTTCTGGCAGATGAAGCCGCGAAGCGACCCCGCGATCTGGCGCCGGGCTTGGGCCAGCTGTTCCGGCGGAAAGAACTCAAACAAACGGGTCAGGGACTGTGCCACGGTCGCCGCGTGCATTGTTGAAAAAACCAGATGGCCCGTTTCGGCGGCGGAGATGGCTGTCTCGAATGTTTCCCGGTCTCGCATTTCCCCGATCAATATAATGTCGGGGTTCTGGCGAAGCACCGCCTTGATCGCCAATTCGAAATTGGGCACATCCGTGCCGATTTCCCGTTGTTGGAAAATGGACTTGTCGTCGACGAACGTGTATTCGATCGGATCCTCGATCGTTACGATGTGGCGGTCGAGATTGCGGTTAATCCAGTTCAACATCGCCGCCATGGTGGAGCTCTTGCCGGAACCCGTGGCGCCACAAATCAGCAGAATGCCATCCTTGGCCTTGGCGAGGTTGAGAAGAGGAGCTCCATTCAAACTCAGGTCTTCAAATTCCGGAACCGTGCTTTTGATGTGCCGCAAGACGATGCTCGGAGTGCCGCGCTGGTGAAAAGCGTTTACGCGAAACCGCCCTACGCCTTCGGCCGCGTAGGCGTAGTCGACCTGGTTTGTTTCCTGCCAAATCGGCAGGAAAACCCGCGGCACGTGTTCCTCGACGAACGCCCGAATCTCATCCCCGGTTATGGGATCCATGTCCACCGGTTTGAGCTGCCCGGCCAGCCGAACATATCCCGGTTTGTTGGTTTTGATGACGACATCACTGACACCGCTGTCCACGGCGAGTTTTAGTAGGTCGTTAAAGATCTCGGTATGTGGAGTCATCAGTGGTGTCCTCTCCAGAAAAGGGTTGCGGATTTGGTAAAGTGGCGTGGTTTGCTGAGCAAGGTCCATTTACCCGAACCCGACTTATGAAGACCCGACCTCTGACCGGCACCATCACCGCATTGGTGACCCCCTTTTCCCGGGGTCACGTTGACCTGGCCGGACTCAAAAAACTGGTCAAGGCGCAGTTGCGTGGTGGCGTCGACGGCCTTGTTCCCATGGGGACTACCGGGGAATCGCCAACTCTGGACCACGACGAGCACTTGGAGGTTGTGCAAACCGTCGTCGAGCAGGTCGACGGCAAGGTGCCCGTGATTGCCGGGGCCGGCTCCAACTCGACTCGAGAAGCGGAAGCGCTCACCCGTCGAGCCCACGAGGCGGGCGCGGACGCGATGCTGCTTGTCGCCCCCTACTACAACAAGCCCAGCCAACCGGGCCTGCTGGCGCATTTCAGCCGCATCGCGGAATGCACCGACCGACCAATCGTGCTCTACTCGATTCCCAGTCGATGTGGTATTGAAATCAGCGTCGATGTCGTCACCCGCCTGCGCGCCAGGTATCCACACGTCTGTTACATCAAGGAAGCGGGCGGCACCGTCGACCGGGTGGATCAGTTGAAGTCCGCCCTCGGCAACGACATCACGGTGCTCAGCGGTGACGACAGTCTGACTCTTCCGTTCATGGCCGTGGGCGCCGAAGGCGTCATCAGCGTTGCGTCGAATCTGCTGCCCAAGGACATCGGGCGCATGGTGAAGGCTGCCGCCGCCAATGATTTCACCCGCGCCGCCAAAATACATCGTCGCCTCTATCCGCTGTTCAAGGCCTTGTTCGTGGAGCCCAATCCGGTTCCCGTGAAATGGGCCATGCAACGCGCCGGGATCATCGCGACCGCCGATGTCCGCGCTCCTTTGTGCAAGCTTTCCGCGGCCGGTCTAAAGACTCTGCAAGCGGCCCTTGCCGCCTCGACCTAGTGCAACCGCAGCCTCCCCCACGCGCATGAGATCACCCTCCCTCGTAATCATTGGTGCGGCTGGCCGCATGGGCCAGGCTCTTCAAGCAGCCGCAGCAGCAGCCGATCTCCCGGTCGCCGCGCTGCTCGATCAAGGCGATGATCTGAGCGCAGGCATTCCTCGCGGTGACGTCGTGATCGATTTCAGTTTTCATACCGCAACCGCCGGCATCATCGACTTGGCGATTGAAAATGGGAAACGACTGGTCATCGGCACAACCGGACACGGCTCGACTGAAAAAGCTGAATTGGTGAATCGAGCTGCTTCCACTCCGACGGTTTGGGCCGGCAACTACTCCGTTGGAGTCAACCTGCTCTACGCGCTGACGCGGCGAGCCGCCCGCATATTGGGCCCTGATTATGCGGCCGAGGTGACTGAGATGCATCACCGCTTTAAAAAGGACGCCCCGAGTGGAACGGCTACTCGGATGCTCGAGATTATTCTGGAAGAGCGAAAGCTCTCGGAAGAGGCGTTGCGCCACGGCCGCGAAGGCATCACTGGCGAACGAATCGACGACGAGGTGGGAATCCACTCGCTTCGCGGGGGTGACGTCGTGGGCGAGCACACGGCAATGTTCGCCGGAATGGGCGAACGACTCGAAATCACTCACCGTGCGACCGACCGCGCCATCTTTGCCCGCGGCGCAATCCGGGCCGCTCAATGGCTGACCTCCCAGCCCGCTGGTGTCTACGACATGCAACACGTGCTCGGGCTGGAATAAATTCACTCGTGATCACATCCATCGAAGGCCCGCTGGCTGAAGCCACCCCCCTTAGCGCTGTAATTGAACTTAATGGCCTTGGGTATGAGGTGAACATTCCCGTCACTACGGCAGAACGCTTACCTCCAACCGGCCAACCCGTGAAGTTGCACACCCACGTGGTTTATCGGGAAGACTCTCAAACCATGTATGGTTTTGCGACGACCGCAGATCGTGATTTCTTCAAAATGATGATCGAGCATGTCAGCGGAGTCGGCCCCAAGGTCGCCCTGAGCATCATGAGTCGACTTTCTTTGCCGCTGCTTACTCAAGCCATCCAAAATAGTGACGTGGCGACTCTCAGCAAGTGTCCCGGCATCGGAAAAAAGACAGCCGAACGCCTGGTGATTGAGCTGCGAAATCGCGTCGGCTCGACTCCGGGTCCATCGAATCCAACCAACAAAGGAGCCTCAGCTCCGACCTCTGCTCCCGAGGAGTCGACGGTGGTCCAGGATGCGGTGGCCGCTCTGGCGGTTTTAGGCTACAAAACCGCGGATGCTGACAAAGCGGTCCGCCAGGCGGCCGTCGCCTTGGGTGAAAAAGCCACGACCGAGGCGTTGATCAAACACGCCCTCGGCCGGTAAGAAGCCCCAGCCAGTCGGGATCAGCGCTGGAACTGGAAGGCAGTGACGGCTTCCCGGGGGGGCGAATCGTCAAGGCCGACGGGTGACACCCAGCGCGTATCATTGAGGCTGCGAACTTGAATCGGTTCGGCCGGGAGCATGCTCCAATCATCCAGCTCGGTCCGCTCAATGGGGGCAAACTGCAGCTGTGCCATCCAGGCGAAGGAATCGGCGGTAACCGACATACCCGGCAGGCGGTCCTCCTCAACATCGGAGGCCAGTACAAAAACGGTATGGTAGCGGATCTCGTCGGTATCCATGGTTGGCGCCGCCGGAATGGTTGCCGCATAGGTCGGCGCCGGGAA
>JANQKV010000061.1 GCA_028280945.1 Opitutaceae bacterium
CCGACCGGGTCAAGGAGCTGCACCGGCAACTGATCGAGTATGTTGCCGAGTCCGACAATGCGCTCATGGAAAAATTCTTCGAGCAGGACGGGCTTACCGAGGAGGAACTGCGCGCCGGATTGCATCAAGCGTTGGAAAGTGAGGTATTTGTGCCGATTTTTGCCGTTTCGGGGCTCACCAATGTTGGCGTCGCCCGGTTGTTGGATCATGTCGCAAAGTATGAGTCCTCGCCGGCTGATCACCGCACCGTGAAAGGCAAGGATCCGAACGGATCGGTTGTCGAAGTGAGTCTCGATGATCGCACTCCCGTTCTCTATGTGTTCAAGACCATGAACGAGCCGGGGGTGGGCGAGCTCTCTCTCTTCCGGGTCTATGCCGGTGAGGTTGCGGGTGGTCAGGAGTTGTTTAACCCGGCTCGCGGCACCACCGAACGCATCGGGCAGCTCTACCTCCTCAACGGCAACCGGCGGACGCCAGTTGCCGCACTGAAGGCAGGTGATCTCGGTGCCGCCGTGAAGCTTAAGGACACCCACACGGGGAACACGCTATGTGACCCCACTCGTCCCGTGCTGCTGCCCGAAGTGAGTTATCCCGCACCCAATATCCATGGAGCGCTCGCGACCAACTCACCGGGAGATGAAGACAAGTTTGCCATGGGGTTGGTCACTCTGCACCAGGAAGACCCCTCCTTCCATCATCGCGTGGACGACGAAGTGCACCAAACCATCATTTCCGGCCAAGGTGAATTGCACCTGAAAGTGATCCTCGAACGCCTGGAACGGCGGTTTGGCGTCAAGGTCACGATGACCGCTCCGCGCATCCCTTACCGCGAAACGATCAGTGCCAAGGCTTCGTCCAAGTATCGACACAAGAAACAGTCGGGTGGGGCGGGCCAGTTCGCCGAAGTCTGGATGCGCATAGCTCCCGGTGCTCCGGGCACGGGCATTGATTTTCAGCAGTCGCTGGTGGGCACCAACGTCGACCGCGTGTTTGTGCCATCGGTGGAAAAGGGGGTAAAGACGGCCTGCCGCGATGGCATCCTGGCGGGGTGCCAGGTGGTCGACGTGAAGATTGACTTCTACGATGGCAAGATGCACCCGGTGGACTCCAAGGATGTCGCCTTCCAGATTGCGGGAAGCCATGCCTTCAAGGAAGCGTTTCAGCAGGCCCGTCCCTGCATGCTTGAGCCGATCTACGAAGTGGTTGTGACGGTGCCGGAGGACTGCGTCGGTGACGTGCTCGGGGATCTCTCCTCCCATCGCGGCCATATCCTCGGCGTCGAAGCCGAAGGTCACCTGCAATCCATCAGAGCGCGCGTCCCGCAACGGGAGTTGCATCACTACAGCACCCGTTTGCGTTCGATGACGGCCAGCCGCGGCACCCACACCGAGTCATTTGCCGCGTATGAGCGGGTTCCTCATGAGATGGAGCAAAACGTGATTGCGGAGGCCCGCGCCGCCCGAGAGTAGCCGGTCAGGTTGTTCGTTGAATCCTTTCCCAAAAAGGCCTTGCCAGCAGCGGTCGGGATTCGCGAACGTCCTCCTTCCACTGGTCACGCCCCGATCGTCTAGCGGTTAGGACGGGTCCCTCTCACGGATCAAACCGGGGTTCGATTCCCCGTCGGGGTGCCAGATGGTATGCGAGTTGGGAATCACGAGTTACGCAATCAATCCGACGCGGAATGTTGTTCGTGGATGCGGACGCGTGGTAGCCGAAAAGAGCGATCAGAGCAAAACAGGCGGTGAGGAGCCAAAAGGACGGGCGCACAGCGTAAGCGGTGATCAGGGCGCCGATGGCGTAAAGGCTGAGTCCCAGGATGGTGGCCGGCTTGATACGAATACCGGCGGATGAAGAGTGCGGCCTAGATCATCATGCAGAAGTAACCGGTGTGGATCGCAAACTGCGGCCACGATGCCTGGGTGCTGCTGCTGAAGACCTATTCGAACACCCTCACCAGAGGGTTGGTAAAGTCATTGGCGAATCCCCAACGTGAAAAACAACACGTTGTGAGGATGAAGGGAAACAGACAGGGACGTGGCACTACCGCGGAGCGGTTGCAGGCGGGGGCTTTTGTGGTCATGGGGTATGATTGGCCGGCGTAGCTGCGGAATCGGCGTTGAAGGCTATATGGCCAGGAATCAACTGCAGACAAGCGGGGAGGTGGAAGCGGCGATACGGCTCTCTAATATTAAAGTTGGACAGGAATTGCGGCTCTGATCCCGGAGTGAACCTCTTGTGAAGCAGTTTCACCTCCCGTATCTGTTCAAACTCACTTCGGCACCTTTCCCATGCATCGTATCCCCATTTTTCCCCGTCTGCTTCTGTTGGCTTTATTGCTTATGGGAGGGGTCAACGGATGGGGTGCCCTCGCGCAGCCCGCACTGCGGGATCGGCCCAACATCGTGTTTATTCTCGTGGACGACTTGGGTATCGATTGGGTGAGCGCTTACGGTGCCGCCCATACAACGCCCAGTTTGGACCGATTGGCGTCAGAAGGAGTGCGCATGGAGACGGCCTGGACCGCCCCCATCTGCACGCCCAGCCGGGTGACCATCCTCACGGGGCGTTACAACGGTCACACGGGCTGGACCGAGCACTATGACGTGCCGCGATGGGGCGGGGACGGTTTGATTCCGGAAAAGTTTCCCACCTGGCCAAAACTGCTGAATGAAGCGGGGTACACGACCGCAATTGTGGGGAAGTGGCAGATCAATGACTTGCGGGAAGACGGCATTTTGGCCCGGCACGGTTTTGATCAGCACTGCGTATGGCCAGGGGTTGAGTCGGGCAACGTCCCGAGCGAGGAGCGCTACTGGAGCCCCTACCTGCAGATCGATGGTGAACGCCGCATCCATGAAGGCAGTTATGGCCCGGATGTTTGCCAAGCCTACGCCCTGGAATTTCTCCGGGAAAATCACGACCGGCCTTTTCTGCTCTTTTATCCAAAGATTGACGTCCATGATCCCATTGAGCCCACTCCATGGAATCGCGACGATCCGCCCGAGTCATTGAGTGAGTTATTCGCCGATGCGGTGACCTACATGGATCATCACGTCGGTGAAATCCTGGACGAACTCGATGACCTGGGAGTCGCTGAAAACACGATTGTCGTGTTCATGGGAGACAATGGTTCGCTGATCGGCGGGGTGGTGCACGGGCGGCAGTTTCCCCGGGGCAAATCCTATACGACCAATGTTGGCGTGCAGGTGCCTCTGTTGGTGCGCGCGCCGATGCTGACCTCAGGTGGCTGGTCGAGCCGAGCCTTGGTTGATTCCTCTGATTTGTTTCCGACCTTGCTGGAGCTCGCTGGGATTTCGCAAGCAGGTCTGCCGGCTGATGGCCAGTCGTTGGTGCCGTTGCTGCGCCGCGAGGAGGATTACCGGCCGCGCGAGTGGATCTACGCGCAACGGGGTGAGAGCCGGGTTGTTCGCGACCAGCGCTTCAAACTGAACTCCGACGGTCGTTTTTTTGACCTCAATCGTGACCCCGACGAGACCACCCCCATTGCTCCCACTGCTTCCGCCGTCGCCGCCAAGTCCCATGCGCGGCTGAGTGCGGTATTGGAACATATTCCTGCCACTGCGGCGGTTCCCTTCTCCGGCTATTCGCCTGATCGCCTGCGCGAATACCTGGAAGCGTTGCGGCAGCAACGAGCGGAGTGATCGGTTGAGGCGGAATTGAGCGAACGCTGGTCACGGCGCTGCCGAGGTTCAACGGACGCCGAGGGGCTCGGCGGTGGCTCCCGGACCTTGGGCCCACCATGCCTCGAGCAGGGCTGACAGTTCCTTGACGCGTTCTTGGCAGGAAGGATTGTCCGCCAGGTTGTGAAGCTCAGAGGGGTCAGTTTGCAGATCGAAAAGCTGCTGATGCTCAGCGCCGTCAACACGGTATTGGATCAACTTCCAGTGTCCCAAGTTCACAGCCCGTTGCACATCGCGATAGTGGGAGAAACAAGGCGTGGAAAGGGTATCGCCCCCTGGTGACGCAGTCCTGCCGCGAAGGGTGAACGGAGTGCTTTCGACGGTTGCGGGGATGGGGATTCCACAGAGTTCACACAGGGTGGGAAACAGTCCGTATGCCGGCACGTTTTGTTGCACCAGATGGTTGGGGGGAATGCCGGGTCCCGCGATGAGGACCGGCACCTTCAAGCTGTGTTCATATAGGTTCTGTTTGCCCAACAATCCGTGGGAGCCGATGGCCAGCCCGTGATCTGAGGTGTAGACCACGATGGTATTGTTTTCTTCGCCGGAGGCGGCAAGTGCCTGGAGCACGCGGCCCATCGCGTGATCGTGATGCTCGATCAAGGCGTAGTAGTCGGCGAGATGCTCCCGGATGGTGGAGGGTGTGCGCGGGAAATCAGCCAGCATCTCATCGCGAATCTGCAGCTCGCCATTGTCGAACGGATGATGCGCCAGATAGTTGTCCGGAAGTTGGATGGCGGCGCTGTCGTAGTGCTGGCGGTATTCGGACAGGGGAGTCCGCGGGTCGTGGGGCGATGTAAAGGCGAGATAAAGCAAAAATGGTTCATCGCCGGGTTCGCGCTGTTGCAAAAACTCCACCGCGCCGTCGGCGAATATGTCAGTGGAAAACCCATCCGTTTCCCGGGCGGTTTCCACGGGAAAACGACCGCCGGGATCGAAGTGCTGAAGCCGGGGGTTTTGGTGGGCGGACATGCCATCCAAAAACAAGCGGGAGCCTCCGGCGAACCCCCGGGCCAGTGAGCCGGGGTCATTGTGCCATTTGCCTACCGCATGGGTGATGTAGCCCGCCTGCCGGAACGCCTCACCCAAGGTGGTCAGGTCTTCACGAATTCGCTGGCTTTCGGCGATCAAATCGGAGCGCGGTTGACTGAGGGCCTGGTGCGGGGCGCAACCGGTCATGAGAGCTGCCCGACTTGGCACACAAACGGCCGGATTGTGACCGCCGCTAATCCGGGCATTTTCCAATTGTGTTCCTCGCCGGGCGAGGGCGTCGAGCGTGGGAGTGGCCGGTCCCGTCACGCGATCTCCGCCGAGGCAATCAGCACGGTGGTCGTCGGCGACAACCACCAGAACGTTGGGGCGGGAGGATCGGTCGGGGTTAGCCATGAGCGCGGGATGTTTTCGCGGGCGAAGAATTCACCGCAAATGGCCTCGAGATATAACATTAAAGTAAACGGGCGCGAAGCGACCGACACCGCGCCCTCGGGGTACTTACTTGCGGGATTTCCGTGGTGACGTCCGGGGGCGTTTTTTTCGCCGGGGCGGAGCGGTGGGCCCATCCACCCATTCTCCATCAATCGTGGTGCCGGAAATCGTTTCGGGAATGCCGAGGTCGGATCTGAGCAGACGGGCGTGAAGCAAATCGATGCACGCGGCTCCCATCTTATCCCGGTGTTGGTTGATGCCGGCGATTACGGCACTGTCCACCTGGGTTTGCAGGCTGGCAAAGGCGATGTCGCCCGGGATTGTGCGGCCGGTTCCCAGGATGGCGGTGCGGAATTCAGGCGATGGACTCAGCACCACGTCCGGTTGATGGCGAACCAGCCACTTGTCGATAGCAGCGACCGGAGGCGCGGTATCGGGACCTCCCGGCACGATGAGATTTGGCACCTGATCGCGAGGACGGTGATGGGTCACCTGCTGAATATGCTGGGCGGCTTCCCATCGATGTTCATTGCGGTCATTCAACCAACTGAACGTGGCCAACCCGGGACGCTCGTAGCCCAGTTTCATCAAGTGCGCCCAGGCGCGGGAGATATCGGCATAATGATTGGGCGAGACATGGGGCACGGAGGGGAAGTCGGTGTTCCGTTCCAGCGTAACCACGGCGAATCGTTCCCACGGAAAATTGATTTTGGCCCAAGGCATCAGGATGGGGGCCAGCATCACGCCGCGGATGCCCCGGCTTTCAAGCACGTCCGCCGTGCGTTTTGCGAGCGCCCCTTGTTTGCCGATCCAGAAGTGTTCCAAGCTGTAGCCAAAGTCCTCGGCTCTCATCTTGGCGCCTTCCCAGGCGAGCCGACCCACGCGCGATTCGATCCATTGCTCGCGGGTATCCCATCCGGTTACAAGGGCGAGTCCGGCCCGGATTTTTTTTGATTTCCCTCCCCGGTAGTGAATCAGGGCGCTCAGTGCGGGGTCCGGTCGATAGCCGAGCCGATCCGCCAATCGCCGAATTTTTTTGGCGGTTTCGATACTGACTCCCGCCTGATTTCTCAACGCCAACGAGACCGCCATAACGCTCACACCCGCCGCTTTGGCGACGTCCTTCTGGGTAACGATGGCTCTGGGTTTGGGGCGGGGCATGTCTGAAACTCGTCGAGGCGATTCCAGCCAAGGGCAGCGACTTGAGTGAGGCAGCAATCGTGAAGATATAATGTTAAAGTCGAGCCGACGTCGCTTCCGCAAGTTGAATTCCATCTGTGTTCACCGTGCCTCGGTTTTCCTGAATCAGGGTGAATTGCAGCACAATACCCCCACCGAAAATAACCTTTCGTTTCCCCAGATTGAACCCCTCGCTCGATGCTCTTGATCGTCCCGCCGTCACCGTTTTCGACTCCCGGCCGGAACATGGGTTTGCGAGTACATTGAATCCAACCAAGCGAACGAACACCATGAACAACCAAGTAAATAATCGAAGCGACATCGCTTCTTTGAGGCGATATGTTTGCCATCTAGCGGCCCTGTTGGTTACCCCAATATTCCTTTCTGCACAGTCCACTGAAGAGGTTTTCGATGAGGTGGAGGAGAGTATCGTCGTCTTGTCGCCCTTTGAGGTATCAGCTGACATCGAAGGAGATTATGTTGCCACTGAGACGTTGGCGGGAAGTCGTTTACGTTCAGACACCAAGGATGTCGGTGCAGCTGTCTCCATCCTAACCAAAACTTTTTTGGACGATCTTGGCGCTTCAGACATAATGGAAGTAGCAGATTTCGTCCCAAACGTAGAAGCCTTGACTACTCAAGAAAGTGGAATGGACGACAACACTGGGACTTATCGTCCTCAGCGTTTTCGTATTCGAGGACTGTTTACGGAAGCTCAGGCTCGTAATTATTTCACCGAAACTATCGGCCAGATGGTTCCAGCCGATAGCTATAACTTAGAACGTGTCACGTTTTCTAGTGGGGCAAATTCAATATTATTCGGTGCTGCCAATCCCGCGGGGATACTAAACCAAACCACTGCTCGTGCGGTTTTGGATCGGAAGTTTAGTGAGGTCGGTTTCCGGACAGATAACTACGGCTCAGTCCGCTTTGAATTTAAGCACAATCAACCCATCATTGAGGACAAGTTCGCCCTTCGTTTTGCTTACCTCAATCAGGATAGAGAGGGCTGGAGAGAGCCGGAGTGGAAGGAGGACGAACGCTTCTATGTTGCAGGCAAATTCCAATTAACCGACAAGACGACGCTCCAGGCAAATTTTGAGTCGTGGGATAGTGCTCGCAATGTTCCGTATTGGGGCCTCTCCCGAAATTTGTTTGGTCGTTGGGAGGATGCCGGAATGCCAGTGGTCCCTTACACGGGAACCAATCCTAATCCCATCGAGGGGATTCGCACATTTGGGGGGGCGAATCTAACCGCCATCATTTTCGGTTCGGCCGGTCAAACCGACCTAGCACCATCTTGGTTACATCACCCTGTATCGGACTTCAACCGAGAGAGTGTAACGAACCATAACCGACAAACGGTTCCGTTTGATTTTGCTGGAGATGACAATCTGGCGGGTGATCTTCGGGTGGACGAACGTTGGGGCACAATCTGGGACGCCTCAATCGAACACCAGTTCACCGAGGACCTCAACATGCAGATTGCATTCTATGAGGCGAATCAGCGTCAGGATCTGTGGATCTCGTGGAGCGCGAATCAGATATATGCTGATGCTGCTAGCACCCTGAACGACGGTTCCCCCAATCCCGATGCCGGGCGCTACTACGTGAACGCCGGTGTGATGCAATTGCGTGACTTCGAATTTGATAACCAGACTTTCCGTTGGACGACGTCCTACAATCTGGATCTGACCGAAGTGAACAAATACTTGGGCCGGCATCAAATCGCACTCATGTATGAAGATCGTGAAGGTTGGCGAGGCACCGACCGCGCTCAGCTTTTTAATACCGACCCCAACCGCCCCAACGCGAATTATCTGGCGGGGGCAAACAAGCCGCGGCCGGTTTTTTACGTGAATCAGGACGGGCGATCCACCGGTCCTATTCCGGATACTCGCACGATGGCTGAATATATCTCCCAGTTCGATAACGTGACCGGAGAATGGGCCAACTTCAACACCGGCACCTTTGATGAAAATTTCCAAACATCATATCTTGCGGCGATGCAGAGCAATTTCTTCAACGACCGCCTCGTTACGACTCTAGGGTTTCGCATAGACCAACAGGACTTCTACAACATTGAAGGCTCTCGCTGGTTGCGCGAAGACCGGGGGTTTTATCTCAGCTACCGGGATATGGGAGAAGTTGGGACGGAACGAGTCGACGATGTGTCCGGTATAGAGGAGGATACCTATTCGGTCGGAGGCGTATATCACCTGCTGGAGAATAGGGGGGCACTCGACTACTTGTCCCTGGCTTACAATCAATCCACCAACTTCGAGCCATCGGCGGGTGCGCCAAACTATCAGGGGGGCATTCGAGGACCGTCGCAAGGTGAGACACAGGACTTCGGCATCAAGTTTGGGATGTTTGATGGCAAGATGCAGGGTAACCTCAATTACTTCCAAAGTGGCCAAGTAGGAGCCCGCTTGACTGGGATTGGCTTCGTTACCACGGGATTCAATGCCATTTATGAAGGTATGGAAGAGGTTACTGGCGACGCTTCGTGGCTGGACCGGGTGCTTAACGGCCAGACTTCAAACGGAGATACGTTTGATAATGATGCTGAGGGACTCACCTTCCAACTCGCCTACAATCCTACTCGAAACTGGCGAATCGCCTTTGCCGCTAGCCAAGACGAAACGATTCAATCGAACATTGGTCCGTCTTCGACGCTCTATATTACAGAAAACGCACCTGGGCTACGCTCATCTGTGGGCACTACCGTTCTACCCGATGGGCGCACTGTTAATGAGGTGCTGGACGATATTGAATTTCAGCATGCTCGTGTTCGGGGACAGGCTGGAAGTCAGCCGTTAAATCAGCGCGAGTATAAATTCAGCCTTAATACCAATTACACCTTCAGGGAGGGAGCACTCGAGGGTTGGGAAATTGGGGGTAATTTACTTTGGCAAGATAAGCCCGTAATTGGATGGGCGCGTGACGCAAACCTGGATATCATTCCGACTCAGCCGTTTTATGGCGATAGTCTACTCAATGTTGGACTCGCGTTGGGATACCGAACCAAAATCTTAAATGATAAGGTCACTTGGATCACTAGACTCAACATTCGCAACCTGTTCGATGATACCGATCTTCAGCCCACTCAGGCGGAGGAGAGTGCCTTGGGCAGTGGAGTGCCGTTGGTTTATGCCTACAACTTCAGGGAACCGCGTTCCTTTATCCTTTCGACGCGATTCCAATTCTAAGACGTTCTAGAGATGCGATCGTTTATAAGGGGCTTCTCCTTTGGAGGAGCCCCTTTTTCTGCTGAGGAGACGAAACTCAGTGGATCAGAATGCCTAATCAGAAAAAGACCACCAGTTGGGCTGACGGGGTCTTTCGAGGGCGCTTGTTTGGACAACAAACTGCTCTCGCGAAATCAAGATGGACTACAAGTCGAGTGCCTAAATCCAAGTTCCTCCGTTTGGATATTTAATGTTATAGCTGCTCGAAGATGGTTCCAGAGGGATGCTCGGGACGAACATCCTATCCATTGCTCCGGGAATGCGATTCGACAGAGTTGTAATTCGTCCGCTCGCCTCCGAACCCCATTCACACTCCTTCATGGAAACCTTGCGCATTACCCAGCTCGACATTGCCATCGTGGCCATTGCGTTTTTCACGACCGTGGGTTTCGGGCTTTGGTTTGGTCGCCGCAAGGTTGCGAGCTCGGAAGCGCTGTTCCTTGCTGACCGCGATGCCACCTGGCCTTTGATCGGGGCCTCTCTTTTTTCGGCCAACATTTCGAGCCAACAGTTTGTAGGCCAAGCGGGTTTGGCGTATGCCATTGGCTTGGCGGCGGGCGCCTTTCAGTTGGTTGGGGCACTTTGTTTTGTGCTTTTGGCAGTCTTCTTCGTGGATGTTTATCTGGGACTTCGATTACGCACGGCTCCGGAGTTTTTTGAAAAACGTTACCATGTGGGCGCCCGCATGTGTGTCTCGGGAATCAATCTCATCATTATTTTGGCGGCTAATGTCGCCACTGCCCTTTACGCTGGCGCGACCGTGCTGGCGGACCTGGCGGGGTGGAGTGGGGAGACCCAGTTTGCCCTGGCGGTCGGTGTCATCGCCCTGGCTGCCGGTGTGACCACCATTGCGGGTGGTCTGCGGTCGGTATTGTGGATGGACCTTTTGCTGGCAACGCTCCTCATCACGGGCGGTGCCATCACGCTCATCATGAGCATTCAACACGCGGGGGGATGGAGCGAGGCCGTCGCGGTCTATGATGACGAGGGGAACAACCTGTGGTCCGTGCTCCAGCCTTGGTATCGAGAATTCGGCTGGCTGCCGCTTGCCACCGGAGCGGTGATTCTCGGCGTTCACGGGCATTGCACGGATCAGGACTACGTGCAGAGGGCCTTGGCCGCACGCAGTGTTTATCATTCCAAAATGGGCGCGCTGTTTGCCGCGGTGCTGAAGGTCGTCGCTTTGCTCATCATCGCCGCTCCCGGCGTGGTGGCAGCGAAACTGATGCCGGGACTGGAACATCCCGATCAGGCCTATGCCCGGGTCGTGGCCACCTACGTGCCCCCGGGTTTGGCGGGCCTCGTGTTCGCGGGTTTGTTCTCGGCTATCTTGGGAACAGTCGCCGCCGGACTGGCAGCGTCGTCCTCGTTGATTTCTTTTGATTTCATCGGGCGCTTGGCCCCGGGGCTGTCGGAGAAACGCCGGGTTGTCATCGGTCGACTGGTGATGGCCACGCTGCTGACCGGCTGCGCATTGCTCGCTCCCTCCATCCGGGAGTTTCAAGGGGTCTACGTCTACATCGTGCGCCTGGGGGCGGCCCTGGGGCCGGCGGTGTTTGTCTGCGTCGTGGCGGGCATATTCAGCCGACGTGCGTCGGGTCGTGGTGCCACGGCAACGTTGGTGGCGGGGACCCTCTTCGGGGTCTCGGCCTACTTGATTCAGGCATCGCCGGATCTGGCGGAGTCTCTGCCGCGTTACCTGCGCAGTTCCCTGAATACCAGTTTCCTGAACACCTTGTTCTGTGCCGTTGTGATGTATTTCGCGAGTGATCCCCGCGAAGGCGCGGCCCGGGCGGACGTGGTGCTGGCGGAGCGCAAGGATTCCCCGGACCGTGAAGCCATGTCCCAAACTGAGCGCCGACGCTATCGACTCGCCCTCGTCACGCTGGCCATTCTTTGGTTCTCTGTATTAATCACGTTTTCCCCGTGGGGAGTTGCCCGCGACCGGGCGGAGTCACCTCCGGAGATCACGCACTCGACACCATGACGATGTTTCGCTTCCTGTCCGCATTTTTGGCCGGCAGCTGGGCCGCGGCCGCAGCTGCCACCGTTGAAGAGGCCGGTCGAATTTGGGTGGTTGCGGCAGAGCATCCGCAGGCGGATGACGAAGGTGCGGCCACTTCCGAGCAGCCGTTTCGCACAATCTCCCGGGCGGCGGAATTGGCGGAGCCGGGTGATATCATCCGGGTTCATGCCGGCGTGTATCGTGAGCGGGTGGCCCCGGCTCGCGGAGGAGAACCCGGTCGACGCATTGTTTATGAGGCGGTTCCGGGTGAAAAGGTGGTGGTGACCGGGGCGGATGTCTGGGATCCGGCTTGGGAGCCGGATCCGGCACAGCCCACGTTGGTCAGTGCCGCCTTGGGCCACGAGCAGCCGGGATACTTTGATCAATTTGCCGAACCTTACCTGCGCCGGGAAGGCCGCTCGCTGGGGCAGGTGGCAGTCGCGGGGCGGTTGCTCGATGAGATGCCCACTCGCGGGACGATGCGGGCCCGCCGCGGCACTTGGTGGCTCGATCGGGCCGAAAGACGAGTGCATCTCCACCTTCCAGCCGGGGTGCTCATGGCCCAGAACCCGATTGTCGAAGTGACCGTGCGGGACCGTTTGTTTGCCCCTCATCAACGTGGATTGGGTTACATCACGGTGCGCGGTTTTACGTTCGATCGAGCCGCCAACCAGTTCCCGCTTCGTTTTTGGTTTCCCCGCGAGGTGGGAAACAACCACCCCCAGACCGGCGCAGTCGGCACGCGCAGTGGTCATCACTGGATCATTGAAAACAACGTGGTGCGTCACGCCGCCTCGATCGGCATCGACATCGGAGACGAAGGGGGATGGGACCCGGAAGGAGATCAGTCCAAGCCCACCTACCTCGGCCGCCACCTGATCCGGGGCAATCACATCCACGATTGCGGCAGCACGGGAATCATGGGGCTTGGCGCCCATGAGACGCACATCATCGACAATGTGATTGAGCGCATCAACTTGGTCGGCAACACCGCGCCCGAGTGCGGTGGCATCAAGGTGCACGATTTTGTTGATGGCGAGATCCGGGGCAACCTGGTGCGCGACAACGACTGCTCCGGAATCTGGCTCGACAACGCCTATGCGGGATCGCGGGTGACCCAGAATCTCGTTCTCAACAACGAGGACATGGGCATTTTCATCGAGCTTGGATTTGGACCTGTGCTGGTGGATCACAACATCGTTGGCTACACCCGTGGTGCGGGAATCTATGCCCATGATGCATCGGGCATCACGCTTGCCCACAACCTCCTCTTTTCCAATGCCCACTTCGGGGTTTACGCTCACGTGATTTCCGCGCGTGAGTTCAAGTTGCCTGATGATTCCCGGCGGCCCGTGGAAAGCTCGGCTATTCGCGTGTTGAACAACGTCTTCATCGACAACTTCCGCGGCGACATCTCGCTGCCACCCGAAGCCCCGCGATCCACCGGCAATTTTTCGGACCACAATCTTTTCCTCACGGGCACCCGGGCATGGTGGGAAGGAGAACCGTTTTTGAGTTTCCGCCTTAATACCAACAGCGACCACGCCACGGACGCCTTGCCTCCGGGAGTGGAGGTCATGGATATGTCCCTTGAAACCTGGCGGGAGCACACCGGGTGGGACCTGCACAGCGCCACCGACCGCATCAAATCGAAACGTCCGCCCAGTTTTCTGAAGGGAGCGGGGCCGGATCCGGCAGCCCACCTGGCCGCCCGGGCATTGCACTTTGATATGCTGGAGCCGGAACTGCTGGCGGCAATCCAAGCTCCGCGGGTGCCGGGAACGGATTATGACTACCTGGGGCAGCCGCTCGGATACGGGAAGGTGAATCCGGGCCCGTGGCGCGATCTCGCGGGGAAAGTCCTGCCGCTGCCACTTTGGCCTAGACCGGCAACGACCGAATCCCAGAAGTAATTGTCATGACAGCACGGTTGCCCGCCACCTTCCCCGACCGCTTTCGCCTACCTCAACGGCAGGTGCACTTGGATTTTCACACCTCGCCGCACATCCCGGATGTTGGGGCGGACTTTGATGCCGATTGCATTGCCCGGCAGTTCAAGGTGGCCCATGTCGACAGCGTTACGATCTTTGCAAAGTGCCACCATGGCATGTGTTATTATCCGACCAAGACCGGGCGGAGTCACCCTGCCATTGGTGACCGTGATATGCTGGGTGAGCTGATCGAATCGCTTCATGGCGAGGGGATCCGGGCGCCGATCTATACGACCATTGCGTGGGAGGAGGACGTGGCGGACAGGTTTCCCGCGTGGCGACAGATGTTGGCCGACGGAACCTTCGCCCGGGCCCACAACGCAGACCACACCCAGGAAGCCCATCCGGGAGGCTGGCGGTTCAATGACTGGAGTCATCCCGACTACCAAGACTATATCGAGGCCCACGTGCGGGAGTTGGCGGAGCGTTATCCGATCGATGGACTGTTCTTCGACATCCTGTTTTATGCCCCGGGCGGGCACCATTCCGAGTCGGCCCGCAAATTGCGCCGGCGCTGGCGGCTGGAAGGAGAGGACGAGGCCACGTTTCGTCGTTTCGAAATCAAGGCCCAACAGGCGTTCTGCCGTCGCTTTACCTCCCTCGTCAATGAGCTCACGCCGAATGCGACCGTGTTTTACAACGCCGCACTTGAAGTAGGCATGGAAAGCTCGACCAGCAGTCGGGTGCGTTATCGGCACATGACGCACTTCGAAGTGGAGTCACTGCCTTCCGGATTCTGGGGCTACTACCATTTTCCCCGTTCGGCGCGGAGCATTGCCCACTGGGGCAAACCCTGGCTCGGCATGACCGGCCGGTTCCAACGCATGTGGGGGGATTTTGGCGGCATCAAGCCCACCGCCGCGTTGGAGTATGAGTGCTTCCGCACGCAGGCATTGGGTGGCGGAAATTCGGTTGGAGACCAGTTGCCTCCGCGGGGGAGACTGGATGCCGCCGCCATCCGCTTGATTGGCGAGGTTTACCAAAAGTGTGCGGACGCCGAACCTTTTTACGCGGACAGCCAGGCGTATTGTCAGATCGGAGTGTTGACGGCCGCATACCCGGAACGCGCCGCGGAAGACGCTTTGCGCAGTGATGAAGGGGTCGTCCAGATGCTGGAGGAGAGCCATTATGACGTCGCGGTGTTGGATGAACGAAGCAGCTTGCGAGGAATCGAACTGCTGGTGTTGCCCGACTGCACCGTCGTTTCCCTGGCCATGAAGGAAAAGCTCGAACGTTTCCATCAGGCGGGAGGCAAATTGATCGTCAGTCATCATGCCGGTCGTGATGCCGCCGGGCGATGGATGCTGGACTTCCTGCCTCTCGAATTTGCAGGTGATGGTGACCTTTTCCCCACCTATTGGCGGTGTCGGGATTCATTTTGGCCGGAAATGAGTGCCAGCGACCGCGTTGCCTATTCGTCGGGCGTCAATGTCATGGGAGGAAAAGGCACAACGGTGTTGGTCGACCGCGTACTGCCTTATTTCCGCCGCACGGACCTGACCTTCAATTCGCATTTTCAAACACCGCCGGTGCGCAAAGCCGACAGGCATGCGGCCGTTTTGGCCGGGCAGGGGTTCGTCTACTTTGCGGACCCGATTTTTCGCGAATATCGCCAAGTGGGAAACACCGCGCTGCGGGATGTGTGGCAGCGGGTGACCCACCGCTTGGTTGGCCCACCTCAAGTCGGGGAGGGTTTGCCGACCACGATCTTGTGCGTGCCGCGGCGAAAAGGGCGGGACCTGTTGGTCACCCTGCTTCACTACGTGCCTTTGCGGAAATCCTTGGAATTGGACGTGCTGGAGGAACGCATGAGCTTTGCCGGAGAACCGTTGCATTTCACGCGTCCGGTGAAATCCGTCCGAGTCTTTGGTTCGAGTGAGTCCCTGCCCATGGCGGCCGACGGGGCTTTTGTGCTGCCACCAAGCAAGGGGAGACTCCTGCTCGAGGTTCCCGACTTTTTCTCCTCCTGAACCTGCTCCTCAACCAAGTCGTTTCACCTGAGCGCCGGAGAGGGCAGTGAGGGGTGGGGGACGAATCTCCTTCGGATGGGCGCTGTGCGGAGCGCAACGGGTCATGTATAATTAAAGCTTCGAGGGCATCGCTCGGGTTGTCCGGGCGGGCAGGATGTGAGGGTCCCTTACCCCCCATTCACTCCCATCGCATGTTGATGCGGGAATGTCACCTGGCCGGTGCTGCCGCGACTTTCCGATTGAAGCAAAGCGCTCGGGGAGTGTTCAGCCCTTAAAACTTCGACTCGATGAACGCCCCAAACCTGTTTCTTTCTCCCCGCCTGTCTGCCTCGATCGGCTCCGTCGTTCTTATGGCGGTTGTCCTGTGCTTTCCGGTATTGGCCCAAATCACGGCTCCGGAAACACGGTCCCTGGTGGAGGACGCCAGTTTCGAAGCCTCCACCACCGCGACGCTCGGCAGTATTTGGTCCAGTGCCGCCGGTTCCACTTTGGAAGTTGAGCAGTTTTACGCCGCGAAAAGCGGCAGCAAGTATCTCGAGGTCAATGGGACCAACGGCAACGTCGACGTGCAGGTTGACATCGGCGCATATACTAATGAGTCCGGCAATCATGCCCTGTTGCACGGCCGCACCTACCAGATTGGTGTGTGGGTGGGCGTCGCCAATACGCGGGATCAACAGGCCACGCTCCTGGTGCAACGAAAGAACCAGGCGGGGAACTACTACAACGACCTGAAAAAGACGCTGTCGTTCACGGGCAGTGGGAATGCCAATCAAACCATCGGCTGGCACTACGTGCGGGGCGTTTACCATTTCGAGGACAACGACGAATTGATGGACGCGAATGATGCCTCCACCGTTCGCTTGTCGCTTTCCTTGGACGACACCGCCGTGTTCTTTATCGATCAGGTTGAGGTCTACGAACTGTATCCCGACTCCATGAAGTCAGACGGGTTGTTGGTCATCGATGATACGGGATTCGCCGCGGGTGCGCTACGGATCATCATGGTCAACTCGGGGTGGGCCAATGTATCAGGCTATTTTGAACTGAATCCGGGCGAAGTCGGGGACGCTGCCAATGCGTTTGATTCCGACCTCAACGGATTGCGGTGCACCAATACATTTCTCGGTTCGGCGCGAGGTATCTCCTACACGCCTGATGTTCTCAGCAGTCCGCATGATTGGGAGTATTACAAGACCACCGCGACGGTGGAATGGCCTGTTGTTTTGGGAACCTACGAGATTCGGGTCCGGGGCGGAGCCTACAAGCTGGAGGTGAACGCGGCCCAAGGGTATGCCTATCTGAAATCAACGAGTGGCCGCACGACCACCCTGGACTTTGCCGAAGGGGCTTCGTTTTCCACCGGCACGGAGTATGACCTCGTATTTGCTCTCCAGTCCAAGACCGTGGGCGGCACCATCTATGATGATATCACCGTCACGGTGTCGGATGGAAGTTCAACCCTGCTGTCGCTGGCCTTTGATGCCTCGGATCCGGATTTTTCCGAATTTGACTACCTTGGCGAAGCGGGTGGCGGCGGAGTGGTCCTGGCCGTGAAGTCGGCTGCATCCTACACCAAGAGTGTTACGATCGAAGATGGAGGGGGAATCTACGACAGTTGGAATTTCGAAACCACCACCACCAGTGTTTGGGACACGGATTGGATACCGGGGGCCCTCGAGACGAAGAGTTTTCCCGAGGAGAAGGTAGATGCATTGTTGAGCTTCGACCCCAGCATGGACATCATCTACGCCTACAAGCTTAACCAGACCACCGTGAACAATCAGGTTCCCATTGGCAGCAGCCAGGCGGAGATCGACAAGCGGGCCGAGGTCAAAGCCAACATCCTGGGGTTTTTGGATGCCTTGGGCGACAAGATCTCCATTTTCCAGGTCGACAATGAAACCATGTGGACGTTTCCCGCCGCGGAGCACACAACAACCGCGCCCGGCGACGACTATGTGCGTTCGGTGGAGTGGCTGAGGATTGTGGCGGGTTGGGTGGACGACTGGCGAAACGGGGTGGGTGGAAATCCCGATCTCAAGATCAGCACCGGGGCGATCATCATGCGTCCTTCATTGCACGAGGATCTCACGCCGGCCACGTCCGACAAGTTTCTCATCCACGCAGAGGATATGATCAAGTGGGCCAATGAGGACCCCAACGTTGACTTGATCGATGTGCACCTTTTCCCGGTGGATAAGTTGGAGATGGAGAGCAGCCTGGCCTGGTTGCGCCACCGGGTTGAAAAACCATTGATCTGCACCGAGTGGAGCCAGCAAGGGGGATCGGACAACTTCATCTACAATCCCGCCGACACCAACGCAAACGCGACGAAGTTGCTCGACGCGACTTTCCGCAACAACTCCGTGCTCTACGCCGCCGGCCTGATCGATGCCACTGCCACCAACGCGGATTATGTGCAGGCGGCCTACAAGAATCCGGTCCCGCAAGGTGAATTTGACGACTTCGTGCAACTGGCCATCGACAGCGGCGACATCGATTACGGGTTCATTCAGGATGCCTTCGATTTGTTCAACCGCGCCGGGGTGGTCTATCCGTGCTACGCAATCCACAACCAGTATTCGAACGCCCATTCGCTGAATGACCTGCAGACGACCTTCAACATGCTTCAGCTTTGGGGAAATCTTTCGATTCGCGGCAAGCCTGTCTCCGGCACGGAAAACACCCTTGAGTTTCAAGCCCTCGGGCAATTCCGCGACAAGTGGATGGAGGCCAGCTCAAGGGTCCTGCCGGGTGGTTTGTTGACCGAACACCGTTTCGACGGCACCGGGCATACGCTGCAGACCTCCGGATCCGGCACCCACACCGTCACCAGCGGGAGACTCAATATCAACACCCTGTCGGGATCCCTCAATGTGTGGGACAATACCGCCAGTGAGGAGGCAATGCGTGTGGAAGCGACGCTCACCCTGAATTCCTACAACGCCACCAGTTCCGGCGTCGGGATCTTTGCCAAACGCGACTCCTCCAACGGAGAGCGTTATTCGTTGGTCTACCGTATGCACACAGGGCAGCTCGCCTTGTCGGTAACCGATGGCGGAACCACCACCGACCTGGCTCTGCAGGCCTACACCGGCCTGCTCAACCATCCCGCCCAGTTCCGGCTCGAAGTCGCCGAGCCGTTGATCCGGGCCTATGTGGATCACGAGCTTGTTTTTGAG